>NC_013523.1:2055774-2741033 GCF_000024985.1 Sphaerobacter thermophilus DSM 20745
TCGCGCTCCTGGCGTTCGTCGCCGCGGTGTGGCTGCTCGACCGCCGCCGCGCGGGGGCGGGTTGGATCGAGGGCATCCTCGGCGATGCGGCCGAAGGCTCGACCGCGGCCGCGCTGCGAGCCCTGCTCACCGAGCGGCACGGCCTGCTGATCGGCGCCGGGCTAGGCACGCTCGTCTTCGTCGTCCTCTACACCAGCGTCTTCTCGAACATGATGGGGCTGGCGAGCGGCACGTTCGGCGCCCTCGGATACTGGCTGGGACAGCAGGGCGTGCAGCGCGGTGAGCAGCCCTGGTTCTACTACCTGCTGCTGGTGCCCCAGTACGAGTTCGTCGCCGCCCTGTTCTTCCCGGTGGGCATCGTCTGCCTCGGCCGGCGCTGGCTCCGGGCACGGCGCGGCGGCAGCCCGCTCGGTCATCGCCACTACGTCCAGGGTTTCCTCATCTACTGGGCGATGCTGATGCTGGGTGTGCTCTCCTGGGCCGGTGAGAAGATGCCCTGGCTGACCGTCCACATCGCGCTGCCGCTGACGCTTCTGGCGGCCGCGCTGCTGGGCGAAGCCGCCGAATGGCTCGCCCAGGCCTGGCGCGAGTGGACGCCCGCCCGCCGCCGGGAGGCGCTGGCCGCCGGCGCCGGGGTCGTCGGGCTCGCCGTGGCGTGGTTCCTGGTCATGGCCTGGGCCAGCGCCGGGCCGTACGTGGAGCAGGAGACGACGTTCGGGACCCGCCTCCAGCGTACGCTTCGGCCCTGGGCCGCCGACCACTGGTGGATCGTCTACATCCCCTGGCTCCTGCTCGCCCTGCTCCTGATCGCGGCCGCGGTCCGGCTTGGAGTGAGGCAGATGCTCGCCACCCTGGCCCTGGCCGGCACCGTCGCTCTGGCGCTCGGACAGGTGCACGTCGGCTGGCACATGACCTACCGCGCGGGCGATGTCCCGACCGACATGCTGATCTACGTGCAGACCTCGCCCTACGTGCCCCGCGTGACCCGGGAACTGGAGGCGTTGTCCCAGGAGCTAACCGGCGGGATGAACCTGGAGGTCTGGTACGACTCGGGGACGCAGTGGCCGTTCAACTGGTACCTGCGCAACTTCCCCAACCGCCGCTACTTCGGCACCCAACTCACCGAGACACCCACCGGGCCGGTGGTGCTCGTCTCGCAGGACAACGTCACGCCGCAGTTGGAGCGGCAACTGGAGGACTACGTCTTCCAGCAGTACCCGATGCGCTGGTGGTTCCCGGAGGAGCAGACCTATCGCCGCTTCGCCTACGCGCCGGAGTTGAAGAACGAGGGCCGCCAGAACTACCAGGACGACCAGGAGCCGCCCTTCACCCTACTCGATGTCGCCGGGAGCGTCTGGCGCAGCGTCTGGTCGCTCCACGAACCCGAACAGCAGGGGAAGATCTTCCGACTGGTCGCGTTCCGCGAGTTGCCAGCGCCGATCGGGAGCTACTGGTTCCGTGTCTACGTCCGCGCCGATCTGGTCCCGTACCTGAACGGGCTGCGCTACTAGCGCCGGATCGCGCCGGCACCACGCAGAAGGAGAGACGCCCGGTGGTGCACCGCCTCTCGGTGTTCGATCAGGCCGACGCCGCGCCCGACGCCCTCGACCGGCGCCTGGACCTCTCCGCCCTCTCCTGGGAGGGGGTCGGGTGGATCGCGGCCGCCCTCTTGGCGGCGCTCGTGCGGCTCACCCAGCTCACCACCTGGCCGCTCGGGGCGGACGAGGCGCGCGTCGCGACCGACGGGCTGGCGCTCGCGACCGGCGGGACACTATCGAATGACGCCTGGACGCACCCGCTCGTGGTCGAGGCAGAGGGTCTGGCCATGTTCCTCTTCGGGCCGAGCGACGGGGTGGTGCGCCTCGTGCCCGCGCTGGCGGGCCTCGGGGCGATCGCACTGCTCTGGCCGCTGCGGCGCTGGGTTGGCCGCGGGGCGGCACTCAGTGCAGCCATCCTGCTGGCGCTGTCGCCGACCCTGGCCTTCACCGCCAGGCAGGCGGGAGCCGGGAGCCTGCTCGTCGCCGGGTCGCTCTTGTTCCTGGCCCTCCTGCTGCACCATCTGAGCCAACCCACGACCCTGTCGGCGGTAGCCACCGGAGCGGCCGCCGGGTTGCTGCTACTGACTGGCCCGCTCGGCTGGGTGGGACTGCCGCTCACCGCCGGAGCAGGCATCGCCATGGCGGGCGGGCGCCATGCCCGGCTGCGAGATCTCTCCGGCCTGGCAGTGGGCCTGCTGCTGGTGCTGATCACGCTCTCCACCGTCCTCTTCACGCGGCCCGCGGGCTTCTCGGCATTCATCTCCGGGAGCCTCGGCACTCTCTGGCGCGAGCACCTTGCCAGCGCAGGCACGCAGTGGTGGATGACCCCACTGGTGCTGGTCGCCGACGAGTTCCTCCTGCTCGTGCTGGCGGTCGTTGCGGTGTGGCAGGTCCTGGTCAACCGGGAGAAGCTGCCGTTCGGCACCGCTCGTCCGGCGCGGGCGATCCTCGCGTGGGCCGCGGTCGGGACGGTAGTCGCCACGATAGTCGCCGGCTCCGGCGCGGACCGATACAGCCTGGCAGTGCTGCCGCTGGTTCTGGCTGGCGGTGTGGGGCTCGGCGCGCTGGTCGGGGGGATCGACTGGGCGGAGGTCTGGAGTGGTCGCGGGCTGGCATTTGTGGTGGCGGTTTTCCTCACCTTCGCCGCGCTGCTCAGCACCTTCAACACGCTCGGAAGCACGCCGGCCACGTCCGCGCGCTTCGCCTGGCTGCTGACGCTGGCGATCCTGATCCTGCTGGTGCTGGTGCCGCTCCTGCTGGCGACGGTGTGGCTGGCACGCCGGCTCAATCAGCCGGCAACCGGCTTAGTGGGCCTTGCGGCGCTGCTCGTGCTCGGCGGGGTCACGCTGCACACCGGGGTGATGCTCGGCGCCACTAATGTCAACCGGCCCGGCGAGCCGCTGCTGATCGGCAGCACCGCGCCCGCCGTGGAGCGCTGGATCACCCGCATCGAGAGGTTGAGTGCAGACCTGACCACGTTCACCCAGAACGTGCAGGACCCGACCGGCGGCCACGGCTTTACGATCGTGCTCGATGAGGAGATCGCCCAGCCCTTCGCCTGGTACCTGCGCGACTTCCCGAACCTGCGCGTGGTCGACGCCGACGAGCCGGCGACCGGCACGACGCCGCCCGACGTCGTGATCGCCCTGCCGGAGCACGTGCCCGCGCTGCTCGGAGAACACACCGACTACGTCCCACGGCCCTACGCCCTGACGGTACCCGTGCCTCCCAGCTTCGCGCAGCCCGACTGGGGCGCGCTGCTGGCCAGCCTGACCGACCCGGCACAGATCCGCCATTTCACGGAATTCCTGATCGACCGGCAGGTCAGCAACCCCGCCGAGCCCCGGGCCTTCGCGCTGGTATTGCGTTCCGACCACGCGGAACGGGTGTATGGACCGACAACGGAAACGGAATCGCGGTAGGGGAGGATGCCCGCCCCCCATCCGGCGGGCATCGTCATCGGGCAATATCAGTCGTGGAGGGAGCGCTCCGCCGCGCCGTCGCGCCCGAGGAGACGCTCGACGGTAACGAAGAACTCATCGAGATCGAAGGGCTTCTGGAGGCATGCATCCGCGCCGCTGGCGCGGGCCTGCTCACGCGCCCGCGGGTGCGCGGACATGACCACGGTCGGGATGTCGTCGTGGTCAGTGTGCCGCCGGATCGCACGGACGAGGTCGGAACCCAGCCCGTCCGGCAGCAGGAAGTCCACCACCACCAGATCCGGCGCCGCCTGCTCCCAGAGCCGCAGCGCCTCGGCCACGCTGGGCGCGGTATGCACTACAAACCCAGCATCGTCGAGCGCCCAGGCAATCAATTCCGCTATTGAGGGATCATCCTCCACCACAAGTATCGTCTGAGTCAGTTGCCTGGTCGCCATCCATATCCTCAGATCGCCGAGCACGGCGTCGTGCCACGCCTACAACTCGCCCCGCTGATGCTTCTCACGCAGAAGCACCAAACCCGGCTTATGGCTACGCATGTTGCATGCCAACCTCGCTCGCTGTCCGTACGCCTACCAGTGGCGCAATCCTGCTCATCGCGTAATGTTCACGAACGCGGTACTCCGCTTACGGCCGGTGACTATGCCGGATGTCGCGCAACTGACGGCCCAATCCGCTGCGATATCAGGGGATCCGTACCCGTCGGCGCTCCGTGTCCGCGCATATGACAACGTTCAGGTAACATTGGCGCGATCCGAACGTTGTCAGAATTGGCAGGACGCCAGACGTTTGCGGCACGGATCGTGCCTCCCGCCCGGCGGGCGTTTGACGCCATATTTCGGCCCCTGATAGGATCACCGGAGCGTTCGCCCCGAAGGCGGGCGATCCTAACGCGATGGAGGACGATCCCATGCTGCTGGAGCGAGTCGACAGCCCTGAGGATCTCAAGGCCCTCTCCCTGCGCGAGCTGGAGCAACTGGCTGCTGAGATCCGCCAGACGATCCTCGACATCATCGTCGGGAAGACCGGGGGCCACTTCGCATCCAACCTCGGTTCGGTCGAGTTAGCCATTGCCCTGCACTACGTCTTCAACTCCCCTCAGGACAAGATCGTGTGGGACGTCGGCCACCAGGCATACCCGCACAAGCTCATCACCGGCCGGCGTGATCGCTTCCACACCATCCGCCAGCCCGGAGGGCTCAGCGGCTTCCTGCAGCGCGAGGAGAGCCCGCACGACCACTTCGGCGCCGGGCACGCCAGCACGTCGATCTCCGCGGCCCTCGGTATGGCGGTCGCCGGCCGGCTGAAGGGCGAGCGCTTCCACACCGTCGCCGTGATCGGCGACGGCGCGCTCACCGGGGGCATGGCCTACGAGGCACTCAACAACGCCGGGAGCCTGCAGGTCCCGCTGATCGTCGTGCTCAACGACAACGAGATGTCGATCGCCCCCAACGTCGGGGCGCTTCCCAAGTACCTGAGTCGTATTAGGACCGACGAGCGGTACACCCAGGCCAAGATCGAGGTGGAACGCCTGCTCCACCGCATGCCCCAGGGCGACTGGCTCCTGGAGCTGGGCAAGCGCATGAAGGACGGCCTGAAAGAGGTCGTCTACCACACCATGATCTGGGAAGAGCTGGGCTTCACCTACGTCGGACCGGTCGACGGCCACAACCTGCGCGACCTGATCGAGACCCTCCAGCAGGTGCGGGAGATCGACGGCCCGGTCTTCGTCCACGCGGTGACGGTCAAGGGGAAAGGCTACGAGCCGGCCGAGAACGACCCCTTCAAGCACCACGCCGCGTCGATCAAGATCCCCGGCGCACCGCCCAGCCCGCCGAAGTACCAGGACGTCTTCGGTGAGACGCTGACCGCGCTGGCGCGCGAGGACGAGCGCATCGTCGCCATCACGGCGGCCATGCCGGACGGCACCGGGCTGCTGCCCTTTGCCAAGGAGCACCCGAAGCGCTTCTTCGACGTCGGCATCGCCGAGCAGCACGCAGTCACCTTCGCCGCCGGCCTCGCCACCCAAGGGCTGCGGCCCGTGGCAGCCATCTACTCGACCTTCCTCCAGCGGGCCTTCGACCAGGTGGTGCACGACGTCTGCATCCAGAAACTGCCGGTGGTCCTCGCCATGGACCGCGCAGGCTTCGCTGGGGAGGACGGGCGAACCCACCACGGCCTCTTCGACATCGCCTACCTGCGCTGCCTGCCGAACATGGTCTTGATGGCGCCGAAGGACGAAAACGAGCTGCGCCACATGCTCAAGACCGCCATCCTCTACGAGGATGGACCGATTGCACTGCGCTACCCGCGCGGCGCCGGGGTCGGCGTGCCGCTTACCGGGGAGCCACACCCGCTGCCGATCGGCCGGGGTGAAGTGCTGCGAGAGGGCGACGACATCACCATCGTCGCGCTCGGCACCATGGTCCTGCCCGCGGAGCGCGCGGCGGACATTCTGGCCGAGCAGGGGATCCACGCGACCGTCATCAATGCCCGCTTCGTCAAGCCACTGGACGAGGAGCTGATCCTCTCCAGCGCGCAGCGCACGGGCCACCTGCTCACCGTCGAGGAAGCCATGCTCGCAGGTGGCTTCGGCAGCGCCGTGTTGGAGCTCCTCGCCCGCGAGGGGCTGCGGCTACCGGTGACGACCCTCGGCGTGCCGGACCGGATTTTCGACCACGCGCCCCAGGGCGTGCTGCGCAAGCAGGCGGGCCTCGACGCCGAGACCATCGCCGCCCGCGCCGCGGCACTCCTCGGCGCCCGCCCGGCCGACGTTCCGGTCGCAGGCGGTGGTGCGTAGAGCTGAGAGGCGGCTCCGTCTCACGGCGTGTATGCGGTCGGCACCTGCCCGGGGGGAAACCCCCGGGCTGACAGCGCAAGCCCGCTAAGGCGGGCTGGGGATGCGTCAGTGGACATGCCGGATTCTCTCGTTGAAGGGCATGAGCGGCCGGAACCCCCAGCCGGCTCTAGGCGGCTTCGCCGTGTCAGCGCGGCGGCTTCAGCCCCGCGCCCCGACCGGGTTCGGTATCACTCCACCACCCCGCGGCGGAGCACAAGCGTCGGATCGCCCACGGGACACAGCACATGACCGCACTCCCGACTCTCACCAGACTTGCCGAGGCACTGGGCGTGGCGCTCGACGCCACGGCGCTCGACCGCTTCGCCCGATACCGGGATCTCTTGCTCGACTGGAACCGGCGGATCAACCTGACGCGGGTCACGGAGCCGACCGAGGTCGAGATCCGCCTCTTCGCCGACTCGCTGCTCCTCATCCCCTATCTGCGCCGCTTCCGTGAGGCGAATCCCGACAACCCTCCGCGGCTGGCAGATGTCGGCGCGGGGGGCGGGTTCCCCGGACTTCCGCTCAAGATCGCCATGCCCGACCTCGACCTGACGCTGATCGAGGCCACGGGCAAGAAGGTCGCCTTCCTCGACGCCGCCATTGCGGCGCTCGACCTAGCCGGCGCCCGCGCCGTGCACGGCCGTGCCGAGGAACTCGCGCACCTCCCGGACTACCGCGGTCGCTTCGACGTGGTGACAGCGCGGGCGGTGGCCCGGATGCCGACCCTGCTGGAGTACTGCCTGCCGTTGCTGCGTCCGGGTGGCTGGGGGTTGTTTCCCAAGGGTCGCGATGCGCAAGACGAGGCGGCCGAGGCCGCGAATGCGCTGGCGACCCTCCACGCGCGCCTGCTCGCGATCGACCCGGCGCCCGTGCCGGAGCTGGCCGGCACCGCGATCGTCGTGGTGGAGCAGATCAAACCCGTCCCGCCGAAGTACCCCCGCCGCGCCGGCCTACCCGCCAAGCGCCCGCTATAGAGGCACCACACTCGTTCTCAGCAGCCCAGGCGGCCTTTCCCGGCCCACTCACATCGCTCCCCTCTCCCAGAATTGGGAGAGGGACCGGGGGTGAGGGCCGCGCCCCTTGGGGCTTGATACGACTCGGGGCGGGGACCTGTCCCCGCCCCGAGCGAGCGTTGCCGAAGACCTAGTAGTGGATCCAGATCGGCGTTCCGGGCGGCGCCCAGTTGTAGAGCCAGCCGGCGGCGTCGATCGGCAGGTTGACGCAGCCACGGCTCCGTGGGTAGCCGAAGTCCGAGTGCCAGTACGTCCCGTGGATGGCATAGCCGCCGGTGTAGAAGTACATCACGTACGGCACATCCGGCAGGTAGTAGTACTCGGGAGTCCCGGCGAGCCCGCCGGTCATGTCGTCGTAGCGCAGCTTCCACTGCACGGTGAACGTTCCGACCGGCGTCGGGTACTGCGGCAGCCCGCCGGACATCGGCGACGAGAAGACGGGCGTGTTCCCCTCCCAGGCCGTCAGCCGCTGGGGCACGCTCAGATTGACCTCGATCCACTTATCCGGCAGCCGGGTAATGTGCGGGAAGACCCCGGAGTCCGGTCGCTGCCCGATGCCGGCCGTGTTTACGCCCCGGGATTCCGCTACCTGACGGCCGAGCAGGCCGAGCTGGACCTCATAGCGCGTGCCGCGGTGCTCCGGGTGCCACTCGAAACGCGCACGCTCGAAGTACTGGACCGTGTGGCCGTTCTCGGTGAACTCCTCACTGATCGGGTAGCCGAAGATGTCCAGCCCGCCGTTCGCCAGCCAGAAGTTCTTGAAGCCGAAGCTGAGGAAGTGGCCGGTCTCTGGGAAGTACCAGTGCGCGTCGTTGTTCTGATAGGGCTGATCAAGCCGGATCGGCGTGAACGCCGGATGGTCCCGTCCGGCGGTTACCTGCCGTCCTACCAACCCGAGCTGCACCCGAAAGTTCTCCGGGTTTTCGGGGTGCCACTCGAACCGCGCGCGCTCAAAGTACTGCACGCGCAGCCCGTCCTCACCAATCTCCTCGGTGATCGGGAACCCGAAGATGTCGACCCCGCCGTGACTCCACCAGAAGTGTAGGAACTCGGTCTGCGCATGATGGCCCGTCTGGGGGAAGTAGACGACCCGTTCCAGTTGCTGCAGCGGCGGCGCAGCTGCGCTCACAGGAGTGCTACCCACTGGCAGGAAGACCAGCGAGAGCACCAGCGCAGTGGCCAACGAAACTAGACGGCGCATTGCGTCAACTCCCTCCCAACGGACGCCGCGACCCGCGCCGCCGCGGGTCGTGCACGACCGGCCTTATCCCTCATAGGGTATAACGCACGAAGCGTTGGGGTGATACATAGTATTTCAGCGCTAGCCCGGACTAGCCCGATTACCCCAGTACCGGCTCCACTCAACGCGCGATGACCTTTGAGGAAATCACCCGGTATGCCCGCCAGTAGCACGCTCCACAAGCCCTGTCATCATGAGCGAATCGAAGGATCTCGCGTCGGACCAGCCACGCGCCGAATCGCTCCTCCGGCTCGGAGGGAGTCGCCGGAACCGGCTGGGCACTGCCTCCGCCTTCGCTCAGGAGGACAGCGAACGGGCGATGGTGGCGGTTCTACCGTGGCCGGCTCCGGCATACCACGGAACTTCGTCAAGTCCCGTGACGCGTTGACGCGCACCCGGCTGCGTGCTAATATCCTGGAGTCCCCGGGGTTGCCCCGGGCTGATCATGTGTGCCTTGTGGATCGTGCTAGTCCATCGGCACGCCGGACACCGCGGACGAAAGAGAAGACCAGGAAAGGGAGCAGCGAAGCGTGATCAAGCTGCGGCTGCGGCGCATGGGAGCGAAGAAACAGCCACACTACCGGATTGTGGCCGCAGAGGCGCGGTCTCCCCGCGACGGCCGCTTCATCGAGGTGGTCGGCTACTATAACCCGAAGACGAACCCCGCAACCGTGAAGGTGAATGCGGAGCGCGCGAAGTACTGGCTCGACCACGGCGCCCAGCCGACCGAGACGGTCCGCACCCTGCTCGTCCGCACCGGCGTCCTCCCCGGCAGGGTCAATGGCGCGCCCGCGCCGGCCGAGGAGAGCCCGGCCGAGACGAGCACGACCGAAGAGAGCGCGACCGAGGAGTAGGCCGCGCGACGGTCGAGACACCAGCAAACCGGGGAGGTCGCCGTGCCGGGGCGAAACAGAGACGGGATGGGCGAACTGCAGGCGCTGGTCGAGTACATCGCCCGGGGTCTGGTTGATGACCCCGCGTCAGTCCGCGTCCAGGCCCGGCGTCGCGGCCCGAACGTCATCATCGACCTGCGCGTTCCCGCTGCCGAGATGGGCAAGGTGATCGGCCGCCAGGGCCGCATCGCGCGCGCAATGCGCACCCTTTTGACTATCGCTGCGGCCCGCAACGGACTCCGTGCCAGCCTGGACATTCATGAGTGAGCCAAACTGGCAAACCCCTCCCGATCAGGTCCGCCTCGCGATCGGCGTGATCGTCGCACCTCAGGGAATCAGCGGCGAAGTCCGGATGAACATCTGGACGCACTTCCCGGAGCGCATCCCGGACCTCACCGAGGTCTATCTCGATGACGAAGCCCAGCCGCGCCGCCTCCTCACGGCGCGGCTCCACAAAGGGGTGGCCATCCTCCGCATCGAGGGGGTCGAGACGCGCGACGAGGCCGAGGATCTGCGCGGCACGGTCGTGCGCATCGGCCCGGACCAGGCCGCGCCGCTCGGCGAGGACGAGTACTACCACTTCCAACTGATCGGCCTGACGGTGGTGGATGAAGCGGGGAACCCGCTCGGCACCCTGACCGATATCCTTGAGACGGGCGCCAACGATGTCTACATCGTGCGCGACGAGGCTGGCAAGGAGACGCTCCTCCCCGCGCTCCGGGACGTCGTGCTCGACATCGACCTCGAGTGCGGACGGATGACGGTCCGGCCTCTCCGCTACGCCGACGAAGACTGATCCGCCGCCGGTCGGCCCCGTCGCGTGCGCAGCACCGCCCACACGCGCTCGGTGGGCACGTCGCTCGCCTCCAGCAGCACCAGCAGGTGGTAGATCAGGTCGGCAGCTTCGTTGGCGAGGTTCTCCGGATCGGCATTCTTGGCGGCGATGATGACCTCGGCTGCCTCCTCGCCGATCTTCTTCCCAATCTTGTCGATCCCCGTCGTCAGCAGGTAGGTCGTGTAGGAGCCCTCGACCGGGTGAGCGCGCCGCTCGGCGACCACGCGGGCCACCTCATCCACGACGCTACTCGTCGGCGGCACGGCCGCCTCGCCCACCATCAGCGGCGGCTGGGCGAAACACGTGTCGGTCCCCAGGTGGCAGGTGGGGCCCGCGGGAACCACCCGGACCAGCAGGGCGTCGCCGTCGCAATCGGGCCGGATCTCCACCACCTCGTGGACGTTGCCCGAAGTCTCCCCCTTCATCCAGAGCTTGCCCCGGCTGCGGCTCCAGAAATGGAGCCGTCGCGTGGCGATGGTCCGCTCCAGTGCCTCGCGGTTCATGTAGCCGAGCATGCGCACTTGACCGGTGGCTGCGTCCTGCACCAACGCCGGCACCAGCCCACGCTCATCGAAGCGTACGGCATCAACGGGGGAGGTGGGTGTGTCCATGGGATCCTCTCGCTGCATTCCCAAGAACTCCCCCTCTCCCACAAGGGGAGAGGGGGTCGGGGGTGAGGGGCGACGCTGCTAGTCCGCCGCCATCTCCATCTGCGGTGCCCGCACGGTCCGGCCGACGGCTTCCGCGACTCGTGCCAACTTGGGCATGGCCGCGCTGAAGTTCTCGAATGTCAGCGACTGGCTGCCGTCGGAGAGGGCGTGGTCGGGGTTGGGGTGGACCTCGACGATCAGCCCGTCGGCACCGCTAGCGACCGCCGCCAGCATCATCGACGGGACGAGGTACCACTTCCCGGTCCCGTGGCTCGGGTCCACGATGATCGGCAGGTGGCTGAGGCGCTTGACAACCGGAACGGCCGACAGGTCGAGCGTGTTGCGAGTGATCGTCTCGAAAGTGCGGATGCCGCGCTCGCAGAGCATGACTTGCTCGTTGCCCTGCGCCATGATGTACTCCGCCGCCAGCAGCCACTCCTCGATCTGGGTGGACATGCCGCGCTTGAGCAACACCGGCTTCTGCGTCTTGCCGACCGCCTCCAGCAGCAGGAAGTTCTGCGTGTTGCGGGCGCCGATCTGGAGCACGTCCGCGTACTCGGCCACCATGTCGAGATCGGCAACGCTGAGAACCTCGGTCACGATCGGCAGGCCCGTTTCAGCCCGGGCCTTGGCCAGGAGCCGCAGCCCCTCTTCCCCCAGGCCGCGGAAGTCGTAGGGCGAGGTGCGCGGCTTGAAGGCGCCGCCGCGCAGCATGCTCGCGCCCGCCGCCTTGACCGCGTGCGCGGTCTGGATGATCTGCGCCTCGCTCTCAACCGAGCAGGGGCCGGCGATCACGACGACCTCGTTGCCGCCCACCGCCACGTCCCCGACGTGGATGACCGTGTCGTCCGGGTGGAACTCGCGGCTGGCAAGCTTGTAGCGCTTGGTGATCCGGACGACCTCTTCCACGCCCGGCATCCGCTCCAGCGCCTCCTGCAGCGAGTCGGGCAGCGGCGCGCCGAGCACGCTCACCGTCGCGCGCTCGGAACCGACGATGCTGCGCGTGGCAAAGCCGAATTGCTCGATGCGCGCGATCACCTCCTGGAGGTCCCGCTCGCTGGCGGAGGTCTTCATGACGACGATCATCAGCCCGCTCCCTGCTCTCCCTGACTCTCGTCTGATGGTACAGACGCGGGCAACCCGCGCCGCGCTCTATCCGGCGCCGTGCCGGAGCATCCTATGCGCCGCAACGGTGCGGCGGCAGCCGGTGCCGTCAGACAGACCGGCCGTTCGGTTCGTAGGCCCACTCTGGCCGCAGTTCCCGCGCGCGCCGCAGGTACACGTGCCTGATCTCGCTGGGAGACTTCTCGGTGTTGACGTGCATCAGGATACGGACGACGTGGTCGAGCGCGCCCGGCACGTCCATCTCGTGGGTGCACAGCAACGGCACCATGTCCCAGCCGTAGTCGCGCGCGGCAATCGCCGGGAACGTCGCGTTGAGATCCGGCGTGGTGGTAAAGATGATGCTCGCCACATCCTCTGCGGCGATGTCGTTGGCCTCGATCATGGTCGCCAGCAACTCCCGCGTCGCCTCCAGGATGTCCTCGGCCGTATTCCGGTCGGCCGTGGTCGCTCCGCGGATACCCCGGCATCTCAACATGCCCGCGCTACCTCCCACGTCGCCTAAGCGACGCGCCCATCCGGTGCCTCCGGCCCTGCGCGGCCCCGGAGGCACCGGGGCGGCTCAGGCGCCGCGGAGGTATCGGATGAACGCCTCCATCTCGTCGGGCTGGCGCTCACGTGGCGTCTCGCCCAGCCGCTTGATCACAGCGCTCCCGACGGCCACCGCCTCTGCCAGCTTCCCGGCCTCCGCCACGTGCTCCGGCGTCGAGATGCCGAAGCCGACAACGAGCGGAAGGTCGGTATGCTGGCGTACGCGCGAAATGAACCCCGGCAGTTGCTGCGACAAGCGATCACGCGCCCCGGTGACCCCGGTGAGCGAGACGCAGTAGACGAAGCCGCTGGCCTGCCGGGCGACCGCCGCGATTTGCGCATCGGTGCTCGTCGGAGCGAGCATAAAGATGAGGTCCAGCCCGTGCCGCTGCAGCGCCTCCCGCAGGTCCCCGCTCTCGTCCGGAGGCAGGTCCGGCACGATGACCCCATCAGCCCCTGCTTCAGCACATGCCGCGGCGAACCGCTCAAGACCGTAGCTGAGCAGGGGGTTGAAGTATCCCATGAAGATCAAGGGCACGTCAACGCCCTTGTGACGTAGATCACGAGCCGCTTCAAGGCAGGTCGCCACCGTGACCCCGTTGGTCAGCGCCACGTGGCTCGAGTGCTGAACGGTCGCGCCGTCGGCCAGGGGGTCGGAGAAGGGGATGCCCAGCTCGATCATGGCCGCGCCCCCGGCCACCAGCGCCGGCCCGACCCGGCCGACGGTGTCCAGCTCCGGGTAACCGACCGTCACATACGGGCAGACGCCGGTTTCCCCAGCCTCCCGCAGCCGTGCGAACGTCGCCGCGATCCGGCTCCCTGTCTTCGTCTCCATTACAGCGCCACTCCCAGTGCCTCGGCGAGGGTGTGCATGTCCTTGTCGCCCCGACCCGACAGGTTGATCACGATGATGTCGTCCGGCGAACGGTCCGCCGCCAGCCGCGCGCCGAGCGCCACGGCGTGCGCCGACTCCAGCGCCGGGATGATCCCCTCAGTGCGGCAGAGCAGCTTGAAGCCCTCCAGCGCCTCGGCGTCGGTTATCGGGTGGTACGTGGCCCGCCCGGTGTCTTTGAGATAGCTGTGCTCTGGGCCGACACCAGGGTAGTCAAGCCCGGCGGCGATGCTGTGGGCCTCGATGATCTGCCCGTCATCGTCCTGAAGGACGTAGGAGCGCGAGCCGTGGAGCACGCCGACCCGCCCGGCGCTCAGGGTGGCGGCGTGCTTGCCGCTCTCGATCCCCAGCCCGGCCGCCTCAGCGCCGTGGAGCTCGACGCCGGGGTCGTCGACGAAGGGGTGGAAGATCCCCATCGCGTTCGAACCGCCGCCGACGCAGGCCACGACCGCGTTCGGCAGCCGCCCTGCCTGCTCGAGGATCTGTCGCCGGGTCTCGCGGCCGATCACGGACTGAAAGTCCCGCACCATCAAAGGGTAGGGGTGCATGCCGGCCACCGAGCCGATGAGGTAGTAGGTGGTCTCGACGTTGGTGACCCAGTCGCGGATCGCCTCGTTCATGGCGTCCTTGAGCGTGCGGCTGCCGGTCCCGACCGGCCGCACCTCGGCGCCGAGGAGCTTCATGCGGAAGACGTTGAGCGACTGCCGCGCGATGTCCACCTCGCCCATGTAGACGACGCACTCCAGCCCGAGCATGGCGCAGACGGTGGCGGTCGCCACCCCGTGCTGACCGGCGCCGGTCTCGGCGATGACGCGCGGCTTGCCCATGCGCTTGGCCAGCAGGCCCTGGCCGAGCGCGTTGTTGATCTTGTGGGCACCGGTGTGCGCCAGATCCTCCCGCTTGAGGTAGATCTGCGCCCCGCCGATCTCCCGGCTCAACGACTCGGCGTAGTAGAGCGCCGTCGGTCGGCCGACATAGGTCGCCAAGAGGCGCTCCAGCTCAGCCTGGAATTCCGGGTCACGCCGCGCGGCGTCGTAGGCCTCGCGCAGTTCCTCGATGGCGGGCAATAGCGTAACCGGCGCGTACGTGCCGCCGAACTGGCCGAAGCGGCCCCGCTCGTCCGGCAGCGCGGCGGCCGGTGGCCGCCCGGTGGTCATGCTCGTCATGATCGCTCCTCGATTCCCATGCTGCGGTCGATCTTCCGTGTCTCCTTCAGGAGCGCAACAGTGCTCCCGTCGCTCCGGTCCGCTCGGGTAGCGACGACGGGGTCGGGCGCAGACGCGCGCTGTTCGGCTTCGAACGCCGCGCGGGCGGCAGCAGCGAAGGCATGGATGCGCGCGTGGTCCTTGACGCCCACGGCGCCGGGAACTTCGACCCCGCTCGACACGTCGACCCCCAGTGGCCGGACGGCGCGGATGGCGTCCGCGACGTTCTCCGGCCGCAGGCCGCCGGCGAGGATCACCGGATATTCGGCGGCAAGCACCGCCGCCAGGCTCCAGTCGGCCACGTGCCCGGTCCCTCCTGGGGCGCCGGGGATCCAGCCCTCGACGATCAGCGCGACCGGCGGCACGGGCGCGGCAAGGTACTGCTCGGCCAGTCGCCGTGCGTCGGCGGGGTTGGTGCCCGGCCGCAGGCGCAGCGTCTTGATCACCGGTCGGGATAGCGCCGCGATCGCCTCCGGCGGCTCCTCGCCGCTCAACTGCACCAGGTCGAGGTCGAGCCGTTCTGCCAGCGCGTTCATCCGGTCCGGCGCCTCGTTGACGAAGACTCCAACGGCCTGCGGGGCTGCATCGGGGCCTTCCCGCAGCGCCGCGACGATCGCCTCGGCGACCTCGGGCGTGATCTGGCGACGGGCCGGGGCGAAGATCATCCCGGCGAGATCGACCCCTGCGGCGCGCGCCGCCCGCGCGTCCTCCGGTCGCCCCAGGCTACAGATCTTGACCAGCCCCCGTTTCACGCCAGCAGCCCTCGCAACGCGGCCTGCCGATCGGCCGCCACCATCAACGACTCGCCGACGAGCACCGCGTGGGCCCCGGCCGCCGCGAGGCGCCGCACATCGCCCGGCCCGTGGATGCCGCTCTCGGCCACGATGACCCGGTCGCGCGGGATGCGCGGCGCAAGGCGCTCGGTCGTGCCCAGGTCGACGGTGAAGTTCCGAAGATCGCGATTATTGATCCCAATGATCCGCGCGCCGGCCGCGAGTGCCACGTCCAACTCCGCTTCGTCGTGGACCTCGACCAGCGCCTGCATCCCCTGGGCATGAACCGCGTCCAGCATTTCGGGCAGCGACGCGCCGCCCAGCACGGCAACGATGAGCAGTACGGCATCGGCGCCGTACGCCCGTGCCTCGACCACCTGATACGGGTCGAGCAGGAAGTCCTTGCGCAGCACCGGACGTGGCGTCGGGTCGGCATGCGCCAGCTCGGCCACCAGCGCCAGGTCCTCCAGGCTGCCCTGGAAGAAGGGTGCGTCGGTGAGCACCGAGATGGCGGCCGCGCCCGCGGCGAGGTAGTCCCGCGCCACGGCGCGGGCGTCGACGCCCGCCGCCAGCGCCCCCTTCGAGGGCGAGGCGCGCTTCACCTCAGCGATGACGCGGGTCGTGGTCCCCCGTAGCGCTGCATCGAGCGGGAGTGGGGCCGGCATCGCCCGCGCCATCGCTTCGAGATCCGCCAGCGGCCGGGTCGCCCGGCGCTCCGCCAGGTCGGCCGCCGTCCGCTCGGCGATCCGGTCCAGGATCGTGCCCGTTTCGGTCCCCATCACGCCTCCGCCAGCCGGTGACTCAGCGCCGCCAGTTCCGTCAACTTGGCCGCGGCCGCGCCGGAGTCGATCGACTCGGCCGCCGCCTGAACGCCCTCGGCGATCGAGCCGACGGCGTCGGCCGCGTAGAGGGCCGCCGCGGCGTTGAGGAGCGTGATCGCCCGTGCCGCGCCGTTCCCGCCGCCGAGCACGTGGCGGATGATGGCGACGTTGTCCTCGACGTCGCCGCCGCGGACCGCTGACAGCGGCGCGGTCGGCAGCCCGACCTCCTCCGGCACAAGCTCGTAGCGGCGAACCTCGACCCCACCGTTCACGCGCACCTCGCTCACCTGGGTGGGTGCCGAGATGCTTAGTTCATCCAGCCCGTCGCGGGAGTGAACCACCAGCGCGTGCCGCGTCCCGAGCAAGCCGAGCACGCGGGCCAGCTTGTCCGCCACCGCGGCATCGGCGACGCCCACGATCTGATGCTGAGCGGCCGCCGGGTTGGTCAGCGGGCCAAGCAAGTTGAACACAGTGCGGATGCCGATCTCCTTGCGCGCCGGCCCGGCATGGCGCATCGCCGGGTGGAAGACCGGCGCGTACATGAAGCCGATGCCGACCTCGTCGATGCAGCGCGCGACCGCCTCCGGCGTCAGGTCGACGCGCACGCCCAGGCCCTCCAGCACATCGGCCGAGCCGCAACGGCTGGTCATGGCGCGGTTGCCGTGCTTGGCCACCCGCACCCCGGCCCCGGCCACGACGAAGGCGGCTGCGGTGGAGATGTTGAAGGTGTGCGCGCCGTCACCACCCGTGCCGCAGGTGTCGACCAGCGCATCGGACGTGGCGCGCGGCACTGGCAGCGCGTGTCGTCGCATCGACTCCGCGAAACCGGCGATCTCCTCCTCGGTCTCGCCGCGCATCCGGAGCGCCGTGACCAGCGCGCCGATCTGCGCGCCGCTCGCCTCGCCGGTCATGATCGCGTCCATTGCCGCGGCCGCCTCTTCGCGCGTCAACGTCCCGCCGTCGACGACTTTCTGGATCGCCGCTCTGACGCTCATCGCTCCCCTCCGTCCATCGCGCCGACCGCGCCAACTACGCTGGTCGCACCGCCCACCGCGGAAACCGCAGCCGGCGTCACGCTCAGGAAGTTGGCAAGCAGGTCCTTGCCCGCCTCGGTCAGGATCGACTCCGGGTGGAACTGAACCCCCTCCACCGGGTAGCGCCGGTGGCGGAGCCCCATGATGACCCCGTCCTCGCTGCGCGCCGACACCTCCAGATCGGCCGGGAGGCTCGCCTCGTCCACCATCAGTGAGTGGTAGCGTGTGGCGACGAACGGGTTCGGCAGGCCGGTGAAGACCCCGCGCCCGTCGTGGCTGATCCGCGACGTCTTGCCGTGCATCAGCCGCGGTGCGCGGACCACCTGGCCCCCGAACGCCACCCCGATCGCCTGGTGCCCCAGGCAGACGCCGAGGATTGGCACCTCACCCGCCAGCTCGCGGATCAAGTCGACCGAGATGCCCGCCTCGGCCGGCGTGCAGGGGCCGGGCGAGATGACGACGCGTTCCGGGCCGAGTGCCCGCACGTCGGCCACCGTCAGCGCATCGTTGCGCCGCACCACCACCTCGGCTCCCAGCTCGCACAGGTACTGATAAAGGTTGAAGGTGAAGGAGTCGTAGTTGTCGATCAGCAGGATCACCGGACGCCCTCCTTCTGCTCCGCCAGGCCAGCGCCGGCGCCCCGCACGCTGTACTCCATCTGCTCGGCCAGCTCGATCGCCCGCACCAGCGCCTGCATCTTCTGCAGCGACTCGCGGTACTCCCCCTCCGGCGTGCTGTCGGCCACGATGCCGCCGCCGGCCTGGAGGTAGACCACCCCGTCGCGGACGACCATCGTGCGCAGCGTGATCGCGGCGTCGAGGTTCCCGCTGAAGCTGACGTAGCCGACCGCGCCGGAGTAGGGTCCGCGCTGCTCCGGCTCGAGTTCGGCGATGATCTCCATGGCGCGGATCTTCGGCGCCCCGCTGACCGTTCCGGCCGGGAAGCACGAGCGCAGCGCGTCGACCCCGACGAGCCCGTCGGCGATCTCACCCTCGACGTGGCTGACCAGGTGCATGATGTGGCTGTAGCGCTCGATCTCCATCAACTGCGGCACTCGCACCGTCCCCGGGCGGGCCACCCGGCCGATGTCGTTGCGCCCGAGGTCGACGAGCATGATGTGCTCGGCGTTCTCCTTCTCGTCGGCCGCCAGCTCGGCCGCCAGCGCGTCGTCCTCCGCCGGGGTAGCGCCGCGCGGCCGCGTCCCCGCGATCGGGTGCGTCGTCAGCGTTCGGCCGTCGAGCCGGACCAGCATCTCCGGCGAGGCGCCCACAATCTGCGCATCGTCGATGTTGAGGTAGTACATGTACGGAGAGGGGTTGATCTTGCGCAGCGCACGGTAGATCGTGAACGGATGCGCCGCGCTCGGGACCGCCAGCCGCTGGGAGAGGACGACTTGGATGATGTCCCCGGCCGAGATGTACTCCTTGGCGCGCTCGACCATCCCCAGGTACGCCTCGCGCTCCATGTTGGGCCGAATGCGCTCGGACACCGGCCGCTCGTCCAGCGGCTCAGTGCCCAGCGGCAGGCTAGGCTCCCCACCGAGCCGCGCGACCAGCCGATCGATCCGCTCCACCGCCTGGGCGTAGGACTGCTCCAGCGGGGTGTGTTCGTCGACATGGACGTGGCTGACGACCTTGATCGTGCGCTCCAGGTGGTCGAAGACCAGCATGGTGTCGACGAACATGAAGAACGCATCGGGGAAGCCGAGTGGGTCGGCCGTAGCCACCGGCAGCCGCTCGAAATAACGCACCGCTTCGTAGCTCAGGTAGCCGACCGCACCGCCGAGGAAGCGCGGCAGGCCGGGGAGCGCCACCGTGCGATATGGCTCCAGGTAGGACTGCAGCGCCACCAGCGGGTCGTCGAAGCGGCTGGTCTGCTTGTAGCCCTGGAGCGTGGCGTGAGCCACGCCATCATCCAGGCACAGGGTCAGGTACGGGTCCGTCCCAATGAAGGAGTAGCGCGCCAGGCGCTCCCCGCCTTCAACGCTCTCCAGCAGGAACGAGTACCTACCTGTCGCTACCTTTAGATATGCCGAAACCGGCGTCTCAAGGTCGGCCATGATCTCCCGGTAGACCGGGATGATGTTCCCCTGTTCGCTCAGCGCGGCGACCTCTTCCAGCGTCGGGCGGTAGCGCCCGGCGCTGGTCGCCGCTCCGTTGGGGTGCGGACGCAGATCGAGCATCCTTCATAACCCTTCACCGACCCGCCTCGCTGGCGGCGGCCGGGAGTCGCGCGGGTCGAACCCGCCAACAAAAAAACCTCCGTCCCCGAAAGGGACGGAGGTTGAGTGCTCAACTCCGCGGTGCCACCCTTGTTGGACGCCGCTCACGCAAGCGCCCCACTCTACGAGTACGGGACCGATCCAAGCCGATCCGATACCCAGCTCCCAGATAACGGTGGAGTCTCCGGCGCCGCCTACTGGCTGCGGGCTCACCCGCAGCGTTCGGGACGCAACTCCCGGATCCATTCCGCGCCAGCGCTAGCGCCGGTCTCACACCACCCGCCGGCTCTCTGGGCTCCGCTTCGGCGCGTACTAGTTCCGATCGTCGTCGTTGCCGCTTTTTGGTTGTCTGACGCGCAGCCTAGCAGAAGGGACCGGGGTTGTCAAGATCCGTACCGGTTACTGCATACACGACACACGGTCGTTGCGCGTTTGACGAGCACCGCAGGATGTGCTAGTCTAACCGCCGGCCATGCAACAGACCCCGATGAACTGCTGAGACGAGTAGCAGTTCATCCTATCCCAGCCAACAACCAGACGGGAGCAACGGTACCGCGCTGCAACGCAGCAGGGAGCGGTTGATACGTTTGCGAGTCGTTTCGCAAGGAGGAGGAGTTCAGCATCCATGGCTGGGGATCTCAGATCGACTCAGCTCTCCTACTGGCTGCGTCGTCCGGTCAACCGGCGTGCGCTGCTGCGCGGGTCGCTCACGCTGGCAGGCGGGGCAGCCATGGCGGGCATCCTGGCCGCCTGCGGCGGTGAGTCGTCCTCAGGGGGCGACACCGGGACCGGGGGCGGGAGCACGACTGGCGGCGCAACGCCGGGCGCCAGCCCGACTGCCGGCCAGTTCCGGCCCGTCCAGACGCAGGTGACGGCCGAGGGTAAGTTTGGCGGCGTGCTACGTGTCGCCATCGTGGGCGAGCCGCCGGCTTTCGACCCGACCTTCACCACCGCGACGGTCACCCACAACTGCGCCTGGCACGTTTTCGAGACCCTCTGGGCGCCCGACGCTAACTTCGCGCCCAAGGAGCTGCTGCTCGAGAGCTATGAGGTCCAGGACGACGGCAAGGTCTTTATCCTGAAGCTGCGCGACGGCGTCCTGTTCCACAACGGCAAGAAGATGGGCGCCGACGACGTCATCGCCTCGCTCGAGCGCTACAGCGTGCTCTCCGGTCGCGGCAAGACGCTGTTCCAGCGCGTCGAGGGCCTCGACAAGGTCGACGATCTGACTGTCCGCCTCGCCTTCAACGAGCCGACCGGTATCCTACCGGTCTTCCTGTCGGAGACCGACGCCATCATCATCCCCAAGGAGATCGCGGACGCGTCCCACGACGGCGAGATGGGCGAGTTCATCGGCACCGGCCCGTACATGCTCAAGGAGCGGCTGCCGGACCGCTACATCAGCATCGTGCGGTTTGAGGACTACCAGCCGCTGGAGGGCGGGCCCGACGGCTACGGCGGCACCAAGATCGCCTACTTCGACGAGATCCGCTTCATCCCGGTGCCGGAGGTCGCGGTGCGCGGCGACGGACTCATCACCGACGAATTCGACTTCGCCGACACGCTGAGCACCGACAACTACGACGCGCTTGCCGCCGAGCCGGACCTGACCACGCAGGTCGTGCTGCCCTACTACTTCTATGGGGCTCACTTCAACAAGTCCCAAGAGAGCATCATGAGCAACCGCGACCTGCGCATGGCGCTGCTGACCGCCTGCGATTTGGACGCGGCTGCCGCGGCGGGCTTCGGCCGGCCGGAGTTCTACCGCCTGGGTCCGGAGATGGCCGCGCCGGAGACGGCCTGGTATACCGACGCCGGCAAGGAGTTCTACAACCTCAAGGATCCCGACAAGGCGCGGGAGATGCTCCAGGCCGCCGGCTATGACGGCACGCCGATCCGCTGGATCGCCACCAAGGAGTACGCCTACAACTACAACATGGCCGTCGTGCTCAAGGAGCAGATGGAGAAGGCCGGCGCGGTCATCGACCTTCAGGTGATGGACTGGGCCACGCTGGTCGCGACGCGCAGCCAGCGGGATGCCTGGGACATCTTCATCACCGGGCATGAGAGCTACTCGCACCCGGTCCTGCAGCCGTTCATGAGCGAGTCCTGGCCCGGCTTCTGGTCCAGCCCGACCAAGGATGATCTGGTCAACAAGATCATCGCGGAGCCCGACCCCGACAAGCAGATGGAGTACATCGAACAGCTCCAGTACCACTGGTGGGAGGAAGCCGCGTACATCAAGGTCTGCGAGGGGGCGACCCTGCGAGCCTACCGGAACCGGGTGAAGGGCTACGTCAACCCGGCGGACTGGTTCTTCTGGAACGTCTGGTTCGAGGAGTAGGGGAGACCGAGGCCGATGACCGCGTACATCGTCCGGCGACTTCTGCTCATGATCCCGGTGCTGCTGCTCGTCGCCATCACGATCTTCTTCCTGCTGCACATGTCGCCGGGCGACCCGGTCGCCGTGCTCCTCGGGCCGGATGCCACGACCGAACAGGTCGAGCAGGTACGGGAGGCGCTGGGGCTGAACGAACCGCTTCCGCTCCAGCTCCTCCACTGGTTCCAGGGCCTGCTCCGCGGTGACCTGGGCACGAGCATCTTCCTGAACAAGCCCGTCACCGAGGCGATCCTGGAGCGTGCCGAGCCGACTATCCTGCTCACCATCGGTGCGTCCCTGGTCGCGATCCTGATCGGCGTCCCGCTCGGCGTCCTCTCGGCGGTCCGGCGCGGGTCGCTGATCGACACCGGGTCGATGCTGGTGGCGATGCTCGGCATCTCGATGCCGACCTTCTGGATCGGCCTGAACCTGATCTTGATCTTCGCCGTGACGCTGCGCTGGCTCCCCGCACAGGGGTACCAGTCGATTGGCGAGGGGGGCTTGGCCACGCTCAAATACCTCCTGCTCCCCTCCATCACCCTCGGCGCGGCCCAGGCCGCGCTGCTGGCCCGCATGACCCGTTCGATGATGCTGGAGGTGCTGAGCGAGGACTACATCCGCACCGCGCGGGCGAAAGGGGTGTTTGAACGCCGTGTCGTCTTCCGCCACGCGCTCCACAACGCGTTCATCCCCCTCGTCACGGTCATCGGGCTGACCTTCGCCGTGCTCATGGGGGGCGCGGTGATCACCGAGCAGGTGTTCAACATCCCGGGCGTCGGGCGACTCCTCGTCCAGGCCGTGCTGCGCCGGGACTTCCCGCTCGTCCAGGGGATCGTGCTGACGATCGCGTTCCTGTACGTCGTGATCAACTTGCTGGTGGATGTGCTGTATGTCTTCCTCGACCCGCGCATCCGCTACAGCTAGGCGGGCGGGCGTTCTGAGGGCCCGCCAACGCACCGCAGAGGGCTCATGCGCATGGTGGTTGGACAGTCACAGGCACTGAGTCGCGCCAGTAAGCGCCCGGAACGGAGCTTCTTCCAGCGGGCCCGCTACCTGGCCGCCCGTCACACCAGCGGCGTGATCGGGGCGGTGGGTCTGCTCATCGTCGTCCTCGTCGCCCTGCTGGCCGGTGTCCTCGCTACGCACAGCCCGACGGAGACCGACGCCGTGAACCGCCTGCTTGGCGTCGGCGCCGAGGGACACCTCTTCGGCACCGACAACCTGGGGCGGGATGTCTACAGCCGCACCGTGTACGGTACCCGCGTCTCACTCATCGTCGGCGTCGGCGTCAGCCTGGTGGCGGTCGTGGTCGGCGTCGCGGTCGGACTGATCGCCGGATACTACCGCCGAGTCGACAGCGCGCTCATGCGCCTGATGGACGCGCTGATGGCCTTCCCCGGGATCGTGCTGGCCATCGGCATCATGGCGATGCTCGGTCAGAGCCTGCTGAACGTGATCATCGCGCTCGGTGTCGTCTACATGCCGCGCGTCGCCCGCCTGGTCCGGAGCGTCGTCCTCGGCCTGCGGGAGCGCCAGTTCGTCGAAGCGGCGCAGGCCACGGGTCTGGCCGACATCCACATCCTGCTGCGCCACATCCTGCCCAACATCTGGTCCCCGGTGATCGTCCAGGCGACCTTCATCTTCGCCGAGGGCGTGCTCGGCGAGGCCGGGCTGAGCTTCCTGGGGATCGGGCCGCCGCCGACGATCCCGAGTTGGGGCAACATGCTGGGCGAGGCGCGTCAGTTCATCCGGGAGGCGCCGCTCCTGATGGTCTTCCCCGGCGCTGCGTTGACGCTCATGGTGCTGAGCCTCAACCTGGTCGGCGACGGCATCCGCGACCTCCTCGACCCGCGCCTGCGCCGCCGCCAGTGATGGCCCTCTCCGGCACACGAGAGTCGGGGAGACGCTGGAGCACAACCGCAGAGATCCTTCGGTTCCGCCGCCCGCCGTCCCATGGCGGGCGGCTCCGTTTCGGAGGGCAGGTCATCTGGACCGCGTATCCCCTACTCATGTCTCGGATATCCCCACCACTCGTCACCGAGGTGGCTAGGGCACCCAGCGGCAACGACGGCACACCCGGCTGCCCGGCCCCGACCGACTCCGCTTGGCACAAATTCATGGCGAATGCTGGAAGGGATGTCGTCCTGAGCGGAGCAAAGGATCTCGCGCCGGAACCACCACCCGGCGGGGAACTCATTCGACTCGAACGGAGCCGCCGTCCATGGCTCACGCCGCGGACGGCTCCGCTCAGGATGGCCCGCGAATGAGAGATGTCATCAATTACTGGATAGGCCCGTCGCCCTGACAGGCAACTCGGCCAGTGACGACCACGACCGGATCACACGATAAGCGGGTGCCCGGCGGCTTTCGCCATGGGCACCCGCCGCCGTTGGCGATCCCCGCTACCGTCGGGCACGGCCTACCCCGCGTTGCCGGTGGGAAGCGCCTGCGTGGGAGTGGTCTGACGCAGCCGGAGCGCCCCGAGAGCGACCTCGGCCTTGATGGTCAGGACCGGCTTGCCGCCTGCCACGGCCGCGGCGGTCCAGAAGGCCCCTTCTTGCTTGGTGAACCCGTCGCCCACATCGATCGTCCCGAGCATCGTCTCGGCTTCCACCTTCGCCGCCGTGTTGCTGGGGATCGCAATAGTCACCGTGGACACGCCGGTCGACAGCTTCACCTCCGCCGGGCGTACCAGATTCCCGCCGAAGTCGAGGGTGTAGGACGAGGCACCGCCGTCGACCTCCATCTCGCGGAAGTTAGCGTTTGCCAGGTTCCGCAGCTCCAGGCCGAACGCGCCGCCGTCGATGTCCAGCTCATCCATCATGACCGGGTTCGGCGCCGAGAAGTCGATCTCATACTTGCCGGCACCCTGGCGCAGTTCCAGGTCCGTTATCGGGAGCCCGCCCAGGTCGAGCGTGCTCTCTGTGGCTCCGCCCTCCAACACCAGGCGGTACGGCTTCGCCGTGCCCAGCGTCAGCTCCAGCGTGGGCACACCGCTGAAAACACCCGTCAAGCTTGAGACGTTCAGCCCCTGGGTGATTTCCAGGGTACTGCCGTCCTCCACCACCCGGCAGGGGAGCGTGCCGGTCGGGTCGTGGTAGGTGCCGGTCACCCAGCGGTCGCCCCCACCCGGGCGCACCCGCAGGCGGCAGCCGCCGACTCGGATGCGGAGTCGCAGCTTCTCCCCCTCCGGAAAGCCGACATCGATCGTCTGGTTGATCGCATTGCTCACGCGGCAACCCCTTTCACCGTGGCGCGCGGCCAGGCATCGGCCGGCCCGGCGCTCAACCGAACACGCCCTTGACGATCAGCGCCAGGCCGAGGATCAACAGCGGCACGCCGACGATCGCCCCGATCCCGGTCAGCGTCAGCAGCGTGCCGACCACCAGGAAAACGAAGCCGATCACGACGGCGAGCAGCCGCCCGACCGCCTCGACGATCAGGCGCGTCAGGCGCCAGATCAGCATAAGGGGAAACGCCAGGATGCGCGCCACCGTGGTCCTCCCTGCCCTGCTCAGCCCTGCGCCAGCGACGGCCGCCGGCGTCGCTGCCGCAATTCCACGGCCGCCACAGAGCTGCTATCCACGGACGCGCCGTGAAGGACGGTCCTACCGGGAGGTCACGGCGGACTTGACGTGCTTGATGCGCTCGAGATCCTCTTCGAGGACAGCTTCCAGCTCGCTGAGCAGCCGGAGCGCGTAGCCGTCCACCTCGCCCATCGAGCGCTTGGCATTGTCCTTGGCCTGGCGCAGGATCTCCTCAGCGCGCGCCTTGGCCTCATTGATGAGCCCCTGCTCGGCCATCAGGTACTCGGCTCGCTCCTTGGCGACCGCCAGGATCTTGTCCGCCTCCGCCTGGGCGTCGGTGATGATCTTCTGCCGCTCCTGCACCACCCGGCGCGCCAGCTTGATCTCTTGCGGCAGCGCCAGGCGCAATTGATCGATGAGGGCGAGGGCGTCTTCCTCCTCGATCATCACCCGGCTGCTCAGCGGCACCCGCATCCCGTTGCTGATCAGATCCTCCAAGCGGTCGAGCAGCATGAGGATGTCGACCGGTTGACTGGGCTGTCCGTGTCCCCCACGACCGTCTTGCACCGCGACGCTTCCATCTCTAGTCGTTATTCACGCACGACCGCACCGAACTTCCGTGCCAGCGCCTCGGCTACGTGGTCGGGGACCAGCCCCTGGACATTCCCACCGAGCGAGGCGACCTGCTTGATAAGACTCGAGCTGACGAACGAGTGCTGCGAACTCGTCATCAAGCAGACGACATCGACGTCCGGCGCCATGTGCCGGTTCATATGTGCCAACTTGAATTCATACTCGAAGTCGGAGACAGCCCGCAGACCGCGAACTATTACTTGTGCACCTACGGATCGTGCATAGTTTACGGTCAGTCCGCGATATGTGTCAACGCGCAAATTTGGCGCCAAGCCGGCGAGCGCCTGCTCCGCCATCGCTCGCCGCTCCTCCACCGAGAAGAGGGCCCGCTTGTCGTGCAGCTCGTCGCCCTCGTAGATCGCGACGATCAACTCGTCGAACAGCCGCGCGGCGCGGCACGCGACGTCAATGTGCCCGTTGGTGATCGGGTCGAAGGATCCCGGGTAGAGCGCGATATGCGTCACCTCATCCCTCCGTCGCTTCGCCGTCTGCCGCTCCCGGCGGCGTGACAACTTCGTAGATCGAGAAGCAGCTATCGCCGTGGCAGCGCCGCCGGATCTGCCGCAACGGGCCGATCTCCTCCGGCAACTCTAGCCGCGGCCAGTGGCCGAGTGCCAGTATGGTCCCCTCAGCCACCGCACCCGACTCCGCCACCCGCTGCATCGTCTGGAGAATGTGCGGGTCGGCGTACGGCGGATCCATCACCACCAGATCGTACGGCTCCAGGGGCCGAGACAGGAAGGACTGCACGGTCGTCTGATGCACCGCGGCACGATCGGTGAAACGGGTGCTCGCCAGGTTATCACGGATGACGGCACACGCCGCCGGGTTCTGCTCGACAAAGTCGCACCACTCGGCGCCGCGCGACAGCGCCTCGATGCCGATCCCGCCGCTCCCGGCGTACAGGTCGAGCACCCGTCGCGGCCGCACCCCCAGCGTGTGCAGCACCATAAAAAGCGCCTCGCGCACGCGCTGCGACATCGGGCGGGTCCGGCGAGTGCGCGGCACCTTGAGCTGGTGCCCCTTCATCGTGCCGGCGATCACCCGCATCGCATCCCTCCCGGCCGTGGCCCGCGCCCGGCTACGCGCCGGCTCGCGACTTCGTGGGCGCCGGCACCGGACTGGCCGGATAGGACCCGAAGACCTTCAACTCGGCGACAACCTCCGCCATCTGATCCAGCGCGGCGCGGATCGGCGGATCCTCGCGGTGCCCCTCGATATCCACCAGGAAATAGTAGTCGCCCAGCTTGGATTTCTTCGGACGGCTCTCCACCTTGGTCATCTGGATCTGCGCGGCCGCCAGGACGCCCAGCACCTCATAGAGCGCCCCCGGCACATTGGCCTTCACGCTGAAGCAGAGCGAGGTCTTGTCCTGCCCGGTCGGCGGCGCGTCCGCTTCCGCCAGCACGACGAACCGCGTAACGTTGTTGTCGAAGTCCTGAATATCGGCCGCGAGGATCTCGGCGCCGTACAGCTCGGCCGCCCGACGGGTTCCGATCGCCACCTGCGACCGGTCGCCCGCTTCCATTACCCCGGCGACGGCCGCCGCCGTGCTCAGCGCCGCCACCTGCCCGGCGCCCGGCAGCGCACGCTCGAGAAACCGCCGGCACTGCCCGAGCGCCTGCGGGTGCGACGTCACCGTACGCACCTCAGCGAGCGTCGTGCCCGGCACCCCGACCAAGAAGTGCCGAACCGGCAGCACCAGCTCACCGCAGAGCTTCAGATCCGTCTCATGGATCAGCAGGTCAACCGTGCCGCTGACCGAGCCCTCCAGTGAGTTCTCGATGGGGAGCATTGCCTGCTCGGCCAGCCCCGCCTCGACCGCGTTCACCAGCGCCGGAAACGAGGAGAAGGGGACAACCTCCGCCCCGCGCGGCGTGGCCCAGGCCAGCGCCGCCTCCTCGCTGAAGGTCCCCTCCGGCCCGAGGTACGCGATGCGCATACCGATTCCCTTCGCCGAACCGCCGTCGCCCGCCAGAGTATAGGCGCCCCTCCACAACCCGGTCAACGCGGGGGGTGGCGGCACAACGGGACGGATCAGGTTATCATCGGCAGCTCGCGTTCAGTTGGGCTGGAACCCCTGTGCTCTTGCTCTAACAAGTGCGCTCGGGTCCTCCGAGAGAACGGCCCGCAGGTGGTCGTGGAGTTTGGGATCGAGCTGAGCCAGACGTGGAAGACTATCGGCGATGACGAGCCGGGTCCGACGGTCCGAATCGCGCACGAACCACTCTCCCAAGTCCGGGGCAGAAGTCGGTTCTTCCAACCACAAGCGCGCCGCAAGACTCCGAACCCAGGGCGAGGTGTGCGTACTCAATAGATACAGGTCGACACTAGGGCGCATCGACCGCTCCAGAGCCAGCAGGGCACTTCCAGCAGCGGCGATTGCCTTCTCATCGCCGGTATGGAACGTTTCGTAAACCACTCTACGAAGCTGCTGCGCCTGATCAGCCGAGACCGCTAGTTGTCCAGCGGTTTCAATCGCCGTACGCCAGAGACTCCCTACACCGAAATCAAGTCGGACTCGACTGAGCGGATGCAACATGGCGCGCAATGTGACATCGGCGAGACTCACGGGCGTGTCGGGGTTAGCTAACCGAAACGCAGACTCAAACAACTCTCCGCGCACTTGGGAGGACAGCGTGTTAGCGAGTACAGAAACTCCATTCAACGCTGAGTTCCGGAAGAATTCAGGCGAACCGACATCCTCGACAAGAGCCATGAGATGCCGAGCGACTTCCTCGCGGGTTTGTATTGGTAGCAGGCGGACGAACACCGCGGCGTCTTCAAACCCCAGGGTTAGGGACCAGGACTTGCGGGCCTGTCCCGGCTGATAAGACATTATCCGCTTAGCAAGTGAGTTTGCTTCCTCCGCTGCTCTTTCGTGATGTATCTCAGCGAGTGCCAACACTTCGAGCGCCACGCGGTTCCCGCCATCGGCTTCGCTCATCAGAGCTTGCCGGATGTGCTCGTCGAGATCGACCGCGACGACCAAATAGTCACGGAGTCGCCAAGCGAGGTCTTCGTGATTCAAACTCCGAGCGATCAATGTACGAGCGAGATGCCGCAGCGATGGTCGTGTGTAATGGAACCGCCCCAACAGAGTTCCGACATAATTACCTATTAGACGATCGTGGCCTGGCTCTCTCGAAAGCAGCGACTCTATACGGTACAACACAGCCTCACAGGCGTCGCTCGACAATTGGTACGCTACACCGGCGAGGGCGGCCCATGCCGCTCGCACGACCTTCCGTCCCATAGGAGATTGATCCGCGCCGTCCGTGAGTTCGACAAGACGTGACTCGATACGATGGACCCAATCGGGAGGCAGTACATCGCCTTGTTCAGCGATCTCCGCTAGAGCTGTAACTTGCACCCAGGGTGTTTCTCGCCACAGGTCGGCTGAAACGTCCACGGGCTTGCCACAGCGACGTACGGTCTCCGTCACCTTCTCGGTACACCCTGCACGAATATAGTTCGCCACCGCCGCAGCGAACTCACCGGCTTCAACATAGAGGTCACCGATTAGCTCGCGAGCCTCAAGCTCTGTGCTCAAGTGTCCGGACAGTCGGCTTTCCCATAGATATCGACGCAGGCTCTGATGTGCATCAGGCAACCGCCCGGCATGAAGGGCCCGCAGAGCAGCGGCTCGGGAGTCACGGTTCCTTGTTAACCGAGTCACCTTGTCAGGAATCGCACGGGCCAGCGTATGGACCTCACCTGCCCCCGTAAAGTCGGTTCCGTACGTGAACTGGAGCTTCGAAATTGCATACAGCGATTGGGCTACATCTCCGTACAGGTCAGTCTGCGTCAGCTTCTCGATCGCTCGCCGGTACTCGTCAATCGCTTCGCTCCATTGCGCAGCCAAACCGAGCTCTCGGCCGTATCGGGCAAAGACCAGACCAGCATCCTTGGGCCCGAGACGCGCTGACGATGCCTCACGCAAGAGCTCTGTCCAGTCACCTCCGAACTCGGCCAGTGCCAGGCGCAACCTCACCACGACCGCTTCGTCGGACCTTGCCCCAAATCGTTCAAGCACCTCTTTGCAGACAGCGGTTACCTCTTCGTGGTCCAGCTCATCAACCAGTGTCGCTTCCGCCAACCACAGTGCCGCATCTGGTGCCCAGGGATCGTCTTCTCCCAAAAGGCTGGTTACGGCGTCTCGCAGCAACTTGATCCCGGCCTCCGGGTTCTCGAACCAGGTATCCAGTCCTTTGAGGGCCACGAACCGCGCTGCCAGCGCGGGACGGACCTTGTCCCGATGATCCTCGAGCCTCTGCGAACACGTTGGCGCAACTAACAGCGCTCCTGTGTGGACCTCGTCCTTCAGTAGGGCTAACCATGTGAGGTATGCGGCCTCGATCTCACCGCTAACCAGGAGAGCATCCCCTTGGCGCTGTCGGATTAGTCGAGCAGGCAGACCCCAACCGCGGTGTTCGAGCTCCTCAGCCACCCGTCCATAGATCTGGGCGGCGGCTGCGCGATCAGACAAGCTATCGGCCCTTTTGAGATCCCCGGCAAGGCCCAGGGCCGCCACGGGGCCTCGAAGGAGCATGTCTGCGGTTATCTTGCGTGGGGAATCTGGGTCTTGCCGAAACGTCTCCGGCGAACCCACAACGCAGAAATGATCTCGCCAAGGCTTCCCGAAGAAATCATCAACGATGTCGGGCTGATTCTTTAGCAGCGTGGAAAGGCGTTCTTGATCGTAAAGCACTATCTCTAGGTCTGAGTACCTGTTCCTCAGCTCAGACAACGCCTCTTGCACTTCGGTCGAGCTCCCGGACGCAGCAACGCACAGGACAAACCTCCTTGGGGAAAATGGACGCTTCCCTTCAGCGAAATCGATAACTGCGCTCTTCAAGGCTCGATCTGTGAGCTTGCCAATGTTCCGAACCTGATACACGACAGATGTGCCGTTTGCAGTAGTGCCCCACAGGTCGATTCCGTGTTGACTCTGGCCGCTTGTACCATACAGCCGGGGATCTCTGATCCTATCAACGCGCTCGGCAACCCTGAGGCATAGACGCTCAAAGTTCTTCCACGTTAGCTGGTCGAACGGGAGGAGCTGTGCTCGTGTCGACACCGGTGGCGGCGGTGTAGGGTCGGGTTGTTCAAAGAGATATGGAGGCAGCGAGTCGTTCACTGAATCCACCTCCTGATACGGCCGTCATATGGGCGACATGCCTGTACGACTAAGAAGCACAATAGGCAGCCGACCTTTTCCAACCATGTTACGCTGTACGGTCAAGCTTACTATGGACGATTCCGGCGACGTAGGGACAAGCGAAAACCTACGAGAAACCCCGTTTTCGACGGGCAATCGCCCGTACCTGTGAGCAGAAAAGCGGATCGATATTCCGGGCCGCTACGTTTGGGCGTCTCATCACCGGCATCCTCTGCCCAACTTTACCCCGCCACACCCACTCGACGGCGCGGTCCGATTGGAGTCATACTGGCCGCACGCCTTGCAGCCAATGCGGGGCACTGGTGAGCCGCGGTGCGGTGGCACTGCGCTCCACGCCTAACACCGCGGGAAGCGCTCCCGTCTGGAGGTGCGGATGATCCCACGAGGAAAGCCGGATATCGGCTGGGCGGATCTGGCCGTCGCGGCGGCGCGGTGCCTGCGGCCGGGCGACCGCGCTGCGGCACAGCGGCGGGTCGAGGCGGCGTGGTCGCCGGAAGGTGAGGCACTGGCCTGCCTGTCGGTGCGCAGCGGGTTCGACCTGCTCCTCCAGGCGCTGGCGCTCCCGGCCGGGAGCGAGATCCTGGTGTCGGCCATCACGATCCGGGACATGACCCGGATCATCGAGCACCACGGTCTGGTGCCGGTGCCGGTAGATCTCGATATGGCGACGCTCTCGGTTCCGGTCGCGAACCTGGAGCGGGCGTGGACGCCGCGGACGCGTGCGATCCTGGTGGCCCACCTGTTCGGGAGCCGGATGCCGCTGGACGACATCGCCCGCTTCGCCCGGGAGCGCGGGCTGCTCCTGATCGAGGACTGCGCCCAGGCGTTCACCGGGCCGGACTACCGGGGGCACCCCGCGAGCGACGTCTGCCTCTTCAGCTTCGGCCCGATCAAGACGGCGACGGCGCTGGGCGGCGGGATCGTGACGGTGCGCGACGGGATGATTCGGGAGCGGATGCGCGCGATCCAGGCGGGGTACCCGGTGCAGAGCCGCCGGCGCTACCTGAAGCGGGTGCTCACCTTCGGCGTCTTCAAGCTGCTGGCCGCGCCGACCCCGTACCGGGCCTTCACCGCCGCGTGCCGCGCGCTGGGGCGGGAGCACGACGCTGTGATCAGCGGCGCCCTGCGCGGGTTCCCGGGCGCGGGGCTGATGGCCAAGATCCGGCAGCAGCCGTCCGCCCCGCTCCTGGCCCTGCTCGCCCGGCGGGTGACGCGGTTCGACCCGCGCCGGGTCGCGCGGCGGACGCAGGTGGCCCGCACGGCGATTGCCCTCATGCCCGGCGTGGACCGACCCGGCACCCGCGCCGCTGAGCACAGCTACTGGGTCTTCCCGATCCAGGCCGCGGACCCGGACGGTCTGGTGCGGCGACTCTGGCGCCACGGCTTCGACGCGACGCGCGGTGCCTCCAGCATGTCGGTCGTGGACCGGCCTCCGGATCGACCGGAGCTGGAGCCGCGGGAGGCACGGCGGGTCATGGACCAGGTGCTCTACCTCCCGGTGTACCCCGGCATCGCGGACCACGACCTCGCCCGGCTTGCACGCGCGGCTGCGGCGCCGCGCCCGGCGGAGGCCGCTCCGGTCGCCCACGAGACCGGCTAGGCGCAACTACCCCGCCGCAGGGTCTTCGTCTCAATGAAGGCGGCGCACACAGCATCCACCACGCCATACAGAAGCCGTTGCCGACGTTTTTTCTGTCATCCTTCGCTGCGCTCAGGATGACATCATCGCGGGAGCGGGGTGCGGGCGGATATGCCACGGTAATTCGTCGACGTTCATAGATGACACGAGCGCGGGAACGGACGGCCGGCGGGTCATTGGTCTTGTTCCTCAAGGACAACCGCCACCGGCCGCCACACCGCGACAACGTCACTTACTCAACGGGAGCCGCACGGCGTTGCGCGCGAAGAAGAGAAGGTTGGCCGGGCGCTCCGCCAGCCGGCGCATCAGGTACGGGTACCAGCCGGTTCCGTGATTCGTGGAGATGAGCACCGTGTAGCCACGCCGGAGGAGCTGGAGCTGCAGGTCCGTCGCGATGCCATAGAGCATCTGGAACTCGAAGCGGTCCCGGGGGATCTTGTTGGCGATCGCGAAGTCGATGATGTGCTCGATGATCCTTCGGTCGTGCGTGGCGATCGCCGTGTAGCCGTCGGCGGTGAGCGCGCGTTCGGCCAGCCGGATGTAGGCGCGATCGACGTCGGCCTTGCTCGGGTAGGCGATGTCGGGCGGCTCGAGATAGGCGCCCTTGACGATCCGGATGTTGGGCGCGTAGGGGAGCAGCGACTCGAGGTCCACCTCGCTGCGATAGAGATAGGCCTGGAGGACGACCCCGGTGTTGTCCAGGCCCGCCTCGCGTAGGTCCCGGTAGATCCCAAGCGTGCCGTCGACCCACGGCGAGTCTTCCATGTCCATGCGGACGAAGGTGCCGACCTTCGCGCCGTGCTCGACGACCCGGCGGATGTTACGGTAGCCGACTTCCCGGCTCACGCTCAGGCCCAGGTGGGTCGGCTTGAGCGCGATGTTGGTGCGCAACCCCTCGGCCTTGAGACGATCGATCACCCGGATGTACTCGTCGGCGACCGCGTCGGCAGTCGCCTCGTCGAAAACGTGCTCGCCGAAGATGGTGGTGTTGGTCTTGAAGCCCATGTCTTCGAGGCGACGCAGCGCCTGGATCGCTTGGTCCAGGCTCTCACCGGCGACGAAGCGCGCCGCGCCGAGCTGCATGCCGTAGCGCTCAACCGTGCGCCGCACCACCGGGTTCGTCGTCGCGTGGAGGATACCGTTCCGGAAGACCCGGTTCACTGCGTCCGACAGGCCCATGGCTCGCCATCACCTCCGCATGTCCAGCCGCGGCCGCACCCTGGCCCCGGCGCACGAAGAGTCCCCGTCTCGCCCGACCTCACCCGCATTGTAGCGGCATCCAACCCGAACGCCGCGGCAGCCCGGCGCCCCTGATGCCCCTTGTAGCTGCCCCACGCCTGCAGCGAGGCACGCCGAGTCCGGTCCGGTAGACCGCCCTTCACAACACCCGCTCAGGCGCATGCCACTATTACACAGCCGCTGTTGACACCGTTGCGACTGTCTGATAGTAGTGTGATGAATAGCACCACCGGTGTGATTATCGACGTACTGCAAGCGTTCTCCTGAGCCGAACCCGACGGCAGACCCGCTCTTCGGGACTTGCCTGGAGTGGCACTACCCGATCCCACACATGGACGTCTCCACCCCTCGCGGGCGTGTGGTTGGCCATGTTTGATGCAGAGGAGGAGTCATGAACGAGCAGCGTGACCGTGAGTTGGACGAACTCGCCGCTGCGGAGGCAGGCCAGATCAGCCGGCGCACCCTGCTCCGCCGGGCTGCCGCGATCGGCCTGAGCACGCCGGTCATCGCCGGGCTCCTCGCAGCTTGCGGTGGTGGCGACGACGGCGATACGGAACCGACCAGCCCGGCGGGCGAGGAGCCCGGCACCACCGCGACCGCTGAACCCGGCGAGACTCCTGGGGGAGAAGCACCGTCGGGTGATCGGCCGGTGCTCCGCTACGCGCTCGACGCGGCGGACCTCGGCACCCTGGACCCACACTACGCGTCGAGCACTCCTGACCGCACCGTGGTCGACATGATCTTCAACGCCCTGGTGCGCTACAAGCCGGGCGACAGCTCCCAGTTCGAGCCGGACCTGGCCACCGAGATCCCGGAGCCGGAGATCGTGGACGGCAAGCAGGTCTGGACCTTCACCCTACGCCAGGGGGTCATGTGGCATCCCGGTCCGCAGACGGAGTCGTACGAGCTGACGGCGGACGACGTCATCTTTTCGCTCCAGAAGTCAGCCAACCCCGACACCTCGGCCTATGCGGCAGAGTACACCGGCATGACGTTTGAGAAGGTCGACGACTACACCGTCCGGATCACGCTCGACACGCCGCTCTCGCCCCTTCTGTTCCTGCCCAAGATCGCGAACTACTCGGGCGGGTTCATCATGAGCCAGCGGGCGGTCGAGGCGATGGGGCCCGACGCCATCAAGACCCACCCGGTCGGCACCGGGCCGTTCATGTTCCAGAACTACACGCCGCAGAACGCGATCGAGCTGGTCGCCTGGGACAACTACTTCCGCGGCGCGCCCAAGCTGGCGGGCGTCACCCTGCGCTTCATGCCCGACCCCTCTAGCCGCGAGCTCGCCCTGCAGTCGGGCGAGATGGACGTGGTGGATGGCATCTCCGAGGCACGCTGGGTCGAGAAGATCAACGCGATCGACGGGCTCACGGCCGATGTCTTCGGCGTCGGCGAGGTCACCTTCGTCAACTTCGACATGAGCCGGGAGCCGCTGTCGGACGTGCGAGTGCGTCAGGCGCTGGCCTATGCCATGAACCGTGAGGAGCACCTGGCGCTGTTCGGCGAGCCGGTGGCGCAGAGCGTCTACTCCGTCGCCCCGGCCGAGCTGATGGCCGGCGGGTTGACGCGCGAGGAGGCGGAGGAGGCAGGCGTCGCCTACCACTACGATCCCGAGCGCGCCCAGCAGCTTCTAGCCGAGGCCGGCGTGCAGAACCTGACGTTCGAGGTGGTCACGTCGGAGCTGGAGAGCTACCGCAAGCACTACGAAGCGCTCCAGGCACAGCTCGCCCAAATCGGCGTCACGCTCACGGTCAACGTGGTCGACCACCCCACGTTCCACAGCCTGATCCGGGAGAACGTCAACCCGATCGTGATCTACATCGCCTTCCGGCCCAACCCGGACACCTACTTCTCCCAGTTCTTCCACTCCGATGCCATCGTGGTGACGGGGCCCAGGCCGAACACGAACTTCTCGCACTACGACCAGGTGGACGACCTGATCGAGGAGGCGCGGGCCGAGACGGACCCCGACCGGCAGGTGGAGCTCTGGAAGGAGATCAACATCCGGATCCTGCAGGATATGGCGGCCATGCCGCTCCTGTACATCAACCAGGTCTACGGTCGATCCGAACGGGTTGACTACGGGCATGAGCTGAAGTCGTCACTGGCCCTCTACCCGCAGATCACCGAGTTGACGACCATCTCCGGGTAGCGTGTACACGCGGCCCGCTCGGGTCCTCCCTGGTCCCGGGTGGGCCGTGCTCTAGGATGGGTGACGCCTGTGGCTGTCTATGCGCTCAAGCGCATCCTCCTTGCAGTGCCGACACTCCTGGCGGTGCTGACGCTCATCTTCATCATCGTGCGCGTCGTGCCGGGCGACCCGGCCACGGCCGCGCTCGGCGACTACGCCTCGAAGGAGGCGGTCGAGGCCCTGCGCCAGCGCATGGGCCTCGACAAGCCGCTCTACATCCAATACGTCGACTTCTTGAGCGGCCTGCTCCGCGGCGACCTCGGCCGTTCGCTGATCAGCAGCCAGCCGGTAATCGATCAGATCCGCTTCGCGCTGCCGCACACGATCGAACTCGCCCTCGCCGCGATCCTCATCGGGCTGGTCCTCGGCATCCCCGTCGGGATCATCACCGCCGTCCGCCGCAACACGATGATCGACTACTTCGGGCGGGTTCTGTCGCTGGCGGGACTGTCCTTCCCGGCGTTCTATCTCGGCATCCTGCTCTTGTACTTCTTCTCGGTGCGCTGGCGCCTCTTCCCGACCCTCGGAGCCGGGGACTTCTCGGACCCGCTGGCCAACCTCCACCACCTGGCGCTGCCGGCCATCAGCCTCGGGCTGATCGAGACGGCCTACATCGGGCGCATGACCCGCTCGGTGATGATCAACGTCCTTGGCGACGACTACGTGCGAACGGCGCGAGCGAAGGGGCTGAGCAACTGGGTCGTCCTGCTGCGCCATGGCTTCCGCGCGGCCTTGATCCCTATCGTCTCGCTCGTCGGCATCTTCGCCATCTCGCTGATCGGCAGTTCGGTTCTGACGGAGATCGTCTTCTCGCGGCCGGGGCTGGGACGGTTGATGGTCGGGGCGATCCGCCAGCGCGACTACACGACCGTGCAGTCGATCATGGTCGTCTACGCGTTGTTCATCGTCATCATCAACCTGATCACTGATCTCGTATACGGACTGGTCGATCCTCGCGTAAGGTACGATTAGGTGGCACAGGCCGAAGCAACACTCCCATCTGTCAGGTACGTCTCGCAGCGGAGGCGCATCTGGCGCACCTTCTCCCAGAATCGGGCCGCCCTGTTGGGCCTCGCCATGGTGGCGATCATCGTCTTCGTGGCACTGGCCGCTCCGCTGCTGGCACCGCATGACCCACTCGCGCAGAGCGTGGTCAACCGCCTCACCCCACCCGGCGAGGGCTATCCCCTGGGCCGGGACGACTACGGGCGTGACATCCTCTCGCGCATCATCTACGGCGCCCGCGCCGCGCTCCTGGTCGGCATCCTCTCGGTCGCCTTCGGCGGCCTGCTCGGCACGGCGATGGGCACCATCGCAGGGTTCCGCGGTGGTCGGGTGGAGACGACCATCATGCGGGTCGTCGACGTCATGCTCGCCTTCCCGGACCTCATCACCGGGCTGCTCGTGGCCGCGGTGCTCGGCGGGGGCATGACCAACCTGGTTCTGGCCATCGGGCTGACCATCGCTCCACGCTTCGCCCGCGTGGCCCACGGCCCGACGCTATCGCTCAAGAACAAGGATTTCGTCGAAGCCGCCCGTGCCCTGGGCGCCCGCGACGGCCGGCTCCTACTGGTGCACATCGTGCCCAATGTCGCCGGCGAGTTGCTGGTGCTTGCCAGCCTCTGGACCGCCTCAGCCATCCGGCTGGAGGCCAGCCTGAGCTTCATCGGCCTGGGTGTGCAGCCGCCGACGCCGAGCTGGGGCCAGATGATCCGCGACGGGACGCTCCACCTGACGGACGTGCCGCTCTTCTCCCTCGCCCCGGGGATCGCTCTGCTGCTGACGGTGCTCGCCTTCAACCTCCTGGGCGACGGCCTTCGCGACGCGCTTGACCCCAGGGCGCAGGCGTGACGCATCTTGCTTCCCACTCCCGAGCGGGCCCCAACTCCAGCGGGAGCCCGCTCCATGCGGCATGTCTGGGATGTCTGACACCTCACTGATGACGTCCCGCCTCCGTCGGATTCGGGACACAGAATCGGCCACAGCGTGCCGGATACAACCGCCTGCGGGAACCCGGTGAATGATATCTTGCATCTTCCCGCTCGGCGGTCCCGATTCTGCGCGTTCGGCATCCCACGACCTGAACGGCTACCACGACACGCGTCCTTACGGGACTTATTGACACGTCCGCACGCCGGTGATACGGTAATCACGCATTCGTAGCGAGACCGACAAAAGGCAGCGGCCGCGGACCGCCGTTCCCCGGCGGGCCCCGGGGCAATTCCCAGTACCCGGCGCCGCCGTGGGGACGACCTAGAGGGGATGGGAGATGAGTCAGTATATCCTGCGCCGCCTCTTCTGGCTGGTGCCAACCATGCTGGCAATCTCACTTGTGACGTTTGTAGTCATGCACGCCACACCCGGCTCACCCCTGCAACCCGACGCACCCAACGCCAACCCGCTGCCCCCCGCCGCCCAGCAGAACCTCGCCCGCAAGTGGGGTCTGGATAAGCCCTTGCACATCCAGTACATGACCTTCCTGAAGAACGCCCTGCGAGGCGACTTCGGCACCTCCTACGTCCACAAGACCAGCACCGTCATGGAGATCCTCCAGCGCACCTTCCCGGTGTCGCTGCACCTCGGCACCATGGCGCTCCTGCTCGCGATCTTCGTCGGCATCCCGCTCGGCGTCCTGGCCGCGGTCAACCAGAACGGCCCGATCGACTACGTGTGTAGCTTCATCGCGACGCTGGGCGTCGCCGTGCCGAACTTCGTCCTGGCCATCTTCCTGATCGTCGTCTTCGTGCTCGGGCTGGGCGTCATCCCACGCACCGGCGGCTGGACCAGCCCAGTCGATTGGATCCTGCCGACCATCGCACTCGGGCTCGGCCCGCTGGGCATTCTGGCCCGCTACACCCGCTCCAGCATGGTCGAGGTGATGCGCCAGGACTACATGCGGACCGCCCAGGCGAAGGGGTTGTCGCAGCGCGCGGTGGTCCTCGGGCACGCGGTCAAGAACGGCCTGCTGCCCCCCTTGACCATCCTCGGCCCGATGTTCGCCGCTGTCGGCACCGGGTCCTTCTTCGTCGAGACCCTGTTCCGCGTGCCCGGGATGGGCCGCTTCTTCGTCGACAGCATGATCGCCCGCGACTACCCGCTGATCATGGCGATCATCCTCCTCTACGGGATCTTCCTGGCGATCATGAACCTGGTCGTGGACATCCTCTACAGTGTGGTGGATCCACGCATTCGGCTGGCCTGAGGAGGGGGAAACGTCATGGATGCGCTCGGCTCGCGTCGTGAAGAGACGCTGGCACCGTCGACTACCGAGGGCGGCCGCCAGGCTTCAAAGACATTAGCCAGCCTTGCCCGTCCGCACCGCACCCTGTGGCAGGACGCAATGAGGCGACTGATCGCCAACCGCCTGGCACTGGCCGGGGGGATCATCATCCTGCTCATCGCGCTGATGGCGATCTTCGCGCCCCTGATCGCGCCCTACCCATACGACAAGCCCAACTATAGCGCCATTTCGCAGTTCCCCAGCCGGGATTTCCCGATGGGTACTGACCTGACCGGGCGCGACATGCTGAGCCGCATGATCTACGGCGCCCAGGTGTCGATGCTGGTCGGCATCGGCGCTCAGGTGATCGTCTTCCTGATCGGCGTCCCGATTGGAGCAATCGCCGGGTACGCCGCCGGTAAGACCGACACCATCCTGATGCGCTTCGTCGACGTGATGTACGCCTTCCCCCAACTCTTGTTCGTGATCTTGATCATGGCCGCGCTCGGGCGGGGCCTGCAGAACATTTTCATTGCCATCGGTATCACCGGCTGGGTTACCATCGCCCGGCTGACCCGCGCCGAGTTCCTGTCGATGCGTGAGAAGGACTTTATCCAGGCGGCGCGCGCCGCCGGGGCCGGGCCCTGGCGGCTGATTACCCGCCACATGCTGCCGAATGCGCTGACCCCCATCGTCGTGGCGCTCACCTTCGGCGTGCCGGAGGCCATCTTCACCGAGGCAAGCCTGAGCTTCATCGGCGTGGGCATCAACCCGCCGCGCCCGAGCTGGGGGCAGATGGTTGGTGAGTATTTCCCGTACCTGCAGTCGTACTGGTTCCTCGCGCTCTTCCCGGCGATAGCGATCGCGGTGGTCATGATGTCCTTCACCTTCTTCGGCAACGGCCTGCGCGACGCGCTCGACCCACGCATGCAGCAGAAGTAGCCGGAGTGCGAGGATCCACCGGCCGGGCCTCGGCCGGACGCTCCTCTCCACGGTGTAGGGACTGAACGGTAACGGAAACACAATGGATTAGCCGAGCCGCGGTGAACGCGGCGCGAGAGGAGGAGACTGATGGATAAGCTTCGGTGGTGGGAAGATCCAGAACAGTTGCGGCTGTTGCACAAACGCTTTGAAGCCGTGCGCGCCGACCGGCGCCAGTTCCTGGCCATCGTCGGCGCCGCCGGGGGCACCGCTGCCGTGTCGCTCGCCCTGGCTGCCTGCGGCGGCTCCGAGGGAGAGGAAGGCGGCGGGACCACCGACGAGACCCAGAGCACCGACGCGCCCGCCACGAGCCAGCCCGGCCAGGCGGAAGGGGAGCTGGCCGAGGAGCAGGTCTTCCGCGTCAACTTCGAGAGAGACCCGACGAGCCACGACTTCAACCGGGACCTCTACAGCGGCGGCGAGGAATCCCTCTTCGCCCAGCTCGGCCAGTTCGACGAGAACCTGCAGGTCCAGCCGGACATCGCCGAGCGCTGGGAGGCCAACGAGGACGCCTCGGTCTGGACCTTCTATCTCCGGAAAGACAGCTATTGGAGCAACGGCGACCCGGTGACCGCGCACGACTACGAGTGGTCCTGGAAGCGCCAGCTCGACCCGGAGACCGCCGCTCCGTACGCCGGCTTCCTCTACGACCTGAAGAACGCCGAGCCGTTCAACCTGGGAGAGGGCAACTTCACCCGCGACGACATCGGCGTCAAGGCGGTCGACGACTACACCCTCGTCTGCACGCTGGAAGGCCCGCGCGGGTACTTCCCGGTGCTGGCCTCCTACATTGCCGCGGCGCCCTCTCACCGTCCGTCGGTCGAGAAGTACGGCGACAAGTGGACCGAAGCCGGCAACTGCGTCTCCAACGGCCCGTTCAAGCTGGTGGAGTGGCGCCACGACGAGATCGTCATCTGCGAGAAGAATGAGGGCTACTGGAACGCGGCGAACATCACCCTCCAGCGGATCGAGCGCCCGATCATCGCGTCGGATGCCTCCCAGCTCGCCTATGAGAACAACGAGATCGACTGGCACTACCGCGGGCAGCTCGGGCAGCTCGAACGGGTCCAGAATGACCCCACGCTGTCCCAGGAGATGATCAAGTACAACCTGTACGGCACATGGTACCTGGCCCCGCACTTCGGCATGCCGCCCTTCGACGTGCGGGAAGTGCGCCTGGCGATGTCCCACGCCATCGACCGGGACGTCATCGTCAACAACGTGCTCAAGGGGCTCGGCACCCCGGCCTACACCATGACCCCGCCGGGCATGCCGGGGTACAACCCGAATAAGTACGAGGAGTACACCGCCTTCGACCCGGAGAAGGCCATGGCCCTGCTCAAGGGCACCCCGTATGAGGGCGGGAAGAACTGGCCGCCGATCACCCTGACCCAGCGAGAAGAGGGCGACGCGCCGAAGGCCGCCGCCGAGGCGATCATTCAGATGCTCAAAGAGCATCTGGGCATGGACATCAAGCACGAGATCGGCGAGCAGCGCGAGGTCTACGACCGGGCCTACAAGCACGAACTGCAGCTCTGGTGGGTCCGCTGGTACATCGACTACCCCGACCCCAACAACACCCAGTATCTGGTTTGGTACTCCAAGTTCCCCACCGGCTCGCGCCACACCTGGCAGAACGAGGAGTATGACCGGCTGGTGAGCGAGGCGGCCGGGGAAAAGGACGAAGAGAAGCGGATGGAGATGTACCGGCAGGCCGACGAGCTGATGCTCAAGGACGGCGCCGCGATCTTCGTCTACAACCCGTACAACTACGGCCTGCTCAAGCCCTGGGTCGCCAACTTCCCGCGCAACTCCCAGGGTGAGCTGGTCCCGACCTGGAATGTGTTCGTGCGTATGTACGACCGGATCAAGATCCTGAAGCACTAGGATCCGGCCACGACCCAGGAGCCTTGCTGCGCGACCGGGCGGCGCTCACTTCGGTGCCGCCCGGTCGTGCGTCCCCCTCCCCTTTGCCAGACTCCCGCGCCGCCAACCCTGGGGACGCCATTCCCCGTCCCGGCACTGCCCTAGCACCTTATGTCACATATGTCATATGGTGTGTCACACAGCTGCAACCGTGGGCCGGCTCGTGCGACGACTTCGCAAGCACAGGCGCGCTACCGTGATTCGCGTGACAGTTGCACGCGCCGGAAAGGAGCACCCAGATGAAACGCTGGATCTTGCTCGTGCTCGTCACGGCGATGCTCGCCCTCCTGCCGGGCGTTGCCCTCGCCCAGGAACCGGGCGACGACGACTTCCTCCTCCGCGTCAACAGCCCGCTCACGGTTCCCCCAGACGACACCGTCGAGACGGTCATGGTCATCAACGCGCAGGGCACCTTTGACGGGGTCATCGAAAACTCGGCCGTCGTCATCAACGGCAACGCCGTCGTGAACGGCGTGATCAACGGCGACCTGACGGTCATCAACGGTCAGGCCGACCTCCGGGACGGCGCGCGCGTTCGCAACGTGGCCCTGGTCAACAGCACCATCAACCAGGCGCCCGGCGCACAAGTCACGGGGCAGGTGACCCGCACCACGGCGACCTTTAACCCGTGGGACTTCACGGCCGCCTGGCTCGTCCTCTGGCTCGGGATGACCCTGCTGGTCGTGATCGGGGGCCTGATCTTCGCCGCGATCGGCGGTCGTCAACTGAGCGCCGCCGGTGAGTTCCTCGCAACCCGCCCGGGCCCGGTGATCCTGGCCGCGCTGATCATCGGGATCGGCTTGCCGATCCTCGGCGTCATCGCCTTCCCGACCATCATCGGCATCCCCTTCGGCATTGCGGTGTTCCTGGTACTGCTGCCGGCCACCTGGGTCATCGGGTACCTGATCGCCGGGACCACCGTTGGCGCCGCGCTTCTCAAGGCCTTCGGCAACCGCACGTCGGCCGAGCACCCCTACCTCGCGGCAGTGGTCGGGCTCGTGATCCTGCAGATCATCGGCCTGGTGCCGTTCATCGGCGGGCTGATCGTCGCCCTCGCCGGCATGTACGGCGCAGGCGGCGCCGCGCTCCTGGCCTGGCAGGCCTTCCGCACTCCACGCACCCGCCGCCCCGAGCACCCCGCCGGCGCCCCGGCCCCGGCGCCGTAGATCCTCCCACCCGACCCTACTCGCCCCATCTCCCGGCCCTCCGGGAGGTGGGGCGTCGTCCGTCGTTCCCAGGCATGCGTCAGCGGAGTGGAGTCGGGAGGGGAAATCGGCTATAATAGCAACGGAATGCCGCGACCATCCGCGGGTGTTGGGGATGCCGCCATGCAGGATGTCTGGCGGCTTTTTGCCGCCATCGAGATTCCTCCCGAGGTCCGCGACCGCGTCGCCGCCGTCCGTGATCGGCTCCGAGACGCCGGCTGGCGGGCGAAGTGGGTCACCCCCGAGGGAACCCATCTTACATTGAAGTTCTATGGCAATGTGCCGGTCGATGACATCCCGGCGCTGGGAGCAGCATTGCGCCCGGCGGTGGCAACCGCCCGGCCGTTCACGATCGAGGCGGCGGGGGCCGGGGCCTTCCCCAACCCGCGGCGCCCACGGGTGCTGTGGCTGGGCGTCGCTGGCGATGTCCGTCGGCTGGGCGCACTGCAGCGGTCCGTCGAGCAGGCCAGCGCGGCGCAGGGTTACCCACCGGAGGAGCGCGCGTTCCATCCGCACCTGACGGTGGCGCGCGTCCGGCCGGAGGACCTGGGGAGCCTCCGGGATGTCGAGCGCCGGCTGGCGGAGATCGCTGCGCTGCCGCCGCTGCCGATCCCGGTCGACCGGGTGACGCTGTTCCGCAGCGAGCTGCGGCGCACGGGAGCGGTCTACACCGTTGTCGACGAGTTCCCGCTGGGGGGTGCCGGGTGATCGCCGTCTGCGGGCCGAACGAGGCGACCGACGAGGAGATCCGCTGGGCCGAGGAGGTCGGTGAGCGGATCGCGCTCGCCGGGCACGCACTAGTGTGCGGGGGGCGTGACGGCGTCATGGCCGCCGCCTGCCGCGGAGCGCGGCGGGCCGGCGGCGCGACGATCGGCATCTTGCCCGGCACTGACCGCCGCGAGGCCAATGAGTGGGTCGAGCACGTGATCTGCACCGGGCTGGGCAACGCGCGCAACGCCGTAGTCGTTGCCTCGGGCGAGGCGGTCATCGCGATCGGCGGCGGCTTCGGGACACTCTCCGAGATCGCGCTGGCATTGAAGATGGGGAAGCACGTCATCGGACTCGGGAGCTGGGATCTCGATGCTGCGCGGCTGGTACGCTTCGGTGGGGAGGGGCGCTACCACCGCGCTGAGGATCCCGCACAGGCGGTCGCGCTGGCGCTCGACGCCATTGCACACACGTCCGCGGTGCGAGCACGGAGATTGGAGGAGCCTCCGTCCAGCCACGGTTAGCAGCCCCACCGCGCCCGAACGACACGACGACGAAGACATCGCGGCGGACGGAGGAGACACGATGACGATACTGACCAGCAAACTTGACCAACTGGAAGCGCGCTTCGAGGAACTGGATCGGCTGCTCGCCGATCCGGAGGTCGTGACCAACCCGGAGAAGCTCGCCGAGTACGGGCGAGAGCGGGCCGACCTGGAAGAGGTCGTCACCACCTACCGCACGCGCAAGCGCGTCGACGCGGAGATCGCGGAGGCAGAATCGCTGCTCCGCAGCGGCGACCCCGACCTGGAGGAGCTGGCCGAGGAGGAGCTGAAGCGACTCCGGGAAGAGCGGGAGCGGCTGGACAACGAGATCCGGATGTTGCTGGTGCCCAAGGATCCCAACGACGAGAAGAACGTCATCGTCGAGATCCGGGCCGGCACCGGCGGCGAGGAGGCGGCGCTGTTCGCCGCCGACCTGTTCCGCATGTACTCCCAGTACGCCGAGAAGCGCGGCTGGAAGATCGACGTGATGTCGGCCAACGAGACCGGCATCGGTGGCTTCAAGGAGATCATCTTCGAGGTTCGCGGCCGCGGCGCGTACAGCGAACTGAAGTACGAGTCGGGCGTCCACCGGGTGCAGCGCGTGCCGGTCACCGAGTCGGGTGGGCGCATCCACACCTCCACCGCCACTGTCGCGGTGCTGCCGGAGGCCGAGGAGGTCGATATCCAGATCAACGAGGAGGATCTGCGCATCGACGTCTTCCGCTCCACCGGGCACGGCGGCCAGAGCGTGAACACCACCGACTCGGCGGTGCGCATCACCCACCTGCCGACCGGACTGGTCGTGACCTGCCAGGACGAGAAGTCGCAGATCAAGAACCGGGCGAAGGCAATGGCGGTGCTCCGCGCACGGCTGTACGACCTGGAGCAGCGGCGACTGCACGAGGAGCGCTCGGGCATGCGGCGCTCGCAGGTAGGTACCGGCGAGCGGGCGGAGAAGATCCGCACGTATAACTTCCCGCAGGACCGTGTGACCGACCACCGACTGAAGCTCAGCCTGGGCAACCTGCCCGAGATCCTCAACGGCGAGATCGACACCTTCATCCGCGAACTTCGCGCCGCCGACCAGGCCGAGCGCCTGAAGGCCGCCGGGCTGAACGGGGCGTAGGACGTGGGGCGTGGTTCGTCATGCGTCATACGTCCTCCGTCATGCGTCGTGCGTCCCCGTCACCCCCACCCCCTCTCCCACCAGGGGAGAGGGGAAAATACGCAATACCCGTGACGCATGACGCGTGACGTATGACGCATGATCCTCCCACCCTCCGCCAACTCCTCCATGACGGCCGCCAGCAGCTCGAGCAGGCGGGCGACGAGACGGCTCGGCTCGACGCCGAGGTGCTGTTGCGGCACCTGCTCTCCATCGACCGCGCGACGCTCTACGCGCGACTACCGGACCCCGCGCCACCCGATACCGTCGAGCGGTACCGCGACCTGATCGCGCGGCGCGCCGCCGGGGAGCCGGTGGCCTACATCACCGGCCATCGGGAGTTCATGGGGCTCGACTTCCTGGTCGACCGGCGCGTGCTCATCCCCCGGCCGGAGACGGAGTATCTGGTCGAGTGGGCCCTCGCGTGGTTACGCGAACGGGGCGGGGATCGCCTCGTGGTCGACGTGGGGACCGGCAGCGGCGCGATCGCCGTCAGCCTTGCCGCCCACGCGGACGACCCGGCCTTGCGCGTGGTCGGCAGCGATCGCTCCCTCGACGCCCTGCGTGTCGCCGCCATCAACCGTGACCGGCTCGCGCCGGGCCGTGTGGCACTGGTGGCGGGGGATCTCCTCTCCTGGTGCCGTCCCGGCATCGACCTGGTGCTCGCCAACCTCCCCTATCTGCGCCCCGACCAGGCCCACGCCGGGATCGCCTGGGAGCCGGCGGTGGCACTCTACGCCGGGGAGACCGGGTTCGGGCTCTACGAGCAACTCCTGCCGCAGGTGGCCCAGCGTCTGCGCCCCCGTGGCGCCGTGGGCTGCGAGATCGACCCCAGCCAGCGCGCCATTGCCCTCGCCACCGCCCGCTCACACTTCCCCACCGCCCGTATCACCGTCCGCCCCGACCTCGCCGGCCTCGACCGTTACCTCATCATCGAGACGGATTGATGCCGCGGCCTGGTCATGGCCCGGCGCCAGAGCTGCCGCTTTGGCATGGCGCGGAATCGGGAAGCTACACGTGGCCCATCCAAGGTACCGTCGGTAGTGAGTGGATCCCCGCCGTGGAATGTGCCCGGCGGCCCTAGCCCCGGACACGTGCCGAGCGTCGGGGTACTCTCGCCACCCACCGCGGACACGGGTCGCCAGCCCGCGCGCTCCTTGCGGATGAAGCACGACAACCCCGCACCGCGCACTACCCAGTACGGAGTACGCAACACGCACCGCGCCACACACAACACGATGAGCGCACCCCGGTGACCCGTGGGTGCGCGGAATCGACGAGTTGGTTTAGACTGACTGCTACGCCATCCGGGCCGGCTTGGTCAGCGTGCGCAGGCAGCGGGTGCAGATATTCACCCGGCGCGGCTGGCCATTCTGATAAATGGTCGCGCGCTGAATATTCAGGCGGAACATGCGGTTGGTTCGGCGCTTAGAATGGCTTACATTATGGCCGAAACCCGGTGTTCGATGGCAAATGTCGCACTTCCCGGCCAAGTCGGCCCCCTTTACCTGGTATGGTTTCAGCAATTAGTATTGGCGCCGAGAAGAGCACTCAGGTGATCTGAGTCGAGTGCGCCCACAACCGGAGAGCATAGCACACAGCCATCTGCCACGACAAGCACCGTACGGCGCCAGGGGGACGGCGCGGCGCGGGAAGCGTCGGCCGGGTGGCGGTCGACTGACTGTGCAATGGTGGCCTTGGGAGCGGTCAGCGACCATTCGCAAAGGAGCGAAAGAGGACTATCATGACCCGGGAGGGAGCACGCGGCGTGGAGCACCCGGCTCGCGGGGAGGAAGTTGATAGGGAGCGACGGTGGTCGGGGGCGACGTTGATCGGCGCGCTGGAAACCGCCGTGGCGCACTTCGAGCCGCATGTGACCGCAGTCAACGCGCTCAACGTCTTCCCAGTCCCGGATGGGGATACCGGCACCAACATGTTCCTGACTATCCAGGCAGCCGTGCGCGAGGCACAGCGGCTCAACCACGGTAGCCAAGCCCGGGCCGATGAGGTGCTGGCCGGTGCGGCGCACGGCGCACTGATGGGCGCGCGGGGAAATTCCGGCGTCATCCTCTACCAGATCTTCGCAGGCATTGCAGAGAGCTGCCAGGGCGCCGCCCACCTCGACGGCCGTGTCTTGGCCGCCGGGCTGCGGCGTGCAGCCGACCTCGCCTACCGGGCGGTCGTCAACCCGGTCGAGGGGACCATGCTGACCGTGATCCGGGCCGCGGCCGAGGCGGCCGAGATCGCCGCGGCCAAGGACAGCTCGCTGAGCACCGTGCTGGCGGCCGCGCTCGACACCGCGGAGGACACCGTCCGGCGGACGCCGGAACTGCTCGACATCCTGCGCCAGGCCGGCGTCGTCGATGCCGGGGGCCAGGGGCTGGCCATCCTCCTCGCCGGGCTCCAGCGCTTTGCCGAGGGGACGACGCTCTCAATCCCGTCCGACGAAACGGTCCCCGTCTCGACCGCTCCCGCCGCGGAGATGGACTTCCTCGATCACCTCGATGAGCTGCATGACGCCGAGGAGTTCGGCTACTGCACCAACTTCCTGCTCACGGGGGACAACCTGCCGGTGGAGGAGGTACGCCGCCGCATGACCGAGCTGGGTACCTCCGCGGTCGTGGTGGGCGACAAGACGATGCTCAAGATCCACGTCCACAGCGAGCACCCCGGCACCATCCTCGAGATTGCGCTCGGCTACGGTGAGCTGCACCAGGTGCGGATCGACAACATGACCGCCCAGACCCGCGCGCTCCTGGAAGATCGGCACGCGGCTCACCCGACAGCCGTTGCGCCATCCACGGCGGACACGACAGACATCGCCCTGGTGGCCGTGGCGAGCGGCGATGGGCTGACCGACGCGCTCCGCGGCATGGGCGCCACCGCGGTGGTGCCCGGGGGGCCGACCGTCAACCCCAGCACCGAGGAGATCCTGCGCGTCATCGCGGCGCTCCCCCAGCGCCAGGTCATCCTGTTGCCCAACGACAGCAACGTCATCCCCACTGCACGGCAGGTGGAACGCCTCACCGATCGGACCATCCGGGTGGTGCCCTCCCGCTCGGTGCCGCAGGGCATCAGTGCCCTGGCCGCCTTCAACTTCGACTCCGACCTGGAGGAGAACGTCGCCTCCATGACCGAAGCGCTCGGCATGGTCCGCTCCCTGGCACTGACCCGCGCCACGCGCTCGGCCGAGATCGACGGCGTGCGCGTCGAGCAGGGGCAGTTCATCGGCCTCCTCGATGACCGCTTGCGCGCGGGTGGGGAGGACCCGGTAGAGGTCGTCCTCGCCGTGCTGGCCGAGGCTGACCCGGATCAGGCAGAACTGCTGACCGTCTTCGTCGGGGAACCCGCCAGCCCCGACCTGGCCGGGCGCGTCGCCGAGGCGATCGGGGATGCCTACCCCAACCTGACCATCGAGGTCGCCGCCGGAGACCAGCCCCATTACGACTTGATAATTGCCCTCGAGTAAAGAGGAGGAGGTACCATGCCCCGAGTCGCGGTGGTCACGGACAGCACCGCGGACCTTCCGCGCGAGATGATCGAGGCGTACGACATCCACGTCGTGCCGCTCACGGTCCACATCGACGGCGAAGTGTTCGAGGATGGCGTTTCCATCACCCCAGCCGAGTTCATGCGACGGCTGACCACGACCACCACCTTCCCCACCACATCTCAGCCCTCCGTCGGCCGGTTCCAGGAGGTGTTCAACCGCCTGGCGGAGGAGTACGACGCCATCATCTCGATCCACATCTCCAGCCGCCTCAGCGGTACGTATCAGAGCGCGCTGTTGGCACGCGATACGATCAACGGGCGCCTGCCGATCTCGGTGATCGACTCCCGCTCCACCTCGATGGGGCTGGGCTTCCCGGTGCTCCGCGCAGCCAAGCTGGCCCAGGCCGGCTACGATCTGGATACAATCGACCGTGCGACCCGGCAGGCCATCGAGTCGACCCACGCCGTCTTCCTGGTCGACACCCTGGAGTACCTGCGCCGCGGCGGGCGGATCGGCCGCGCCGCCGAGATCGTCGGCACTGTCCTGCAGCTCAAGCCGATCCTGCGGCTGGAGGAAGGCGTCGTCGTCCCCCACGCCCGCACCCGCACCCGCCCAAAGGCCACCGCCGGACTGATTGAGCTGGTGCGAGACTTTCCCCGGATCGACCAACTTGCGATACTGACCACGAACGGAAGCAGCGATGCCGAGCGGGTGGCCGACGCGCTGGCCGATCGCTGCCCGCGCGAGCGCATGATCTTCGCCGAGTTATCACCGGTCCTGGCTGCCCACGTGGGCCCCGGCGCGCTCGGAGTCGTCGTCTACGAGGGCGATGCGCCGCTGTCAATCGAGGAGGTGCCATGAGCGACGCCCCCTCACGCCCGGTCTATGTCGTTACCGACAGCACTGCCGATATCCCGCCCGAGATGATCGGCGACCGGCCCCTCACCGTCGTCCCTCTCATCGTCGAGATCGCTGGGCAGAGCTACCGCGACGGGATCGATCTGAGCCGGGACCAGTTCCTCGCCTCGCTGCGTGAGGGGCACTTCCCGCGCACATCCCAGCCGTCAATCGGCACCTTCCAGGAGGTCTACCAGGAGCGAATCGACCGCGGCTACGACATCGTCTCCATCCACATTTCTTCTGCCCTCTCCGGCACCTACAACTCCGCTCACGCCGCGGCTCAGGCCGTCGCGCCCGAGCGCATCCGCCTGATCGATAGCCACTCCGTCTCGATAACGTTCGGCTGGATCGTGCTGGAGGCGGCCGACCTGGCGGCAGCCGGGAAGTCGTTGGACGAAGTCGCGGCCCACGCCGAGCGCCGTACCGGGGATCAGCGGCTCTACGCCGTTCTCGAGACGCTCGAGTACCTCCACCGGGGCGGGCGGATCGGCCGCTCCGCGCTGCTGCTCGGCTCGGCCCTGCAGATCAAGCCGATCGTGCAGGTGCGTGACGGCACGGTGGAACCGCTGGAGCGCGTGCGCACGATGCGCCGTGCGATCGACCGCCTGGTGACACTGGTGACGGAGCAGTGCCCCTGGGACCATGCCGCAGTTTTTCACTTCGTCAACCCGGACGCGGCCGAGGCGGTCGCTGCCCGCCTGCGTGAAGCCCAGCCGGACATCAACGTGATCACCGGCCAGATCGGCACGGTGGTCGCCACCTACGGCGGACCAGGGCTGGTCGGTGTGGGCGGATTGGTGCGGCCGCGCGCGGTGGAGGGCGGCGACCCGGCTTGACAGCCGGCCGAACGGCGGCGTTCACTTCCCGCATGAGCAGGGGAACGACGCGCGGCTCCGGCGACCCGCTAGGGCTGCTCAGGAAGATCTTGGCGCTCGAAGACCGCAAGGGGTACCAGGACACCGCCGTAGCGGGCGGGCTGGCAAACTTCGTTGCGGTTCAGGCACGAGCCCACCGACCAGGCAGCGGTGACGGCCACGCGGCCGAGACGCTGGCGGCGCTGGTACGCCTCTTTCGCGACTACGACCAGCTCTCGACCGAGGAGCGCCGCGAGCGCGTGGCCCAGGCCGGGCGTCTGCTCCAGCGCGCCGCAGCCCGACCGCCGCGGGCGGCCGCGCCGGCGCCGCCCGCCCCCAGCAGGGATGTCCAGACTCCGCGTATCGAGCGGCCCCGCGTGCCGCCGCGCGCCGCGGCTCCCCGGCGGCTCACGCGCCAGGTCCGGGTCAGCGCGCTGACCGACCCGGTCACCACCCTGCCCGGAGTCGGTGCGCAGCGCGCGAAGCAGTTGGAGGCGCTCGGGGTCCGCACCGTCGAGGACCTGCTCTACCTGACTCCTCGCCGCCACAAAGACTACTCCCGGATCGAGCCCATCGGCTCCAGCCTCTTCTTCAATCGCGAGTGCACCATCAAGGGGACGGTCGTCTCCATCGACCAGCAGCGCACGCGCACCGGCAAGACGATGGTCGTGGCCGAGATCGCCGACGACACCGGGAGTGTCCAGGCCATCTGGTTCAACCCGTACCTGGCGCGCCAGTTGCACCCAGGCCTGCCGATCGCCGTCAGCGGCCGCATCGAGCGCCAGCGGGGCACGCTCGTCCTCCGAAATCCGGAGTGGGAGCTGCTCGACGCGGAGATGCTTCACACCGGCCGGCTGGTGCCGATCTACCCGCTGACACGCGGGCTCTACCAGAAGCAGGTGCGCACTCTGACCCGGATGGCGCTCGACGCCGCCGCGCACCTCATCGCCGACCCGCTGCCAGAAGAGATCCGCCAACGACACGGGTTGCTGCCGCTGGCCCAGGCACTGGAGGCGGTTCACTACCCCGACTCTGAGGCGGACGAACGGGCAGCCCGCCGTCGCCTCGCCTTCGACGAGTTCCTGGTGCTCCAGATCGGCCTGGTGCAGCGCAAGGTGGAGTGGCAGGCGCAGACCGGACACGCCTTCCGCATTGACGAGGAACTGCTGGCCACCTTCGAAGACCGGCTGCCCTTCACCCTGACCGCCGCGCAGTCGCGCGCCCTGGGCGAGATCCTGGCCGACATGGCCTCCCCGCGCCCGGCCAGCCGCCTGCTCCAGGGCGACGTCGGCTCGGGCAAGACGGTCGTCGCGGCCGCCGCCGCGCTGGTCGCAGTCGCCGATGGGTTCCAGGCGGCCATCCTGGCGCCGACCGAGATCCTTGCCGAGCAGCACGCCCGCAACTTCGCCTCGCTCTACGACGTGCTGCCCGAGGAGCGTCGCCCGCGGCTCGCCCTGCTGACCGGCAGCACCCCCGCCGGCGAGCGGGAGGAGATCGACGCCGGGCTGCGCTCCGGCACGATCGATATCCTGATAGGCACGCACGCCATCCTGGAAGAGCGAGTGGAGTTTGCCCGACTGGGACTGGCGGTGATCGACGAGCAGCACCGTTTCGGCGTCGTCCAGCGTGCCCGGCTGCGGGCGAAGGGCTACAACCCGGACGTGCTGGTCATGACCGCCACCCCGATCCCCCGCAGCCTGGCGCTGGTCCTCCACGGCGACCTCGATGTCTCGATCATCGACGAGTTGCCGCCCGGCCGACAGAAGATCGCAACCCACTGGATCGAGGGTGACCGGCGCCCCGACGCCTATCGCTTCATTCGCAAGGAGGTCGAGGCCGGACGCCAGGCGTTCATCATCTACCCGCTGGTGGAGGAGTCGGAGGCGATCGACGCCCGGGCCGCCACCGCCGAGTACGAGCGCCTCTCGACCGAGGTCTTCCCCGACCTGCGCCTCGGACTGCTCCACGGCCGAATGCGCCCGGCCGAGAAGGACGCCATCATGACCGCGTTCCGCGACCACGAGATCGACATCCTCGTCTCCACCTCGGTTGTCGAGGTGGGGATCGACGTGCCGAACGCGACGGTCATGCTGATCGAGGGCGCCGACCGCTTCGGTTTGGCGCAGCTCCACCAGTTCCGCGGCCGCGTGGGGCGTGGTGCGGCTCGCTCGGTCTGCATCCTGGTCGCCGACGACGTGAGCGAGGAGGGCCAGCGGCGACTCAACGCGCTCGTCGAGACGCAGGACGGCTTCCGCCTCGCCGAGATCGACCTGGAGATCCGCGGCCCCGGCGAATTCTTCGGCACCCGCCAGAGCGGACTGCCCGATCTCCGCTTCGCCTCCCTGGGCGACCTGGGAACGCTCCAGCGCGCGCGGGAGGAGGCACACCGCATCCTGTCCGCAGACCCGACGCTCTCCCAGCCGATCCACCGGGCGCTGCGCGAGCGCGTCGACCGCTTCTGGATCCCCGGCGCGGGCGATCTGAGCTAGCGCGCCGCCTGCCGCGTGGGCGTCCAGCGTCCCCGATCAGGCGACGCGGCTGTAGCGGTACCGGAGCTCATACCGGCTGTCCTGGTCGTCGCTGACGTACTCGCGGACCTCCACATACTCGAGTGGACGCTTCACGGGTGGGATCGACGTGTTCACATTGACGACGATGTCGTCCTCGGTGGTAAAGCTCGAGGAGCCAGGCGGCGGCGCGTCGGCGCTGGTCAGCCACGCCAGATCCGTGATCGACAGTCCGATAGTGTCGAAGATGATGGGATCGGCCGGCGCCCAGAGGGCGATGATCGCATCGACGCCGATTGTGATGCCGGCCGCAATCAGGACAGCAATCGCGCCAAGTTTCCCGAGCTTCGCGAGCGCGCCGCCTCCCCCAAGCGCCACGATTGCCGCACCGATATAGGCCGCCTGCTCCTTAATGAGGTCCCAGAAGTACTCCGTCCAGTCCGTTATCTCCTGATCGTAGGCGCGCTGGCTGTCGATCTCATGGCCCAGCACAGCCATCACCATCGCCAGGATGGGCTGATCGTGCTGGAACACAACGCGGGCAATGTCACGGGTGGTACCCGTGTCGAACTCCACGCCCCGCAGATCTTTGAACGCCTGCTCCTGCATCGGTTCGATCGGCTGGAACATCAGGTCCATCGGGAACGCCATCGTCCGCAGCCCGACCTCGTCCGACCCCAGCCACTCCGGCGACGTTTCTTTCCGCGCGGAGATCGCCTCGATCACGATCTGGTAGCGCGACGTGGGCGCCGGGATCACGTTGATGAACTCAACGTTGGAGACGAGCTCCGCGCCGAAGACGTCGATACCGGTGATATTCGGCAGGACGACCTGGATACTGTAGCGCCCTGGACTGAGATCGTTCGGCACCTGGAACGTGAGGCGGTCCTGCACGCGGCAGTCGTTGATCAGGACGGTCTGGCCGTTGACCACCTCGGTCACGGGCGTATCCACATCACCCCAGACGTGCGCCTCCACCTCGCGCACGGTTTCTCCCGTTTGCGGGTTGGAGAACCGGACCTTGGCGTCCACGCTGAAGTAGTTCACTCCTTGCAGCACGACACCATCGCCCTGCGCAACGTCCAGTACCCGGGCGCAAACCCCTCCCGAAAGCGTGTGACCCGGGCAATCGGTGGTCCGCACCTGACACACCACCTGCGGCTCGCCATCGACGATCTTGAGCTCACAATCGTGCTGGAACTCGTCGGGCAGGTAGTCGCCGGGGTTGAGCGGCGGGTAGAAGTTGGCGGTTCGTAGGTCGTTGATGGCGCAGATGCGCACCTGTGAGAAGAAGTCCTCCCCCTGCGGTTCGTAGATGCGGATGCGTCCGGGACGTTCCTCCTCTGCGGCCTTCGGGTCGTCGAAGACCTGGATCCCGATCCGCTGCTTGATCTCCTCAGCCAGCGCCGCCGTCAACGTCGCCTCGTCGAGCGGCTGATCCGGATCCAGATCGAGTGACGATGCAAACAGGCGCTGGCGCTGGCGCGGAGGCACGGTGTCGAAGGCCGCGACCGCGCAGGACAAGAAGTCACGCGGCATCTGGCCGAGGGTGGCGAACGCCGCGGCTTCCAGCGGGTTGGCCGCTGGCTTCCCGAGGAGGAAGCGGCGCATCAAATGCACGGTCCCCGCTGCCAACGCGCTCGGCACCTTTACCCGCTCGGCGAGGCGGGCGAGCTTGTAGTCGCGGTCAAGTTTGTGCTTCGCACCGGGGACCACCGGGAGGCAGGCGCCCACCGGGGGGTAGCACGGCTGGCTCTCCGGCGGCGCGGCCGGGCCGCCTCCGCCCGGCGCCGCGCACGAGCAGTTGTAGATGTGCACATCTCTGGCAGAGTCGATCCGGATATCGACGTTGCAGCAGTCGCGCCGTCCGACGCTTTCCTTCGGATCCTTCGGGTCCTTGGGGTTCTTCGCAGGTGTGCCGCCGCGGCTGATTGAGTTGCCACCGGTTTCCTCGGTCGATCGCGCGGTCGTCATTGTGGCCCTCCCCTGTGCTCGCACGAACGCCTGGCACCTCTCATCAAGGCGCCCTTGTGGCTATCCAACAACCGGGAGCCGGCACGGCACGATGCCGGCGCTCTGGACGGGGTATCGTTACCGGGGCGGAGTCGCCCTCCACGGTGCGGCAGACGATAGAATCAGAAAGCTGTCAGCCACCGCTCGGGCGCTCTCCTGGAACGCGGGGAGACCTCGCCGGCTCGATTGCAGCGTGGTCCTGGATGCGGAAGGAGATACGATCGCGCGGGACCAACCCCTTCGATTCATCCACGCCGCGGCACTGTATCGGGATCATTCCCGACCCTGTGACAACGCCGCGATAGTTGAACTGACGGATGAACGAGTACCGTTGAAACGTCGCTGATCGCGTCCACCAGAACGATTTTCGTGTGGATCCTGGAACATACTAGCGACTTCATTGCATTAAGTCAAGCCCTTAGAGCAGTGGACATTACGAGTCGGGCATGAGCGAGGCGTCCGAACTCTGGTATACCCCTTGCATCGAACCGCGGCGCGCCCGGTCGCCCGCGGCATGGAGCACGACGGAGGATAAGAACATCGTGGGACTCTGCCTGATCGACCATAGCCTGACGACCGCGGCCATCACCTACCCCATCGAGCGCGGCTGGGTCGAGCCGCCGGAAGGCATCGAACTGGTACCCGGACTGACCGCCGAGATGGTCGCCGAGCGAGGCGCCTGTGCGCTCCTGGGCAGCATCGACGCCGTCTACCTGGCCGACCGCTACGCCGTCGTCACCGACGTGGCGCTCGTCTCCCACCACAACGGCCCCATCATCATCTGGACACCCGGCCGGCCGGACGAGATCGACCACGCGGTGGTCGCGCTCGACGACGTCAGCCGCACCGCAGAAGCGGTCGCCCGAGCCACCCTCACACACTTCTACGGCTTTCAGGTTACCGGCTGGGACCGCACCACCGACGAGCGCGATGCCGCCGTGCGCGAGGGTGCCGCGGCGTTCCGGCCCTCCGCGGACGGGCATGTCGGTGATCTCGTGCGGGCCTGGTTCATCCTGAGCGGCTTCCCATTGCCGACGCATCTGCTCATGGCGCCCCGGGAGCTCGTGGAACGTGACCCGGACACCGTGCGCGCTGTGGTGGAGCAACTCCAGCAACTCCTCAGCATCACCAACGAACGGCGGCGTGAGCTGCGCCGCAACCTTGCCGAGGACCTCGGGCTGGACCGCGAGCGGCTGGTCGCCTTCCAGAACGACCAGACCTTCACCGCCAGCAAGACGGTGCGCAAGGCCTGGCTCGACCTGGTGCGCCGCACCGCTCGCGCGATGCAGCTTCCGGCGATAGAGGAGCCGGTCGTCTTCACCGCTCGCGAGCGGAGCTGACGCTCGCCGCCATCGCCCCCTCGGAGCCGAAGCCGGGCACGGGACTGGCGGAAGGTCCGTCCGGGCGCGGGGCGGGTGACCCAACCCGGATAGCGAGCGAGGAGGTGCCAACGGGATGCAATGGAGCCTGCCGGCCGACCGACGGCGGCGCGTGGTTCAGTGGGTCGGCTTCGGCGTGTGTGAGGTCGCGCTGGTGCTGGCGCTCTTCTGGGTCCACGAGGTCCTGCGCGGCCTCGCCATGGGCACCCCGGAGGCGGCGACTGCAAACGCCGAGCTGGTCATCGCCGTCGAGCGGTCTGTCGGGCTCTTCTGGGAGGCACACGTCCAGGCCTGGGTGCTGGAACATCCCCGCCTGGTCGACATCTTCAACTGGATCTACATCTACGTGCACCTCCCGGCGACCCTGCTCTTCGGCCTCGGCGTCCTCTGCCTGCGTCCCCACCGGTTCGTCGAGACGCGCAACATCTACCTGACGCTGCTCGTCGTCGCCATCCCGGTCTACCGGCTCTTTCCGCTCGCGCCGCCGCGCTACTTCCCGGAGCTCGGCTTCGTCGACACCGTCAAGCTCTTCACCAGCACGAACTACGACGCACACGCCGACACGCTCCTCTACAACCCCTTCGCGGCCATGCCGAGCATGCACGTCGCCTTCGCCCTCTTCGTGGCCCTCGGGGTAATCCGGCTCAGCCGCAGCCGGCTGCGCTGGGCAGCGCTCGGCTACTGGGTGCTCGTCAACATCGTCGTGGTCGGCACCGGCAACCACTACATCGTCGACGGGATCGCCGGGTCACTGCTGACCCTCGCCGCCTACGCGCTCGTCCCCCGCGTCAGCGCTCGGCTCCCCCGCCCCAGCTACCTCCCCTGGACGGGCATCAAGGTGGACAGCTGGTGAACCCGCGCTCTTGGGTCACCCCTAATGCGCACTTACACTCATCGACCACCCAGACCGTTGGGGGTAAGGCGCGTCCGGAACCGGGCAGCAGCCGCTGCCTAACGCTTCTGTAATCTCCGTAGACGACCGGGAAGCCGCTCGCTATGCTGCGTGGGCGATCATCGCTTTCGCTCAGCTCCACCGGCGGGTATCTCGCATGCAGCTACGCGCCACCATCGCCCGTCCCGCCTTCGTCGCTGAAGCGCTTGCCGTGCTGGCGTGGCTCCTCTTCCTGGGTGCCATCCTGACCGGCCGCGACCGGGTACTCTCGCATGACGCGCTGCTCGAAGGCAGCACCGCGCCCTTCTGGCTGACCCTGCTCGCCTTCCTCGCTGCCTGGCAACTGATGACCGGGGCGATGATGCTCCCCTCCAGCCTCCCGATGATGCGGCTCTTCGCCCGGACCAGCCGGGGACAGGCACACCCCAGCCTGGTGCTGGGTATCTTCCTGGCGGCCTACTTCGCCGTCTGGACCGGCTTCGCCGCGGTCGTGCTCGGCGCCGACGCCGGGCTCCACTGGCTCATCGACCGCTGGGACTGGCTCGCCGCGCGGCCCTGGCTCATCTCCGGCTCGGTCCTCCTCGTCGCCGGGGCGTTCCAGTTCAGCTCCCTGAAGGAACACTGCTTGCACGAGTGCCGCACCCCGTTCACGTTCCTGCGGCAGCACTACCAGCGCGGCCTCGGCCCGGCCTGGACGCTCGGCGTCCGGCACGGGCTCTCCTGCCTTGGGTGCTGCTGGGCGCTGATGCTGGTGATGTTCGCCGTCGGCGTCGGAAACATCGTGTGGATGGTCGGCCTGACCGGCATCATGGTCGCGGAGAAGACGACCCGCTGGGGCCGGCGCCTCGTACCGGTGGTCGGGATTACCCTCCTCGTCTGAGGCCTCGTGGTCGTACTGCGGCCCGCCTGGGGACTCCTCTTCCTGCCCTGACCCGAAGCCACATCCACGCGCGATCACTCGCCCCATCGCCACATGCAACAGCGAGCGATCGGCTGGCCGTCCCACCCGGCCGGACAGGGACGGGCATGACCGGTTGGACAGGGGGCAACCCGGACTCCTGGCGCCGACCACGTATTGCACATATCACCATATGGTGATAGACTAATATCAGTGGACGGCACTGAGTTCGCCGCCCCTCGTACCACGGAGGTGATCAACAATGTCTCGCTTGACCCGTCTGGTTCAGATCCTGGCCCCGCGCAGTGGGCGCGATGAGGGGTTCGAGAGCTACTACGGCTCGATCCTGCTGACCAGGCAGGACGGTACCCCGAGCGCTGAGGAGGCGCGGCGCGACTTCGAGCCGGTCCGCCGCATCATGGATCGCGCGGTGATCTTCTAGTCACCGGGCGACCTAGCTCTAGATCGCCATTTCCCCTCCGCGCTCACGCGCGGGCAACACCGGGGCCGGTCCGCCCATCGCGGCCGGCCCCGTTCTCTTGCTCGGCTCCCACACAGCCCCGATAATCGACCCAACGACCCACACCGCACACCGCCGCCGCGCGCGGCACCGCTGAAGGGAGTGCCGAGCGATGACCACCGAACACACCCGGCCGACCCTCACGACGCTGGCCGAGACGATCCGGCAGGACCTGTCCGCCGCGGATCTCGGGCTGACCGAACAAGCCTTCACCCGCTTGAGCGAGAACATCGCGCGGGCCATCCTCCTCGCCATCGAGGCCCACACGGCCGAGAGCCACCGCCCCGAGCCCGAGTACGGCGAACTCGAGCGCAACGGCTGATCCCCGGCCTCTGAGCCGAGATCGTCTTGCGCTCTCCTCCCGGTGCGCTGCCCTGCCCCCGGGGAGCGCCACCACCCTGCGGCGCCACGCCTCGAGGTCACAACCGCGACCACGATGCACCACGATGGCCAGGCACGCGCGTGCTCAGGGAATCAGGCGAGTTCGTCGAAAGCACACGGTCGACACGGGCCCGGGGGTAAACCCCAGGGCACAAGCCACGGTGTCGCGCCTCCTCACCACACCGGATGTACTCACTGCCTCGTCCCAGTCGGCTTCAGCCGGCTTCGCCTTGTCAGCCCGGGGGTTTACCCCCGGGCACTCACCGGGCGACGGCATGGTTGGGCCACGTGTGGTATCCCGGCGGCGCGCCATACCAACGCGGCGGCTCTTGCCGCCGCACTCCACATTGATTCCCAGCCCGCCCTCGCGGGCTTTCGTTGTGGGCCCGGCGGATTCGTTCCCGGGCATGTGCCACCGCCGGAAACCCGATCTCATACAGGCCGACGCGCCAGCCCCCCGCTCCCCAGCCAGCCGTCCTCAGTTCCTGGCCGGCCCGACCAGGCGCCGCAGCGGAGAAACAACGGCACGCTTCCTGCCACGCGTGCGGCGAGGAAAGGATCGTTCCGATGCGCATCCGATCGCTTCAGGTCTTCGTGATTACGCTTGCGGTCGCGGCGGCGCTGCTCTTGCCGGTGGCCGGTGGGACAGGTGACGCGCTGGCGGCTGAGTTCCGCTCCGGCTCCAGCCCCTCGATCGGCTCCGAGGAGCGGATCGATGACGACCTCTACATCAGTGGTGGCATGATCCGCATCGACGGGCAGGTCACGGGCGACCTCGTGGCGACGGGCGGGACCGTCACCGCTGCCGGGCCGGTAGACGGCAACGTCAACATCGCCTCGGGCAATGTCACGGTCAGCGGGCCCGTCGGGGGCACCGTGCGGGTCGCCGCGGGGACGATCACGATCGACGGCGAGGTCGCACGGGATGTCGTGGTCGCCGGCGGCACCGTCCGCATCACCTCGAATGCACGTGTGGGTCAGGACCTCGTCGTCGCGGGCGGCACGGTGACGGTCGACGGTCCGGTAGGCCGCGACGTGCGCGGTGGCGGCGGCGATTTTCGCCTCAACAGCACCGTGGGTGGAGATGTCCGTTTGGACCTCGACGGCCGCCTGACGCTCGCGGAGAACGCCAGCATCGAGGGCGACCTGATCTACGAAGCTCCCGGCGCGGCCAACATCGCCGAGGGTGCGACCGTGGCGGGGACCACCACCCGCGAGCAGCCGGCCGGGCAGAGCACCGGGGCGCGCGTGGCTAGCTGGATTATCTCCACGTTGCTCCGGTTGGCGTGGGCGCTGCTGGTCGGCACCGCGATCGTCCTGCTCATCCCGCGCACCACCCGGATCGTGACCGACACGCTGCGTGAGCGTCCCGTCGTCAGCCTGGGATGGGGCGTCGCCCTCCTCATCGCCGTGCCGCTCCTGGCGGTCGTGCTCGCGGTCACCATCGTGGGTGTGCCGCTCGCGCTGATCGCCCTCGGCCTGCTCCTCCTGGCGGCCTACCTGAGTCAGATCGTGGTGGGCATCACGATCGGCCGCCTGCTCCTGCGCCGGCCGACGACGCGCACGGGACTCTGGGCCGCGATGCTCGTCGGGGTCACGATTGTCGTCCTGATCCGTCTGCTCCCCATTCCCTACGGCTGGACCACCTGGGTCAGCCTGCTCATCGCCGTCCTCGCGATCGGCGCGATCTGGACCGAGCTGACGGGCTGGGGCCGCTATGCCAGGGTGCCCGAACGCGCAGCCACTGCGCCGCCGCCCCCGGCCTAGGGCACACGCCGCCACAGTCCCGGCAGCATTCGTGCGACAACCTTGGCCGCTCGCCCTGCCATACTGGTCGACGCCGCCGCGATGCATACTCGGGGCGTGCCTGGCCGTGCTGGACAGGGAGCGGACGCACGATGGACCGTCGCCGGATTGACAGCCGACTGGGGCCCCGCCGCGGGCTGCCCCCGGTCCTGCTTTCCCTGCTCGCGCTCGTCATCCTGATTGTGAGCTGCGTGCCGCACCGGTTCGGGGGGAACCAGGCCGCAGCCGAACGCTCCACCGCGACGGGTCAGCCCTCGCCACCAGGAGCAGCGACCGCCGAAACCACCCCGGACCCCGCGTCCCCTGCAGCGACACCCTCCCGCACCCGGGTCGTCTACCTGGACCCCGGGCACGGTGGGCCAGACACGGGGACCGGCGGGACGACCCTCGACGGAACCTGGGTCCAGGAGAAGGACGTGACGCTCGCCATCGCGCTGCGGACGGCCGAGCGGCTCCGCGCGGCGGGGATTGAGGTGGTCCTCTCGCGCACCAGCGACGAGTTGCCCGGTCTGGAGCCGCAGGATGTCCAGCCGGACGGCGAGGGGTTGACGGCCGAGGGTGTGCTCCGCGACCTGCAGCGGCGGATCGACCATGCCAACGCCAGCGGCGCCAACCTCCTGCTCAGCATCCACTTGAACGGCCACGTCGACCCCGCGGCCACCGGCACCGAGACCTACTACGACTCAACACGGCCGTTCAGTGACGAGAGCCGCCGCCTCGCCGAGTTGATCCAGCGCCACGTCGTGGAGGGGCTGCGCGAGGCGGGCTACGATGCGGTGGACCGCGGGGTGTTCGACCAGACCGAACTCGAGGCGCCCGGGCTGGGAGTGCTGCCCGACTACCCACATCTGGTGATGCTCGGCCCGGCCGTACCCGGCAGGTTGCGCCCCAGCGCGATGCCCGGCGTGCTGAACGAGGTCCTCTTCCTCTCGAACCCGACCGAGGCCTCGCTCGCCCAGCAGCCGGAGATCCAGGACCGCATCGCCCAGGCCTACACCGACGCCATCCTCGAGTTCCTCGCAGCCGTCAAGTCCTAACCGCACACCACATAGATCCTGATCTGGGTGCTCGGTCGCGCGCTCGACGTGTACGCGTGCTTCTGCCGGTTTACGCGCTTCACATGAAGAGCAACGTCGGATTGAGACAAGACCAGGTGCGAAAGACGACTGAGTTGTTGACCGGAACGCGTAGGTGTGGTCTAAGCGTCGGAGATTGTGGGGGAGAACGCCGGTTCCGATCAACGCGAAGCTACACTCTCATATAGCGAGCACATTGCGCACTCTTGCGGTACCCTTTCAGGCTACCCCCCGAAGGAAACACCGCGCATGCGGTGCATGAGCGACCGTTTAGCCACACCGGAATAGAGCCGAGCGACGCGATCTGTTCTGCCAGTTCGCCGCCAGGGCGTTGCCGTCGGGCGGGGAGGCAGAGCGGTCCTGAACGTTGACCGTGTGCCCAACGAAGGGCAACACACCCGCTGAGACAGCGTGTGATGGGTTTGGAGCCGCGGTGACGAGGCGCACTGTCAGATGTGCAGTCGAGGACAGGGCAGCCAGAGCCGCAGATAGAGGAGGTTTGGGGCATCAATGGAGAACGGCTACCAGGGGGACCGTCTCGACGTCCTGACGCGCCGGCTGAGTCGGCGACACTTGATCCTGACAGGAATCGGCACAGCGGGCGCGGCGCTGCTCCAGGCATGCGGTGGTCAGGAGCCGATCCCGCAGAACACCCCCACCTCCTCTGGGGACTCGGGAAGTCAAGGTGGGGCCGGGAGCACGCCGGAGGGTACCGAAGACACGGAGTCCGGATCGGGCACCACGGAGGAAGTCACCCACCAGCGCGGCGGCATCATCAAGGTTGCCATGATCGGTGAGCCGCCGTCGGTCGCCGACGCGATGTTCACGACGACCACGGTGACGTCGGACATCACGCGCCACATCTTCGAGGGGCTCTTCGCCCAGGACTCCGAGTTCAACCCACGGCCGATGCTCGTCGATCGATACGAGATCAGTGACGACGGGCTCCTCTACACGTTCACGCTCCGGAGCGGCATCAAGTTCCATGACGGGTCAGAGCTGACTGCGGAGGATGTGGTCGCCTCGCTCGAGCGGTGGGGCGTGATGACCGGTCGCGGCAAGATCGTGTACTCGCGGCTCGCCGAAGAAGGGGTGCAGGCCACCGATCCGCTGACCGTGACGATGACGTTCGCGCAACCGACCGGTATCCTCCTCGATTTCCTGGCGTTGCACGAAGCGTTCATCATGCCCGCCGCCATCGCTCGCGAGGTGGGCACAGAGAAGCTGCCCGACGAGAAGACGATCGGCACCGGCCCCTTCTTGCTCAAAGAGCATCAGGTCGATCGCCTCATCCGCCTCGTGCGCTTCGAGGACTATCAACCACGGACCGAGGATCCGGACGGCCACAGCGGTCGCAAGGAGGTCTACATCGACGAGCTGCACATCATCCCGGTTCCTGATGTCACCGTGGCGACCAACGGGCTGATCACCGGCGAGTTCCACTTCGCCCGCGACGTCGACCCTGACCAGTTCGAGCTGCTCCAGAGCGACCCAAATGTCGTCCCCATCATCGACAAGCCGGGCATGTGGATCTGCGTGAACTTCAACAAGAAGCAGGGTCCCATGACCGACAAGCGCCTGCGCCAGGTCGTCGCGATGGCGTTCGACCGGCAGCAGGCCCTGATCGCCGCCTTCGGCAACATCGAACTGACGCGCCTGGACCCGGGGATCGCGATGCAGGAGACCGCCTGGCATACCGATGTCGGCGACGAGGTCTACCGCAACGTCGACCCGGAAGCCGCGAAGGCATTGCTGGCGGAGACAGACTACAACGGCGAACCGCTCCGCTGGCTCACGACCAAGGAGTACCCATACCACTACAACACCGCCGCGTACATCAAGCAGGAGCTGGAGAAGATCGGCGTCAACGTCGAGTTGGTCGTCTCCGACTGGGCGACGGTGGTTCAGCGCCGCGCGCAGCCTGACTTGTGGGAACTGCTCGTCGTCGGCCTGCCGGGCTCCTGGCACCCGGCCACCCAGATCTTCAATGACAAGGAATGGCCGGGCTGGTGGGACGATCCCCGCAAGGATGAGATCCTCAGCCGGATGGTCGAGCTGGCAGACCCGGAGGAGCGGTACCAGACCATCGTGGAGTACCAGCAACTGATCTATGAGGAGCTGCCGTTCATCAAGATCGGTGACAGCCACACGCTCCAGGCGCGACGGGCAGAGATCCAGGGCTACGTCACCGGCAACGCCTGGTTCTTCTGGAATGTCAGCCTGAGCCAGGGCAGCTAGCACGCACGGCGCGGCCGATGGCGTCACGGCCCCGGCCGCGCCGCCTGCCCCGTGGGAGCCGAGATGCTTGCTTACGCGATTCGCCGCGTCTTCCTGGCCGTTCCGGTCATGCTGATCGTCGCCAGCGCTGTCTTCCTGCTGATGCACTTCGCGCCGGGGGATCCGGTCGGCGTGATGCTGGGGCCCGACGCCTCCGAAGAGCAGCGGCTGGCATTGCGGGAGAAGCTCGGCCTCGATGATCCCATCGTCGTCCAGTACGTCCGGTGGCTGAGTCATGTCCTGCGTGGGGACCTGGGACAGTCCTTGTTCCTCGACCAGCCGGTGACGACGGCGTTGGCGGAGCGTGCGCAGCCGACCATCATGCTCGGGATACTCTCCCTGATCGTCGCGATTGTCATCGGGCTGACGTCAGGCATCCTCGCGGCTCGGAGTCGTGGCTCCTGGCTCGATCTGTCACTGATGGGCGGCGCCATGATCGGGATCACCGTGCCGTCCTTCGTGCTCGGGCTGCTCCTCATTTTCTTCTTCGCGATCCAGCTTCGCTGGCTCCCAGTCGCCGGGTATCAGCCGCTCTCAGCCGGACTGTGGGAATCGTTGCGGTACCTGATCCTCCCGGCCATCACCCTTGGAGCAGGGCAGAGCGCCTTTCTCGGCCGGATGACCCGCTCGATGATGCTCGATGTGCTGGGACAGGACTATGTGCGGACCGCCCGCGCCAAGGGCCTGGCTGAGCAGACCGTGATCCTGCGGCACACACTGCGCAACGCCTTTGTCCCGCTGCTCACCATCATCGGGCTGATGACCGCCACCCTGATGAGTGGCGCCGTCATCACGGAGCAGATCTTCGACATCCCAGGGATGGGGCGCCTGCTCATCCAGGCAGTGGTGAGACGCGACTTCCCGCTCGTTCAGGGGGCAGTGCTGGTCATCGCCGCCGTCTATGTGCTGATCAACCTTCTGGTAGATCTCCTGGTCGGTTTCGTCGATCCACGGATCGAGCGTTAGGTGCGGAGAGAAGAGATCGTCGAACAGGGAAACCGCGAGCACACCCGTGCCACGTCTGTCGCGGGCGGGCGGATCCCGCGCGACGGGTCGTCGCGCGCTCTCCTGCCCCCGTCGCCACTCGAACGGCGGTGGTGGGCACAGCAGTGGTTCCTCCTCCGCCGGCACAAGCAGATTCTGATCGGAGGAGCGATCCTCCTCGTCATGATCTTGAGCGCGGTGCTCGCGGCGGTGATCACAACCAACAGCCCGACCTTGATCAACGGCTACGTGCGGCTACGAGCCCCGAATGAGTACTACTTCTTCGGGACCGACAACCAGGGCCGGGATGTCTATAGCCGCACCGTATACGGTGCACGCCTCTCGCTGCAGGTCGGGTTCCTCACCTCGGCGTTGACGATCGTGTGCGGGACACTCGTCGGCATGATCGCCGGGTACTACCGGCGCACCGAGGGCGTGATCATGCGCATCACCGACGGCATGATGGCGTTTCCGGGGATCATCCTCGCCATCGGCATCATGGCCGTCCGCGGCCCGAGCGTGTCGAACGTGGTCATCGCGCTGACCATCGTCTCAACGCCGCGCGTCGTCCGCCTGGTGCGCTCGGTGGTCATGGGCCTACGCGAGTCGCCGATGGTGGAGGCAGCCATCGCGACCGGGAACCCGAACAGTCGGGTGCTGTGGCGGCACATCTTACCGAACATCGTCTCGCCGCTGATCGTCCAGGCGAGTTTCGTCTTCGCTGAGGCGGTGCTGGCCGAAGCAGCGCTCTCCTTCCTGGGCGCGGGTGCTCCACCGGAGATCCCGTCCTGGGGCAACATGCTGGCTGACTCCAAGAACCTGCTCCGGCAAGCGCCCTGGACGATGTTCTTCCCAGGCGCTGCGCTGGCGTTGACCGTCTTCGCGCTGAACCTGCTCGGGGATGGCCTGCGCGACCTCCTCGACCCACGCCTCCGGCAGCGCTAACGTCGATGGCCAAGGCGTCCGCCCAGGCCTGCCATGGCGGCGACCACGCCCCGGCAGACCAGGGCGTCGCCCAGCGCCCGGTGCGTCGGCCGGGGTATGCCCAGCGCGGCCGCGGCGCGGTCCAGCCGGTGCCACCGGTACTTGCCGGTGACCGGATGACGTTCGCCGGCATACGCGGCGTAGCGCAGCATGGCACAGTGCCACTCGGCGGTGGGCGGCGGCAGGCAGTGCTGCTGGGCAGTCTGAGCGATGACCCGGCGATCGAACGCCGCGTTGTAGACCACCGCACGCGGGCGCTCGCGGAAGAGTCGCACCAGTTCGGCATGGACCTCCGGCCACCTGGGAGCACCGGCTACCATGCGGTCGGTGATACCGTGGATGGCCTGCACCTCGGGCGGGATCGGCCGCAGCGGGCGCACGAGTGTGTCGAGCAGCACCGTGCCCTGGGCGTCGACGACCGCGATCTCCACGATCTCCGCCTGGCCGTCGAGGCCGGTCGTCTCGGTATCGAGGAAGAGCACGTCGCGGCGGCGCAGCATCTCTGCCGCCCACGCCACCGCGGCTGCCCGGTCCGAGAGTCCCCCGTACACCCGTACCCCTCCCGCGCGTCGTTCCTAAGGGCTACCATACCGGCTGGCACTCCGGCAGGAAAGATACCGGAGCGAGGTGGGACGCGCGGTGGTACCATCGTGGCACCGGGGCGCCGCACGGGGCCGGACAGGAGCGGGATGTGACCGGAGACCAGATCATCGTCGAGGGCATGGTCTTCTACGGCTACCACGGGGTGCACCCGGAGGAGCGGAAGCTCGGCCAGCGCTTCGTCGTCGACCTGGAGATCACCTGTAACTTGCAACCCGCCGGCCGGAGCGACGCGCTCGACGACACCGTCAGCTACAGCGACCTGTACCGGATCACCCGCGAGGTGGTCGAGGGTGAGCCGCGCGCGTTGATCGAGGCGGTCGCCGAGTCGATCGCGAGCGAGATCCTCGCCGCGTTCCCCATGGTCACGGCAGTGACCGTGGCGGTCTGGAAGCCGGAGGCACCCATCAAGGGCACGCTCCGGCGGGCCGGCGTGCGTATCCACCGCACGCGGCAGGCGGAGGGCTGAGAGGGAGAGGATGGACCGGGAGCGCATCGCCGCCGCCGTCGCTGAGATCCTTCGTGCCATCGGGGAGGACCCCGACCGTCCCGACCTGCGCCGTACGCCGCGGCGCGTCGCCGACCTCTTCGCCGAGATGTTCGGCGGGCTGGCCATCGATCCACGCACCTACCTGGCGGGCGCGCTACCCGAGGAGCACGGCGAACTGGTTGTGATCCACGATGTCACCGTGCGCTCGATGTGCGAGCACCACCTCGTGCCGATGGTCGGCCTGGCACACGTGGCCTACCTACCGGCCGGCCGCATCGCCGGGTTCGACCGGATCGTCAAGGTGGTCGATGCCTACGCACGCCGTCCGCAGATCCAGGAACGCCTCACGCGGCAGGTGGCGGACACCATTGATGAGATGCTGTCACCGGCCGGGGTTGCGGTGCGCTTCGAGTTAGAGCACATGTGTATGACGATCCGGGGCTCGCGTCGCCCAGGCAGCCGCGTGGTCACGACGGCTTACCGCGGTGTCTTCCGCGACGACCCCGCCTGGCGCGCCGAGTTCCATGCAGCGTTGGAGTAGGATCTCATACGTCATGCGTCACCCGTCCCCCTCACCCCAACCCCTCTCGGACGAAGCCCCACCAGGGGAGAAGGGACCAGGGCGCATGACGTATGACGCATGACGAAAGGACCCCACCCGTGTCGACGACGCTCGCACCCCTGCGCACACCCACCTTCACCTGGGAGTGGGGCCGGCGGACTTACGTCATGGGCATCGTCAATGTGACGCCCGACTCGTTTAGCGGCGACGGCCTGGCCGGTCAACTCGACGCGGTCGTCGAGCGCGCCCGGGCTATGATCGCCGCGGGCGCTGACGTGATCGATGTCGGGGGAGAGTCGACCCGTCCGGGCTACACGCCGGTTCCGGCCGAGGAGGAACTGCGCCGCGTCATCCCGGCCATCGAGGCCCTGGCGGACGCGATCGACGTGCCGATCTCAATCGACACCTCCAAGGCAGTCGTTGCCGAGGCCGCTCTCAAGGCCGGTGCCCATATCGTGAACGACATCCGCGGGCTGAGCGCCGACCCCGAGATCGCCGCCGTCGCGGCCGCGGCCGGGGCACCCGTCGTCATCATGCACGACCTGAAGATCGAGACGGAGGATCGGCTGATCCCCGACATCGTGCGCGAACTCAGCCTGCGCATCGAGCGCGCGCTCGCCGCCGGCATCCCCTGGGAGCACATCATCATCGACCCCGGTTTCGGCTTTGGTAAGACGGCCGAGTTGAACCTGGTCCTCCTCCGGCGGCTGCGGGAGTTGACCGTGCTCGGCCGCCCCATCCTGGCCGGCACCTCGCGCAAGAGCACCATCGGCCGCGTGCTCGGGACCGACCCGGACGACCGGGTCGAGGGGACCGCCGCCACGGTGGCACTCGCCATCGCCAATGGGGCTGACATCGTCCGGGTGCACGACGTGCCGCAGATGGTCCGCGTGGCGCGCATGACCGACGCCGTCGTACGTGGATGGAGCGAGTGATGGCTCGGGCCTACTTCGGACTCGGCGCGAACCTGGGCGACCCTGCCGCGGCACTCCGCAGCGCGGTGGATGCGTTGCGCCAGCACGGCACGCTCGTCGCCGTCTCGTCGCTCTACGAGACCGCGCCCGTCGGCTACACCGACCAGCCGGCGTTCCTCAACGCCGTGATCGCTCTCGATACGGATGAGTCGCCGGAGGCGCTGCTGGCTGCCGCATTCGAAGCCGAGCGGGCACGGGGCCGGGTGCGCACCTTCCGCAACGCACCCCGAACCCTCGACGTCGACTTGCTGCTCTACGACGACCTGTGCCGCGATGATCCGGACCTGACGATCCCGCATCCCCGCCTGCACGAGCGCGCGTTCGTCCTCGTCCCGTTGTCGGAGATCGCCCCGGACATCTCTCACCCCCGCCTCGGCCGCTCCGTGCGCGACCTCCTCGCCGCGCTCGGCGACACCTCCGCCGATGTCCGCCTCGTCGCCGGCCCGGAGTGGGTGACGGAGTGATGCGGGCAGCGACGCACTCGTGCGTCTCGCCTCCATAACCGATGGTCCTGCATTCCCCTCCGGCCATTGTGGGGAATGACCCACCGGATACAATGGCCGCGGAGTGGTGCCACGACGAATACGCGGGAGAGGACAAAGCGATGGCGTGCTGGCACGACGCGATGCCGAGGGACGTGGGCAGCCCGGCAGCGACAGCCCAGCGCATGGGAGAGGCTGCAGCCAACTTCCTGGCGAGCCTCACCCCGGAGCAACGCGCGAAGGCGTCCTTCCCCTTCACCCACGATGAGGAACGAACCCGGTGGTTCTACACTCCGAACCCCAGGAATGGCCTCCCCCTCGCGGAGATGGAGCGCCACCAGCAACGGCTCGCTCATCAGCTCCTGGCCACCGGCCTGAGCCGCGCGGGCTATGTCACAGCCTCCACCATCATCGGGCTGGAAACGACGCTCGACCACCTGGAGGGCTGGCAACGACCCGGCCGGGGCCGGGACCCGCTGCTCTACTACGTCAGCATCTTCGGAGAGCCCACCGACCGCGGCGCCTGGGGCTGGCGCTTCGAGGGACATCACCTCTCACTGAACTACACCATCGTGGACGGACGCCTGGTCTCTCCGACGCCGACCTTCTTCGGCGCCAACCCGGCTGAGGCGCCCCTGGGCGGGACGGCCTCGCTGCGCCCGCTGGCCGCAGTGGAGGACCTGGCGCGCGAGCTGATCCACCTGCTCACCGAGGAACAACGCCACGAGGCAGTGATCTCCCCGATAGCCCCGCCCGACATCGTGCTCGGTAACCGACCCAGGGTCGTGGACGGTGCACTGCCCCTGCCGACGCCGGCCCTCTCGGGCCAGCCGTTGACGCCCGAACTCCAGGCCGCGACGGAGCAGGAATGGCGGGAGATGGGCCTGACCTCGCGCCATCTCGATGCCCTGCGCTACAGCAGCACCCCGCGGGGTCTGGCCGCCGGCCGCATGACCGCCGCCCAGCGCGAGGTCCTCGGCCTTCTCGTCCACGAGTACATCGGCCGCCTCCCGGAGGATGTCGCCGTGTTCGAACTGGCGGAACTCCGGCGCCTCGGGCTGGAGCGCATCCACTTCGCCTGGGCAGGGGAGATCGAGCCGCGCCGACCGCACTACTATCGACTGCAGGGCCCGCGCTTCGTGGTGGAGTACGACAACACGCAGAACGACGCCAACCACATCCACTCCGTCTGGCGCGACCCCGAGGACGACTTCGGCGCCCAACTCCTCGCCCGCCACTACGCCGACGCCCACTGACCCGGCCTCTCGCCTGTCCCCCGCTACTAAAGGCCCCTCTCCCAACGTTGGAAGAGGGGACGGGGGTGAGGGCTATTCTCACAGATTGGGTCAGGCGAGGACGCCAGCGCTCTTCGGCTGCGCAATGCGTGGTTGACGGTCTCTAACTATGGCAGGTGCCTCGAGAAGGGAGGCATGAAGGATCCCACGCCGTGGCACGTGCCCCGGGGCTAAAGCTGCCGGGCTCGCAATGAAAAGCCGGCTGAAGGCAGCATTGGAGCAATTGGTGTCGATGCTGCCCCAAAGGGGTGAGTTGCCTGCGGGTTCACCCCCGGGCAACTCACCGACCGCATCTGCTTCGTTCGTCGGACCCCGTCAGTTCGCCAGGGCGACCAGCACGCGGGAGAGGCGCTCCTCTTCCTGGGCAAGATCGGACACTGGGATGGCCATGACGAGCAACTCGTCGATGCCGTCGCCAAGGAGCCCGGCGAGCCGCTCCTGCACCCGCGCCTCGTCGCCCCAGACGACCAGGTGGTCCAGCAGGTCGTCGCTGACGACCCCGCCGTCCACCGGGAACCCGGCGTCGGCGAACATCGCAGCGTAGAACGGCAGGCGCGCGTAGCCGCCGACCCTCGGGCGAGCGACCTCCAGCATCTGGGCCCGGTCGGACGTCATCGCCACCGGGACATGGGCGACCAGTCGCGGTGTTGCCCGACCCGCGGCCTGCGCGGCCTCCGCCATCGCCAGTGCCGCGGTTTCCCGCAGGTAGTCGGCAGGGCACATCCAAGAGATCGCGCCGTCGGCGAGTTCACCCGCCAGGCGGTACGCGTTCGCGCGCAAGGCGGAGATGTAGATCGGCACCTGGGCCGTCTGGCCGGTCTCGAGATGCACCGAGAAATATCGGCCCTCGAAGTCGACCGCGCCTTCCCAGAGCAGCGCGCGCAGGACGATCAGGTACTCCCGCAAGTGCGCCAGCGGCCGGTCCATCGGGATACCAAGGCTGTTCTCGATCACCGGCCGGTGGCTCGGGCCGATGCCGAGCCGGAAGCGCCCGGGCGCCAGTTGCTCCACCGCCAGTGCCTGCGATGCGAGCACCGCGGGATGCCGGGGATAGGTCGGCACGACCGCGGTGCCCAGGCCAATGCGGCTGGTACGTACTGCCCCCGCAGCGAAGAACGTCATGGCGTCGGGCGCCCCACGCCGGATCGTGGACCACACCATCGGCACGCCGCGGGCTTCCGCCCGGACGATCGCATCCACCGCTTCCGGCACCCGCAGTTTCTCCGTCAGATCCAATCCCACACGCGGCAGATCCATCGCGGTAACCTCCGGTGAGTCGTACGTCATGCGTCATACGTCATGCGTGGTGCTCCCCTCTCCCCTGGTGGGCTCCGTCCGAGCGGGGCCGGGGGGTGAGGGGGACGTATGACGCATCACGCATCACGCAACACGGAACACGCATCACGTCTCACGCCTCATACACCGTCTCGCCGCCGATAATGGTCTGGGAGACGCGCACCGCGCCGATCGCCTCGGGCTCGACCGCCCGCGGATCCTGCTCCAGCACGGCAAAGTCGGCCAGCATCCCGGGCTGGATGCGCCCCTTGCGCCCCTCCTCAAACGTGGCATACGCCCCCGCCACCGTATACAGCGGCAGTGCCTCCTCCACCGTGATCGCTTCCTCCAGCGCATAGGAGCGCCCCGAGCCCGTCCGCTCCGTCACCGCCGCCTGCACGCTCTTGAGCGGCACGTACGACGACACCGGACAATCCGACGAGAAGACCACCCGGATCCCCGCCTCCAGCAGGCTGCGGAACGGGTAGGTGAGCTGGATCCGCTCCAGCCCCAGGTGCCGGATGAAGCCGTCCCCGTACTCGGTGATGAAGATCGGCTGCGTCACCACCAGCACCCCCAGCCGCGCGATCCGCTCGATCAGATCCGGACGCAGGATGCCGCAGTGCTCGATCCGGTGCCGGTGATCGGCCCGTGGCAGCCGCGCCAGCGCCCGCTCGTAGGCGTCCAGCACCATCTCAATGCCGCGGTCGCCGATGGCGTGCACCGCCACCTGGAACCCCGCCTGGTGCGCCTGCCACACGTAGTCGTCGAGCGCCTCCTGCGCCATCATCGTCAGCCCCAGGTTGTCCTCGCGCGGATCCTCCAGGAACGGCCGACTCACCGCCGCGGTGCGTCCGATCAGACTGCCGTCGATGAAGAGCTTGACCGGCCCAACCCGCAACCGGTCGTCGCCGAACCCTTGCTTGATCCCCAGCCCGAGCAGGTGCGGCAGCAGGTGCTCCCGGATCATCATCGAGGTGCGCAGTTTGAGCGCCCCCTCGCGCACCGCCCGCTGGTAGGCCTCCAGGTGCTCGGGCAGCGAGGAGCCGGCATCCTGGCTGGAGGTGATCCCCGCCGCGACATAGGCGTCGTTGCAGCGGCGCAGGGCCGCGACGTGGTCCTCGACCGTCGGCGGCGGGATGACGGCGCGCACCAGCTCCTGCGCCGTCTCCTGCAGGAGGCCGGTCGGCTCCCCGTGCTCGTCCCGCACGATGTGCCCGCCCTCCGGGTCCGGCGTGTCGCGCGTGATCCCGGCCAGGCGCAGCGCCAGCGAGTTGACGACCGACATATGCCCGGAGCCGTTGACCACCATGACCGGGTGCTCGGGTGCGGCGGCGTCGAGGTCGTGGCGGGTAGGGTGGCGGCGCTCCGCCAGCTTGTTGTCGTCGTAGCCCCGCCCCAGGATCCAGGTCCCCGGCGGCACCTGGCGGGCGCGCTCGGCGACGTTGCGCACGATGTCGGCGATCGCGCGGACCTCCGGGTAGCCGGCCGGGACGTGGCCCAACGCGGTGCCGAAGCCGATCATGTGGTTGTGCGCCTCGTTGAAGCCGGGCAGACACACCCGCCCTGCCAGGTCCAGGGTGCGGTAGCCCCGCGGCAGGGCAGCTTCGACCAGGCGCCGCTGCCCCACCGCCACAATGCGCTCCCCGATGACCCCGACCGCCTCCACCTCCGGTTGCGCCGGATCCATCGTCAGGATCGTCCCGTTGGTGATCAACTGCGCTCCCGCCATCAACGTTCTCCATGCTTCTGCCGTACCCCAGAACGTGCAGCTACGTATGACGCATCCCGGGAAGCGTGTCAATGACAGCGGTGCGGAACACGAGGAGGCGAGGGAATCGAACCGTCCGGCGCGCAGAGTCGGGAGGGAGGTGTCGAGAGATGCGCTCGTGAGGAGATCCTTCGCTGCGCTCAGGATGACATCGGTCACTCAGGTAGTCCTGAGCCGATCAGGATGATCCGACCGAGCGCCTGCCTGCACTGGAATGAGAAACCGCCCGGCGTGGGTGCGATCAGGGCCACGTCGGGCGGCTATTGGTCATGTCATTCGGCAGTTGTAGGCTGTGGCAGCGTCAGGGCAACCCGAAGAGGTCTAGCCAGGCGCGCCAGGCGGGGTCACTGGCCGTCCGCTCGCCCGGCTCCGGCGTCGGAGTCGGGGTTGGCTCCGGCGCGGGTCGCAGCCGGAGCAGAATGACCGTCTCGCCGGGGCGGGAGAGGTTGAGGTCGCGCCGCGCGATGCGCTCCACGTAGCTCTCGTAGTCGGAGCGGTAGCGCACCAACTGCCAGGCAAGCTCGTCGTGCCGCGCCTGCATCGCCGCCAGGGCTTCCCGACGTCCGGCGATCTCCGCCTGCAACGCGCGCGCCCGCCACGCCTGCTCACCGAAGGCCACGACGAAGTAGAGCCCGATGGCCAGCACGATCAGCGCGACCACGCGCCCGCGGACGCGCTCGGCGTAGGCGCGGAAGGCGGTCAACCGGTCGCCCACGCCCGCCGACTCCTCACTTGGTATCGCCCGATGCATCCGCGCGCGCCATGTCGAGCGGCGGCCGGCGCTCGGACCACCCCGCCGCCTGCTCGTAGGCGTGCGCCACTCGAAGCACCGTCGCCTCGTCGAACGCTCGGCCGAGCAACTGCAAGCTCACCGGCATCCCGTGGGCGAAGCCGCAGGGTATCGCCACGCCGGGGATCCCCGCCATGTTCGCCGGGATGGTGAAGATATCGGCCAGATACATCTGGATCGGGTCGTCCACCCGCTCGCCGATCCCGAACGCAACCGTCGGCGATGTCGGCCCGGCGATCACGTCCACCTTCTCGAAAGCCTCGTCGAAGTCGCGCTTGATGAGCGTGCGGACCTTCTGGGCCTTCACGTAGTAGGCGTCATAGTAGCCGGAGCTGAGGGCATAGGTGCCGAGCATGATCCGGCGCTTGACCTCCGGCCCGAATCCCTGCCCGCGCGTCTGGAGATAGTCTTCAAGCAGGGTGTCCTCCTGGATGCTCAAGCCGTACTTCACGCCGTCGTAGCGCGCCAGGTTGGCGCTGGCCTCAGCCGGAGCGATGATGTAGTACGTCGCCAGCGCATAGCTCGTGTGCGGCAGGCTGACCTCGACCAATTCGGCACCGAGACGCTCCAGCTCGGTGATGGCGGCCTGCACCACCCGCTCGACCTCGGGGTCGACTCCCTCGACCTGGTACTCCCGCGCGATGCCGATACGCATCCCGCGGATGTCCTGCCCCAGCGCGTCGACATAGGACGGGACCGGCAGATCCACCGATGTCGAGTCGTTCGGATCGCGCCCGCTGATGGCTTCCAGCAGCACCGCGGCGTCCGCCACGCTGCGCGCGAACGGCCCGATCTGGTCCAGGCTGCTGGCGAAGGCGAGCAGGCCATAACGCGAGACACGACCGTACGTCGGCTTGACCCCAACCACGCCGCAGAAGCCGGCTGGCTGCCGGATCGAGCCGCCGGTGTCCGAGCCCAGCGCCAGGATCGCCTCGCCCGCCGCAACCGCGGCCGCCGAGCCCCCACTGCTGCCGCCCGGGACCCGGTTGAGATCCCACGGGTTGCGGGTGACGAAGAACGCCGAGTTCTCGGTCGAGGACCCCATGGCGAACTCGTCGGTGTTGGTCTTGCCGACGAAGACCGCGCCCTGCTCGCGCAGCCGGCGGACGACCGTCGCGTCGTAGGGACTCTGATAGTTGCGCAGGATCTTGGAGGCGGCTGTGGTCGGCGCGTCCACCGTGCAGAGGATGTCCTTGAGCGCGACCGGGATCCCGGTCAGCGCGGTCGCCTCCCCGGCAGCGATGCGCCGGTCCGCCTCACGCGCCTGAGCGCGGGCCACATCCGCCATGACGGTGATGAAGGCGTGGAGGTGCGGTTCCAGGCGCTCGATCCGCTCCAGATGCGCCTCAGTCAACTCGACCGCGCTTACTTCGCGGCGATCCAGCCGCCGCCGCGCCTCGATGGCACTCAGATTCGTCAGTTCGGCCGTCACCGTTGCCTCGCTCCCCGGTCCGCCCGCGATCCGCCGACTCAGGACTCGTCCAGCACCGCGTTCACTTTGAACATGCCGTCCTCGTGCTGTGGCGCGTTGCGCAGGACATCAGCGAGCGGCAGGGACGGCTGAACCTCATCATCCCGCATCACGTTCTGCAGCGCGATCACCTGGGCCGTCGGCGGGATCGCCTCCGTGTCAAGCTCGCGCAGCCGGTTGATGTGCTCCATGATCGAGGAGAGTTGGACGCGCATCCGCTCGCGCTCCTCCGGCTCCAGGCCGAGGCGCGCCAGCATCGCCACATGGTCCACTTCTTCGCGGCTCAGGGTCATCGGTCGATCGACCTTTCACGATGGAGACTCGCCACGCTTGGTGCCGGCCAGGCACGGCCGCGAGAGTCGAGTGTAGCACACCACCCCGCGCCCCACCACGCCCACGCGTACGGACGCACTCGGAACGAGCGACCTCCCCTCCACCACGCCGAAGCGACGACACCCCCCAACTCGTTCTCGACCAGGCAATCGTTTCCGGCCCAACTTGCCCGTTTCGCTCATCTTGACGACAAGGGCCAGTTTTCGCATCATGCCCTTACCGTTGCTTGTGTTCTGGGTGTGGGCGTTGCATCCGTGGGAAGTCGGATGCGACATCGGTCCAGTTGCGACCTCAGCCTCTGCGCCTCCGCCTTCGACAGCCCCCAACCAAGACGCCGACCCGAGGGGTGTCGTAGATGACACAGCCCGCGCTACCAATCCGTCGTGAGGAAGGACCGCCGTGCGAAAGCTCACCAGCGAGCCAGAGTTACAGGCAGCCAGGGAGGCCTTCCACCGCGTGTTCCGTTCGCGGGATGCCTTCACCGCCCAGAGAAGGGACGCACGCTCCTCGCGGAGGCCGGACTGATCCACTGAAACGCTCTCTCCTAAGATGGGAATGCGAGGCTCACCGGGTTTGGAGCCGGAACGGCGGAGATCATCGCTCGCTCCGACTCCGGCGGGAGCCAGAGCTTTCTGCGCGATGTCCTCGACTCGACGCTGGCTTTACAAACAGGCAGGGACACGATCGACGTGACCCGGGGGGTGCGCGACCTACTCCTCTCCCGGCACGTAGCAAGGTTGGCGGGCTGGGCGGTCGCACACGGTGTACTGCGGCTCCTCCGTCTGCATGAAGGCGAGCAACTCCGATAACGAGAAGACGTAGTCCGAGGCCCGAGCACGGGCATGGCAGGCGTGGCAGAGCGCTTGGTTCAGCCCTTGGGGCCACGATGGAGTGCAGGTCCCCGGGGATGGGCTGTCCGTGCGCGTCGCGCAGCACGCTGCCGTCGGCGTTGTGCTTGGGCTCGTAGGACTCCATGATGATGAGCGTACCCTCGGGGAGCGTGCGCGCCACCGTCGCGTAGCGGAAGACGCGCGTGCGGTAGTCCGCCGGCACCGCCAGGAGACCCCCGTCAACAGGTGCCAGGAGCAGAGGCGCATGCGGTGAAGCCTAGGGCGAGGTGGGCGGGGACGGTGCCGGCTCCACGGTGGCGATGGCGGGCCGCTGGCCCCGTGGGATAGCCGTAGGTTCTCCCCGCATCGTGACAGATCGGGTTGGTTCGGCCGGTGCGTTTTGTTCCGGTGGCGCCTCCAGCCGCGCCGGGTCAGCGTTACGGCACCCCTGCACGACCAGCACCGTCCAGGCCAGCACGAGGAGCCACAGAATACGCTTACTCATCACAATCAGCTCTTTAGGGAGAATCTCGCGATGTAGGCATGATTGTACCAAACCCGGCGCTGGCTGCGGGTCTGCTACAATGTGGGCCGACCACCGCGAGCATGCCGGTTCGTCGCCGGCGGGAGGAGTGGGGAACCTGTGGCCGTGCCACCGGTTCGGAGTCACGATGCAGCGAAACGGCCGGCCGCTGTCGTCCTGGCGCTGCTACTGGCGCTGGCGCTGCTCGCGGCCGGGTGCGAGGAGGTCGATCAGGCAGCCGTGCCGGTCGGCCGGCCCGACGACCCCATCAGCATCGCCTCGCCCTCGGCGAGCACTCCCGCACCGACCGCGCGGATACAGTCGATTCTTCCTCCTGAGGCGCCGCTCTCTGTCCCTCATGCCAGCCGGGTCTACTTCACCAGCGGTGGCGACCTGTGGCAGATGCCACGGGAAGGCCCGCCCGCGCCGGTCGTCACCGGCCGGGATATCCTCGCGTTCGGCCCCTCGCCGGACGGGGAGCAGGTGGCCGTCGTCTTCGCGACCCAGCCGGAAATGAACGGCAACAGCACGGTCGGGATCATGGCGGCGGACGGCAGCGTCGTGCTGGAGTTGCCTGACCCGGCGCCGGCCGAGAGCCAGGCGCCCGTCCGCGCGATCGCCTGGTCCCCGACGGGATCGGCGGTCGCCGTGGCCCGGCAGGACGGGTCGCTGACGCTGGTGGACATCGGCGGCACGGTGCAGTTTCTGGCTCCGCCCCAGCCGGAGAGCCTGCCCGACGACCTGAGCTGGTCGCCGGACGGTACGATGCTGGCCTACCGGGATCCATCGCTCCCGGGACAGGCAAGCAGCCTGTACGTCGTCTCGGCCGCGACCGGAGAGCGCACTCAGTTGGTCGCGGGGGAGACGGACGGTGCCGTGCTGGATCTGATCTGGCTGCCCGGCCGGCAGGCGATCGCCTACGTCCGCTCCTCACCCGCGAGCATCGAGGGTGGTGGCGACGTGTTCGTCGTCCCGGCGTCGGGCGGGCCCAGCCAGTTGCTCGTCTCGGCCGGGCGGTTCGCGCCGGTGGCGGGCGTGGTGAACCTGGCGGCCGCGCCGGACGGTCGCACCCTGGCGATGTCGGTCTACATCCCCGGTACCGACCACCCGCTCTTCCACGGCTTGTGGCTGCTCGACACGTCCACGATGGACCTCACCCAGGTGCCGACGGAGCGGGGCGAGGCAGTGACCGACCTCTGGTGGGTCGACCGCCGGCTCGTCTTCCGGGCGGTGGACGAGTCCCGGCTGGTGCATGCCGGGATCTACACCGGCACCGAGCCATTCGCCCTCTACGAGGTCGATCCAGCCACCCTCCAGGTCCGTGAGCGCCACCGCGGACCGTAAAACGCCATCCGTATTTCCATCATGCACAGACACCTTGGGCATACCGGCGGCCGGGCTTGTGCGGTGCAGGAATGCGCACGCATGAGGACGGAGGGGTCAATGGACGCTTCGACCGGTCGCAACGCCGCCGCCCTGGTGATCGGGACGACCCTGGTGATCGTGGGGATCGTGCTGTTCGTCGCCCGGATCACCGGGGCCGAGGTATTCGGCCTGCTCTGGCCGCTGTTCGTGATCCTGCCGGGCGTGGTGCTGCTGGCAGTGGCGCTGAGCGGCACTGGAGCGATCGCCGCACTGATCTTCCCGGGGGCGGTTCTCACGACCGTCGGGTTGGTCTTGCTCTATCAACGCTTGACCGGGCACTGGGAGAGCTGGGCGTATGCCTGGACGCTGGTCGTCCCGACGTCGATCGGGATCGCCATGATGATCTATGGCGTCCGCGAGGGAAAGATCCGGACCGGGCGGAGGGGCGTCATGACCGCCGGCATCGGCCTGGTCCTGTTCCTCGTACTGCTGGTCCTCTTCGAGTTCGTGCTGAACATCTCCGGCCGGTTCAGCGGCGAGGCGACAGGGATCGTCGGAGGGGCGCTCCTCGTCGCCGCCGGGTTGATCGTGCTCGGGTTGAGCGCGCTCCGGCCGCGGCGACGGGCGCGGTGAACCGCGGCTACTCCGGCTCGATCTCCTCGGCGTTGAAGATGCTTCGTGCCGCGCGCAGCCGGCGCTCGTCGTCCTGATCCGCTGGAGACTCGGCTGCGGATGGCGACGCGCCGCCGTTCGCGGGCGGTGGCGTGGGTGTGGGTGTGGCCTCCGTCGGCATCGGGGCCGCCGGCGCCACGTCGCGGATCTCCTCCGGGGCTAGGCAGACGACGCGGTAGGGTCCACCCATGTACCGGCCGAGCACGTCCTCGACGACGGCGCGGATCCCGTCGTCGTTCAGTTTGTTACGGTGGAACTCGTAGGGGGAGACCAGGACGACCTCCTCCCCCCGCACGTCCAGCGGGTCCACCGAGCTGAGGAGGGCAGCGACGCGGGAGTTGGCCATCTTCACGTCGCGCCGGATCTGCCCCCAGCTCGCGACCAGCCGTTCCAGCGCGGAGCCGGCTGCGGGGCGTGGCGTCGCGGCCGGCGTCGGGGCAGGCCGCGGGGAATCGACCGGGCGCACCGTGCGGAGCACGGGTGACGGCTCCCGCACCGGGGGTTGCCGTCGCGCGGGTTCCGGTCGCGGCGACGGCGCAACCGCACGCGCCGGCTCGGCCGGCCGGATCGGCGGGGGCTGCGGCGATTCCGCGGGCGGAGCCGCGGCCGGCGTGGCGCCGACGATCGACTCCACCAGAGCGATCTCCAAGGGCAACTGCGCGTAGGAGCCCTTGTTCAGCGCCCCCTCGATCGAGCTGAAGGTTCGCACCAGCGCGGCCAGCTCCGCCACGGTGAACTGCTCCGCCTGGGCGCGAGCGTCGTCCCCGGCCTCGTCGCTGGTGCCACCGGCGCGGATCAGGAGCAGCGTGCGGAGGTAGGCCACAAGCTGACGGTTGAGCTGATGGATATCCTCTCCGCTCTCGGTGGCCTCGGCGATGACGCGTAGCCCGGCGCCAGCGTCCTTCTTTGCCAGCGCGTCCACGAGCGCCACCAGGCGATCGCTTCGGCTCATGCCGGTGACGCGCCGCACGGCGTCCGCGGTGATCACCAGCTTGCCGTCGACCGTCTCCCCGAAGAGGGCGAGCTGCTCCAGCAGGCCAAGCGCGTCCCGCATACTGCCGGTGGCCTGACGCGCGATCAGCCGCAGCGCCTCGTCCTCGGCTTCCATACCCTCGCGCTCGCAGACCGCGCGCAGGTGCTCCACGACATCGCTGAGCGCGAAGCGGCGGAAGTCGAAGCGCTGGCAACGTGAGGCGATGGTGTCCGGCAACTTGTCCGGCTCGGTGGTCGCGAGGACGAACTTGACATGCCCCGGCGGCTCTTCCAGCGTCTTGAGGAAGGCGTTGAAGGCATCACGGGTGAGCTGGTGCGCCTCGTCGATGATGTAGAACTTGACCCGGAGCTGGGTCGGGGCGTACTTGACCTTCTCGCGCAGGTCGCGGATATCGTCGACCCCGCGGTTCGATGCCGCGTCGATCTCGATGATGTCGACTGCCGTCCCGGCGTTGATGGCCTCGCAGGCCTCGCAGGCATTGCAGGGGCGCGCCTCGGGGTCAGGAGCCAGGCAATTGACCGCCTTCGCCAGCAGCCGGGCGGTGCTGGTCTTCCCCGTGCCGCGCGGTCCACAGAAGAGGTACGCATGGGCGACCCGGTCGAGCACGATGGCGTTGCGCAGCGTCCGGGCGATGTGCTCCTGACCCACGAACTCGCCCGGCGCGAACGATCGCGGGCGATACTTCCGGTACAATGACTGCGACTGCGCCGCCGTCTCGGCGCGACCGCTCGGCTCCTGGGGCATCCATTGATCCTTACGAGCTGGCTCCTGCGCGGCGTCAAGTGTCCGTACGCATTATACCCCGCCGGGCGAGCCGGGTGAAAGACACGGGCATGGCCGGCACCCTGTACCTCGTCGCGACCCCGATCGGCAACCTGGAAGACATCACGCTCCGTGCCCTGCGCATCCTGCGCGAGGTGTCCCTGATTGCCGCCGAGGACACGCGCCACTCCGGCCGCCTGCTCAAGCACTTCGGCATCGAGACACCAATGGTGAGCTACCACGGCCACAGCGGGCCCGGGCGGATCGACGAGATCCTGGCGGCGCTGGAGACCGGCGACGTGGCCGTCATCTCCGATGCCGGGATGCCGGGCATCTCCGACCCGGGCTTCGAGCTGGTGCGCGCCGCGGCGGAACGCGGGATCCGCGTCGAGCCGATTCCGGGTCCATCGGCCGTCATCGCCGCCGTCGCGGCCTCCGGCCTGGTGCCTGGTGGGTTCCTCTTCCTCGGCTTCCCACCGCGCCGTCCGTCGGAACGTCGGAAGCTCTTCGCGTCGCTGGCCGACCTCCCGTTCCCGCTCGTCCTCTACGAGGCACCGCACCGCCTGCGCGCGACGCTTGCAGACCTCGAGTCGGTCCTGGGCGATCGGCCGGTCACTCTGTGCCGCGAGCTCACCAAGGTGCACGAGGAGATCATCCGCACGACCATGGCCGCCGCGCACGCGGCCTTGGAGGAGCGCCCCCCGCGCGGTGAATACGTCGTGGTCGTCGGAGCACCCGAGCCGCGCACCCGGACCGATCCGGAACAGGCCGCGGACCTGCTGCGAGACCGGCTCGCAGCGGGCGAGTCACCCAGCGCCGCCGCCCGCGCCGTCGCCCGCGCAACTGGCCTTCCCCGCAGCGACCTCTACCGCCAGGCCCTGGCGCTGCGGGAGAGGGAGGTGAGCGACAAGCCGCGGTCGAAGGATTAGGGGAGGGGTAGCGAGCGGCGTCTGGCGAAGAAGATGCATCCCCGAGGTTTGTCCTGGCCCGACGTTCTTGCGTTTGGGCGGATACGATAGGGATACCATTGCCGGAATGGGTCGGGGGTAAACCCCCGGGCGCACAATGGAAAGCCGGCTAAAGCCGGCTGAGGTCACACAGCGTTAGCTACCGAATGGTGTGGAACCGGCCGAGGTCAGGGCCCGGGGCTAGCGCCGCCGGGCTGAATAGGGAAAGCCCACTGAAGGGGCTGTCCTGTCCCATACCTGGGCTCACGCGATCCAACCTTCCACCGGGCCCAGCGTCCCCAGCCCCTTTAGTGGGCTTCGCCTTCTCAGCCCGGGGGTTTACCCCCGGGCACGCGCCGACCGGCCCACACCATGTCACCTGGGTCATCACCCGGGTCTGAACCGCAATGTGTCCCAGCCGGCTTCAGCCGGCTTCTTCTGTGAGCCCGGTGGCTTCAGCCCCTGGGCCCTTTCCACCGCACGAAGACCCAGCAGCACACGCCCCCGCACGCATGAACCCGCGGCCGCGCACCCACGGTCAAACAGCCACCACGGTGATCAATCAGTGTCCCTGAGACACAAAAAGAGGGCACAAAAACGCGATCCCGACGAGCCTCGTGGTTTCCGACGCCATCCTGTCGGTCTCTCCCACACCAGGTTTCCTCATCGGATTCCCGTATGGCCTGTACCGACGACCGCACCATCGTTGCCTCTGATGCGATCGACCTCCCCGGTTTCCCGGTTTGGTCTGGATCTTCCAAATCGGTTGGCCGATCTGGAAGTGCGCCGGCCCTTCGAACAACTCCTCGGGACCGCATAGTCAGAGTAGCACTCCGGTGCCGGCCTGTCAACCCCCTCAGGCCACGAATTGCTACGTTCGGATTTGGGCGGTGCGTGCCCGCTGAAATGCGCGACCGGGGCGGGTTTTCCCGCCCCGGTCGTATCCAGTCGTCTGAGATGACCCCGCGACGCTAGCTGATGGCCAGCAGCATCGGCTTCTCAAGGTAGCGCTTGACCTCCGCCAGGAACCGCGCCGCCTCGGCACCGTCGGTGACCCGGTGGTCGGCCGAGATCGTGATGCGCATCAGGTCGACCGGCACGAACACGCCGTCCTGATAGACCGGCTCCTTGCGGATGCTGCCGACGGCCAGGATCCCCGCCTGCGGCGGGTTGATGACAGCGATGAAGCTCTCGACATCGTACATGCCGAGGTTGCTGATGGTGAACGTGCCGCCCTGGTACTCCTCGGGGCGCAGCCCGCCCTCGCGGGCGCGCTGGATCAGGTCCTTAGTGATCGTCGCGATCTCGCCCAGCGACTTGCGGTCGGTGTCGGGGATGAACGGGGTGATGAGCCCGCCCTCCACCGCGACGGCGATGGCGATGTCGATCCGCTCGTAGACGCGCACCTGGTCGCCCGCGAAGCTGGCGTTGAGCATCGGGAACTTGCGCAACGCCAGCGCCGTGGCCCGGACGATCAAGTCGTTGACCGAGACCTTCTGCTCCGCCTCGACCTGCTCGTTGATCTGCTCGCGCAGGGCGAGCGCGGCGCCCATGTCCACCGTGGTGGTGACGTAGAAGTGGGGCGCCTGGAAGCTCTCGGTCATACGCCGGGCAATGGTCTGGCGCATGCGCGAGAGGTCGCGCAGCTCGCTCGGCGGCGCGCCTGGGGGCGCGGCCACTGCTGCGGGCGCTGCGACCGGCGCGGCCGGAGCAGCCGGGGCAGCGGCGGGTTCGGCCGGGGCCGCCGGCTCGGGCGCAGCCGCGGGAGCGGCCGGGCGGCCGATCAGCGGCATGATGTCTTCCTTGACGATCCGTCCGCCGGGTCCGGAGCCTGCCACGGTACTCAGGTCGATGCCGTGCTCGGCGGCCAGACGGCGGACCAGCGGCGAGGCACGCACGCGCTCGCCCGGCGCCCGCTCGACCACCTGAGCCACCGGCTGGGGCTGGGACTCCGGCTGTGGCGCCTCGCGGACACCGTCAGTCGGGCTGGGGGCGGCGGGGGTGCCGGCTTCGGGCACCGTCGCCTCGGTCTGCGCAGGGGTCTCCGGCACGTCGATCGGCTCGTCCGGGTCGCCGACAATGGCGATCGCCTGGCCGACCGGGACGGTCGCGCCCTCGCTGACGAGGTGCTTGCGCACGACGCCGGACTCGAACGACTCGATCTCCAGGTTGACCTTGTCCGTCTCGATCTCGGCGATCGGCTCGCCACGCTCGACCCGTTCGCCCTCCTGCTTCAGCCAGCGCAGGAGCGTCCCTGCATCCATGTCGTAGCCCATCTGGGGCATCACGACGGTCTTGGCCATCCGTTGCTCCTCTGCTCGATGCTGTGCTGATCCGGCGCGTCAGCGGGCTGCCGCGAGATCCTGGTACAACACCTCACGGACCGCCGCCACCACCTCGTCCTTGCCGGGAATGACCAGCCGTTCGAGGTTCTTGGCGTACGGCATCGGCACCTCGACGCTTCCAACCCGCGCGATCGGGGCGTCCAGATAGTCGAACGCGTGCTCTTGGACCGCCGCCGCGATCTCCGCGCCCATGCCCAGAGTCCGCCAGCTCTCCTCGACGATGACCAACCGGTTGGTCTTCTGCACCGAGCGGACGACGGTGTCGATGTCGAGCGGGCGCAGCACCCGCATGTCGATCACCTCGGCCTCGATCCCCTCGCGCGCCAGCTCCTCCGCGGCTCCCATCGCCAGGTAGTAGCCGCGCGACCAGGAGACGATGGTGACGTCGCTTCCCTCGCGGCGAACCTCCGCGCCTTCCAGCGGCAGCAGGTACTCGCCCTCCGGCACCTCGCCCCGGTTGCGGTAGATCAGCGAGTGCTCAATGAACATCACCGGGTCGTCGCTGCGGATGGCCGACTTCAGGAGCCCCTTGGCGTCCTTCGGCGTCGCCGGCATCACCACCCGCAGCCCGGGCACGTGCGCGTACCACGCCTCGAAGGTCTGTGAGTGGGTCGCGCCCAACTGGCCCCAGCCAGAAGCGGTCCGGATCACGATCGGCACCGAGAACTGGCCGTTGAACATGTAGTGGATCTTGGCGGCGTGGTTGACGATCTGGTCCATCGCCAGCAGGCTGAAGTTGATCGTCATCAGCTCGACCACGGGGCGCAGCCCACCCATCGCCGCCCCGTTGGCCAGCCCCACGATCGCCAGCTCGGAGATCGGGGTATCCCTCACCCGCTTCCTGCCGTACTCCTGCAGGAAGCCGCGGGTGACCACGTAGGAGCCTTCGTAGGCCCCGATATCCTCGCCCATGAGGAAGACGCGCTCGTCACGGTCCATCTCTTCGCGGAGGGCCTCCCGGAGCGCGTCGCGGTAAGTAATCTCTCGCGCCATGTCGCCTGTCGTCTCCCCTGCTCCGAGCGATGCGGTCGCTCTAGCGTACCGCTACCGGCTCCGTGTACACGTGCTTGGTCAACGTGGACGGATCCGGCACCGGGCTCTCGTCGGCGAAGCGCACCGCTTCCTCCATCTGCGCATCGACCTCGCTGTCGATGGCATTCAGCTCATCCTCGGTCGCCACACCCTCGGCGAGAAGCTTCCCGCGGAAGCGGAGGATCGGGTCCTCCTGCCGCCACTTTTCGACCTCTTCCTTGGTGCGGTACGCCTCGGGGTCGGCCATCGAGTGGCCGCGGAAGCGGTAGGTCATTGCCTCAATGAAATATGGGCCATTACCCGCGCGGCAGTGGTCAAGCGCCTTCTTGACCGCCTCCCGCACTTCCAGTACGTCCTGGCCGTCGATCCGCTCCGACGGAATGTCGTAGGCGGTGGCCTTTTTGGCCATCTCTCGCACCGCGGAGGCGTACTCGACAGCGGTGCCCATGCCGTACTGGTTGTTCTCACAGATGAAGAGCACCGGCAGCTTCCAGAGGGACGCGAAGTTGAGCGCCTCATGGAAGGCCCCGTTGTTCGTCGCCCCATCGCCGAAGAAGCAGAGGACGACGTAGTCCTGTTCCAGGTACTGGCTGGCCAGCGCCAGGCCGGCTGCGATCGGCAGGTGCCCCGCGACGATCGCATAGCCACCCCAGAAGTTGCGCTCGGCGTCGGCGAAGTGCATCGAGCCGCCGCGGCCACCGGCGACCCCCGTGGAGCGGCCGAAGAGCTCGGCCATCAGCAGGCGCGGGTCGGTCCCCAGCGCGATCGCATAGCCATGGTCGCGGTAGTGGGTCACGACGTGGTCGCGCTCCTCCATGGCGTCGATTGCGCCGACGGCGATCGCCTCTTCACCGATGTACAGATGCAGGAACCCGCCGATCTTGCCGTGCGCGTACTGCTCCGCCGCCCGCTCCTCGAATTTCCTGATCGCCACCATCTGCCGGTAGAGATGGAGCAAGTCATCCTTCCCCAGCGTCAGATCCTTGGTTCGGCTGCCGTCTGGGCTTGTCATACCTACCCTGCCTCCAGACTATGACGCTGTACGTGCCCAGGGGAATGCTCCGGAGTGCTGCTGGTCGGCGGGGTTTCCCTGCCCCATCACCGTCCCGGCCCGCGGGCACGAGCCGCACACGCATTCAACTCCGGATTCTACCCCAACACGTGAGGTAGAGCCACGCAGACGCGGCCCTTTCTCATCCAAACCGTAGCTATATGAGTGTTTGCCCGGCTCCTGGTTCGCCGCTTAGGCACTCCCGGGGCCCAGCTTGTAGCCGAACCGACGGAGCAGATCCTGTCGCGCCCTGACCTGCTCCGGAGTCTCCACCCCGAGCGGCTTGAACCCGTCCACCACGCCGAGCACCGCCCGGCCCTCGCCCACGTCCGCCAGGATGACTTCGGTCGGGTTGGCCGTGGCGCAGAAGATGGTGCAGACCTCCTGCACAGCGCGCACCGCGGGAAGGACGTTGATCGGGAACGCGTTGCGCAGCATGATGAGGAAGCAGTGCCCCGCGGCGATCCCCAGCACGTTCTTCTGCGCCAGCGCGATCAACTCCTCGTCCGTCCCGCTCCAGCGCACCAGGCGGTCGCCGGACGCCTCGCTGAACGCGAGGCCGAACTGGATGCCCGGCACGCTGCCGACGAGCGCCTCGTGGAGATCCTCGACCGTCTTAATGAAGTGGCTCTGTCCGAAGATGATGTTGACGTCGTCAGGCTTCTCGATGCGGTAGCTGGTGAGTTCGATCGGCATACCGCCCTCCCCTCGGCTGAGCCGCCACGGCGCACCGCCGCCGGGACACCCTCCTGCGGTCATCCTATCACGGTTCTCGCGATGCGGACGCTGCCGCTCGGATTCCGTTTCGGCACGTGATCTACCCGGGGTCAGGGGCGGGCGCAAAAGACAGAGCGCCTGCCGTACACGGCAGGCGCTCGTCCGGTGACCGCGAGGGGTGCGGGGCGGTTAGCGCCCTTCGAGAGCCAGATCCTCCTGCTCTTCGATGCCGTAGATCCGCCGGTGCCGGACCGTGACCACCGCGCTGATCACGACCACGAGCAGCGCCAAGATTCGGAAGAACCACTGGACGTTGAGGGTCTCCGTGTTCAGCGTCGGCATCAGGAACTGGTCCGCCGCCACCAGCGCCACGATGGTCAGGCCGACCAGGGAGCCGAAGATAGCCGGCGAGTACCCCCGCTGGCGCGTCTCGATCCCCTCGATCGTGTTGTCCTTCGTCTCGCGCAGCAGGAGCGAGCCGACGACGAAGGTGATGGCCGCAACCGTGACCGGGTAGATCAGGCCCACGTACGGCGCGTACCGCGACAGGGAGCTGTTGTCCTGCGCGGCGACGACCAGCGCCGTGGCAATCAGCGGCAGGAAGCCACCGAAATAGCCGTTCCCGATGTGATACGGAAGCGACACCGAGGTGTAGCGGACCCGCGCCGGGAACGACTCGACGAGGAAGGCGGCGATCGGGCCGTAGACCATCGTCACGAAGAGGACCAGCACGAAGACGCAGAAGATGAGGACCACCGGGTTGTAGTTGCCCCCGACCGGCGTATGCGCCCGCATCAGGACGAAGATCGGGATGGTGAAGATCGCGGCGAGCAGGTTCCCCGCCATCATCACCGTCTTACGGCCGAGTCGGTCGGAGAGGGCACCGAAGACGACGAAGAACGGGGTTCCGAGTGCCAGCCCGATGGCGACGATCCAGTTCGTATCGACGAACGGCACGCCCGCCGTCGATTCGTTCTGCAGCCAGCTCAGCGTGTAGAACTGGCCTGTGTACCAGACCACTGCCTGCCCGGCAGCAGCACCCCAGAGAACCAGCAGGATCGTCTGCCACTTGGCCTTGCTGCCGAAGCTCTCCATGATCGGCGCCTTGGAGGTCTTCCCGGCGTCCTTAATCTTGGTGAAGAGCGGGGATTCCTTCAGGCGGAGTCGAATGAAGAGCGACACAGCGACCAGGACGATCGAGAGCAGGAACGGAACACGCCAGCCCCAACTCTCCCACGCCGACTGCGACATGGATTCACGCACGGCCAGGATGACGAGTAGGGACAGGAACAAGCCGAGTGTCGCGGTCGTCTGGATGAAGCTGGTATAGAAGCCGCGCTTGTGGTCGGGGACGTGCTCGGCGACATAGACCGCGGCGCCACCATACTCGCCGCCGAGGGCGAGGCCTTGCAGCACACGGATGGTGACGAGGATGATCGGTGCAGCAATGCCAATCGTGGCGTAGCCGGGCAGGATACCGATGAGGAACGTCGCCCCACCCATGATCAGGAGCGTGACGAGAAAGGCGTACTTGCGTCCGACCCGGTCGCCGATGCGGCCGAAGAAGAGCGCGCCGAAGGGACGCGCCGCAAACCCGGCTCCAAATGTCGCCAACGTGGCGAGCAGCGCGGCTACCTGATTGCCGCTGGGGTAGAAGTGCAGGGAAATCACCGTAGCCAGGCTGCCGAAGATATAGAAGTCATACCATTCAATCATCGTGCCCACGGCCGAGGCGCCGATGACCCGGAAGATGCTGGAATCCCCCTGACGACCTGCGGGTGTGGATGCTGGAAGTGCCCCGCTGGACATACGGCTCCCCCTTCTGTGTCGTTGCGTGCCGGAACTCTCATCTGACGTGAGTCGTTGCGGTCGTCACCGACAAGACCAGGAACCCAATCCGCGCTGCGTTGTCGAAACGGATCACGCTGGGCGACAGGCTACCGACTCCCCACTTCCCGGCCTGTCGGCCCGCTTACGTGCGGGACATGTCCGTGGGCTACTTTCCGGTACCCGGTGCCACCTCCTATCTATGTGAACGTAACGCTCTATTGTCGCGGTAGTTGCTATTTTATCGACACATACCTAATCTTGCAATAACTTCTTGTCGAATGCGTACGCGTCCGCGTCGCAGCGCGAGGTGAGCGATCCTCCCACCCGCGGGCGTTTCACCGATGGAGAGACCGATTTGGTAAAGGAGTTGACGCACGCTCGGCCCATTTCTCTGCTGCTCTACCGGGCACGAACAGTGCGTGGTATCGTGGATGCCGGACCCGAGAAAAGCAGGTGCTGCACTATCCCGCCCGGCGGCTGAGTCGAGGAGTACCAGTATCGTGAACGCCCCACGCCGCACCCGAACGACCAAGATCGTGGCAACGATCGGCCCCGCGTCCTGGGATGCGCAGACACTCGAGCGCCTGATCCGCGCGGGCGCCGATGTGATCCGCATCAACACCGCCCACAACGCCGTTGAGGAACGCTACGCGATCGTGCAGATCATCCGCTCCGTCACGCGCGAGACCGGCCGCCACATCGGCATTCTTCAGGACCTGGCCGGCCCCAAACCTCGCACCGGCCCGGCCGCGGACGGCGAGGCGATCATCTTGGAGCGGGGCGCGCTGGTCCAGCTCACAGCGGGCGATGACCCGCTCGAGCCCGATCGCATCTCGATCGACGATCCGGAGCTGGTCAGCGCACTGGGCGCCGGGCAGCGGGTGTTGATGAGCGATGGCCTGATCGAACTGATCGTCACCGCCCGTAGGGGAGATAGTGTGACGGCGCGGGTGGTGCGCGGCGGGCGCCTGCGCGGCCGCCAGGGCGTCACGGTGCCGGGCGCCCCGGCGCCGGTACGTACCCTCTCAGCCACCGAGGCGACCGACATCGCCTTCGCCGCGGAGCAGGACCTGGAGTACCTCGGCGTGAGCTTCGTCACCTCCCCGGCCGACATCATCATGGTCCGCGACGAGCTGCGCCGGCACGGCGGCCGCGCCGCCGTGGTCGCGAAGATCGAGCGTCCTGAGGCGCTGCGCGCCATCCACGAGATCAGCCACGTGGCCGACGCCCTCATGGTCGCCCGGGGGGATCTGGGCGTGCAGCTCCCGCCGGAGGAGGTGCCGATCGCCCAGAAGCACATCGTCGACGTGGCGCGCTCCCACGGGAAACCCGTCATCATCGCCACGCAGATGCTGGAGACAATGACCAGTCAGCCGCTCCCGACGCGCGCGGAGACGAGCGACGTGGCTTATGCCGTGCTCGATGGGGTCGACGCGGTCATGCTCTCGGCCGAGACGGCCACCGGCAAGTACCCGGTGGAGGCCGTCGAGATGATGGACCGCATCGCCCGGACGGTGGAGACCGCCTTCCCGGTGAGCCCGCGGCCGCAAAGCGACCGAGCCGACACGATCGCCTCCACCATGGCTCGCGCCGCCAGCGACCTCGCCCGCCGCTCGACGCTGGTCAACTTAATTGCCGTCATTACCCGCAGCGGCTACTCCGCCCGCGAGGTGGCCCGCGAGCGGCCGGCCGTCCCGGTGGTCGCCGTGACGAACAGCGAGTTCGTCGCGAATCAGCTCGCGCTGGTGTGGGGGGTTGAGACGGTAGTGATGGAGTTCGCCAGCGACACCGAGACGCTGGTCCGCGATATCGGCGAGCGGCTCGTCGCCACCGGCCACGCGCATCCCGGGATGCACGCCCTCTTCGTCGGTAGCCTCACCGTCCACCACGAGCCCGGCCACGTCGACGTGCTCCATCTCCGCCGGCTGTGAGGCGGAGACAAGTCAGGCGTTCAGGGGCAACCGCACCTGGCGCGTTCTCTGGGTGTTATGCGGAGGAAAGCTGTTCTCGGACACAAGAAACGATCCCGACGAGCCTGCGTCTCGACGCCATCCCACTGACCGATACGTTCCTGGCTTGCCGACGAGCGCCGGCTGCCCTGGTTCGCTCGTGCCAGCGACCGCTCCCCAGCTTCCTGGTTTGCGGCCGACCGCCCCGGCTTCCCGGTTGGGTCGGGATCAGCCCCGAGGGTGGGCCTCGGTGGCTGTGCGTCGATCCGTCGGTCGACTCCTCGGGATCGTGTATGTACAGTACCACACGTGTGCCGGCTTGTCAAGCCCTTGCGTTCGAACGCACGCGCGGGGGACGGCGGCCCTACCGAACCAACCGGTACGTCGCCTGCTCGTCCGCGCCCTCCTGGATGACGCGTCCGTCCTCGATCAGTTTCTCCAGGTGCGCGTACACCGTCGAGCGGGCGGCGTACACGTTCCGTGGGGCCAGATCAGGGTAGATGCGCGCAACGAGGTCAGGGATAGTAGTGACACCGGCGGCCAGGTATTCGGCGATCTGCTCCTCGCGCGCCAGCCGGTGCTCGATGTAGCGCCGCAGCGTGGCCGGTCCGTTGTCAATCACCGGGCCGTGTCCCGGCAGGAGCCGGGTGACACCGCGGTCGAGCAGGCGCTGGAGCGACGCCAGGTAGGCGCGCATGCTGCCGTAGGGCGGGAAGATGCCGACCGTGCCCCGCCCGTGCACCAGGTCCCCCGCGAGCGTCACACCGGAGTTCCGTTCGACAAAGACGACATGCCCCGCGGCGTGACCCGGCGTCAACACCGCATCGAAGACCAGCCCGGCGACCTCGAAGGTCTGACCGTCCTTGAGGTAGTGGTCCACGGGGAGGGGTTCTTTCAGTCGCTCGGCGACCGGCAGGTCGTCCGGGTGCAGCCAGATCGGCGCCCCCGTCGCCTCGCGCAGTGCCGCCGCCCCTGCGGCATGATCGACGTGAGCGTGGGTCAGCAGGATGTCACGCACCGGCGGGTCACCCAGCTTTGCCAGCGCGGCCAGGATCACCTCGGTCCCCGCCGCGGATCCAGGGTCGACGACCACCACCGGTCCACCCTGCTCGGGGGAGTGGACGATGTAGGCGTTCGTCTCTTCTTCCATGATGCCGTCGTTGGGCACCGGCACGCTGATGATCTTGCTCGCGATGTCCACCGTCTCCACTGGCAGATCTCCTCCGAGCCGGAGTTCTTCCCCACGCCGGGGCCGCGCCCCGCTCCGCTCTGCGGACATGCTACCAGACGCGTCCAGCGCGGCTTCGCCCCGCTCGGGCTATCATTGTGCCAGTGCTCCTGGCACGCCGCGAGGATGGCGAGCATGTCAGGCATGGAGGAGGTCGATGGCCATGACGACCACGCCCACCAAGCAGACCACCGCCGACCTGGACGACCTGGCCTGCGCCCTCTTCAGGCCGCTGAACCTCGATGACCTGCTCGCCGCACTCCCCGGGCTGCTGGCCGCGGCGCTCGGCGATGGGCTGGAGTGGCGCGTGAGAATCGCGGCGGACGATCGCCCCTTCGAGGCCCCCGCGCTCGCCGAGGCGCGCTGGCAGGTCAGCCTGCCGCTCCGCCATGACGGGCGCCTGCTCGGCGCCATCGTCGCCGGCAGCCGGAAGGCAGTCGCGCCCGATTGGTGGGACGAGGACCGGGCCGGGCGCGCCGCGTCCCTGATCGCAGCCGCGATCGACCACCACCAGCGCGCCGCACGCCCGGCGGGCCGGCTGGCAAGCCAGGGCGCCCACCTGCGGTCGGATCTGGCGGCCATCCTCTCCCACGAGATGCGCACACCGCTGGCGTCGATCAAGGGCTACGCCTCGGCCTTACTCCTGGAGGACGCCTACTGGGACGAAGAGACCCGGCGCGAGTTCCTGCTGGCGATCGACGCCGAAACCGACCACCTGACGCAACTAATCGAAGACGTGCTCGATGCCTCGATCATTGAGGCCGGGGCGCTGCGCATCGAGCCGGAGCCGATCCTCCTGCCGCATATGGTTCGCCGCGCCATCGATAAACTGGCGCTCCGCACCGATCGCCACCGCTTCGTCCTCTCCTTCCCGCCCGACTTCCCGGCGGTGATGGCCGACGCCCTGCGGATCGATCAGGTCCTGAGCAACCTGCTTGATAATGCAGTCAAGTACTCGCCGCAGGGCGGGCTGATCGTCGTGAGCGGCCGGGTCGCGGGAGACGAGGTGGTCGTCAGCGTGGCCGACCAGGGGATCGGGATCGCGCCGGAGCATCTGAACAAGCTGTTCGAGCGGTACTTCCGCGCCAGCACGAACGGCCGCCGCGTGGCCGGCACCGGTCTGGGGCTGCCGATCTCCGACGCCATCATCCGCGCGCACGGGGGTCGCATCTGGGCCGAGAGCACTGTCGGGCAGGGAACGGTCTTCTCCTTCACCCTGCCGCTGGCGCCCCGCGATACCGAAACTGACGCAGAAGGGAGCTAGCGCGTGCCGTCGTCGACACACCGTGCCACGATCCTGGTCGTCGAAGACGAGCCGCGCCTGGTCCGTCTCATCGAATCGATCCTCCGCACAGCAGACTACCGGGTACTGACCGCGGCTACCGGCGCCGACGCGCTGGAGATGGTCGCGCTGGAGGCGCCCGACCTGATCCTGCTCGACCTCCTGCTGCCCGGCGACATCGACGGCTTCGACGTCTGCCGCCGGGTGCGCGAGTTCTCGGACGTGCCGATCATTATGTTGACGGCTCGGACCCAGGAGACGGACAAACTGCGCGGCTTCGAGCTCGGCGCGGACGACTACGTGACCAAGCCTTTCAGTGCCAAGGAGTTGCTGGCACGGGTGCAGGCAGTGTTGCGTCGCAGCCGTGGCTTTGCCGCCGGTCCTGCGCGCCTCACCGTCGGCGATCTGGTCATCGACCTGGCCGCCCACCGGGTAACACGCGGCGGCGAAGATATCCATCTGACGCCGACCGAGTTCCGGCTGCTCGTGGCGCTGGCGCGCCGGCCTGGGCGCGTCATCCCGCACGATCAACTCCTGACCGAGGTCTGGGGTGCCGAGTACCGCGACGAGGTGGAGTACCTGCGCACCTACATGCGCTACCTGCGCCAGAAGCTCGAACGCAACCCCACTCGCCCCACTCACCTCTTGACCGAGCCCGGCGTCGGCTACGTTCTTGCCGCCGAGCCGGAGAACAACGACCCTGCCTGATCCGGAGGGTTGCGCCCCCGAGCCTCGCCTAGCGTTCGCCGCATCGGCATTCTCACGCAATTCTTACGCCGGATGGCCACCTTCCTATGGGATTCTCACGCCCGAATCTACGAGAATCGGGGCGGCGGGCGCCGGTGTCCCGCCCGTGGGACGGCAAAAGGAGAGAAGGTGGTTATGCAGCAACAGGAGCAAGCCGAGGTCGCAGGCAGGTCGGTCGACGTACGTGCCCGCGAGCGACAGGGCTCAACTCTCCTCGAGGACGCCAGCGCACAGTTCCGTGCAGCAGCGGCGCACCTCGGCCTCGATCCCGGATTACAGCAGGTGTTGGAGACGCCCGAGCGCGAGATGAGCGTCGCGCTCCCGATCGAGATGGACGACGGCCGCATCGCGGTCTTCCAGGGCTACCGCGTGCAGCACTCCCGCCTGCGCGGCCCGGCCAAGGGCGGCATCCGCTACCATCCCTCGGTCGATCTCGACGAGGTACGCGGCCTGGCAGCCCTCATGACCTGGAAGTGCTCCCTCCTGGACCTCCCATACGGCGGCGGTAAGGGCGGGGTCAACTGCGACCCATCGCTCTTGTCCGCAGGTGAACTGGCGCGGATCACGCGAGCCTACGCCACGGCCATGCTGCCGATCATCGGCTCGCGCGTCGATGTCCCCGCGCCGGACGTCAACACCGACGAGCAAGTCATGGCCTGGTTCCTGGACGCCGTCGAGACGCAGACCGGTGTCTTCGATCCGGCAGTTGTTACCGGTAAGCCCCTCGCCCTTGGCGGCATCCCGGGACGCGGTGAGGCCACCGGCCGCGGCGTCGCCCTGATCACCATGGAAATGCTCAAGCGCCGGGGGATCGCGCTTGAGGATGCCCGGATCGCGGTCCAGGGCTTCGGCAAGGTCGGCGGACACACGGTTCGCACCCTCGCCGACGCCGGCTGCCGCATCGTGGCCATCAGCGACGTCAGCGGCGGACTCTACAACCCCAAGGGGCTGGACATCCCGCGCATCGTCGCCCACACCCGCAACCACCCGCGCGGCCTCCTCGAGGGGTACCCCGGTGAAGACGCCGAGCCCATCGGCGCGGCCGAGCTGCTGACCGTCGACTGCGACGTAGTGATCCCCGCCGCGCTCGAGGGGCAGATCACCACGGCCAACGCGGGCGATATCCGCGCGCCGATCATCGTCGAGGCGGCCAACGGACCGACCACAGGCGAGGCCGACCGCATCCTGGAGGATCGCGGCATCACGGTCGTGCCCGACATCCTGGCCAACGCCGGGGGCGTCGTCGTCTCCTACTTTGAATGGATCCAGGGACTCCAGGGCACGAAGTGGACTCTGGAGGACGTTCGCGCGCGGCTTGACCGCATGATGCTCGACGCCTTCGAGGCCGTGATCCAGCGGGCAGAGGCGGAGGATGTCAGCCTGCGGCTGGCCGCGTATCTGATCGCCGTCGGCCGGGTGGCTGAGACCGCCGCGCTTCGGCGGACGGCCGGCGCGTAACCCGGTGAGACCGGTACCCGGAGGAATAGAGGGTTTCGTCATGGCAGAGGTCCTGAGCGCCCCAGCGGAACTGGATCACACCGCCCCCGAGATGATCGAGCAGGCGGTGGCAGTCACGGCGCGCCGGATGCACCTTCCAACACCCCTCGCCGCGTTCGCGCGGCTCGAGGCGAACGACCCGACCGCCGTTTCCTACTTCCGCTACGAGTTGGCGCGCCAGGTCGCGATGCTGCTTCTGCGCTACGATCGGAACGTTGTCGCTCTCTACGAGGAGCAGGACGTCCCGGACGGGGAGGAGTTGGCACCGCCGGAGGCGTCGCTGTACGATGCCCTCCGCGTCTATGTGCTCGTCGAGCAGGCCACGCACGCCCTCGACCACCTGCTGGAGGCACTGGACCGGGCGCTGGTGGGCGCGATCGCGCAGCGCTTCGGGCAGCCACTCAGCCGGTACCTGCAGGCAGTGGTGGTGGATCCGGCGCGAGCCAACCTGCTCCGGCCCCGTGCGCGCGGCTACCGACCCCGCCCGGCCCTGGTCCTGGCACGCGAGTCGATCGCGGAGATGAGCGACTAGCGGATGCTGTTCCGACGGGACGAGGTGTTGCACATCACCGGCGCCAGCGAGGAAGAGCTGGCCCGGTTGGAACAGAAACGGCTGGTAGTACCGGTCCGGCCCTGGTGGACACTGGGGCTGGGCCGGTACTACCGTGAGAACCACCTGGATGTGGTGCGCTGGCTGGTAGAGGCCCAGCGCGCCGAGCAAGATTCCCTCGAACCTGGGAAGAGTTCCGGCCCCAGCCTCGGGCGCCGAGGATAGTTGACGCTGGCCCATCGCGGCGGTACGCTACCCGTTGTGGGAACACATCGGTCGACGTGCCGCGCGCGACACCTGCGGCCATGTGCCTCGACGATCCCGGTCATGACTGTGGGGGATTCGTCCACCCACAGCGAGTATCAAGGAGTGGTTGGTCTTGGTGTCTTCACAGCCCGAATCCGGCCCCACGCTCACGGTAGGGGTGCCTCGGGAGACGATCCCTGGGGAGCGACGGGTCGCCCTCACGCCGGATGTCGTCAAGCGACTGTCCGGCCGCGGCTTCCGCATCCTGGTAGAGCGCGAGGCTGGCGTCGCAGCCAGCTACCCTGACGAGCTCTACACGGAGGCCGGCGCGACGATCGTCCCCGAAGTCGCCCAACTCTACCGCGAAGCGGACGTGATCCTCAAGGTGCAGCGGCCGACCGACGAGGAGGTGCCGCTGCTGCGCGAGGGTCAGGTAATCATCGCGTTCCTCTCGCCGCTCACCCGCCCCGAACTGGTGGTGCAGTTGGCCGAGCGCAAGGTCACCGCGCTCAGCATGGACGCGATCCCGCGCATCACCCGCGCCCAGCCGATGGACGCGCTCTCATCGATGAGCACCATCGCCGGCTACAAGGCGGTGCTGCTCGCCGCGAATGCGCTGTCCAAGTTCTTCCCGCTGCTCATGACCGCCGCGGGGACGATCCCCCCAGCCCGAGTGCTCGTCCTCGGGGCTGGTGTGGCCGGGCTCCAGGCGATCGCCACCGCCCGCCGCCTCGGTGCCGTGGTGGAGGCGTTCGACACCCGCCCAGTGGTGAAGGAGCAGGTCGAGAGCCTGGGCGCCACCTTCCTCGAGCTGGACATCCAGAGCTCGCAGGACGCGAGCGGCTACGCCACTGAGCTAGAGGAGGAGCACATCAAGCGGGAGATCGCCCTCATTAAGGAACACGCGGCCCGCTCCGATGTGATCATCACGACCGCACTCATCCCCGGCCGCCCCGCGCCGCTGCTCTTGCCGGAGGACACGGTTGCCAACATGCGGCCCGGCTCGGTGATCGTCGACCTGGCCGCGGAGATGGGCGGCAACTGCGAGCTGACCAAGCCCGGTGAGACGATCGTCCGCCACAACGTCACGATCATGGGCCCGCTCAACCTGCCGAGCGAGATGGCCTACCACGCCAGCCAGATGTACGCCAAGAACATCGGCGCGCTCCTCGAGCACCTGGCGCCGAACGCCAACCTGACGTTCGACATGGAGGACTCGATTACCGCGGGCGTGGTCCTGACCCGGGACGGTGAGGTCCTGCACGGGCCGACCCGCGAGTGGATGAAGGAGCGAGTGGCGTGAGTCAAGAGCTCATCCTGGGCGCCTACGTCTTTCTCCTGGCGCTCTTCCTCGGCGTGGAGGTCATCGGCCGCGTCCCATCGACGCTGCATACACCGCTGATGTCGGCCACCAACGCCATCCACGGCATCGTGCTCATCGGCGCGATCCTTGTCGCGGGGACGGCCGATTCGCCCCTCCTCTACGTGCTGGCCTTCGTGGCGATCGTGCTCGGGGCCGGCAACGTCTTCGGGGGCTTCGCCGTCACCGATCGGATGCTGGAGATGTTCAAGAAGAAGCCGGTGGAGAAGCGGTGATTACTGACGCTCGCGCAGCCATTATTGCAGTCGCCTATCTCATCTCCGCGATCCTCTTCATCTTTGGTCTCAAGCGTCTCAGTTCCCCGGCCACTGCCCGCCACGGCAACCGCCTTGCCATCCTCGCCATGACGATCGCGGTCGCGGTCACCCTCCTCGACCGCTCGATCACCTGGAAGCCGATCAACATCGCCATTATTGTGGTCGGCACCGCCATCGGCGCCGTGGTCGGTGTCTACTTCGCCCGCACGGTGCAGATGACGGCCATGCCGCAGATGGTGGCGCTGTTCAACGGCATGGGCGGTGGTACCGCGGCCTTCGTCTCGGTCGCGGAGTTCCTTCGGTTCAGCGAAGAAGGTTCCATCGGCGCCGGGGAGGCGCTCTCCGTCTCGGCCGGCACGGCCATCGGCGCGCTCTCCCTCACCGGCAGCCTGATCGCCTTCGGCAAGCTGCAGGAGTTGATCTCCGGGCGGCCGATCCGCTTCCCGGGCCTGTCGGCACTCAACGTGATCCTCTTCGTGGCGATCCTCGCCCTGGGCACGGTCGTGGTCGGCTTCGATGGGGGCAACCTGTTCGTCTGGCTCCTCCTGGCCGTGGCGATGGTCCTGGGCGTGCTGGTCGTGCTCCCGATCGGCGGCGCCGACATGCCGGTCGTGATCGCGTTGCTCAACTCCTTCACCGGCATCGCCGCCGCGCTGACCGGCTTCGTGGTCCACAACCAGATCCTGATCGTCGCGGGCGCGCTGGTCGGCGCCTCCGGTGGCTTCCTCACCGTGCTCATGAGCCGCGCCATGAACCGCCCGCTCAGCAATGTGCTCTTCGGCGCCTTCGGCGCGGCGTCCACGGCCGGCGCCAAGGTCGGCGAAGAGAAGCCGATCCGCGAGACGACCCCCGAGGACGCGGCGGTGGTCATGGCCTACGCCAACGAGGTCATCATCGTCCCGGGCTACGGCCTGGCGGTGGCCCAGGCCCAGCACCAGATCCGCGAGCTGGCCGACGAGCTGGAGAAGCGCGGCGTCACGGTCAAGTACGCCATCCACCCGGTCGCCGGGCGCATGCCGGGCCACATGAACGTGCTGCTGGCCGAGGCGAACGTGCCGTACGACCAGCTCTTCGAGATGGATCAGATCAACAACGAGTTCGCCCACGCCGACGTGGCCCTGGTCGTCGGGGCCAACGACGTGGTCAACCCGGCCGCGCGCACCGACCCGAGCAGCCCGATCTACGGCATGCCCATCCTCAACGTGGATCAGGCGCGCACCATCATCGTCCTCAAGCGGTCGATGCGCCCCGGCTTCGCCGGGATCGAGAACGAACTGTTCCACGATCCGAAGACGGTCATGCTCTTCGGCGACGCCAAGGAGTCGCTCACCAAGCTCACGAACGCCGTCAAGGCAGCCTGAGCGAGCGCCTCTCATCCGCACGCAACCAGCCCCTCGCCCACCGCTGGGCGAGGGGCATTTTTTCCTCCAGGATGTCCACCACGTGCGAAGGCCGTGCGTGAGCGGTACGTGCCCGGAGGTAAACCCCAGGGCTGACAACGGAAAGTCCGCTGAAGCGGGCTGAGTCGGTGCGAGGCTCACCTTCAGGTGATACGGTTCTGACATCCAGGTATGTGCCCGGGGGTAAACCCCCGGGCTGAGAAATCGAAGCCCACTAAAGGGGCTGGGAACACGGCAACCATCGAGATTCCGGATCGGATCCACCCGGGCGTGGCCGTCCAAGCCCCTTCAGTGGGCTTGCCCGTATTCAGCCCGGTGGCTTTAGCCCCGGGCACATGCCACGGCGCGGGATCTTCGCGTCACCCAGCCCATGCCACGACACTGGCGCGGAACCAGCCCCGGCGCGCGGCTGATGCCGCGCGATACCAAAGCGGCGGCTGGAGCCGCCGCACTCCAAAGCCGGCTTCAGCCGGCTTCGCCTTGTCAGCCCGGGGGTTCACCCCCGGTCACAGACCACGACGCGGGGATCCGCGCGAGCACGGACAGCATGGAGGAATGACGCCCAGACGACTCCCCGGCCTTGACAGGTCGCGGCTCCGGCGTCAGGCTCACCGTGGTAACCGAGACCCGTATCCGCCCACGGCAGGGGAGGGAGAACAGAATGGCAGCGGAGCGATTGCTCCCCTTCGAGCAGGCAGTCAGTGCCACGCTCGTGACCGACGTTCAGATCTCGCCGGACGGCCGGCACGTCGCCTACGTGACGGCACCGGCCTCGAAGGAGGGAGAACACCCGGTCAGCGCGATCTGGTTGGTCGCCGCAGACGGCGGTACGCCCCGGCGCCTGACCACCTCCGAGGCGGCGGACGGCGCTCCACGCTGGTCACCCGATGGGCGGCGGCTGGCATTCGTCTCCGATCGACTCGAGCGCGGCAAGCCGCAGGTCTACGTGCTGGACCTCGCCGGTGGCGAGGCGGTGCGCGTCACCGCCGCCGAAGGGGGTGTCGGCCAGGCGGCCTGGTCGCCCGACGGGTCGTTGCTGGCCTACACCGCGATGGACGCCGAGACCGAGGAGGAGAAGCGGCGCCGCGAGGAGCGCGACGACGCCCGCCTCGTTGACGCCGACGTGAAGCGCGCCAGCCTCTGGGTCATCGCCGTGCCGGAGGCCACGGCCGCCATCGACCCGAACGCCCTCCCCGAGCCGCGCCGGATCAGCCCGGAGGGGATCCACATCGGCACCGAGGCGGACGCGGGGTTCACCTGGGCGCCGGATGGGAAGTCCTTCGTCGTCCTCGCCTCGCCCGACCCCAAGGCCCACTACACGTTCGCGCCCGAGATGGCGATCCTCAGCCTGGACGGGGAGTTGCGCAGTCTCGGCCGCTTCGAAGGACTGCTGACAGCGCCGAAGTTCAGCCCGGACGGGAAGACGCTCGCCTTCGTTGCCGCCGAAGAGGTCATGCCCGCCTTCTTCTCCCTCCAGACGATGCCGGCCAGCGGCGGTCAGCCCCACATCGTTGCACCCGGCTTCGAGGGATCGTTCCGAGACTTCCACTGGCTGCCGGACGGGGAGCGGATCGTCACCTCGGTCGAGATGGGCCAGCAGGTGACGGTCAAAGTCTTCAACCTCACCTCCGGGGAGGTCAGCGACGCATTCGCGCCGTTCGAGCGGGTGGGCGTGGTGACCGCCTTCCGACTGAGCGCGAGCGGCGACCGTGCCGCGTTCGTCTACGCCCACGACGAGTCGTACGGCGACGTCTACGCAGCCGACCTGGGTGGCGAGCCGCGCCGGTTGACCGACCTCAACCCCTGGACTCGCGACTACGAGTGGGGTGAGGTGCGGGATATCCGCTGGACCTCGACCGACGGGCTGGAGATCGAGGGGATGGTGATCCTCCCCGTCGGCTATGAGGAGGGGAAGCGCTATCCCCTGCTGGTCCACATCCACGGCGGGCCGTGCGGTGCCTGGCTCCACCACCTGTATGCCGGCTGGCACGACTGGGGGCAGTTCTTCGCCCAGCGGGGCTACGCGGTCTTCCTGCCCAACCCGCGCGGCTCCTCCGGCCGCGGCACCGCGTTCCTCTGCGGCATCGTCGGCTGCTACGGCGAGCCCGACTGGGAGGACATCAACAGCGGAGTGGACTACCTGATCGAACAGGGAATCGCCGACCCGGACCAGCTCGTCGTCGGTGGCTGGAGCGGTGGCGGCTTCCTGACCAACTGGGCCATCACCCACAGCGATCGTTTCAAGGCGGCCGTCTCCGGCGCCGGGATCTCCAACTGGGTCAGCTTCCAGGGCACCGCCGATGTTCGCAGCGTCTTCGACCGCTACCTCGGTCCGGTCGACGAGGAGGTTGAGACCCACTGGCGCCTGTCGCCGATTCGCGTCATCAGCCGGGCGACCACGCCGACCCTGATCCTCTACGGCGAGAACGACATCCGCGTGCCGCCCAGCCAGGGGTTCGAGCTCTATGAGGGGCTCAAGAGCCGCGGCGTGGAGACGCAACTGGTACTCTACCCGCGCGAGCCGCACGTGATCATGGAGCGCAAGCACCAGATCGATGTCCTGCAGCGGGCAATCGACTGGTATGAGCGGCACCTGGGCCGGGCGGCACAGGACGCATAGCGGCAGCGGACGCGAGAGGGGGGGCGCGATGACCGATCTATCACCCGTCTATGCCTACGTAGACGAGCACGCCGACCGCATGGTCGCCGACCTCCAGCGGCTCATCCGCCAGCCGTCCATCTCCTCGGCGAACCTCGGCGTGCGCGAGTGCGCCGAACTGCTGGTCGAGATGATGGGCGACGTTGGGATCACCGCGCGGGTGATCGAAACCGACGGGCTGCCGGTGGTCTACGGTGAAATCAACAGCGACCGGCCTGAGGCGCCGACGCTGCTGATCTACACGCACTACGACGTGCAACCCGCCGACCCTGAATCCGACTGGGAGTCGCCGCCCTTCGAGGCCCGGCGCGTGGGGGACCGCATCATCGGCCGCGGCGCGACCGACGCCAAGGGCAACCTGATGGCGCACTTGAAGGCGGTGGAGGCGCTGCGGGCTACGACCGGTCTGCCGATCAACGTGAAGTTCATCTTCGACGGCGAGGAGGAGAGCGGCAGCCCCAGCCTGCCCGCTTTCGTTGAGCGCCACCGCGACCTGCTGGCGGCCGATGCCGCCCTCTCGTTCGACGGCGGCTTCGACGCCGGCGATGTGCCGCGCGTCAGCCTCGGCACCTCCGGCCTCCTCTTCGTGCAGATGCGCGCCCACGGCGGCAGCAAGGATCTCCACTCCGCCCGCGCCCGGCTGGTGCCCAACCCGGCCTGGAAGCTCGTCTGGGCGCTGGCGTCGATCAAGGGTCCGGACGGGCGCGTGCGCATCGAGGGCTTCTACGACGCCGTACGCCCGCCAACGCCGCTCGAGCGCTCCCTGTTGGAGCAGGCGGGATGGGACGACGAGGCGCAGAAGCGGGACCTCGGCGTGGACGAGTTCCTCGGCGGCGTCTCCGGGGTGGACGCGCTGGAGCAACTGCTGTTCACGCCGACCTGCAACATCGCCGGGTTCGCCTCCGGCTACGTCGGCGAGGGCAACAAGACGCTCCTGCCCGCGACCGCCGCGGTGAATGTCGACTTCCGCCTCGTCGTCGACCAGGACCCGGCCGACATCTTCCAGCGGCTGCGGAAGCACCTGGACGACCACGGCTTCGCCGACGTGGAGCTGCACGACCTCGGCAGCATCGAACCCTCGCGCGTCCCGGCCGACTCGCCCTTCGCGCGCGTGGTGGTGGAGGCTGCGCGCCGCGTCTACGGTCGTGAGCCGTCGCTGCGGCCGAGCGAGTCGGCCTCCGGGCGCCAGGCGGTGTGGCTCGCCGGCAAACTGGGCATCCCCGGCGCCGGGACGGGGATCGGCCCGCCCGACTGGCGCGGCCACGCCGCCAACGAGTTCATCACCGTCCGTCACTACCTCGCCGGGATCAAGTACGCCGCGACCATCTGGTCGCTCTTCGGCGAGGGCTGATGACCGCATCCGTCAGCAAACCCATCCGGTCCACTGGCAGGGTCCGGCACAAGCCCGCCCTGCCGGTGGACCACGACACACGGAACACGCAATACGCAACACGCAGTAGTCCCGAAAGGACACGCACCCATGCCCCGACCGATCGAGATCGCCGATCTGGCGCGTATTCGCTACCTGGGGGATCCCCAGATCGCACCGGACGGCCGGCGCGTCGCCTATGTCGTCACCGAGATCGACCTGGAGGGGAAGCGCTACCGCTCTGCCATCTGGGTCGTCAACGCCGACGGCAGCGGACGGACGCGCTTCACTGCCGGGACGCACAAGGACACCAGCCCTCGCTGGTCGCCCGACGGCAGCCGGCTGGCGTTCCTCTCCGACCGCGACGGCGTGACCCAGCTCTACGTCATGCCGAGTGACGGCGGCGAGCCGGAGCGGATCACCGACCTGAAGCACGGCGTGGCTGATCCGGTCTGGTCGCCGGACGGCGCCTGGCTGGCGTTCGTCAGCAAGGTCGGGCCCGAGGGCCCCGTCCAGCGCGCGGACGAGACCGAGGAGGACCGAAAGCGCGCGGCACAGCGCAGCGACACGAAGGTCATCCGCTCGCTCAAGTACAAGCTGGACGGCGAAGGCTTCTTCGACGACCGACGCCGCCACATCTTCATCGTCCCGGCCACGGGCGGCACGCCGCGCCAGATCACCGACGGCGACTGGGACGACACCCAGCCGGCCTGGTCGCCGGACGGCCGCGCCATCGCCTTCGTCTCCAACCGCACCGACGACCGGGAGCGCAATACCTTCTCGGATATCTGGATCGCGCCGCTCGACGGCGGCGAGCCGCGCCGGATCACCCCCAGCGACGGTGTCTACAATTCCCCGGCCTTCTCGCCCGACGGGGACTGGATCGCCTACGTGGGCAACCCGATCGTCGAACCCTACGGCCCGACGACGCTCACCGGCCTGTGGGTCGCTCCCACCACCGGGGGCGAGGCGCGCAACCTGACCGCCGCGCTCGACCGCGAGGTGGGCAACACCGTGCTCTCGGACCAGCACTACGCGGTGGCGCCTCAGCGACCCCTCTGGCTGCCCGACGGCAGCGGACTGCTGACGCTCATCAGCGATCAGGGCACGGTGCCGGTCCTGCGCGTGAGCCTCGACGGCGAGACCACGGTCGTCGTCGGCGGCGACCGGGAAGTCGCAAATGTGAGCGTTGCCGGCGACGGCACGCTCGCCTTCCTCGCCTCCTCGCCCACCCGGCCGCTGGAGGTCTATGTGGCCGCGGCCGACGGCAGCAATGAGCGGGAGGTAAGCGAGGCCAACGCCGACTTCCTGGCCGAGGTAGAGCTCGTCCCCGCCGAGCGCATCACCTATCCCGCTGAAGGCGGGGTGGAGATCGGGGGCTGGCTGCTCAAGCCGCCTGGCTTCGACCCGTCCGTCCGCTACCCGCTCATCCTCCAGATCCACGGCGGCCCGCACGCCATGTACGGCAGCGCCTTCTTCCATGAGATGCAGGTCCTGGCCGCCCGCGGCTACGTCGTCCTCATGACCAACCCACGCGGCAGCACCGGCTACGGGCAGGCGTTCGTCTCCGCGGCCATGGGCGACTGGGGCGGGGTCGACTACCGCGACGTCATGGCCGGGGTCGACTACGTGGTCGCACAGGGCTACATCGACGAGCAGCGCCTGGGTGTCACCGGCGGCTCCTACGGCGGCTACCTGACCAACTGGATCGTGACCCAGACCGACCGCTTCAAGGCGGCCGTGACCCAGCGCAGCACCTGCAACCGCCTCAACCTGTTCGGCACAAGCGACATCGGTTGGTCCTACACTCCATGGGAGTTCCGCGGCAGCGCCTACGACAACCCGTCCTTCTACCTGGAGCGCTCCCCGATCACCTACGTCAAGAACGTGACGACGCCGATCCTCATCCTCCACAGCGAGCAGGACCTGCGCTGCCCCATCGAGCAGGCCGAGCAGTGGTTCGCTGCGCTGCGCTACCTGGGGAAGGAGGCAGTCTTCGTCCGCTTCCCGGAGGAGAGCCACGGCCTGTCGCGCACCGGGCGGCCCGACCGGCGCATCGAGCGGCTGCAGTGGATCGTCGACTGGTTCGCCGAGCACCTGTAGCCGTTCGGTGCCAGTCGGCGCGGAATTTGCTTGCCAAGAGCGAGTATGGCCCGGAGCGGAGAAGTACGGCTAAGATAGGCTCTGGCCGGCCCCGGTGGCCGTGCCAACGGGACGATACCGCGAGGAGGCTACACCCATGCGTGGCTATTCGTCTGTTCAGGAGCTGATCGACGACCTGAAACCCGCTGCCGAGATCCGGGACGGCGCCCTCTCGATCACCGACGAGCGGGCGTTCCGGGAGCAGAAGGTTGATCGCCTGGTCTACGGTGCCGTCTTCGGCGATGACGAGGTCAAGCCGGCCTGCCGCTGGATCATCTGGCAGGCGGCCCAGGCGCTCGGCGCGCTCCCGGCCTCGATCCACGAGTACTACATGGCCGGCGGGCGCGGCGAGTGGCACCACCGCACGACCCCGGCGATCAATATCCGCGGCCTGACCTACGACACCGCGCGGGCAGTCTTCCGCACTGCGATGCGCTACGACTGCAAGCAGTTCATCTTCGAGATCGCCCGCTCGGAGATCGGCTACACCCAGCAGCGGCCGGAGGAGTACGTCTCCAGCGTGCTCGCCGCCGCGCTGCGCGAGGGCTACCGCGGCCCGGTCTTCATCCAGGGCGACCACTTCCAGATCAGCGCCAAGGGCTACGCCAAGGATCCCCAGAAGGAGATCGAGGGCGTTGAGAAGCTAATCCTCGAAGCGCTCGACGCCGGGTTCTACAACATCGACGTCGACTCCTCCACACTGGTCGACCTGAGCAAGCCGACCGTGGCCGAGCAGCAGACCCTCAACTACCAGCACTGCGCCGACCTGACCGCCTTCATCCGGAAGCACCAGCCCGAGGGGGTCATGGTCTCCGTCGGCGGCGAGATCGGCGAGGTGGGCGGCAAGAACAGCGACGTCCACGAGCTGCGCGCCTTCATGGACGGCTTCAACCGAGTCCTTGCCGAGAAGGGCGGCGACCTGGTCGGCATCAGCAAGATCAGCGTCCAGACCGGCACCAGCCACGGCGGCGTCGTCTTGCCGGACGGCACCATCGCCGACGTCAAGGTCGACTTCGACACGCTGGCCGAGCTCTCCGAGGTCAGCCGCAAGGAGTACGGCCTGGCCGGCGCGGTCCAGCACGGCGCATCGACCCTGCCCGAGGTCGCCTTCAACCGCTTCGCCGAGGCGAACGCCTGCGAGGTGCACCTGGCGACGGCGTTCCAGAACCTGATTTACGACAGCGACCTCTTCCCCAAGGACCTGCGCGACGAGATCTACGCCTACCTGGCGGAGAACCATGCCGACGAGCGCAAGCCGGACATGACCGACGCGCAGTTCTACTACACGACCCGCAAGCGGGCCTTCGGCCCCTTCAAGCAGCAGATGTGGGACCTCTCGGACGACGTGCGCCAGGGGATCAGCAAGCTGCTCGAGGAGCGCTTCGATCTCATCTTCGACCGGCTCAACGTCGGCGGCACCAGCAGCCTCGTCGAGAAGTACGTCACCCCGACCAAGCGCGACAAGCCGATGCCCGAGTCCCTCCGCACCGCCGCGCAGGTCTCCTAGTCCCGTCGCACGCAACCCCCTCGCTCCCGCCTTTGGGAGCGAGGGGGATCCCTCGCCCGACCCCGGCACGTTCCCGTTCGGGATATCCTCGACCATCCCGGCAACCCCGGGCAGGCACGTCCGGTGTTGCCGCGTTCTCGGATTCACCTGGCCAGCCTGTACCCGGGGCTAACGGAGTCTGCCGACTTACATGGACGTACGCGGTCGACGCGTGCCCGGGGGTGGGTGGCGGGAAGGTGGCCGCGCCGTGGCCCGTGCCCGGGGCGGTGATCCGCACGCTACCCATCCCCGGGCACGCGCAAGGGTGCGGGATCCTTCGCACCACCGATCGCGCGTCCCCAGGTCGACGCGGCACCGACCCCGGCGCGCGGCTGATGCCGCGCGATACCAAAGCGGCGGCTCGGGCCGCCGCACTCCAAAGAGCCGGCTTCAGCCGGCTTTCGTTGTCAGCCCGGGGCTTGAGCCCCGGGCACGCGCCGAGCGGTGAGACCAGATGCCCCGCGGCGTTCGCGGTCAATCCGCCGTGACCTGTGCCCAGGCGCAGCGAAGCATGACACGAGGGGGAGCGGGTGGCGGGTAGCCGAGACGAATTCGTCAATGCTCGTTCGTTACCGCTCCTGGCCCTGCCCCTGCCGGCGAAGGCGTGGGAAGGGGTCTTCGGCGGGCCGGAGGTAGACGAGATACTCGTCGAGCCCGATCTTGAGGATGCGGCGCACCGAGTAGCTGTGGCCGGCAGTACGGATCACGCGACCAGGCTCGATCCGCCCCGCCCGAAGCTCGCGCGACGTTCGCGTGACGATCTCGTAGGTGACCCGCCCGCAGGCGTGGCAGCGGTAGTACTGGTCTGTCGCATTGATGGGCCCAGCCAACCCGCGCTGAACGAAGTCCACGCGATCACTGCCGCAGTCGGGACAGATCCGGCCACCGGAGAGGGTCACAGATGCGCTCGTTTCCTTCCTGGACACGGCGGGCACGCCAGCATGAACGCCTCACCTCCAGATGCTGCTATTCTACGCGATCTCTACACTGAACGATAGAGAAGTCAATCATCCGGCGCGCAAGGATCAGGACGCGACGGTAACCTGTGGTACGATCCATACCAAGGGGAGAGCGGCCCGGGAGTCACCAGCAACGGGGCCGCGCGGCGTGTCCGCCGCGTCGCTGACGGGTCGAGCGCGCCGCGGGCGGCGGCGCGCTGCGATCACACGACCCACCACCGGTCGGAACGCAGATTGCGAGTCCACCCTCGCATCTCGGCGACCGTTCGGTCGTGCTCTACCTCCCTGGTGACGATCTCCAGCGCCGCACAGGTTCACCAGCACGATGGGATGAGAGGGACAGGTGGCCGACGAGCATGGAGCGACAGTCAACGCTGACGTCAGGCGACGAGATCTGCCGGATCCGGCCCGGGATCTCCTCAGCCGGGTAACCCTCATCATCGCGTCGAACCGCGGTCCGGTCGAGTTCCACCGTGAACCGGATGGCTCCTTCTCCACCCGGCGCGGCACCGGTGGGGTTGTGACCGCGATCAGCGCGGTCAGCCGCTTCACCGACGCGATCTGGGTGGCCGCCGCCATGACCGACGGCGACCGCCTGCGTGCCGAGCTCGCCGCCGAGCGCGGTGAGGCCGTCATCGAACCGGACAACGCCGACTTCCGCGTCCGCTTCGTCGTGTCCGACCCGGAGGACTACGACCGGTACTACAACCACATCAGCAACCCGCTCCTCTGGTTCCTGCAGCACTATCTGTGGGACACCCCGCGCCAGCCCGACATCGACCACATCACCTGGGACGCCTGGAACAACGGCTACGTCACGGTGAACCGGCAATTCGCCGAGGAGATCCTGGCCGTGGCCGATTCCAGCGCGCAACCGCCGATCGTCATGCTGCAGGACTACCACCTCTACCTCGTGCCCGGCTACCTGCGCGAGGCACGCCCCGACCTGATCCTGCAGCACTTCGTCCATATTCCCTGGCCCGACCCCGACTACTGGCGCCTGCTGCCGGTGGAGTTCCGCCGGGCCATCTGCCACAGCATGCTCGCCAACGACATCGTCGGATTCCAGACGCCCCGCCACGCCCGCAGCTTCGTCTACACCTGTGAGGCGACGCTCGACGACGTCGATATCGACTACCGCCGCCGCGAGATCCGCTACCGCGGCCACACCACTTATGTCCGCTCCTACCCCATCTCGATCGACGTCGACGCCGTGCGCCGCGTGGCCGCTAGCGAGGACGCCCTGCGCCACGAGGAGCACATCAAGACCTTCCTCAACGAGCACACCATCCTGCGGGTGGACCGGGCAGAGCCGAGCAAGAACATCGTGCGCGGCTTCCAGGCCTACGACCGCTTCCTCGAACTCCACCCGGAGTTCCTGGGCCGGGTCAACTTCCTGGCGTTCCTGGTGCCGTCGCGATTGGAGGTCGCCGAGTACGTCGACTACCTTGACGACATCAACACCATCGTCGGGCGGATTAACACTAAGTACGCCAACGTGGCTGAGCGCGACGGGGTGGCCTGGGAGCCCGTCCGCCTCTTCATCGGCGACGACTACCCACGCGCGCTGGCCGCGATGAAGTACTACGACGTGCTCCTGGTGAACGCGATCTTCGACGGCATGAACCTGGTGGCCAAGGAAGGGGCGCTGCTCAACCGCCGCAACGGCGTGCTGATCCTCTCGGAGGGGGCGGGCGCCTACCAGCAACTGAGCGAGCACGCGCTGAGCGTGTCTCCGGCAGACGTCGAGAGCACCGCCCACGCGATCTATCAGGCGCTCACGATGCCACCCGAGCAGCGGGCCTACCACGCCCAGGCGCTGCGCCGGCTGGTGATTGAGCAGGACATCCTGGCCTGGATCTACTCTCAACTCGAAGACCTCGCCGCCACCGTCGGCGGGAGCCTCGTCCGGGAGTAACACCCGGCGGGAGCGCGAGGGCGTCGCACGGAGCACCGCCCGGTCCCGAGCGCAAGGAGCGCCGGCGACGTGTCGGCTCCCGTTCCCTCACCGCGCCCTGCTGCACCTGTCCGGCTTCGGCCCCTGGGCTTCCTCCTTCTATAGCAGCTGTAGTAGCATGCAGCAGTACATAGGAGGGAGCACAGTTAATGATCGACCGCGTGATGCAGGCAGTCGATGATCTCTGGGATGCCGAAGTCCAGTTTCTCCAGGGTCTCGTCCGTCGTCCGAGTACGCTTCACCATGAAGCGGAGATCCAGAACTGGATCGCACGTGAGCTGGCAGAGATGGGGCTTGAGGTTGATCGGTGGGAAATCGACCCAGGCGCCCTGAAGTCTCTTCCCGGCTACAGTCCAGTCGAGTGGTCATATCATGGCCGACCCAACCTCGTCGGCACCCTGCGGGGCAGCGGTGGGGGCAAATCCCTCCTGCTGAACGGCCACGTCGATGTCGTCAGCGTGGAGCCCATCCACTTCTGGTCGCACGACCCGTGGGGCGGAGAGATCGTAGACGGACGCATGTACGGCCGCGGATCGGCCGACATGAAGTCGGGCATCGCCGCCATGATCTTCGCGGTCAAGGCCCTTCAACGGGCCGGAGTCCGGCTGAAGGGTGACGTGTACCTCAACACCGTCATCGAAGAGGAGTGCACGGGTGCGGGAGCGCTCTCGACCATCGCGCGAGGGTACCGCGCCGATGCCGTCGTCATCCCGGAGCCGTTCGGCCAGACGGCGCTGATCTCGCAGGTTGGGGTTCTCTGGGCTCGCGTCACCGTCCGTGGGGCGGGAGCACACGCGCGCAGCGCCAGTGCCGCAACGAATGCCATCTTCAAGGCGCTGCCTCTACTCCAAGCGGTGAAGGAGCTGGAGGCAGAGGTCAACCGCCCGGAGGCCAAGCCGGCTGTTTGGCGGGACATTCCCCACCCGATCAACTACAACGTCGGGCAGTTCCACGCGGGCGATTGGACCTCGACCGTGCCGGCCGAGGCCGTCTTCGAGGTGCGGATCGGCACGTATCCTGGCGAGAACCTGGAAGACGTCAAGGCGCGCTTCAAGGACCGCATCATGGAGGCTGCCCGCCGCGACCCGTGGCTGCGTGACCACCTCCCCGAGGTGATCTTCTACGCCTTCCATGCCGAGGGGGCCGATTTCGATCCGAACCAGGAGATCTTCGCAGCGCTCGCCGACGCACACCAGGCGGTCACCGGCACCCCGATCCGCCATGAGGTCACCACGGCGACGACCGACGCGCGCTTCTTCCAGCTCTACCAGGGAGTCCAGACCACCTGCTACGGCCCGAGCGGCGACAACCTCCACGCCGCTGATGAGTGGGTCGATCTCGAAAGCGTGCGCTCGGTGACCAAGGTCCTCGCGCGGTTGATGATGGATTGGTGCGGTGCTGACGCCTGATCCCAGAGGCTGACTTGACACTGGCAGGCGCAGGCTCCGCCGCCTGAAACGGGGCCGCGCCTGCCCTTACCGCACCACACCGGCGCGGCGGAGGATCGCCAGTGTCTCGTCGAGAGGAAGCGCGTAGCGGACGTGGCCGTCGCGACCGGTCATCGTCGTGGCGGCGAAGAGGGCGTTGATCACCGCCTCCTCGGTCGCCTCGACCGCTGCCTGGAACAGGCCGTCGATCAGCGCCCCGTCCTCCACAATGTGGGGCAGCGTCAGCACGCGCTCGCTCGGTTCGTGGGGAATGCGCACCGCGTTGGAGAAGGCGATGATGTAGTCGCCGCTGCCGTGCCCGGCGATCGAGCCGGTCCGCGCTAGCCCCAGCGCCGCGCGCCGCGCCAGCCGCCGCAGCGCTCGATCGAGCATCGGGGCATCGGTCGCCAGGATAACCATCACCGATCCGCTCTCGGGCGGCTCCGGCGCGGCGTCCGGCCGCCAGCCGGCCAGCTCCCGTCCGACCGGCACCCCTGCAATCGTCAACTGGTCCCGCCGCCCGAAGTTGCCGAGCACCAGCGCGCCGACCGTGTAGCCGCCGAGCCGCTCGGGCAGCCGGCGCGAGGCCGTGCCGATGCCGCCCTTGAAGCCGAACAGGCTCATCCCCGTCCCGGCGCCGACGCACCCCTCAGCCACCAGTCCCGGCGAGGCCGCCGCGATGGCCTCCAGCACATGCTCCTGCCGCACGTGGCGGCCCTGCATATCGTTCAGGTAGGCGTCGGAGCACTCGCCGACCACCGGGTTCACGGTCGATGTCGTGATGCCGATGTCAGGGTTGGTGCGGATGGCGTGCTCGACCAGCCCGTCGGCCACCACGCCGACGTTCATCGTTCCCGTCAGCGCGATGGGCGATTCGATCACGCCCAGCTCGTCGATCTGTTCCTGGCCCAGACACTTACCGAAGCCGTTCAGCACGAAGATCCCGGCTGGGACCTTCTCCCGGAACACGTTCCCCTCGTGGGGCAGGATCACCGTCACGCCGGTGCGCACCGGCCCCTGGCCTGGCACGAGCGGGCCATCGCCTTCGATGAGCGTCACATGCCCCACCCGGACGCCGGCGACATCGGTGATCGTGTTCTCCGGACCAGGCGGCAGCGTCCCCAGCACCACCCCGGCCTCCCGCGCCCGGGGCCGCGATCCGCTCACAGCCACGCTCCTACCTCCTGCACCGCTCGGACCGCGAACGAGAGGGCGAAGCCGATCAGGACCACCCCGCTTATGAAGTTCACCCAGCGAAAGAGCCGGTCGGACACGAACCGCTGCCCCCCGTGGACCAGGAGCGACAGCCCGGTGACCCACAGGCCAAGCCCGAGGATCACCCCGAGAACGATGGCGAACGTCCCGGTCGTGTCGGTCTGCGCCACCGCCGACGCCACCAGGCCACCGCCGATCGAGGCCCAGAAGACGATGCCCATCGGGTTGAGCAGGGCGATCAGCAGCCCGGTCGGGTAGGAGCGGCGCATGAAGCCGCCCGAATCGGGCTTGTCGATGAAACTCCCCGTGGCAAAGGCGGCGCGGATGCTGCTATAACCCAGGAAGACGAGGAACGCCGCGCCTGCGACCCACAGGACCGTGCGCACGGCGGCGCGGTCGACAAGCGGCGTGATACCGGCGATGACGAGCAGGCAGTAGAGCGTGTCGGCGCTGATCGCGCCGACCCCGACCAGCCAGCCGGAGAGGAACCCGGAGCGAAGCCCGCGGCGCACGATCTCGATGTTCACCGGACCGATCGGCGCAGCCAGCGCCAGGCCGATGGCAATCCCACGCAGTGCCAGTTCCATGCGAGGGTGTCCGCTCCTCTCCGCCCCGCACACAAGGTCATCGCTCACGCGCCGGTCCCGCCCGCGGCAGCGGCAGCGTGTGCGACCCGGAGCATCGCCCGGGCTAGCCCGCCGCCAGAGCGCGGCAACATGCGGCGGGTGAGCCGCACGGGAGGGACTGATTTCACCCCTTCCCGGAGGGACGCCAATCCCGGGTCCGGCGCGTAAGGATAGCAAATCTCCGGCGGCAGCGGGCCATCGGAGGGCGGGAAGGACGGTATCGTGGTGTCCTGGCCGATGATCATCCGCGGCGCGCTTGCGCTCCGCCGTCTCGCGGCGGACGGCGCTTCCCCCGGTGCGCGCACGGTCGATCCGGAACGGCTGCGCCGCGCGCGCCGCTACAACCGGACCAAAGAGCAGCTCTTCCTCGTGGGGCTCGTCACCAGCCTCGTCACCGGCGCGCTGGTGGTCTTCTCCGGCGCGGCGGCCAGAGTGCGGACCGCCGTGCAGCGCCGCACGGGGCGCGGCCTCCCGGGCGACGCGGCCACGACCACGGTCTACTCGCTGCTCGGCTGGCTGGCGGCGCTCCCGCTCGACTACATCAGCTCCTACGTCGTCGAGCACCGCTACGGCCTGAGCAACCAGACGCGCACCGCGTGGCTGACCGACCACCTGAAGGGCCTGGGGGTGGGCCTGGTGCTCCAGACGCCGTTGGCCCTGGCCGGGTACACCGCGATTCGCCGCTGGCCGCGCACCTGGTGGGCGATCGTCAGCGCCGCGGCGATCCCACTGACCGTCCTGCTGGCCCAGCTCGGCCCGGTGCTGATCATGCCGCTCTTCAACAAGTACGAGCCGCTCAAGGACCGCGAACTGGCCGAGCGACTGAAGGCTCTGGCCGCCCGATCCGGCATCGAAGTGGCCGACGTGCTCCAGACCGACATGAGCCGGCAGACCAAGAAGGCTAACGCCTTCTTCGCCGGGCTGGGGCGCACCAAGCGCATCGTCCTCGCCGATACCCTGCTGGAGCAATTCACCCCGGAGGAGATCGAGGTCGTGGTTGCGCACGAGATCGCGCATCAGGCCCACCGCGACATCTGGCGCTTCATCGCCCTCGGCAGCGTCTTCACCGTCGCCCTCTCGTTCCTGGTGGACCGCCTGGCGCGCGGCACCCTGGCCCGCTTCGGCTCCCGCATCGGCACCGACCGGCTGGGAGACGTGGCCACGATGCCGCTCCTGAGCTGGTTCCTCTCGATCGCCGGGCTGCTCCTGGGGCCGGTGCAGAACTGGTACTCGCGCCGCATCGAGCGGCGGGCCGACGCGTTCGCGCTCGAATTGACGCGCGACCCGGTGGCCTTCGGCTCGGCCATGACCCGGCTGGCGGCGGTCAACCTGTCCGACCCGAAGCCGCCCGCCCTGGTGCGCTTGCTCCTCTACGGCCACCCGAGCATCGCCGAGCGCATCGACCACGCCCGCGCCTTCGCCGCCGAACACGGCCTCCCGGCCCCCGAGCCGATCACGGTGGAGTAAGCACCTCGCCCATCCCAAACCAAGCAGCACCCCTCTCCCAACTTTGGGAGAGGGGTCGGGGGGTGAGGGCCGCTCCCCTAGGGAGGCGACCGCTACTGCCGCGGCTTCCGCGCCTTGAACAGCCCCTTCTCGTCCGTGTGGGCCACGACGCGGCCGTCGACGATCTCGATCTTGAGGGATTCCCGGCAGGCGGGGGGCGCGGCCAGCACCCAGGACTCCAGCACGGCGCGTCCCTCCGGACCGAGGCGCGAGCGGGCGGTCCACGCGGTGAAGTCGTGCCGCTTGGTGAAGGTCTCCATCACCTCGACCGTCAGGCCCGCGGCTTCGAGGAACTGCCGCCACTCCGAGCGGCGGTACGACCGGACATGGCTCGGGTCCCGCCGCCGCTCCAACTCATTGAGGAACTCGTCCAGCTCCGGGTCCTCCGGCGCCACGCTATCGATCAGCAAGAACAGCCCGCCCGGCCGGAGCACACGCGCCACCTCGTGCACCGCCCGCTGGACATCGGCGAAGTGGTGCGGCGCGATGCGGCAGGTCACGAGGTCAAAGCTGCCGTCGGCGAAGGGCAGATCCTCGGCGTCGGCCACCTGGAAGTCAGCGTTGATCACCCCCTGGGACGTGATGAAAGCGCGCGCCCGCTCCAGCATCTCCGGGACCAGGTCGGTGGCCGTGACGTGCCGGACATGCGGCGCGAGCGCCAGCGCGGTGTGCCCGCCACCGGTGGCGATATCGAGCGCGATCGTCTCCGGCGTCGCCTCCGCAAGCTCCACCAGCCGCTCCAGATCATCGCCGCTCCGATGGGTGGGGCTGACCACATAGGCATCCCCCGCCGCCGCAAACTGTTCGCGCACCCGCGCCTTGACTTGCTCTGCCCGGCCGTCATCCACCATGCGTCACCCGCCCTTCGTCGTGCGTGATGCGTCATACGTCATGCGTCACCGCCGAACCTCGAAAGATCTATCGCATCTCCGGCGGGCACTGCGCGTGACTGGTGTTCATCGGGTCGGCGGATAGCATACACGGGGCCGGCACGTACCCCGTGTTCACCACAATGCCTGCTGAATGCAGTGTACGCGGTCGGTGCGTGCCAGGGAGTACATCCCGGGCTGACAATGAAAGGCCCACTGAAGGGCTCCCCATGTCCTGCACCCGGGCTGACGCGATCGAGCGTCCCACCGTCCGCCGCGTCCCCAGCCCCTTCAGTGGGCTTATCCAATATTCAGCCCGGTGGCTTCAGCCCCGGGCACGAACCGGGCGGCAGACGCCGTACCACCTGGGTGTGAGCCCCGATCCACCCACCCCAGCTCACAGGCGGGTATCCCTGGTCATCGCCTTGGCGCCAGGCGTGGCATGACGCTCACCTACTTCACCCGCACGTAGAACGAGTACTCACTGGTCAGTTCGCGGCCTTCGCCGGTGGGGTTCGGCCACGTCCCCTTCACGTGCAGGAAGTAGGTGCCCGGCTCCAGGTCAACCGTCCAGGTCAGCGCGTCGGTCGGGATCTCCACCGTGGTCACCGGGTCGGTCGTCGGCTTGAAGACGTCGGGCGTGTTCGAACCCGGGATCGGCGTGCCGATGTAGGGCGTTCCCTGCGGGTTGGGCAGCTCCTCCAGCGGACGGACGTTCCCCTGCTCGGGGTAGACGTCGATCGTCATCGTCTCCGGCACCGGACCGACCCGCGGCTCGAACCGAACCTCCTGGCCCTGCTCCAACGCCAGCGCGCCGTCCTTCTGGATCTGCAAGCCCGGTGCGTTGACGTCCGCCGCGACGTCCTTTCCAAGCTGCCAGAAGAAGGAGCCCAGCGAGGCTTCCTGCTCGCAATCTCCGGCAATGAGGACCAAGACAGGCGGACCCAGGCGGCGGTCCACTCGTGGCGTCGGCGTCGGCGTGGCGCCGGGCGCCAGCACCGGCGTGCATCCTTCGACCACTGCGGTCCCCTGCGCCTGCGGGGAGGGGGAAGCCGGAGCCGTCGTCGGCGTCGCGGGCGTCGTGGTGGTCTGCGGCGTCGAGTTAGACGACCCACCCATACACGCGGCGACCACCAGGAGCGCCACTCCCACGAGCGCGATGATCAGCAATCGGGACCGTCTCAATCTGGCTCCTCCCCACAACTGATGCGCGACCGCCACTGCGGGTCGCGCATCAGGATCACTCTATCGGCCCTCACCCCAAGCCCCTCTCCCAGGGTTGGGAGAGGGGCAACCACGTCCGTCCACCTCATTCCCCCTCTCCCAACTTTGGGAGAGGGGGTGAGGGGGTGAGGGCGTTTCCCAGCCTACCATGCGTGGGTCGGCATCTCGTGCTCGTGGCGCTGGCCGTCCCAGGTCACGCCCCAGAAGTGCCAGCGGAAGGACTCGACCAGCGACCGCAGCGTCCCCTCGATCTGCGAGCGGATCGGCGTCCCGTCCTCCTCGAACCACGGCGAGAGCGGCTCCGCGTCGACGAACTCGGTCGCGTGCGTCGGGACATTCGGTGGATCGCCCGCGCCCTGCCACGACTGACCCCAGAAATGCCAGCGGAACGCCTCGACCAGGCTCTTCAGCGTCGCCGTGGTCGCCTCGGCGTCAAAGGTGCCGTCCGTCACCCACGGGCCAGGCTCGGTGCCCTGGGTAATCGTGTCCACGTGGGTCGGCATCTCCGGATGGTTCACGCCATCCCAGGTCTGGCCGAACAGGTGCCAGCGGAACGCCTCGACCAGCGACTTCATGGTGGCGTTGATCGCATCGTCCTTTGGCGTGCCGTCGGCGTTGAACCACTCCGACTCACCCGCTTCGCCGACCACAAAGTTCCACTGCGCGGTGAACTGGTCGCCTTCCTGGTCGGTGACAGTCGCGATCACCCGATGGACGCCAGACGGCAGCGTGCGCGGCGCCGTCGCGAGCACACCCCCGCCGGCCCGCGGCACCACCTGCACCGGCACGTTCTGCCCATCGATCATCAGATGCACCGAGCGGATGGGGCTGTCGGAGCGAGCCTCGACGCCGACGGCGATCTCCGTGCCGGGCGCATGGGTGCTGTGCGGCGCCGGCAGCAACTGGGTGAAGACCGGCACGTCGCGCTCATAACCCGGCGGGAGCGCACCGCGGGCGTAGATGACCCCCGCCTCGAAATCGTACTCCGTGTCCAGCCCGGACACGCCCACCACGACGGCGTCGAGCGCGCCGGCGAAGCTCTCCCAGCCGGCGCCGATGCAGCCGGCCGCAACCCGCAGCGCGCCGTCATCATCCGGGCTGACGATCGCTGCGTCAGGGTAGACCTCCAGGTAGGTCGTCAGCAACTGCGGGTTGGCCTCGGTCATCCCCGCCAGCCCCTGCTTCGACCACCAGAGCCCGCCGAGCGCGTCCCAGTCCTGCCATCGGCGGTTCACGAGTTCCACGCCCTGCAGGCCGGGCTGGAAGATCAGTTGGTCGTCCGCCTCACCATCGGCGTCCGCGTCGATGTCCAGGATAAGCATCGGCGCGACCGATAGGTCACCGTCCATATCGACGTAGGTGCTGTACTCCAGCTTCGTCAGCGTCGCAAGGGCGACGCCATCGAATGCGCTCTGGCGTAGCTGCGGGAAGCCGTTTCCGTCGGCTGACACCGCAAAGTGCAGGCTGCCGCTGCCGAGCGGTGGGACATCCGGTCCCGCTGCAAGCCAGGCCTCCCCGATGCCGGGCGAGGCTTCGCAGACGACGGGCGAAAACTCCCAGCCGGCATACTCCTGCGCCGCGGCGGGTGCAGCGAGCACAGCGAGCAGACTGCTCAGGATCAGGAGAGCAGCGGCGGTGCGACCAATGACGGCCACACGGCGGCAGGTACCTGTCATGAGTTCCCCTTCCGCTTCCCTAGCGCGTCGTGACCGGGGGTGACCCCGTAGCCCCGGCCCGGCCGCCAGGCCGGTGATCGGTCCCTCAACAGCTTAACGCCTCTCGACCCGAACGGCCGCGCTGTCCGAACAGATCACGGCAGGCACCCTAGTCTAACGGGGATGTGACTGATGGGGCAAGAGGGAAGCATGGAACGGCCCTCACCCACTGTCCCCGCTCCCAAGGTTGGGAGAGGGGGAACGTCTTGCGTCATGCGTCATGCGTCATCCGTGCCGCGTAATCCGTATTGCGTATCGCTCGCTTCTCTCCCCTGGTGGGCTCCGTCCGAGAGGTGTCGGGGTGCGGGGCCCCGAGCCAGGCACCACGCCCATTGAACACGACAGCGCCCCCCGGTTTCCCGAGGGGCGCTGCCCTGTGTCACCTATCCGTCAGGAGACTGACGGCGTCAATCTTCCGAGGGATCGGTGACGTGGATCTCGAAGCTAGTCTCAGCCAGCACACGCTCCGGGGTCTCGCTCAGGTCCACCAACCGCAGGGTCACGGTGTAGATTCCGGCCGGCGCCGAGGCGTGCGACTGCACCGTGAACGTGGTGTCAGCGGTGTAGCCGTTGGGCATCGGGAAACCGCTCGACGGTCCCCAGGAGCCTTCCCACCGGCCGTCAACGCACGCGAACGTGTCGTTGATGCCCTGCGGATCCTCACCGTCGACCGCCGTGATGTTGAACACGTCGGTCCACGAGTCGCCTGCACCGCACGCCTCCGGCTCCGGCGGCTTGACGATGATCCGGAACAGAGCCTGCGAGATGTCGAAGCCGGTGCGGTTCGTGGCAGTGGCCTCGATCTCGAACTCATCACCCTGGTCAACGCTGGTGGGGCCACTCGCGCTGACTTCGGGCGCTACCCACGTCTTGGTCGCGGTGCCCGTGCCCCGGCCGTCCGCCGTGGCGGTGATGGTGTCTTCACCCGCGTTCTCGCCCGTGTAGGTGCACTTGATCTGGCCGTTCTCGTCGGTCTGCTGGGACGCATCGCTGTAGGTGAACGTCGCACCCGCGTTCGGGCCATCACCCGTACGGACTTCGCACGTCACCGCCGCGCCCGGCACCGGGTTGTTCGCATCCGATCCGTCGGTGACCGTGACGGTCACAGTGTGCTGCGTGCCGAGCAGGTTCGTCGCCTCTTCAGGCGTCACGGAGACCACGCGGTAGAGCCCCGTGACCCACTCCTTGGTGCCCGTCTCGGTCTCATCAGCATCGACCACACCATCGCGGTCAAGATCGACCCAGACCTCCAACTGGTCCGTGCCGAGTTCGCCGTCATCGTTGGTGTAGCTGAGCGCCGCCTGGCCGTTGGCACCGGTCGTCCCCGACACCTCCAGGCCCGCGTTCGGGCCGCTCGTCACGCGGAGCAACGCCCGCACGTTCGGCGCCGGATCACCGAACAGGTCCCGCACCGTCACCGTCACGGTGTGCGACACCGGATCGCCGTTCTCGTCGTTGACCGGGTTCGGCGACTCACCCCAGTCCACGTCGAAGTCCACGGCAAACCGCGGCGTCGCCTGCGGCGTGACCGCCAGGTTGAAGACGGCCGAGCCGTCGCCGGCAACCTCGTAGTTGACGTTGTTGGAGACGCCCAGCAGCGCGCCGTCACCCACCACGCCGACCACTGCCGCGCCGGTGAAGCCCGCCGGCATCTGGCTGTAGTTCAGCGTGTACAGCGTCGCCCCACTGCCGGCCGGGATCTGGATGGTAAGCGGATCCTCGGCGTCGGTCGCCGCGACCGTCGGCGCGACCGGCACGCCGGCGGAGTCGAGGAACTGCACCCAGGCCTCAACGCTGCTGTTCGCGTCGCTGTTGAACAGGTTGATGCCCGAGGTGTCGCCGGTGCCCGTCTGCGGGTTGCCCTTCTGCACCAGCGGCAGAGCGAGCATCGACAGATAGTAGACGCGACCGAGCTGGGTGTCGCGCAGGTCGATCTCGAAGCCGCCCTGCAGCGACCGGCCGGCCGCGTAGGACATCGCGTGGCCCTCACCCTGGCCGCCGAGGTACTTCACCTCGTCGATCGCCGCCGCCAGCGGCGCCGTGCCCTGGATGCGGACCGCCGTGATCTGGTTCTCACCGATACCGAAGGAGCCGGTCGCCGGCGTGTAGACGTACTCCATGGCCCGCGACGGGATGGTGCGGGTCTCCGCCGCCACCACGTTGCCGGCGTAGTTGTAGTAGGTCACCGAGACCTGGTTGGTGGCGCTCGACAGGTTGGCGATGTTGATCCCGGTGTTCCAGCCGTTGTAGTCCCGGAACACCAGCGGGCCGTACTTCAGCGTCGGGCTCACCACGGGGTTATCGGTCCGCGGCTGGGCCACGGTGGTCAGCATCATCTCGGTCGACGGCTTGTTGCGGAAGGCCATCGCCACGACCGCGCGGGTCGCATCGATCCAGACCGAGCCGACTTCCTCGTCGGGGAAGCCCGCGTCCTCGCGCAGGTCGACCACGATCGACTCACCCGGACCCAGGGTCTCGCCCGACAGCAGCGCCACGCTCGGCCCGGCGAAGCCCTGACCGCCCGCGGCGTAGAAGGTCGCGTTCACCGAGTTGTTCGCACCCGAGACGTTGGTGATGACGATCGCGGTGTTCCAGCCGTTGTTCGTCTGGACGATCGGGATCACCCAGCGGGACGGCGCGTCGAGGAAAGCACCGCCGACGCTCGCCAGGAGCACGTCAGCCAGCGGGATCGCGCTGTAGCCGTCCACCATCTCGGTGTTTGCCGAGGTCCGCGGGCCGACCGTGCCGACGGTGTGCTTCTCAGCACCCGCGATCCGCGGGAGCGGGATGTCGTCGCAGTAGTACAAGGTCACCGAGTACGTGCCCTGGCCCGCCGCAGGCTCAGCGCCATCCGGGCTCCAGTCGATGTACAGGGTGTTCCCCGCGTACCACCAGTTGTAGTCCCGGCCCGCGCGGAAGCCGTCGATGGCGATGGCGGCCGGCTCAGTGGCGATCCCTACGATCTGGTCGGTCGTGTTCTCCGGGGTGCCACGGGACCCGGACGTCTGGTCGATTTCGCACCGGATGACCCCAGCGTTGATCAGGTCGGCGGGGTTCGCCCACCATGCCGCAACCACGACGCCGCCGCCGCCCGGCTTCCCCTCCTCCGGGTCGTACGCCGGGAGGCCCAACTGCGCCGCGGTCCAGGTCTGCGACGCCCGCGGATTGAGCGTGATCGAGGTCAGCTCGTTGCCCGCCGCGTCGTACACTTCCACGTCGACCGCAAACGGCTAGAGGTTCTGCACGGTGATCGAGCCGGTGACCCCCTCGACTCCTCCGAGCGTGTCATTGTGGGGAACCCACGGGAAGAAGATCTCGAGTTCGCCCGGATCATCGGGCGCTGCGGCCGCCGGAACGATGGCACCCACGAAGAGGCTAGAGATCAGCCCCAACGCGAGCGCGAGGTGGAGAAACTTCTTTCTTACCCCGTTGCTCCTTCCGCACCAGTCATCCGACCGGTCGCATTTCCGAAACCCAATCAACCCTTCACCACGCATTCGCCCGCTCCAGCGTCACGCCAGCGCGGGCTGGACCATGACGCCTCTCCTCCTCGTCATCACCCCCTTTCAGCTTTCGATACGCCGGGATGGATGCGGGCCGCCGTGCGTCTCCGCACCGCTCCCCTCGGCGGTCTCATTTCTCTATATAGCGTATTCTATCATATGACGCAGCGACGCGCATATACCCCTGGCACCATGCACTCGCACCTGGTTGTCGTGCTGTCGCATCGCGCTGGGCCGCTCCACGCGTCGCTGTCATAGAAGAACACGCATCATGGTCCTACCTTTGGTAACGCGCGTCCTCCGTATCGGTCGCGTCCATCTTGTATAGCCCTCTTCTTTTACAATCCATCCACCTGCATGTCAACGTAACGTCGTTCATGAAAATCCTCTGAATGTGGGACAAGAGCTGACGGAAGCTCGTGGGACGCGTGATGATGCGTGATAGGAGGAAGAGGAGTGAGCAACACCTGACGCGTGCAGACAAAAAAGCCGCCCCCTGGTCGGATCCAGGGGGCGACTCCGGTGTGACCGTTGGGTTCCTCGTAACAGTCCGCGTTACAGCGTTGTGGTTGTTCCGGGCAGCGGCCGGCCGGTTACCCAGCCGGCCGCTCCGCCGGCGGTTAGACGAGGGGATCCATTAGAGGACCGACTCTTCGGGCTCCTCGAAGTCGAAGACCCAGGTCGGAGCGAGGTTGTAGACGGCCGAGCCGTCGCCGGCAACCTCGTAGTTGACGTTGTTGGAGACGCCAACCAGCGCACCGTCACCGACGACACCCACGACCGCCGAGCCCTGGAAGCCAGCCGGCATCTCGCTGAGGCTCAGCGTGTAGATCGTCGCACCCGCGCCCGCCGGCATCGGGAACGACAGCGGCTTCTCAGCATCGGTCGCGTCGACCGTCGGCGCAACCGGCACCCCGCTCGAGCTCAGGAACTGCACGTAGGCCGTCACGGCAGCGTCGCTCGGGTTGAACAGGTTGATGCCGGAGGTGTCGCCGTAGCCGGTGGTCGGATTGCCCTTCTGCACCAGCGGCAGACCGAGCATCGACTCGTAGAGCACGCGCTCGCCGGTGTCGATCGCGTCACCACCGAACTGCGCCCGGGCAGCCGCGTAGGTCATGGCGTGCCACTGGTCCTGGCCCTCGAGGTACTTCACCTCGTCGACAGCCACCGCCAGCGGCGCCGAGCCCTCGATACGGGCCGAGGTGATCTGCCGCTCGGCAAGACCCTCACTGCCGGTCGCCATGGTGTAGATGTACTCCATGGCCCGCGGCGGGATGTTGACCGTCTCCGCGTGCACCACATTCCCGGCGTAGTTGTAGTACGTCACCGTGACCCGGTTGTTGTCGCTGGACAGATTGGCGATGTTGATGCCCGTGTTCCAGCCGTTGTAGTCGCGGAAGACGAGCGGACCGAACTTCAGCGCCGGGCTGTTGATCGGATCATCGTTCCGCGGCTGGGCCAGCGTGGTCAGCATCATCTCGGTCGACGGCTTGTTGCGGAAGGCCGCCGCCACGACCGCGTGGGTCGCATCGATCCAGACCGAACCGACCACCTCATCCGGGAAGCCGGCATCCTCGCGCAGGTCAACGGTGATCGACTCACCAGGTGCCAGCGTCTGGCCCGAGAGGAGCGCGACGCTCTCGCCGGCCGAGCCCTGGCCACCCGCGGCGTAGAAGGTTGCGTTGACCGAGTTGTTCACGCCCGAGACGTTGGTGATGACGATCTCGGTGTTCCAGTGGTTGTTCGTCTGGACGATCGGGATGATCCAGCGGGACTGCAGGTCCAGCCACGCCTCCGGGAAGGAGGTAACGCCGGTCGCCAGGATCAGATCCTGAACCGGGAGCGCGGTGTACCCGTCGACGATCTCGGTATTCGCCGAGGTCCGCGGACCAACCGTGCCGGTCGTGTGCTTCTCCACACCGGCAATCCGCGGATCCGGCAGATCAAGGTCGGGGCAGTTCAGCAGATCGACTTTGATCGGCGTGTTGTAAGCCGGCTCGGTGCCGTCCAGGCTCCAGTCGATGTAGAGGATCCCGTTCGCAACCCACCAGTTGTAGTCGCGGCCCTCGACGTAGCCCACGACCTGGATCTTGTTCCAGTCCTCGCCGTAACCGTCCGGCACGGCGAACTCGTCGGTGGTGTCCGCGGGCTTACCGCGGGTGCCGAGGGTCACAGGGCCCTCACCAACCACGTCGCAGATCTCGGCGAAGTCAAACCAGTGCGCGACGGCGATCACACCGGAACCCGGCTCATCGATGCCGAGCTGCGCCGCGGTCCAGGTCTGCGACGCCCGCGGGTTGAGCGTGATCGAGGTCAGCTCGTTGCCCGCCGCGTCGTACACATCGACGTGGACCGAGAACGGCTCGAGGTTCTGCACCGTCACCGAGCCGGTGATGCCGTCGATGCCCGCCAGGGAATCATTGTTCGGAACCCAGGGGAAGTAGATCGCCCCCTCCCCGGGTTCTTCCGGCGCTGCTGCCGCCGGGGCGATGGCACCCACGAAGAGGCCCGTGATCAGCCCCAGGGCCATCGCGAGGTGGAGAAACTTCTTTCTCACCCCGTTACTCCTTTCGCACCAGTCCTAAGACCAGTGGATTACCCGGAACCCAATCTGTCACACCTACATTCGGGTGTTCGGCCGCGCGGCGCACCCGCTCGCGCCGGCCAGGCAGTAGGCGAATTTCGTTCGTTATCACCCCCTTCTAGATTCCCAATCCCCTTCGGATGTGGGTTGCGTCGCGCCCGCATCCGGCGGGCGGGGCGGCTCCAGCGCTGCCGTGATCTGTTCCACACTTCCTGGAGCCGCCCCGCCCGGCGACACAACTTCGCCCGTATCGCAGACTCCGTTTCCCCGGCATCTCGCCCATCGGGCGATCGGACCGGTCCGCCCGGTCAACCTATCCGCTCCAGGTCAACGACGGTGTCGCGCATGACCGTCACCGAGCGGGTCCGGCATCGGTAGAGCCCAGCGGATCGGCAACACCACGCCGGGCTCTCCCGTGATGATAACGCGTGTTTCATATTCGGGTTTCGCCCGAAGCGCATCACCAGGAAATATCTCCTAGTTCCGTTGCCACTGGTACTGCGTGAGCGAGGATTGGTAGATCGCACGCATGCTGAATCTGATGCGCTCATCATCACGCAATCGCGCGATCGTTCGGGCAAGGGAGCGGCCAGATCTGCAGGATCAAACAACGACGAAGGCTACCGTCAGAATAGGAAAAAAGTACTATGGCCCACGTCCGTACGCGGCTTGCCCGACCCCCAGGGAGCAACCGCCGCGCGGCACGAGAACCTGGCCGCCCCACGTTGTCACCCGCTGGCACCGGCCGGGACGGTGTGGCACGGCACAGGGCAGCCCGCCCTACCCACTCCCCACCGGAGACGCGGGGGCAGAGTGCTGCGAGCTGCGCTCGCCTACTCGTCGAACAGGGTGCGTTGCTGGGGGCCGCCGTCAGGCAGCGGCGGGTGGGGGATGCCCAGCATGTCCATCAGCCGGACCGCGTTGCGGGGCCCCTGGTTGGCGTAGTTGGTGTTGAAGAAGACGTGGACCGCCTCGGCGGCGCGGACCGCCGCCTCCAGCTTGTCGCGCCACTCCTCCAGTTCCTCGGTGCTGTATTCCCAGTTGAAGCGGTCGCGGCTGGAGCCGGTGAACTTGTACCAGGTCTCGTAGTTTCGGCCGTGGAAGCGGATGATGGCCAGACGCGGGTTGGTCACGCCGTACACCGGCGGGACGCTCCCGGTGCCCATCTGCGGCTCATCGGCCATGGTGTAGGCGAGGCCCGTCTCTTGGAGCAGGCGCAGCGTGTCCTCGGCATGCTCCGGGTCAAGCCAGTCGCGACGGCGGAACTCGACCGCGATGGTGAAGCCCGGCAGCAGCTCCGGCAGCAGGCGGAGGTACTCGCGGTGCTCCTCGGTGTTGCGGTAGGAGGGCGGGAACTGGAAGGTGAGCGCGCCCAGCTTCCCGGCCTGGGCAAGCGGCTCGATCGCCTCCGCGAAGGCCTCGGCCACGGCGGCGTCGGGCACGGGCGCCTCGCCCCTGGGCGTCTCGGGTGTGCTGGTCAGCTCACGCGGGGGCTTGACGTCGAAGATGAAGCTGGGCGGCGTGCGCTGCACCCAGCCCTCGACCATGCGCCGGTTCGGGATGCGGTAATAGGTGGTGTTGACCTCCACGATCGGGAAGTAGCGGGCGTAGAAGGGGAGTTGCTCGGCTGGTTTAGTCCCCGGCGGGTAGAAGGGGTCGTGGTCGCTCCAGGCCGAGGTGCCGATGAGTAGCTGGCCCATGTGTACGCTCCTCCCAACCGGTGTCGGTCCCGGCGCGGCATGCCCGGAGCCGGACGATGGGATCTGCGGTGGTCCGGCGCTCGATTATCGCACGGCGCGAGCCCGTTGGCAGCGTCCGTGCGACAGCAGACGCAGGGTCCGCGCCCACGCTGACCTGAGTGATGGAACAGGCACGCCCCGGCGGATCCCCGCGCGATGGTTCGCACGTCGGCCGCCGGCCGGAACGAGCCTCGAAGGGAGCCACACCATGGCCATCATCCCGCAGCAAGATCAGGAGTACCTGAAGGAGCTCTTCGCCGAGAAGCTGGAGCACCCGGTCACACTCCGCTTCTACACCCAGCGCCAGTCGGTGCTGAGCGTACCGGGGCAGGAGTGCGGCACCTGCTCCGACACCCACGCCCTGCTGAACGAGCTGGTGGCGCTCTCCGACAAGCTCACGCTGGAGGTCCGCGACTTCGTCACCGAGCAGGAGCAGGCGAAGGCGGAGGGGATCGAGGAGATCCCGGCGATCGTGCTGGAGGGGCAGAACAAGGGCACCGTGCGCTTCATCGGCGTCCCGGCCGGCTACGAGTTCGCCACGCTGATCGAGGATCTCATCGACGTCTCGCGCGGTACCACGTCGCTTCAGCCGTACAGCCGCGAGGTGCTGGCCGCGCTACAGAACCCGGTCCACATCAAGGTCTTTGTCACCCCTACCTGACCTTACTGCCCGAGTGCCGCCAGGCTGGCGCACATGATGGCAATCGAGAGCGACAAAGTCACGGCGGACGTGATCGAGGTGAGCGAGTACCCCCTCATGGCCCAACGCTACCGGATCTACGGCGTGCCGAAGACCGTCATCAATGAGTCGATCGAGCTGGAGGGCGCGCGACCGGAGGAGGCAATGGTCGGGGCGGTCGAAGCGGCGTCCCGTAGCGCCGCGTCCTGACCGGGCACACCGCTCGGCTCCCCGGGGTGATGGACCAATGGGGCGCACCGCTTCGGGTGCGGCTCTGCAACCGTGCGCGTCTCTGGTACAGTTAATCACCACGTCGTCGTGTGGTCGAACGCCGGTCATGGTCCATTTGTCCCGCATCGTGCGCGCCTCGCGACGGTACGACCGCAGTCATCGTAGGTAAGGAGCACGGCGATTCCATGCGCCCGGTCCGGCGCGTCATCACTCCGCTCGAGGAGTTCATCCACTCAGAGGTCTCGGGCGGGATCGTCATGCTGCTCGCGGCCGCCGTCGCGCTCATCTGGGCCAATTCGCCCTGGAGCGAGAGCTACACCGACCTGTGGCACACCCCGCTGCGGATCGGGCTCAACGGCACCGGGCTGACCCTGACCCTCCACCAGTGGATCAACGACGGCCTGATGGCCATCTTCTTCCTCGTCGTCGGCCTGGAGATCAAGCGGGAGCTGCTGGTCGGCGAGCTGGCCTCGCCGCGGCAGGCGGCGCTTCCGGTGGCGGCGGCTTGCGGTGGAGCTGTCACCCCGGCGCTGATCTACCTCGCGCTCAATGCCGGGACCGATATGGTCCGCGGCTGGGGCGTCCCGATGGCGACGGACATCGCCTTCGCGCTCGGCGTCCTCGCGCTGGTCGGGTCGCGCGCGCCGATCGGGCTCAAGGTATTCCTGACGGCGCTCGCTATCGTCGATGACCTCCTGGCCGTCCTGGTAATCGCGGTCTTCTACACCAGCGACCTCAACTGGGGAGCCCTGGCGGCCGGGGGCGGGATCTTGCTCCTGCTGCTCGCCGCGAATCTGGCGCGTGTCTCGCAGCCAATGGTCTACGCCGTGCTCGGGATCGGCCTGTGGTTCGCGTTCCTTCAGTCGGGCGTCCACGCGACGGTTGCCGGGGTGCTGCTGGCACTGACCATCCCGGCGCGGAACCGGATCGACCCGACGGAGTTCCTCGACCGGGCAGGCGCCGCGCTGGAGGAATTCCGGGACGCCTGCGAGCCTGGGCGAAGCGTCCTCTCCAACGAGCGGCACCAGCAGGCGCTCCACGCCTTGCGGGCCGCGGTAGGACACGTGCAGCCGCCGATGCAGCGGCTGGAAGACGCGCTCCATCCGTGGGTCGCCTTCCTTATCGTGCCGCTGTTCGCGCTGGCGAATGCAGGCGTCTCGCTCGGGGGTGACCTGCGCGCGGCCTTCTCCGGCACCGTCACGCTCGGTGTGCTGCTCGGCCTCGTCATCGGCAAGCAGATCGGCATCACCCTGACCACGTGGCTGGCGGTGCGGACCGGGTTGAGCAGCCTGCCGGAGGGGGTCAGTTGGCGTCACCTGCACGGCGCGGCCACGCTGGGCGGGATCGGCTTCACCATGGCCCTATTCATCGCGGAGCTGGCCTTCGTCGACGAGGCCCATCTCACCATGGCCAAACTGGGGATCTTCATCGCCTCGCTTATCTCCGGCATCCTCGGCTGGATCCTCCTGCGCCTCACCCCTGCCACGCACCCCCGCCACGCCGTCCACGCGGCTGACTGAGCGTCATCGGGCCACGAGAGCGCCGGCATCGTGCCGGCCTTGCGTGCACAGCTCCCCGCTCCCAACGTTGGGAGTGGGTGCCGCTTCGTCGGGAGACTGCGCCCCCACTCCTCCGTCGCACGGTTGACGGCTCGCTCCGGCGGGCCTATACTGCGAGCGCAAGACCTTCGGGGCAGGGTGAGGCGCCTGGCGCCAATTCCCGACCGGCGGTATAGCCCGCGAGCGGCGAGAGCCGCAGGATCCGGTGAAACTCCGGGGCCGACGGTATAGTCCGGATGGGAGAAGGTATGCGACGGCCGATCCGGCCGTGCGAACCTATCTTGCCACCGCAACCCGAGGGCTTGCCCTCGGGTTTTTCGTGTCAACGAAGCGGGGGCGAGCCATGGTGACCACGGACTGCCGGGTCGTGCCGGCAACCGACCTCCACTGGATGCGGCGGGCACTCGACCTCGCCGCCAGTGCCCGCGGGCGCGTCGCGCCCAACCCCGCCGTCGGGGCCGTCCTGGTCCGCGACGGACGCCTGGTCGGCGAGGGAGCCACCGAACCGCCGCCCGGAGCCCACGCCGAGATCGTCGCGCTCCGACAGGCAGGCGCCCTCGCCCGCGGCGCCACCCTCTACGTCACTCTCGAACCCTGTGCCCACTACGGGCGAACGCCACCCTGTGTCGATGCACTCATTGCAGCCGGGATCGCCCGTGCCGTCGTGGCACTGCGCGACCCCTACCCGGCGGTCAACGGGCGGGGACTGCGTCTCCTGGCCGAGGCCGGAGTGCGGGTCGAGCTGGGCCTAGCCGCCGGTGCGGCCGCTGCGATCAACGCCGGGTTCCTCAAGCGGGTGCACTGCGGCCTGCCGGAGGTGACGGCCAAGTTCGCGGTCAGCCTCGACGGCAAGATCGCCACCCACACCGGCCACGCGCGGTGGATCACGGGCGCCGAGGCGCGGCGCGAGGGCCACCGGCTGCGCGACACGCACGACGCGATCATGGTCGGTATCGGCACGCTCCTGGCCGACGACCCGCTGCTCACCACCCGCCTCCCGCCCGAGGACTGCGGGGCCGGCGGCCCGCATCACCCACTCCGCGTCGTGGTCGACAGCCAGGCGCGGACGCCGCCGGGTGCCGCCATGCTGCAGCCGCACATGCCGGGTCGAACGCTGCTCGCGACCACCAGTTCGGCCCCACCCGAGCGCATCGCGGCGCTCCGCGCGGTGGGGGCCGACGTGGTGACGCTCCCGGATCACGGCGGACGAGTCGACTTGCACGCACTGCTGCGTTGCCTCGCGGCGCGGGGAGTCAACAGCGTGCTGGTCGAGGGAGGCGGGACGCTGCTCGGCGCACTCTTCGACGCCGGATTGATCGACCGCGCGGTCGCGTTCATCGCCCCGGTCATGGTCGGCGGGCGGGACGCGCCGGGGCCACTGGGTGGCGAGGGCGTGGCCACGATGGACGCGGCGTGCCGCCTCCGCGAGGTCGAGGTGTGCCAGGTCGGGAGCGATCTCATGGTGCAGGGCCGGGTGCAGCCGATACCCGGACTGGAGGAGGTGTGATGTTCAGCGGCATCGTCGAGGAAGTCGGCACCGTGGCCGCGCTCGGCCGGGTCGGAGGCGACGTAGCGCTCACCATCCGCGGCCGCACGGTGCTGGAGGGCACACGGCTCGGAGACAGCATCGCCGTCAACGGGGTTTGTCTCACCGTTGCTGACCTGGACGCGGGCCACTTCGTCGCCAACCTGCAACCGGTGACGCTCCGGCTAACGAATCTGGGCGACCTCAGCCCCGGCTCCCCGGTAAACCTGGAGCGCTCGGTCATGGTCGGCGGGCGGATCGGCGGTCACTACGTCCAGGGGCACATCGACGGCACCGGCCGGGTCGTCTCGCAGACACCGGACGGTGCAGCGGTCGTGGTCCGCATCGCGACACCGCCGGAGATCCATCGCTACCTGGTGCCGCGCGGCTTCATCGCCGTCGACGGCGCCAGCCTGACGATCGTGGAGGTTCTGCCGGACGGCTTCACCGTCTCGCTGGTGACCCACACCCAACACCACACGACGCTGGCGCACAAGCGGCCCGGCGAGCGGGTCAACCTGGAGGTGGACATCATCGCGAAGTACGTCGAGCGGCTCTGCGGTCCGTCGCCCGGCGCGGGGGTCGACCTCGACCTGCTACGACGGGCGGGGTTCGCCTAGAGGGAGGAGGCATCGTGCCGCTGGCGACAATCGAGCAGGCCATCGCCGCGCTGCGCGCGGGCCGGTTCGTCATCATCGTCGACGGGCCGGACCGGGAGAACGAGGGCGATCTCTGCATCGCCGGACAGTTCATCACACCGGAAGCGGTGAACTTCATCGTGCGCGAGGCGCGCGGGCTCCTCTGCGCAGCGATGGCGCCGGAGTGGGTCGACCGGCTGCGCCTGCCGCTCATGGTCGACCCGGCGTCCAACTCGGCACCCTTCGGCACCGCCTTCACCGTGTCGGTGGAGGCACGCCAGGGGGTCACGACCGGCATCTCGGCGCACGACCGGGCCCGGACGATCCGCACCCTTGCCGATCCGGCCTCCACCCCAGCCGACTTCGCCATGCCCGGCCACGTCTTCCCGCTCCGCGCCCGTCCCGGCGGGGTGCTGGAGCGACCGGGGCAGACCGAGGCGGCGGTCGACCTGGCACGCCTGGCCGGGCTGCACCCGGTGGTGGCGATCTGCGAGATCATGGCGGACGACGGGACCATGGCCCGCCTCCCCGAACTGGAGCGCTTCGCCACGCGCCACGACATCCCGATCATCAGCGTCGCCGACCTCGCCGCCGTTCGCCGGGCACAGGCAGACCGCCACCCGGCCGGCGTGGCAGACCACAGCCCCGCGGGGACCGCCGCCCGCGAGGGTACGGCGTACGGGTGCTAGCGGCGGCGCAGCGCCCACACAACCGCACGGGGGCACCAGGGCACCCCGGTACGCAGCAGGCGTAAGGAGAGAGACGATGCGGACGATTGAGGGTATGTTGACCGGGCGCGGGCTGCGCATCGGTATGGTAGTCGCACGCTTCAATGAGTTCGTCACCTCGAAGCTCATGGAGGGCGCGCTGGACGCGCTGGTGCGGCACGAGGTCGATCCCGACGCGATCGACGTGCTGTGGGTGCCGGGCTCGTTCGAGATCCCGCTCGCGGCCAAGCGCATGGCCGACTCCGGGCGCTACGACGCGGTGGTCTGCCTCGGCGCCGTGATCCGGGGCGCAACCCCGCACTTCGACTACGTCGCGTCCGAGGTCGCCAAGGGGGTGGCGAACGTATCGCTCGCCACCGGCGTCCCGGTCATCTTCGGGGTGCTCACCACCGACACCATCGAGCAGGCGATCGAGCGCGCCGGCACCAAAGCAGGCAACAAGGGCTTCGACGCCGCCGTCACCGCGATCGAGATGGCCAACGCCCTGCGGCAACTCGACACCGTCGCAGCGAGCGTCTGACCACCGGGATGACGGCAGCGGAGCCGGGCCGACGGCCCGGCTCCGCGCCGTGTGCCTTGCCCCGAGAACCTCGCATGCTCCACCAATCGCGACGCTCTCACGAAATGACCACGCGCAACACTTGACATTTCACCATCCTGTGATACGATCATAGTACCTTAGTACTAGCCATGTTGTGCCGTAAGATCACCCGACTCATCGGGTGGGTTCGGCGCGCCTGAATGGAAGGAGGTCGGGGAGCGAGACGCCTCGCGCCCCGGCGAGAGGCTGCTGCATGCCCGGCGCGAGGCACGGGGTAGGGGAGGAGTACCGGTCGCCGACCGGCAGGAAGGAAGCATGCCATTGCACACCAGACTGCTTCGCCTCGCGGTGGCGCTGGGGCTGGCCACCGCGCTCTTGACGGCTGCCATCAGTCCCGCCGTCGCTGATTCCGCGGATGCGGTGGTGGACCGCATCTACTTCCCCTGGGTGCCGCACCACGACACGATCGCCGGGGTGGCCGGTGTGACCGGCGCGATCATCGTGCAGAACGTGGAGCCCGTCGCGGTCGATGTGGTGGTCAAGAACACCGTCGGACAGAAGCTCGCCGGGCTCACGCTCAATCCGCGCGCATCGCAGGTCTGGACCGCCGCACAACTGAAGATACCGCGGGAGAATCCCGAGGAGGGCACCCCCGGCGGGGCCGGGATCGTCGTTGAGGCAACCTGGACTGACCCAAAGGAGGTCAACCAGATCGACCAAAGTGTCTGCGTGGAGCGCGATATTCCGTTTAGTAGGAACCCCTCACGTAGCTTCGATGTCCTCCAGAAGCTGACCCTGACGTCCCCCGTTCTCATCGGCAAGATCTACCAGCCGGACTTCGTCTTCCCTGCCGATAGCTACGTCGCCCGGTGGGACGGAAACGGCACGCTTGCCGTCGACTGGAGCCCGAGCGGGCCGGAGCCGGCAGCAAACGTAACCTATCGGGTGAAGGTGTACGAAAAGTGCCCGCCCCCTCGGATCGCCGGAGTCGAGAAGCACACGGTCGGCACTCTGTTCGGCCCGCAGACGACGAGCACTACCGAGATGGTGGACGGTTACAGCGCCGTGCCGCACAGCGACCTGAAGCGTGCAGCACAGGGCGGGGAGACACTGGAGGAGCAGATCCGCTGGGTCGTTCCCATCGTGCAGACCAGCAGCGGCTGGAACACCGAGATCTTCATCACCAATGTTTCCCAGAACGACACCACGGTGAACGCCACGTTCTATCCGGCTCAAGGCCAGGGTGTGGCTGGCCGGGGAACCCTTATCCTCGGCAACTACTGGCTGCCCGCGGGGGAGAGCGTGTCGGTCGACCTCATGGCCGACACCCCGCTGCCAGAGGGGCGCGTCGGGTCGCTCTGGGTGGACGCGACAGAGGACGTGGTCGTCGCGGCGTTCCGGATGAAGCCGGAAACGGGCATGATGCTAACAACCGTCGCTCAGCCGCGCTACGATGAGCCCACGAATGGGGACACCTGCGACCAGTGCGTTGCGTACGGCCCCCTGGTGTTCCGCGACTACAACGGCTGGAACACGGGGATCAACATCGCGAATCTGTCCAGCTTCTATAACCGGGTCACGGTGACCTATTACAACTACGACGGCAACGTGGCGGCAACTGATTTGCTCACCATCCCGCCACGGGCGATGGAGTACGTCTACACCCCGGCCACGGGCAATGTCGGTATCGGCGACAGCCAGATCACGGCGGTGCAGATCGTGGGCAACTACCCACTGGCAGCGGCGATCGACGAGGTGAAGTACCTCGCCGGGCACGGTCAGGGTCACGCCATGTCGTACCCAGCCTCGGGCGACCTATCGGGTTTCGAGCCGAATGGGGGTGTTCCCGTGCTCGACACCGGCCGCTGGTTCTACGAGCGATTGCTGGCACTGCCGCTGGTGCAGAGGGGGATCACCGACACCGGCACCGGCGACACCTCGGGCATCAACCTGTTCAACCCTGCCCCGAACGACACCGTCGTGGCCTGGGTGCAGTTCGTCGACTCGGCCGGGGTGCCGGTCGCGCCGACCGTAACCGGGACCGACGCGGAAGCGCCGTTCAACCTGCCGCTCGGCCCGCATGCCGGGGCCACCCTCTATACCCTCCGGTACAGCGAGATGCTCGACGGGTTCATCGGCTCCGCTGTGATCGGCGTGGTGGGAGACGGCGCGCTCGTCGGTGTGTCGAACAACGTCAACTACGCCGTGGCGGGCGACGGCTCGGCTGCCTTCACCCTCACCCGCGCCGATACCGTGTACGACCCGCGCCCGCCCCGATGAGTCCACGGCAGGCCTCGGCGCCCGCTGGGGCCTGCCTACCCGCCACACCGAGACCTAGGAGTTGGTACGCAGCGGCCAGAAGCGCTCGGCCGGGCGGCCGGAGCCGACGGCGCGGGCGTAGCGGCGGGTGGACTCGGCCGGATCGCCCTGGTGGCGGAAGATGACCGGGAGCTGGGTGCGGTAGCAGAGGATGGCGCGCACCCGCGCTTCCAACTGGACCGGAGTGAGGAACCGCGTCTCGGCCGGACCCGCGGCGACCTCCGCAGCACGCGCCTGGAGCGCGGGCGCACCGGCCGGGTCTCCGGCGTAGGGGAAGTCCTCGTACGCCAGCACGCGGCGGCCCATCCCGGCCAGCCGCTGTCCCGCGAGCGTGGCGATCTGGTGGTCCACATGGTTGCCCAAGCCGAGCGGCACGTAGACCGTCGCGCCCGGTGCGGCCAGCGCGGCGACGGCCGCGGTGAGGTCGTCGACCAGCGGGCGGTCGTCCGGGTGGAGAGGGCCGAAGAGGTCGTCATCCGAGGTGTAGCGCGTGCCCCGGTAGATGGCGTCGTGGAAGTCGAGCCAAAGCGCTTCGGCTCCCAGCGCGGCAGCGGCGCACGCCTCCTCCGCGCGACGGATGCGCACGGCGTCGTCCGGTCCGACCCCCCAGCGCTCGTGCTGGAACCGCGCAAAGTCGCTGAGCGGCCCGGTCGGCGCGCCGCCGAAGCAGGTGACGATCAGCGGGCGCGCGCCGCCTTCGGCGAAGGAGGCCACGGTCCCGCCGCAGGAGAGTGCCACGTCGTCGTAGTGCGGAGCGAGGAAGACCGGGCGTGGCTCAGGCGGAGTGGTAACGGACACGCTCGTCCCCCACACGCCGGGTCACGCGCTGGTGATCGAGGTACTCCAGCACGGCCTGGGCGTACTTGCGGCTGGACCCGAAGTGGTCGCGGAACTGGGCCAGTGTGATCCGGCCCTCCCGGTCGATGATCTCCAGGACCTGCCGCTGGATCTCCTCGAAGGTCTCGCGGGCGAAGATGATCCCCTCGTCGACCCGCACCACCTCGCCCGTCTCGGCCAGCGCGATGGCGACCTCCGGGTCGATCCCGAACTCGGCCGGGCCGGGCGGCGTGTAGGGCGCCGCCCGCAGTGCCGCGAGGTAGCGGTCGATCTTCTCCCGCTGCTCCGGGGTGAAGGTAATCTCGTGGCCGGGAAGGCGCAGTGTCTCGCCGTCGTCCACCAGCGCAGCCGCGGAAGCCGCGTGGGCGACGATCTCCTCGAAGACACGAGCAGGCAGACCGGTCCGGCTGCGGACCTCCTCCTTGGCCATGCCGCGGCGGAGCGGCTGGCGCCGGTGGTAGGACTCGAGCAGGGCCTGGATGTCGCCGGTGATACGCTCCAGCGTGTCGGCACGGATCAGGTAGCCCGCCGGGCCGCCACGACCGAGCGCCACCACCTGGCCCTCCGCGACCAGCCGGTCGATCGCCGCCTGCACATCGGACTCCGGCAGCGCCACGCTCCGCACGAGCGCGCGGCGCTCCTGCGGCCCGGCGGCGAGTGCCTGGGCGACGATCTCCTCCGGCGCCCCGGAGGCAAGCACCTCGAGCGCCTGGATGACCTCGGGCCGGAAACGACGGTGGCGACGTGGGTGCGCATCGACGACCACCCCGCCGCCGATCGTCAGGCTGGGCGAGGGGCGCCGCACGATGAAGCGGTCGCCTCTGACGGCCACCAGGGGCGTTGGGAAGCGGAACTGCACCCAGCCCTCTTGCCCCGGCTCGATCCGCTCGGCATCGAGCAAGGTCACCCGCGCCAGGGTCTCGGCCGAGCCGAGGAAGAAGTCCACCTCGTCGTTCTGCTCCAGGGCGACCGGTGAGTCAGGCACGAGCCGCAGCCGGGCATCCAGCAGGCGCGTCGGCGTCAGCCAGCCAGGGACCGTCAGCACATCGCCTCGGGCGATCTCTTCGACCGAGATCCCCGCCAGGTTCACCGCGGTGCGAGAGCCCGGCTGTGCGCGTTCCACCTTCGACCGGTGGCTCTGCAGCCCGCGCACGCGCCCACGCCGCCCGGCCGGGAGGATCTCGACCTCTTGACCGATCTCCAGCGGCCCGCCGAGCAGCGTCCCCGTCACTACCGTGCCGAAGCCTGCTACGGTGAAGACCCGGTCGATCGGCAGCCGCGGCCGACCGGTTTCGTTGTGCGGCGGGACGGCATCCAGCAGTGCATCAATGGCGGCGCGCAGGTCGTCCAGCCCCTCCCCGGTCACCGCCGACACCGGCACCACGGGCGCTCCGTCCATCACGGTGCCGCGCACCGCCTCGCGAATCTCCTCGACCACCAGATCCCGCCACTCGCCATCGACCAGGTCGGTCTTGGTCAAGACAATCAGTCCCCGCTCGATCTGGAGGAGATCCAGGATCGCCAGGTGCTCGGCCGTCTGCGGCATCGGCCCCTCGTCGGCCGCGACCACCAGCAACGCCGCGTCGATTCCGCCCACACCTGCGAGCATGTTCTTGATGAAGCGCTCGTGGCCCGGCACGTCGATGATGCTGATCTGCCGCCCGCTGGGCAGCTTCATCCAGGCGAAGCCCAGGTCAATCGTCATCTCCCGTTCCTTCTCCTCGCGGAGCCGGTCCGGGTCGATGCCGGTCAGGGCTTTCACCAGCGTGGACTTACCGTGGTCGACGTGGCCGGCCGTGCCGACCACGTAGGTCAGGGACTGCATGCTCATGGGGACCTCATGGGTCATGTCCTGTTGCAGTGCCGACGCGCTCCGGTCACCAACGCAAACGCGATTATACCCCTCCGCGTGTCACGAACTCGGGTTCCAGAAACCCCGACTCTCTGTCGACTTCCGTACGTCACCCCCCTCTCCCAACGTTGGGAGAGCGGACGGGGTGAGGGCCGCTCGGTCGGGAGGATGCGCTCACCGGCGGCGCACCGTGCTCCGCCGGGCGCGGGACCGAGCACGGAGGTCAGCGGCAGTGAGGCGTCGCGGGACGTGGCCGTTGGCCCCGCCGCCCGTCGGGCTCGGCGGCAGGGCAGGGCGGAAGCGCCAGTTCCACACGAGCGACGCCAGGGTCAGGACCACCATCACGGCGAAGGTTCCGTAGATCCAGGGGTAGGCCCAGGACTGCCACGGCTGCCGGACGACGACGAAGCCGGCCAACGCCACCGAGCCGCCCTCGCCCGCCAGGGCGCGAATCTCGGCCACATGCGGCCCGTCGTCGAGCCCGTCGGCCACGGTGACTCGGCCATCTGCGTCCGGCACAGCGATCGCCGCCCCGGTCTCGTCGGTCGGCAACCCCGGTGCCGGCTCGCCGTCGATGGTCACCATCAAGCCCTGACCGCTCCCGTCGAGCAGCAGGTCGAGCCGCGGTCCGCTGAAGGGGATGCGTAGGGTCGCCCCGGCTGCCGCCGGCACCAGGGTTTGGCTTGTCCCCTCCCCGACGAGGTTCCACCCGCCGTCGTGCTGGATCAGTCGGGTGCTGGCGGGATACGCGCCGGTGTAGGCGCGGTCGAGCCGCGCGCGGGACCCCGCGAGCGTGGTGTACGCCGGAGTCGGTGAGAAGTCGTAGTTGACGATCGCAAAGCCGCGGGTGGGGTTGCGGCCCGCATCGGGCGTGGCGGTGGGCGACGTCGGGAAGCGGAAGAGCCAGACGCACATCGCGCCGAGCCAGGGCCACTCGCGCTGCGCCCGCAGATAACCTTGCAGCAGGTAGCGCGCCTGCGTCTCGGCACTCACCGGCCTGCCCCAGACCGAAGCATCGCCGGTCCAGTCGTCCGGCAGCGACACCCACCCGTACTCGGCCGCCCAGATCGGCTTGTCGGCGTCACCGTTGCGCACCATCACCTCCCGCATCTGAATCACGCGGGAGAAGTTGTTGCGCTCGAACTCGACCCGGCGGTCGTACGGGCTGTAGCCGTAGCCGTAGACCATCGCCGTGGCGATATCGAAGTAGTCCTTCGCCCCGGCGTCGTACATCCCCTGCAGGAAGAGGAATTCGTTCAGGTTCTCCGGTCCGCGCTGGTCGGTCGGGGCCAGGCCCGGAAGGAGAACGACCACCTCCGGGTTGGCCTCCTTGGCCGCGGTGTAGGCAGCCTTGAGCAGTTCAGTGAAGCGCGCCGGGTTGATCGGCTGCCCGCCCCACTCCCCGTACAGGTTCGGCTCATTCCAGATCTGGATGTAGCGGACCTTGCCCCGGTAGCGGCTGACGACGGTGCGGACGAAGTCGGCGTAGTCGGCGTCGTTGTTCGGCGGGCCGTCAGGCACCTGATCCACGCCCGGCTGCCCCTCCCGCGCCCAGCGCGGCGGTTTGTCGAGCCGGGCAATGATCTCCAGCCCGCGCTCGTGGGCCAGGTTCACGATGCGGTCGTACTTCTCCCAGGTATCCTGCCCGGTACGTGGGTCGACGTAGACCCCCTTGGCCGGCTCGATCTCGTACCACGCGAACATCTGCCGCACGAAGGTGAAGCCGCCCGCAGCGATCATGTCGAGCGTGCGCTCGACCTTCTCCGGGTCGGCTTCCTCATTCAGCAGCGTGTTGACGCCCAGGGGGTTGACATCGGTGTGCGGGATCGGCTGGAGATCCTCCCCCGCCTCAACACCTCGCGTGAAGTACGGCTGGCTCAGCGCGGCGACGCCCAGGCTCCCGAGCAGCCCGAGCAGGACGAGCACGTGGAACGCCACACGCACGTCCCAGCGACGGATCAGTCGATGAAACCGATGCCCAACGGCGCTCACCGCCTTCGTCCTACCTCCCGGCCCCATCGCCGCATGGGCGCGCACAGGTGCACGTTCGTTGGCCACGCCCCAGAGATGGTACACCAGCCCATTTCAGCACGGGGGGACTGGTATCCGTCCAAGGGGCTACGAGGCGCTGTGCACGACGTAGCGTGCGGACACCACCTTCCTTGCTCCTGAACGCTCCACGGGAAGCGGTTGTGACGAGGAGCAGGATCACTCCCCTGCCGGCCAGCCGATGACGAAGCGGCCGACGGTGACGGAGCGCTCTGCGGCCGGGGGGTCGACCTCCGCGGTCGTGTCGACGACCCAGAGCCGGGCACCATGCGTCGCGAGCATGTCAGTCAGCAGCGCCGGCTGGTCCGTGACCACGACCGTGTCGGGCTGCCCGGTCAGGATGCGCAGCGCGTAACCGGCATTGTAGGCGTCGGCTGGTGGGTGAGGCAGGACGACCGGAACGAAGGGCCGGCCGAGCGGGTCCGGCTCGCGAAGCGCCGTGGTCAGCACCGGGGCGAGTTCCCGTGTGTCCGGATCCGGGTAGTCGCGCGGCGGAGCCGCGAGCCGCCGGCCGAAACTGGCGAGCAAGAGGACCACGCCGAGGACGGCGACGAGGCGCGCCGCGCGTTGGACATACCGGGACGTCGCTCCCCACCCGGTCGGGCGCAGATCCCAGAGGTCGAGTGCGGCGGCCGCCAGCGCGGGGAGGAGCAGGACGACGTTCGAGAGGAGGTAGCGCTCGGCGCCCGGGCCGAGATTCGCGAAGGTCGCCGTGACCAGGATCAGCAGCAGTGCCTGCCCGCCGACGAACACCACGTGCACGCCCCAGCGCCGGGGGTGACGGAGAAGGAGCCAGAGCGCCGCGCCGGTTGAGGCGACCACCACGACCCGCACGATCTGGAGCAGCGCCCGGGGGTAGGCGAGAAGGCGCTGCAGCAGCGATGCGCTCACGTTCGCCGGGTCCAGCTCGGTCTTGATCGCGGCCGTTTCCCGCGCGAACGCGAGGGGATCACCGAAATGGGCGTAGTTCTGCTGCAGCCACACGCCGATGAAGAGGAACGGGAGCAGCGCGCCCAGGACGACGCCAGCCTGCCGGCGGCCGCGCAGCCAGCCACGCAGCCAGCCGCCGCCCAGCACCAGCGCGGCCCAGACCGCGGCGTAGAACCACCCCTCGTAGCGAACGGCTGTGGCTGCCATGAGCGACAGGGCGCCGAGGACGAGCGGGCGGCCCGAGCCGGTGACCCACCAGCGGGCCAGGCCGAGCGCGGCGCCGCTGACGAACGCATGGAACACCGGCTCGGCCATGCCGCTCACGGAGAACCAGACCTCGTATGGGAACGCCGCGACGACGAGCGCGGTCAGGGCCCCGGCCCGCCGCCCCGCAAGGGTGGCGCCGACGAGCGCCAGGTTGGTGATCGTGGCCAGCCCGGCGAGCGTGGCCAGCAGTTTCGGCGCGAGGTAAAGGTTGTCCCAGATGGCCAGCGCGCCACCAAGCAACCAGAAGTGCAGCGGGAGCCAGACCCCGACTTCCCACCGCGGGTTCTGGAGCCACTCGTAGCCGTGGATGACGCGGGTGAAGCCATCGGCGTTGTACTCGACGAAGCCCAGCCGGAGCGACAGCCAGGCCAGCACCAGCCGGATACCCCAGGCCGCCGCGATGGCGATCCACAGGGAATGAGGGTGAGCCCAAAAGCGCTCAGGCGTCTCGGGAAGAGCTAACGTGGCCTCGCGCCGCTGTGGTTGCACAGGTGTCCTGAGACGATCCATGTCCAGGTCCTACCCTACGACACGGGCAATGCGCCCGCGGCAGCGGCGCAGTCGTCGCTCGGCTTCGCGTTCCCGAGGCCCTGGATCTGTCCCCCTCCGGGATTACTCCCGATGCTCGGATCGCTCAGGTAGGAGACATATATAAAGGATGGGATCACGACTCACTCTCCCACACGGAAGACATGGAACACCGGCGTCCCATCCCGTTGAGTAAACGTATGCTCCAGCCGTGGGGTGCGGCCGCTGGCGGAGACGAGCTGCTCCAACGACGCGAGCTGGTGAGAGGGATTCCCCGCCTCAGCGCGGACCAGGATGACCGGATCAGGCGCCGCCAGCAGGTCCTGTACCGTTGCCTCTGAGCCCGATCCGGACTCGGCCCCCGTCCCGGCAATCTCCAGCGGCTCGACACGCCCCTGGGTCAGGATCATGATGTTCCACTTGACGCCTCGATCGAGCGCATAGGGCCGGGTGATGCCGTGCTCATCCAGATAGGCGGCCAGGTCGTAGATGGCGCTGGAGAAGTCGCTCCGGCCGCCGCTCCGCGCCAGCGCGCGGTGGTACCGCGCGTCCACCCACAGGTCGCGCGCTATGAGCGGCACGAAGAGCAGCGTCACCACCACCGTCGCCGTCAGCGCCGGGCGCAGGCGCGATCGCAGCTTGCGCGCGAGCCAGCGGGAGCCGAAGACCGCGAAACCGGCGGTGAGCAACTGCGGGATCGGCAGCAGGATGAGCAGGCGGGTCGACTCCGGGATCGAGACGGTGAAGCAGCTCAGGAGCAACACAGCGAAGGCGAAGCCGAGGAGGAAGACGGTCGAACGCCGGCAGCGCCGCAACTCCGGCACGCGGTGGACCAGGACGAGCAGCCCGACCGCGCTGACGGCCACCACCCACGGGTAGAGCGGGTTCGTGAAGATCCCGCCGTAGAACCAGAAGGAACCGCCGTTCAGGAGGGTCCTGAGCCCGTCGGCCACCGTCTCCAGGTTGTCCCAGAGGGTGGGGTTGTCGACGCCCTGGCCGGTCTGGGACGGGTTGGCCAGCTGGCCGAGGGAGCTGCCGCGTGTGACCACGTTGTAGTAGAGCACCGGGAAGGCACCGACGGCAGCGCCGGCCAGCGGGGAGAGCGCCTCGCGCTTGCTCCGGAACGGTAGATCGCGCTTCAGGCGGTCGATGGCCAGCTCCACCGTGTCGCGCACCGAGTAGGCGGCGTGGCGGTCCTCGCTGAGCCAGTCGGCCAGGACCAGGATGGCGTAGGCGATCGGCACGGCAAGGAGAAGCCAGCCGAAGAGGAGCCTCGTGGCAAGGCCGATGCCGGCTAGCAGTCCGATCAGGACAAGCCAGCGCGTGCCACCCCGTGTCTCACGCCCGCGCCATGCCAGGTAGGCCAGCATGATGCCGAGCATGATCGCGACAAGGTGGGCGATGGCGGAAATCCCGACCCGCGTCCAGAAGACATAGGAGGGGAACATCGACAGCAGCAACGCCGCGCCCACCCCGACCCAGCGGTGGTAGATCCGCCGTCCGATCAGATAGGTGAGGAACACGGCGAGCATCCCGGCCAGGATCGGCCAGAGGCGGATGGCGAGCACATCGACATCGAGCAGCCAGAAGAGCGGCAGCACGGCATAGGTGCTGACAATGCCCCAGGTGTCGCCGAGCATCACCGGGAAGGACCGCCCGAAGAGGTGGATACCGACTCCCCGCGGTAGGGTCACCGGATCCCCTCGGAGAATCTGCAAGGCGGGGACGACGTCGAAGGCCTCATCGTAGTGGAGGCCCGGCAGGTGATACTGGTACAGGCAGAGGGCGCCGAAGAGGACGATCGCCAGCGCAACCGCGCCGCGCGCCACCCAGCGCCCCAGGCTCCCCTCTCCAAGAGGCGTCTCGAGAGCCAGTTCCGCCCCCACCCTGCTCGGCTGCTCTGTGAGCATGCGCCGTAGCCCTCCCGACGGATCGGCAGGCGCCGAGGCCTGCCCGCTCCCATCCTACCCAGGCCGCGCCACTCCGTCCAACGAGCGCCACGAGGGCGGCGTCCCGCTGCGCTGAGCAGGGACTTGCACCCGACCGGGCAAATAGATATACAATCGCCCCGGGAGCCGGCGGCGGGGAAGCGCCCCGCGTCGCGGCGGTCATGGAGATAGGGAAGGAGAAGCGGTGCAGGCGCAACAGGCCCGTTCGTCGGCAGGGCTCAGCCTCATCCAGGCCCTCAATATCGCCCTGGGTATCTGGATCCTGGGTTCTACCTACTGGTTGGGTTTGCAAGAGTACAAGGGCGCGCGGATCGCCAATGGAATGGGAGCTGCGCTGATCATCGGCTTCGCCATTACCCAGCTCGCCATACCGCGGTGGCGCGTGTGGTCGTGGGTTGGCGTGCTGACCGGCGTCTTCGTGGCTGCGGCGCCCTTCCTCTTCGACTTCACCGTGATGACGGCCGGGACGATCAACAACGTGGTCTGCGGCATCCTGATGGCTCTGATCGCGGCCACCGGCCTCCTCCGCCGCTAGCGCGTTTGATAGACCTCATCCGGCCCCGCCTCCGCCGCGGGGCCGGGTCCGTATCTCTCCCCATTCACCACGCAGACTGTTGCGTTCATGTTGCACTCTCCGCACGTGCGCGGCGCGTCCGCTATTGACGTCCGTGTAGAGTTGGGCCATATCGTGTGGTAGGGCCGATTGCCGACCGATGGCGCGACTCCGGCAGCGGCTCACCGAAAGCCCGTTTGGGGGTGCATCATGGCCCGAGAACTCACCGGACGCGCGCTCATCGGCCTGCTACTCGTCCTGCTCGGGGCCCTCTTACTGATCCAGACGCTGGGCGGGCCCGACGTCGGCCAGATCATCAGCGATTGGTGGCCACTGGCGATCATCGCCATCGGCCTGGCTCAACTCGCCGCCAGCCGGCACACGCGAGTCGGCCCGGCCATCCTCATCGCGGTCGGACTGGTGTTCCTGGCAAGCACGACCGGGCTCGTCCCCGGTTCGATCTGGAGCCTGTTCTGGCCGCTGGTGCTGATCGCGATCGGCCTGTTCGTGATCCTGCGCCGCGGCCCGCGGCGGGCGAGCCTCGACCCGGCCGACGCGGTCAGCAGCTTCGTGATCTTCGGCGGCAACGACATCGTGAACCGCTCCGAAGACTTCCAGGGCGGCTGGGCGACCGCGCTCTTCGGCGGGATCACACTCGATCTGCGGCAGGCACAACTCCTGCCGGCCGGCGCCACCCTCGACGTATACACGGCCTTCGGCGGGATCGACATCCTCGTCCCGCGCGGCTGGAACATCGCGATCAGCGGACTCCCGATCTTCGGGGGCTACGAGGACAAGACCGACCAGGACGGACCGCTGCCACCGGACGCGCCGACGCTCACCGTCAACGCGGTCTGCCTGTTCGGCGGGGTAACTGTCAAGCACGAGCGGTAGGCGCGCCGCCAGGGGCGCCGCTGAAGGGAGGTGCGACGCATGGGCCTCAGCCAGAACGGCCCGCCGGCTATCGAGTTCGCTGGGCTGACCAAGCGCTTCGGCACGTTTGTCGCCGTCAATCGGCTCACGTTCTCGGTCCCGGCTGGCTCCGTCTTCGGCTTCCTCGGCCCGAACGGGGCCGGGAAGACGACCACGATCGGCATGCTGCTGGGCCTGATAGAGCCGGACGAGGGGACCGCCACCATCTTCGGCCACGACGTCCGCACCGACCTGCCGGCCGCGCTCGCCCGCACCGGCGCGCTGGTCGAGCGCCCCAGCTTCTACCCCTACCTCAGTGGGCGGACCAACCTGCGCTTGATGGCGCGCATCGCCGGGATCGACGACCCGAAGCGGATCGACGCCGCGCTGGAGATGGTGGACCTCACGGCCCGCGCCAACGCCAACTTCGGCGGCTACTCCCAGGGGATGAAGCAGCGTCTGGGCATCGCCGCCGCGCTCCTGCTGGAGCCAGACCTGCTCATCCTCGACGAGCCGACCAACGGGCTCGACCCCGCCGGGCAGCACGAAATCCGCAGTCTGATCCGCGATCTCGCCAGCGCCGGACGGACCATCTTCCTCTCCAGCCACCTCCTCCATGAGGTGCAGGAGATCTGCACTCACGTCGCGATCATCCACCGCGGCACATTGATCGCCAGCGGTCCCCTGGCCGAGATCCTGGCCGGCGGCGAGCGGCTGGCGATCCGCGTGGATCGGCCGGAGGCCGCGGCGGACCTGCTGCGCAGACTCCCTGTGGTCCGCGGCGTCGAGGAGCAGGACGGGCACTTGCTGGTCGACGCACCGGTGGACGAGGCGGCTGCGCTCAACCGGGCGCTCGTCGAGGCGGGCTTCGCCGTCAGCGCCCTGGGCGTCCGCGAGAGCCGGTTGGAGGAGCGCTTCCTCGCGCTGACCGAGGCGCGCCGGGGGGAGGGTTGAGATGGCATCGCTCGGAACCCTGTTCGGCGTCGAGCTGGCCAAGATCGTTCGCCGGCCGATGACCTGGATCCTCGTGGTGATCCTCTTCGGGTTCACCGTGCTCGTCTACACCTCCCTGATCCTGGCGTTGGTGAGCGGATTCGAGGGGAACGTGACCGTCGAGGGCGCCGAAGGACAGAGCTTCGAGGACATGATCCTCCTGCCGGACGGCTTCTCGCTGGGCGTCGGGCTGGCGCAGGGCGTCGGCAGCGTGCTCCTGGCGATCCTGGCCGCCGGCACCTTCGGCAGCGAGTTCTCCTGGGGCACGCTGCGCACCATGCTGTTGATGCGTGCGGACCGGGTGCGCCTGCTGATCGCCAAGCTGCTGGTCCTGCTGCTGGCCGTGGTCGTCGTCATGCTCCTGGGAGCGGCGATCGGGCTGTTCGGGTCGTTGGTGGCGGGTATCGTGGTGGACGGGTCACTGCGCACCGACCAGTGGCTCACCGCCAGCTTCTTCCGCGACGCGGCCCGCCTGATGCTGATCGGCATGGTCTATTCGACCTTCTGGACGCTCTTCGCGGCGGCACTGACGATCGTCACCCGCTCGCTGGCGGCCGGGATCGGCGTGACCATGGCCGCCCTTTTCGTCGGGGACTTCACGACGAGCATCATCGCGGGGCTGGGTACGCTCGGCCGGTGGATCTCCCGCATCTTCCCGAACACCGCGCTCAACGCCTTGTCGACCGGCACCGACCTGGTAGCGACCGACTGGGCCTGGATCGTCACCAACCTGGTGGGCTACACCGCGCTGATGCTCGCGATCGCGGTGGTGCGCTTCCGGCGCATGAACATGATCTCGGGCGGCGGAGGGTAGGCGAACGCAGCCCTCACCACAGCCCCAGGTCAAGCCCCCGCTCCCCAGCGAGGACGCGGGCGGCGACCTGGGCACCGACGGCCCAGTAGCGGTCGGTGACGGGAACGAAGTCGGCAGCGCGCACCCGCGCCGCTTCGGCCGGCCCGAGGCCGCGGTTGGGTAGGACGGGAGCGCACAGGGCAGGTATCTCCAGATCGGCCTGCCCGCTGTCGGGGAAAAGCCGGACGAGGTCGTCGGCGCGGACGACGGTGAGCGCAGTGATCTCGTCCGGCGCGGGGCGGAGCCCCGCCAGCCCGTCGGGCACTACCGCCACGAAGACGCCCTGGATCTCACGATCGACCCAGCCGGGCCCACGACCGACCGCGCGGCGCGCGCCGACCGGCACCAGGTCGTCCAGCCCCAGGGGAAGGCCCAGCTCCTCCTCCGCCTCGCGCACCACCTCGGTCAGCGTCTCACCCGAGCGGTAGTGCCCGCCGACAGCCACGTCGAGGTGGTTGGGCACCGTGTCCTTGGTCGGGCTGCGGCGCTGGAACAAGACCTGAACGCATCCGTCCGGCCCCCGCCAGACGACCCAGCAGTGGAACGACCGGTGCCAATCGCCGTCCCGGTGCACGGCGGCGCGGGGCTTGACCATTCCGGTCGGCACCCCCTCGGCCGTCAGAACATCGAACAACTCATCGCGCGGGTCTGGCTCCACGTCGGACCTTCTCTCCCTGGGAAATTCTGTGGCGTGCCGCTCCGGCCACGCCCGCCGAACCGCATGATACCGGTTCGCGAGTGTGGCCGGCGGATCGGCGTCCCTAGTTCGGATGTATGCGGTCGGCGCGTGCCCGGGGGGTAAACCCCCGGGCACCCGCACCGGCGCAGGCCCCTCCCACTCTCTGGGTGACCGTCCCGCGCCCTATGCCTGCGCTGCCGGAAAGGCGCGACGCGTTCCGCCCGCGTCCGATCATGCCGCGACGCGGCGGGTAACTCGAGCGGCGGCCAGGGTGATGCCGGTAGCACCGGCGATGACCGCACCCCCGATGGTAAGACGTCGCCGGGTCAGGCCGACCGACGCGGGGTAGAGAAGCAGGCTCGCGGCGCTCGCCAGGAGCGCGGTGCGGCCGCGGCGGTAGGCTGCCTGCCGGACGGCAATGATCGTCGTCCGGCGCTCCCCCAGGGCCGCGCGGTGGCGGTAGCCATAGGTGTCGCCGTGCAGGTCGAGGGTCAGGATCGACGCGGCCGCACCCGGCCCCGTGGGATGGTTCGGATCCCAGACGAGCACCTCGACGCGGTCCGGCGACTCCTGGCGGAAGCCATAGGGAACGACCGTGTGCCCCTCTCCGACCAACGCTCGGGCGATGTCGCGCCGCCAGGGGCGCGGGACGCCGATGTCCCAGCAGCGGTCGCTGCGACCGCTCGACAGCAGGTCGGCACGAAAGCGGCGGAATGCCCGGGCCGGGCCGGGCCAGAAGAACCACGGCGCGGAGGAGAGCAGGGCGCGGTCGGTCAACTGCCGGCCGTGGAGGATGATGACCTCGTTGAGCAGGTTGGCGCCCGGAGGCAGCGCATCGAGGCTCTGCTCCAGCGCCGCCCGCGCCATGCCGGTGCACAGGCCCCCATGCGGCGCGCCGGACTCGCCACCAAGTAAGACGACGGCGCCGTAGAGCCCGCGGAAGAACGCCTGCGGCAGGAGCGTCAGCCGGTAGGTGCGTGCGAAGAGGGCCGGGTCCGGCCGGACGACACCCAGGTCCGCCACGGTGTTCGCGAACGGGAGGGAGTGCCGCGCGGGGTCGAACTGACTGTAAGCCTCGACGGTGACGGCGACCGACGTCTCCGCCGAGGCAGCCACTCGCCCGTCGCGCAAGACCTCGACCCGGAGGGGAACGGTGTAGTCGCCGGGCAGCCCGCGCGGGTAGACCGTCCAGGAGACGCTCGACTCGCCCGCCGGGAGGAAGCGTGTGGTGCCGGGCAGCGTCAGCCAGCCGCGCGGCACGGTGAGACGCACCTGCACGCCGCGCTGGGACCCGGCGCCCTCGGTTGCCAGGACATCGCCAAGTGTGGCTGTCACGTGGATGCGATCGGGGTGGTAGCGGAACGCGGGCGTCCCGGGCGTGTTGGCGTAGCGCAAGCGCGTGAGTGGCGCGCCATCCGCCCCAGTCACGGCCAGGGCGAGCGGGGAGCGGCCCATCACCGGTCTCGCCTACCCGGCGCGCTTCGGGCCCGGCGAGGCGCCGCGCAGCACCTCGACCTCCCGGCGGAGATCGTCGAGGTCGGCAAAGTCGCGGTAGACGGAGGCGAAGCGGATATAGGCCACCTGATCAAGCTGCTTCAACTCCCGCAGTACGATCTCCCCGATTGTGGTGCTCGGCACCTCGACAGTGCCCATCGCCAGCAATTCGGTCTCGACGGTCGCCACGATGCGGTCGATCTCCGCCTGCGGGACGGGTCGCTTGGTGAGCGCGATGCGCAGCTTGTCGCGGAGCTTGCGCGGGTCGAACTCCTCGCGCCGGCCGTCGCGCTTGACGACCATCAGGGCGACGGGTTCGACCCGCTCGTAGGTGGTGAAGCGGCGGCCGCAGGCGGGACACTCTCGCCGACGCCGGATGCTGTCGCCGCCGCTCAATTCCCGCGAGTCGATCACCCGCGAGTCCCGTGCCTGGCAGAAGGGGCAGCGCACGGGAAACTCCTACCGCTCGCGCAGGAAGCGCAAGATAGCCGGCTCGGACCACTCGTCGTCCGGCAACAGCGGCACGCGCGGCGGCGCCGTCTGGCCACCTGCCTGGGCCTCGGCCGCCTGGCGGAACCGGCGGTCCGGCCGCTGGCGGCGCGGCTGGCTGGTGCCGTGGAAGCCGGTGGCGATCAGGGTGATCTGGACATCCCGGCCCATCGACTCGTCGGTCGTGGCGCCGAAGATGATCTCGGCGTCGTCGTCCGCGGCCGCGCGGATGATCTCGGCGGCCTCGGTGATCTCGGTGAGCGAGAGGTCCGGCCCACCGATGATGTTGTAAAGAACGCCGACCGCACCGTCGATGCTCATCTCCAGCAGCGGGCTCTCGATGGCCATGCGGGCCGCGTCGACGCAGCGGGTCTCCCCGGTACCGCGGCCGATCGCCATCAGGGCCGAGCCGGCGTCGCGCATGATCGTCTTGACGTCGGCGAAGTCGAGGTTGATCAGGCCGGGCTTGACGATCAGGTCGGAGATGCCCTGGATACCCTGGCGGAGCACGTCGTCGGCCAGCCGGAACGCCTCGGAGAATGGCGTCTTGGGATCGACCAGGCTGATGAGCCGCTGGTTGGGGATCGTGATCAGCGCGTCCACGTGCTCCTTGAGGGCGGCCACGCCTTCGTCGGCCACGCGGCGACGCTTGGCGCCCTCGAAGTCGAACGGACGGGTCACCACGCCGACGGTCAGCGCGCCGGTCTCCCGCGCCAGTCGGGCCACGATCGGCGAGGCGCCGGTACCGGTGCCGCCGCCCATCCCCGCGGTGATGAAGACCATATCGGCGCCGCGCACCACCTCGCCGAGGGCGTCGATGCTCTCCTCGGCCGCGCGCTCACCGATCTCCGGGCGGCCGCCGGCCCCGAGCCCCTTGGTCAGCTTGTCGCCGATGCGCACCGTCACCGGCGCCAGGGAGTTGACCAGGGCCTGCGCGTCGGTGTTGACCGTGATGAATTCGACGCCCTCTACTCCGGCTTCGATCATTCGGTTCACGGCATTACCGCCGCCACCGCCGACGCCGATGACCTTGATCCGTGCGAATGAGTTTGTGAAGTCGTCATCGTGGACGTTGAACATTCAAGATCCTCCCCGCAGCACACCAGCGGCGCCCGTTCCCTGTGAGTCGCGCTGGATAGCACGCAGTTTACAGAAGAGTATGCACGTATGAGTTCGCCGCCGACAACACGTCCCCCGGGCCCAACGGCCTAATCGGTACCTCCCAACGGCACGAACTCACGCAGCCAGCGACCGAGGGCCGGCCATAGGCCCGGACGAGGCGGCTCCGGCTCCACCTCCTCGAACTCGTCCGGCAACGTTTCGTCCATGCCAAACACCCCCTCGGGCGCAGGCTCCAACGGCCGGAGCCGCGCCTGGGCCAGCACTAACCCTACCGCGCCGGTAGTGCGCGTGTCGCTGAAGCGCGGCCCGCCTGGCCGCGCCAACCGGACTGGAATGCGCAGCCCGCGCTGCGCCGCGCCAAGTACGCCATCAATGCCGGCGCCACCACCAGCAAGCACCGCGCCACCAGCTAGCCGCCAGCCCAGGTCCAGGTCGTCCAGCCGCTGGCGGATACGATGGAATAGATCGACCATGCCCCCGCCGGGCACCGTGCGCGGCGCGGGGTACCCTCGAGCACCGGACGCGACCGGCGTGACGCCACGGCCCAGGGTCGCCACTGACCGAACCCCGATCGGCATCGAAAAGAGTTCGCGGATCTGGCCGTCGAGGTAGACCGCCACGTCAGTCGTCGTCCCGCCCAGATCGATCAGCAACGCGCCTTGCTCCCGCACACTCGCGGGCAGCGCCGCCTCGGCTGCCGCCATCGCTCGCGGCATCAGCAAATCAACCTCGGCGCCCAGCTGTGCGAGGATGCGCGCGCGCGTATCTACGTAGGATGTAGGGATACTATACACTTCCATCTTCACGCGCACGACATGTCCGTACAGTCCAGCGAGGGGATCGACGACCGGGAAGCCATCGACGGTGCAGCCGCGCGGCACCGAGGCGAGGACGACTCCGGCCACGCGTGGGTCGCGCAGCGCGCGCCGGTGGAGCGCTTCGAGCATGTCGGCCTCGACACGCACGGCCCGCGGGGTGCGCTGCTCGGCCGCGGCCGTCACCCGACGCAGGTGCAACCCGGAGACGCTCAACGCCACCCGCTCGACCGGGGCGCCAGTCCGCTCAGCCACGCGCCGGAGAGCGGCGGCAAGCACCTGCTCCAGCGCCGCAGCGTCGACCACCTCGCCCCGCACCACGCCGGCGCTCGGCAGCACCTCGCAACCAGCGAGCGCAACCTGCCCGGCCGCGTCGTGGGTCGCCGTGGCTACCGCGACGGTCGATGACCCAATGTCAAGGCCAACATACCAGCGATGCGCTGTCATCCTCGACTACCTACCAGACGAGTAAGGTTGTACGTACGGGATCTGAGTGATGAGCCGCCGCTGAGCGCCAGTATAGCACAAGCTGTTCATGCGCGCTGTACGTACGTGCGCGCGTCGGAATCCCAACCCGGCGCCACTATGCCTGAGTGTCCGAACACTGTGAACAAGCATCCTCGCTCCTGGCTACTGGTAGTAGGGACGCTCCGGCTCGCGCAGGTCGAGCTGTGACCAGTGGTCCGGCAGCGACAGCGCCGCATCCAGCACATTGAGCTTGAGCGGCAGGCGGTCGCTGCCACCCAGCACGACCGTCCGCCCCTCGGTCAGGTGGGCCGTCAGGCCCAGCCGCGGCTCGTAGGCTACCATCGTGAGCCGCTCGCCCAGGCGTTCCTGAACGACCTGAATCGCCTGTATCAGCTCCGGAGAAATCTGCGCACCCACGCGCGGCAAGTCCCCCTCTGTCTGCACGACGCGCGGCAGATTGGGATCGAATCCCAGTGCGATCACCCATCCCTGCTGGTCCACCAGCACGGCCTGTTCCCCGGCTTGCCAGGCGAGGACTGGTACCCGCTCTTGCACGCGCACCACGACGCGGTCGGGGAACTCGGTACGCACCTCCGCCGAGGCCACGGCCGGGTGTGCGGCGACGCGGCGGGCCACCTCCTCGGTGTCGAGCCGGAAGACGGGCTGGCCCAGCGCCCCGCTGGTCGCCACGATCGAGTCGGCGAAGGCCAGGGCGTTCCCCTGGACCACGACGCTGCGCACAACGAAGTCGTCGGAGAACAAGAATCCCCCGCCCAACACCGAGAGCCCGACTGCCAGCAAGAAAGCCGGCAGGCGACCGTTGACCGCGCTGGCGTGGAGGAAGCCCGCCAGGCGCGAGCGGCGCCGGCGACGCCGCGGTGGCGCGGCATGCCGGGCCGGCGGATACCGCCGCTGGGACACGCGCTCGCTCATACCCCGCTGCCGTCGCGGCGCTCGGCGTGCCGCTCCAGCGCCAGCTCGATCAGCCGGGAAACCAGCTCCCGGAAGGACAATCCGCTTGCCTCCCAGAGGATGGGGTACATGCTGATCTGGGTGAAGCCCGGGATGGTATTGATCTCGTTGATGTAGATGGTGCCGGTGTTTCGCTCCAGGAAGAAGTCCACGCGCGCCATCCCGGCGGCGTCCACGACCTTGAAGGCGCGCACCGCCATCTCGCGCACCGTGTCGGACTGCTCCTGCGTGATCGGCGCCGGGACGAGCAACTCCGAGCCCTCATCGACGTACTTGGCCTGGTAGTCGTAGAACTCGTTGACCGGCCGGATCTCGCCCACGACCGAGGTGATCGGCTCGTCGTTGCCGAGGACGCTCACCTCCAGCTCGCGCGCGTCGATCCCCCGCTCAACGACAAGCTTGCGGTCGTAGCGCGCGGCTTCCTCCATCGCCCCGGGAAGCTCTCCCGGGTGATGCACCTTGCTGACGCCGACACTTGACCCGAGATTGGCAGGCTTGACGAAGCAGGGATAGCCCAGTTCCCGCTCGACCCGCGCTGCCACGCCTTCCGGGTCGCGTTCCCACTGGCGGCGGGTCACCCACAGCCAGGGCGCGACCGGCAAGCCTTCACGCTCGAAGAGCTGCTTGGCTACAACCTTGTCCATCGAGACCGCCGAGCCGAGCACCCCGGCGCCGACGTAGGGGACATCGGCCAGCTCCAGCAGACCCTGCACCGTGCCGTCCTCACCGTACGGGCCGTGCAGGACCGGGAAGACGACATCGAGCTGTTGCACGACACCGGCACCGGCGACTTCGACGGCGTGGCCCGTCTCCGGCACGGCCAGCGCGCTGCCGAGGTCGGACTCCTCCGCCGGCGGGTCGTCCCCCGGCGCAAGAGCCAGGCGCGAGGTGGCGGCGAGCTGCCGCAACGGGTCACCACCGCTCAACCAGCGGCCCTCCCGTGTGATGCCGATGGGCACGACCTCGAACCGTTCCCGGTCGATCGCCCGCAGGATGGCCTGCGCGGAGCGCAGCGACACGTCGTGCTCGCCCGAGCGCCCGCCAAAGATGACACCGACGCGAATTTTCCTGGCGCCCTGTGCCACGTCACGTGCCTCCAATCCCTTGTTCCCCGGCGCCGAGCAGCCCAAGGAGCCGCTCGCCCGCTTTCCAGATGTCCCCCGCGCCGAGGATCAGCACGACATCACCGGCCTCCGCGTCAGCGGCCACCACCTCCCCGGCCGCAGCCGGCGACTCGACCACCACCACCGGCCGCCCGGCCATCCGCCCGGCAATGTCGGCCGAACTGACGCCCAGGTCATTGGTCTCGCGCGCCGCATAGATCGGCGCGAGTACCACGTAGTCGGCCAGCGATAGCGCGGCCGCGAAGTCGTCGAGCATCTCGCGGGTGCGCGAGTAAGTATGCGGCTGGAACACCGCCCAGAGCCGCGCCGCGGGGTAGCGCTCGCGCGCTGCCTCGATGGTCGCCCGGATCTCGGTCGGGTGGTGGGCGTAGTCGTCGACCACCGTCACTCCGCGTGCCTGCCCCCGCACCTCGAAGCGCCGCCCGACTCCGCCGAAGGCCGCCAGACCCGGCAGCAGCCGCTCCGGCGCGACACCGGCCGCCTCCCCTGCAGCCAGTGCCGCCAGCGCGTTGAGACGATTGTGCCAACCCGGCACCGCCAGCCGCAGCCGCAGCGTTCGCCCGCCCGGCGCGCGGACCAGGTCGCCCGACCCCGTTTCCTCATCACGAACGATCGACCAGTCTGCGTTGGGGTCGGACCCGAAGGTTACCACCCGCGGGCGACGATCGCCGAGTCGTGCCAGCAGGTCACGACACCCCGGATCGTCCGCCGAGACGACGAGCGTGCCATCGGGGCGCATCCCACTTACGAAGCGGGTGAATGCCTCCAGGACAGACTCCCGCGAGGGGAAGAGATCCGGGTGGTCGTGCTCGATGTTCGTCACCACCGCCACATCGGGGTGGAGCCAGAGGAAGCTATAGTCGTACTCGTCTGCCTCCGCCACGAAGAACGGGCCAGCGCCCGGCCGCGCGTTGGTCCCCAGCTCCTTGACGACGGCCCCCACCGCGAACGACGGGTCCTCCCCGGCGTGCACGAGGGCCAGAGCCAGCATCCCGCTGGTGGTCGACTTGCCGTGTGTCCCGGCGACGGCGAGGCAGACGCGCTCGTCGCACAGGCGTCCCAACAGCGCCGCGCGCTTGATGATCGGGATACCCCGAGCCCGGGCGGCGGCCACCTCGGGGTTCGACTCTGGCGCGGCAGCGGTGACGACGACGAGGTCCGGATCATCCAGGTTGGCCGGGTCATGGCCGACGGTCACCGGGAAGCCCTCGGCGCGCAGCGCCTGCACCACCGGGGAGTCGACGGCATCCGATCCGCTCACGCGGTAGCCGCGCGCGGCCAGGATGCGGGCCAGCCCGCTCATGCCGATACCGCCGATCCCGATCAGGTGCAGCGTCGCCGGGGGCGGTGGGAGGACCGGGGCGGTGCCGGGCAACTGACGCATCCGCTCACCTCCAGTGCCGCGTGTTGCGCGAAGCCCGCCGGCCGCGCCCAAAGGTACCCGACTGCGCCCGCCCACGTACGACCGTGCCGCGGACCGTGCTGGTTCGCGGACGGCTGCTGCCGGAAGCCAGCGCGGCGCCGCGCGCGAGCCGCCCGGCCGGAGCCGGGTCGCGCGGGGCACGCCGCCGGAGCGAGCGCGTGCGTGGAGCGTGAGCCTCGGTGCTGGCGGCCGTGAGCGCGGGGTCTACCGTCTGCCGGGAAATGTTCAGCAGCAGGCCCACCGCGGTGAGGGTCACGGCCAAGGAGGTGCCGCCGTAGCTGAGGAACGGCAGGGTGATGCCGGTGAAGGGGATCGTCGTGGTGATCCCGCCGATGTTGATAGCCGCCTGGAAGATGATCCAGGTGGTGATACCCACCGCGACCAGCGTCCCGAAGGTGTCGGGGGCGCGCTTGGCGATGCGGTAGCCGCGCCAGGCGAACGCCAGGAAGAGGAACAGGACGACGCTGCAGCCGATCAGGCCCAGTTCCTCCCCGATGACGGCGAAGATGGCATCGGTCTGGGCGAAGGGCAGCCAGGCGAACTTCTGCCGGCTGGCGCCGAGGCCGAGGCCGAAGATGCCGCCGCTGGCGAGCGCAGCCCGCGCCTGGATGAGCTGCCAGGCGAGGTCCGGGTTAGCGTCCGGGTTGAGGAAAATCAGGATGCGCTGCCGGCGGTAGGACGAACCCAGCGCCATCACCAGGAAGGCGACCGTGCCAACCCCCGTCAGCAGGCTCAGGTGGATCAGGCGGGCGCCGGCCACCAGGAACATGCCGACGGCGATGATCGCCAGCAGGGCCGACGTCCCCAGGTCGGGCTGGAGCATGAGCAAGCCGATCAGCAGGCCGAGGAAGACGGTGAAGGGCACCAGCCCGTAGCTGAACAGGCGCACCTTGGCGCCCTTCTGCGCCAGCCAGTCGGCCAGGTAGATGATGAGCACCGGCTTGGCGATCTCGCTCGGTTGGACCGAGAGCGGCCCGATGAAGATCCAGCGCTGTGCCCCGTAAATCTCCTGGCCCACACCCGGCATCAGCACCACGGAGAGCAGCAGGAGCACCACCAACATGCCCAGGATCGAGAAGCGCCGCCAGACGTGGTAGTCGACGGCATAGGTCACGGCCATCCCCGCCAGGCCGAGCGCGACCCAGATGAGTTGCCGGGTCAGGTAGTAGTAGGCGTTGCCGTCCTGGCTCAGACCGATGGTGAAGCTGGCGCTGAAGACCATGACGGTCCCGAACATGACCAGCGTCAGCGGGATGGTCACGAGCCAGTAGTCGGGCGCGTGCACGGCGTAGCGCGCCGCGGTGAAGTCGCGGACGCGGCGCAGGCGCTCCCCGGCGGTCCTGGCGGTCGTGGCGCTCATGGCTCTCCTTCCCGCCGGGCGGCCCCGGCCAGGGCGCGCACCGCCGCCCGGAAGGCCTCCCCGCGCTCAAACTCATCCCGGAACAGGCCGAAGCTGGCGCAGCCCGGGGCCAGCAGCACAACCCCACCCGGCGTCGCCAGTTCGGCCGCGGCCCGCACGGCGTCCTCCATCGACCGGTGCGGCCCGGAGATCCGTGCCGCTCCCGCGTCGCGCAGCCGCGCGTGCAGGTCAGGGGTGGCCGTGCCGTCGAGCAGGACGACGGCGCTCGCCTCGGCGGCGACGCGCCGGGCCATCGGGCCGAGGTCGGCGCCCTTAGCGGCACCGCCCGCGATCAGGACCAGCGGCCGCCCACGGAAGGTGTCGAGCGCGGCCACCGCCGCGGCCGGGGCGGTGGCTGCCGTGTCGTTCACGTAGCAGACCCCGTCGATGGTGGCCACGATCTCCTGCCGGTGCGGCACCGGGGTCGCAGCGAGCAGCCCGGTCCGCACCTGGGCCGGGTCCGCCCCAGCCAGGATGGCCGCCGCCGCGGCCGCCAGGGCATTGGCCACGGCGTGGTCCCCCGGCAAGGGGAACTCATCACGGCGCAGCAGTTCGACCTCGCTGCCGTCCCAACGCCAGACGAGCCGGTCGCCGTCGCGGAAGGCACCGGCCGGCGCGTCCCCGGCCATGCCAAAGGGCACCACGCGTCCCGCGCCCGCACTGCGGCTCTCCCAGGCGAGCGGGTCGTCACGATTCAGCACCAGCCAGTCGTCCGGCCCCTGGTAGCGGGCGATCTGCCGCTTTGCCTCAACGTAGGCCGCCATGGAGGGGTAGCGGTTCAAGTGGTCCTCACTGATGTTGGTGATCACGGCCACGTGCGGGCTGAGGCCGTGCTCGGCGAGCCCCTCGATCTGCCAGCTCGACAGCTCGATGACGACCGGCGTGTCGGGCCGGATGCCGGGCAGCGCATCGAGGGTCGATGTGCCCATGTTTCCCGCCAGCACCGTGTCCGGCCGGGCTACCCGCAGGATGCCGGCGCAGAGGGTGGCGGTCGTGGTCTTCCCCTTCGTGCCGGTGATCCCGACGATGGGAGCCGGGCAGGCGCGGAAGAAGAGGGACATCTCCATCTCGATCCGGGCACCGGCCGCGCGGGCACGTTGGAGCCAGGGGGAATCGAGCGGCACGGCGGGATTCCGCACCACCAGGTCGGCCCGCTCGAAGTCCTCGGCGCGGTGCTCGCCCAGCACGTAGCGGATAGGCAGCCCGGCCAGCTCCTCCAGCGCCGGGACGAGGTCCGCCTCGGTGCGGAGATCGGTCACGGTGACCTCGGCACCCTGCGCCACCAGGTAGCGGGCCACGCCGACGCCCCCCTGGCGCGTGCCCAGGCCCATCACCAGCGCCCGCGCCCCGCGCAGGTCCGGCTCCGCTCTCCTCTGCGTGGTCCGAGCAACGTGATCCGTCATCACCACAGCGTCCCAACGTGTGTCATCCTGAGCGGATCCGGGCGCGGCGTGCTGCCGCGCCCGGCGGAGTCTAAGGATGACAGAGGCAGCGGCCACCCGGCGATAGCAAGTCTTGCCGGTCCGAGCCCGGAACCATCGCCGTCCCCCTTAGATCAATGCCAGGGCGACGCCGAGGAGCCCCGCCATCATCGAGATCAACCAGAAGCGCATCGTGATCTGCGTCTCCGACCAACCGAGCAACTCGAAGTGCAGGTGGATCGGCGTCATGCGGAAGATGCGCTTGCCCCCGGTCCACTTGAAGTAGGCCACCTGCAGCATCACCGACAGCGTCTCGGCCACAAATACGATGCCCACGATCGGCAGCAAGAGCCACTGCCCGGTCATGAAGGCCGCCGTTGCCAGCGACGCGCCGATCGCCAGCGCGCCGGTGTCGCCCATGAACACCTGGGCCGGGTGGGCGTTGAACCAGAGGAAGCCCAGCAGCGAGCCGACCATCATGAAGCAGAAGGTCACCACCTGCACCTGACCCTGGAGGTAGGCGATGATGCCGTAGGCCACGAAGGCCACTGCCGCCGTGCCGCCGGCCAGCGAGTCCAGCCCGTCGGTCAGGTTCACCGCGTTGGCGAAGCCGGAGATGCCGAGGATGGCGATCGGGATGTAGAGCAGCCCGATCTCGTACTTCCCCATCGCCGGGATGTAGATGCTGCGCAGGCCGAGCGGGAAATAGAGGATCAGGGCGGAGACCGTCGCGAAGGCCAGCAGCCAGATCATCTTGAAGCGCGCCGCCAGACCCTCCCGGTTGGTCCCCACCAGACTCATGCGGTCGTCGATCGCCCCCAGCGTGGCCGTGCAGATCAGGACGCCGACGGGCAGTAGCATGGATAGGCGCCCGGCGAGATTGAACGCGACCGTGGCCAGGAGCACCGGGATCGTGATCATGAAGCCACCCATGGTCGGCGTGCCGGTCTTGATGAAATGACCCTCGGGCTCCTCAATCCGGATCTGCTTGCCCACCTTCTTGGCCCGCAGGAACTGAATGAAGGGTCGCCCCATGCTGACCGTCATCAAGAAGGTGACGGCCGAGAGCCCGAGCGACACGGCCAGGTTGTGGTCCGGGTCCCGCGGCAGCAGGCTGTTGCTCCGTAGCAGCTCAAACAGATCGGCAACGATGTTGAGCGTCGGGATCATGCGGAGCGTGTCCGATCACGAAGCGCGGCCACCACGTGTTCCAGTTGGATCCCCCTCGACCCCTTCACCAGCACGACGTCCCCCTCGCGCATCGTCTCCTTCAGCGCGTCGATCAGATCCTGCTTGGTGTCTACCGCCACGACGGCATCAGGTGCCAGCCCGCTCGCGACCGCCTCGTCGGCGATGATCCGAGCACGCGGCCCCATGGTGAAGAGTCGATCGACTACCGCCGCGGCCCGCTTGCCGACGATCCGATGCCCTTCCTCCTCGTAGCTCCCCAGCTCCAGCATGTCCCCGAAGGCCGCGATGCGTCGCCGAGCCGGCAGCTCGGCCAGCAGGTTCAGCGCCGCCAGGCTGGAGGTCGGGTTGGCGTTGTAGGTGTCGTCGATGAGCGTCGCCCCGCCGATTGCCGGCACCACCAGGAGCCGCAGTTGGATGCTCGGGTCGCGCAGGCCCGGCAGGGTCTCCTCGACGGACATCCCGAGCGCCAGACCGACGGACACCCCCGCCAGCACGGTGTGGACACTGTGCTGCCCCAGCAGCGGCACGTGCACGTGGTGGCGGCCCCCGTCCACCAGCAGGTCGAACGAGATGCCGTCCAACCCGTGGCTCTCGACGTTCTCGGCGCGGACCTCGCAGTCGGGCGCCAGACCGTAGCGGATGACCCGGCAGCGGCACTTGTCGGCCATGAGGCGCACCCGCAGGTCGTCGCCGTTCAGGACGGCCACCCCATCCTCCGGCAGCGAGGCCGGGAGTTCCGCCTTGGTGGCCGCGATCGCCTCCAGCGAACCCATGCGAGCCAGGTGGGAATGGCTGACGTTGGTGACGACGCCGATCGTTGGACGGGCGATCTCGGCCAGCCGCGAGATCTCCCCCGGCGCGTAGGCGCCGCCGATCTCGAGCACTACCACCTCAGTGTCGCTGCCGATCTCCATCAGGCTCAGCGGCAGGCCGATCTCGTTGTTGAAGCTGCGCTGGCTGCGGATGGCGCGGAAGCGTTGGGAGGCAACCGACCAGACGACTTCCTTGGTGCTCGACTTCCCGATGCTCCCGGTGATGCCGACCACGGCCACGTCGTGGCTGTCGCGCCAGAACGCAGCCAGATCCTGCAAGCCCGCCACGGTGTCGGGCACCACGATCAATGGACCGAGCCCCTCTGGGAGGCGCGGCACGTGGGCGCGATCGACCAGGGCTGCCACGGCGCCGCGGGCGAAGGCCTCGGCCAGGAAGTCGTGCCCGTCCAGGCGCTCGCCCACCACGGCGACGAAGAGGTCGCCCGGCTCGATCTCCCGCGAGTCGTGCCAGACCCGCCGCACCGGCGTGCCGAGGTCGGCCGCGCCGCGCAGTGCCCCGCGGGACCCTTCCAGCACCTCGCGCAGCGTCAACATGCTCACACTCTCCATCTCCGCCCAGGCACGGACGCCCGCGCCCGGGTGTGCCCGGCCGCTCCGGGCAACACAGGGCACCGATCAGGGCGTGCTCGATGTCGAGGGCGTGACCGGTGACCCGCTGGCAGCGTCCGGGTCACTCGGTGGAATGCCGTACAGCAGGAACAGTTCCTGGAAAATCTTCTGGAAGGCCGGACCGGCGGCAGTCTCGCCCCAGGGCGACTCCTGCGGCCGGTCGATCTTGACCAGAACGGTGAACTGTGGATCCTGCGAGGGCCCGTACCCGACCATCGAGGCGATCGTCGCATCCTCTTCGTAGCCGCCGTTGGGCGACGGGATCTGCGCCGTGCCGGTCTTGGCCGCGATGTCGTAGCCCGGCACCTTGAAGCGTTCGTAGGTGGTCTCCATCACCGTCGTCAGCATCTCGGTGATCTGACGCGATGTCTCCTCGGAGACCACGCGGCGCACGACCTCCGGCTGGTTCACCTCGGTGCCGTCAGCCCGCTCGATCTCCTTGACCACGTACGGCTTCATCAGGTTGCCACCGTTGGCCAGAGCCGAGATGGCGTTGACCAACTGCAGCGGCGTCACCGCCAGCCCCTGGCCGAACGAGTGCGTGTAGAAGCTGGCAGGCGTCCAGTTCGGACCGCCCGGCAGCGGCAGCAGCCCGTCCGACTCAGCGGCCAGGTCGACGCCGGTCTGCTCCCCGATGCCGAACGACACCAGCCCCCGGTAGAAGCGGTCCTGGTTCACCAGGTCCGCCACCCACATGATGCCGAGGTTGCTGGAGTGCTGCAGCACCTCGGTCATCGTCTCGGGGCCGAAATCCTGCTCCAGCGCGTTGGTGATCCGGGCGCCCCCCGGGATAACCCGGGACTGTGCACCCTCCCAGGTGGTCGTCGGCGAGACCACGCCGGTTTCCAGCCCGAGCGCCATCACCAGCACCTTGAGAGTGGAACCCGGTTCGTAGGTCGAGCTGATGGCCGGGTTGTTGAAGAGGGCCGGGTCGGTTACCTGCTCGAACTGGTTGGGGTCGAACGACGGCCGGCTGGCCATGGCCAGGATCTCGCCCGTCTTGGGATTCTGGACGATGACCGTGCCGCCCGAGGCCCGCTGCTGGGCGATGGCCTCGTCAAGCGCCTGCTCAGCCACGCGCTGGACCGCGCTGTCGATCGTCAGGGTCAGATTCGCGCCGTCGATCGGCGGGTCCAGTGTGCTGCGACTCAATGCGATCACGTTCCCCGCGGCATCCCGCTCCCCGATGAGCTTCCCCGGCTCGCCCCCGACGATGTCGTTGTACGCCCCCTCGACACCGTAGGAGCCGACGTAATCGTAGTTGACGAAGCCTAGCACGTGCGAGGCGAAATCACCCATCGGGTAGACCCGCCGCGGCTCGGGATCGAGCACGATCCCGGGCAGCTTCAACTCCCGGATCTTAGCCGACACCTCCGGGCTGAGCTGACGCTGGAGCCAGACCCACTCCAGATTGGGGTCAGTCAGCCGCTCGTAGATGTAGTCGACGCTGCGACCGATCAGCGGCGCCAACAGCTCCGCCGTCAGGCGTGGATCCTCGATCTTGTCCACGATGGCCACCACCCGGTCGACCGGCATGTTGGTCGCCAGCGGGCGGCCGCGCGCGTCGCGGATATCGCCCCGCTGGGCCGGGACGTCCTCCTCCCGGTAGCGGATGGCGTGCGCCTCGGCGGCCAGCTCGTGGCTGCGCACCACCTGGAACGACACGACGCGGTAGCTGATCGCCAGCGAGAAGATCAGGAACGCGGCGAACAGCACGTTGATCCGGCGGCGGGGGATGGCATAGGGACGGCGCATCACTCGCCTCCCCCGAGGCCCGGCAGCGCGGGCGGTCCGGCCGCCGGTGCCTGTGCGCGACCGACCCCGGTCAGACCACGCCACACCCGCTCCCAGAGCGATTCAGAGTAAGGAGCCGGCGTCGGGGGTGGCGGAAGCTCCTCCTCCAGCGGCGCCTGCACCTCCAGGAAGCGGTAGCGCGTCAGTGGTCGCATCCCCAACTCCTCTGTCGCGACGCGCTCGACCTTCTCCAGCGACTCCTCCTCGGCCACGAGGTAGCTGAGCCGCGCGTTCTCCATCGCCAACTCGTTCCGCTCACGCTCGATGCGGCTGAGTTCATAGCCGAGGCTGGCGACGTGGCTGGTCTGGATCAGGTACAGGATGCCGATGACGGACACCGCCACCCCGGCCACGATCACCAGCGCCGCGCCGTTGAGCGAGACGTAGCGTCGCCGCTCGCGCCGCGCAGTTTGCGCTCGTCCAACCCGCGTGACCGTACTCATGGCAGCCGCTCCGCTGCGCGCAACCGGGCGCTCCGGCTGCGCGGGTTCAGCGCCTGCTCGGCCTCCGTCGGGCGCAGCGGCTTGGGCGTGACAACCCGCAGCCGCGCGCGATGTCCGCAGACACATACGGGCGTCTCGGGCGGGCAGATGCAGTCTCGCGCCTCGGTGCGGAAGTATTGCTTCACGATCCGATCCTCCAGAGAGTGGAACGCGATCACCACCAGCCGCCCGCCAGGGGCGAGCACATCAAGGGCGCCGGCAAGCCCCTGCTCCAGCACCTCAAGTTCACGGTTGACCGCGATGCGCAGTGCCTGGAAGGTCCGTGTGGCGGGATGGATCGCGCGCCCGCGCCGCCCCCCGACGGCCTGTTCCACGATCGCCGCCAGGTGGTCGGTCGTTTCGATCGGCCGCTCGCGCCGGGCCGCGACGATGGCGCGGGCGATCCGGCGTGCCTTCGGCTCCTCGCCATACTCGAAGATGATCCGCGAGAGGTCCGCCTCGTCCCAGGTGTTGACGATCTCCCGCGCGCTGGATCCCGTCGTCGGATCGAACCGCATATCGAGCGGGCCGGGCCGCTGGAAGGAGAACCCGCGCGACGGCTCATCGATCTGGAACGAGGAAAAGCCGAGGTCCATCAGGACGCCGTCGACCGCGTCGAAGCCGGCCGCGCGCGCCAGGCGCGCAATCTGGGCAAAGTTGCCGTGGCGCACGGTCAGGCGTGGGCCGACCTCCTCCGCGAGCGCCTCGGCTCGGGCCACAGCCGCCGGGTCGGCATCCAGCGCCAGCACGCGGCCATCGGGCGAACTGGCCTCCAGGATGGCTCGGGTGTGCCCACCGCCGCCGAAGGTGGCGTCGATGTACCGCCCGCCGGGTCGAACCTGGAGGAGGTTGAGCGACTCGGCCAACATGACCGGCTGATGGCCGGACGGCCGGGACGCGTCAAACGGCGTGTTACCCGGAAGGGCGTCGGTGGACATGGCTGGTGGAACTCCGGTCTAGTTAGATCAGCGAGGCCAGCCGCTGCGCGATGCTGGAGCCCTCGCTGTCCATCATCTCGGCCTGAGCCTCCCACTGCTCCGGGCTCCAAATCTCGATGTAGGTGTGCATGCCGACCACGATCGCCTCGCGGTCCAGACCGGCATAGCGTCGCAGGTCAGGGGGAATGAGGATGCGGCCCTGGCGATCGAACTCGGCGGTGGCGGCCTCAGCGAACACCATGCGCCGGAAGGTACGAGCGTCCGGGTCGCTGATGGGGAGGGCGGACACCTTCTCCGCCAGCGGCTGCCAGGCGGCCATCGGGTAGAGGGAGAGGCAGCGATCGATACCGCGCGTGATCACGACGTCGGAACCGAGCGCCTCGCGGAAGCGCGCCGGGATCGCCAGCCGTCCTTTGGCATCCAGATTGTGGCTGTAGCGCCCGAGGAACACGCGTCCCCACCTCTAGCCGCCGCGGTGCGCTGGCCTGCTCCGCGGCCCCCGATCACCCCGAGGTCCGACCGGCGGCTGCACCTTCCCGAGGGGGTGCGAACCCCACTCGCCGGCATGTTATCCACATCGGACCCCACTTATCCCCACTTCTCCCCACCCTTATCCACATTATACTGGCCGCCACCCACTCCGCAATGCTCTTTATGACAACTAGATCCATTTGTTCGTACAGATTGTCCGTTCACGCGCCCCGGATCGACCCCACGTGAGCGAGCTCGTGGCACTGGATGTGATGCATCGGCAACGAATCGAACACCACGTGTCGCACCTAGAAAGGACGTACACGGATGCACCAGGAATCGCGCGAATTCGACCTGACCGAACGCCTGCGCATCTCGACCCTGATCATCGTCCTCGTCGCGATCTGGCTCATGCTCTCGCCGTTCGTCCTGGACTACAACCATCTGCGCGACTCGGCCTGGAACGCGATCGCCGTGGCCTGGGTGGCAGCGTTCATCGCCGGGCTGCGCGTCACCGGCGCAGCGGACGAGGGCTGGCTGAGCTGGGTGAACGCGCTGATCGGGCTCTACCTGATCGCATCGCCGTGGATCTGGGGCGACGCGGACAACCTGACCCTGGTGGTGAACCACGTGATATGCGGCCTGTTCATCACCAGCATGGCCGCCTGGTCCGCGCTCGGCACCCCCACCCTGACCTCCCGAGCCTGACCCCCAGCGGCCTGGTGCCGGGCACGACTCAGGGGCGCAGGCGTCGTCGCCCAGCCCCCTCAAGGCGCCCCCTCTCCCAACGTTGGGAGAGGGGGTTGGGGGTGAGGGCCAAACCCACGGAGTCAGGCGGCATAACGAAAACGGGGCACCATGCGTGGTGCCCCTGCCGGGTTTGGTCGGTGACTCACACCTTGGGAAGGCGATCGCCGAGGGCGTCGGCGATTTCGTCGTGGATCGCAGCCAGGCGGGCGCGCTCGCGGGCCAACACCCGCAGCCGCTCCAGGTCGGTCGTCCCCGAGGCCGGCATCGTCGCCAGCAGCGCCGTGTAGCTCGCGAGCGCGTCGATGGCCCGCGTCAGCAACTCGTCCGGCACCGGTTCGCTCGGGCTCGGGTCGGGCAGCGCCCGGCCGATCGGGTCGGCAACGCTGCTGCGCAGCACCCGGGCCTGCTCACGCAGGCTCGCCAGCTCCCCCTTCGAGGGCCAGCTCTTCGGGTCGTCGGGGAGCGCTGCCAGCGCGGCCGAAGCCAGACGGCTGAACTCCCGCACCTGCAGGACGCGCCGCTCCGTGGCGGTGTTCGCCGACTCGATCTCCAGCAAGCGACGCCGGTCGGGCCGCGGGACCTCGACCTTCCCCGTGCGCCCCGCCGGGACCTCCGCGACAGGCATCGCCGGGGCGGGTAGCGGCGTGGTGGCCTCCGACCCCGTCAGGAAGAGGAACAGGAACCCGGCGCCCATGAGCGGCACCAGCCCGAACAGGGCAGCCGGGGCCGCGCTCAGGAGGGCCGTCGCCCCCACGGTCACGGCCAGCGCACCGAGCTTCACGTTCTGGTCGTGGCGGGTGTAGCGCCAGAGGAAGTAGAGCCCGGCCGGGTAGACAATCATGCCGGTGATGGCGCGCTTCGTCCGCAGCGAGAGTGACGACCGCCACAGCAGCACGAAGAGGTAGACCACGCCCGCCAGCGCCAGCAGCGCGAGCAACGGCACGATGAGGCTAATCAGTATCACAAAGAGGATGAAGGCTCCGAACGCGAGACATCCCACCCGCGCTAGCTGGTACATCTCGCCCCACCTCCTCCGATCACCGTGGCGCTGGGCGGCCAGCACAGCGTGTCTCACCTTGAGGATAACTGGGCGGGATCGCTGGATCAATGTCCGTTGGGACAGGATGTCCCTGACAACCGCAAGCGGAAGGCCATCCCTCCCGCTCGCTTCGCAACGAACTCGCCGTTCCCTCGGCTCCGCTGCAGCCGCCCCGCACGGCTGGGAGGTCAGGCAGCGAGCACCTAGCGCGCCGCCTGGACGAACTTCTCCAAATTTGGGCAGCAGCGCTCTTCCAGCGGCTTGCTGTACGGCACCGGGGAGAGGAGTTCCGCTCGGTCGGCGGTCACGATGCGCCGTCCGCCTCGATCCGGGCCAGCCGCGCCCCGATCTGCACCGTCTGCCCGGGCGCCACGTCGACCGCACGCACCACACCGTCGTGCGGCGCGGTGATCTCATTCTCCATCTTCATCGCCTCGATGACGCAGACGAGATCCCCCTGCCGCACACGGTCGCCCTCCGCCACGGCGACCGAGAGGACGGTCCCCTGGATCGGGCTGGTCAGATCTTCGCGCCCGGCCGGGGCAGTCGAGCCGGACCGCGACGAACTCACGCGCGGACGGGAGCGCCGCGCCGGGCGCGCATCGCCGGCCGGGAAGAGCCGGACGTCGAAGCGCTTCCCCGCCACTTCGACCACGTAGACCTCCGGCTCCGCGGGCGGATCCGCCGGCGCCGGGTTCGATGCAGCAGTACCGGCCGCGGCCGCCAGACCCTCCAGCACCTCCGGGTGGCGCTCCAGGAACCGCGTGTCGAACGTACCCTCGCGGAAGGACGGCACGGCCAGCACCGCCCGGTGGAACGGGATCGTCGTGGCCACGCCCTCGACGGCGAACTCGTCGAGCGCCCGGCCCAGTCGCGTCAGCGCCTCGTCCCGGTCACGACCCCAGACGATGAGCTTGGCGATCAGTGAGTCGTACTGCGGAAGGATGGTGAAACCGGGCTCGGCGGCGCTGTCGACCCGCACGCCGAAGCCGGCCGGAGCGCGATAGGTCGTGATCTGCCCGGGGGTCGGGGTGAAGCCACGGGCCGGGTCCTCGGCATTGATGCGCACCTCGATCGCGTGCCCGAGGAGCGGGACGTTGGAGTCGAAGGAGAGCGGGCAGCCGGCCGCTACCCGGATCTGCTCCTTGACCAGGTCGATCCCGGTCACCAGCTCCGTCACCGGGTGCTCGACCTGAATGCGGGTGTTCATCTCAATGAAGAAGAACTCGCCATCCTGGTACAGGAACTCGACCGTCCCCGCGCCGCGGTAGCCCACCGCGCGGGCCAGCGCCACGGCCGTCTCCCCCATCCGCCTGCGGGTTGCCGCGTCGATGGCGGGGGACGGGCTCTCTTCGATCAGCTTCTGATGGCGCCGCTGGATCGAGCAGTCACGCTCGCCGAGCGCGACGACGTTGCCGTGGGCGTCGGCGAAGACCTGAACCTCGACGTGCCGCGGGTGGTCCAGGTAGCGCTCGACGTAGACCGTCGGGTCGCCGAAGTAGCGCTCAGCCTCGCCGGACGCCGCGCGGTGTGCCTCAGCCACCTCTCCCGCATCCCACACGACGCGGAACCCGCGCCCACCACCCCCGGCCGCCGCCTTGATGGCGATCGGATAGCCGTGCGCCGCGCCGAAGGCGGCCGCACCGTCGGCATCGACCGGCCCGTCGCTGCCGGGCACCACCGGCACCCCGGCATCCTGTGCCACCCGGCGCGCGGCCACCTTGTCCCCCATGGCCGCGATCGCCTCCGGCGGCGGGCCGATGAAGACGATACCGGCCTCGGCGCACGCGCGAGCAAAGTCGGCGTTTTCGGCCAGGAAGCCGTAGCCGGGATGGACCGCCTCGGCTCCGGCGGCGCGCGCGACTTCGAGCAGGGCGGCGATGTCGAGGTAGGGCAGCGGCTGCGTGGAGGGGATACGGTAGGCCTCGTCGGCGTAGCGCACGTGCGGGGCGTCCCGCTCGTCGTCGCCGTAGACCGCGACGCTCGCGATGCCCAGCTCGCGGCACGCGCGCATCACCCGCAGCGCGATCTCGCCACGGTTGGCCACCAGGACCTTCCGAAACGCCGGCACCCGCCCGTCCAAGTGCTGCCTCCCTTTGCTCTCCTCTGCTCCGCGTCCTCCGCACGCGCCGCGCTACCGCACAGTGCCCAGCCGCGCCGCCCGCGCCCAGCCGCCCGGCGTCGGGCCGACCTCCCGTGCGCGCATCGCCTCACGCCGCCCCGCCTCCACCCAGGCAGGCATCGGCGCCGGCCCCGCCTCGTCTTGCCGCGCCTTGCGCGCTCGCAGCACGGCGCCGATGGCCGCCAGCTCCTCCGGCGACGGCTGCGGCCGGACTTCCACCCGCCCTAGCGACCGCGTCTCCTCGATCATAGCGGGATGTTCCCATGCTTGCGGGCCGGCACGCTCACCCGCTTCGTCCGCGCCGCGCGCAGCGCCCGGATCAGCCAGGGCCGCGTCTGGCTCGGCGCAATGACGTCGTCCACGTAGCCGCGCGAGGCGACCTGGAAGGGGTTGGCAAACTCCCGCTCGTACTCGGCCACCAGCTCCTTCCGGCGCGCCTCCGGGTCGGGCGCAGCCGCGATCTCCCGTCGCTGCACCAGGTTGACAGCCGCCTCCGGCCCCATCACCGCAACCTCGGCCGTGGGCCAGGCGACGTTGAAGTCGGACCGCAGCGCCTTGGAGCACATCACGACGTAGGCCCCGCCGTACGCCTTGCGCGTGATGACTGTGAGCTTCGGCACGGTCGCCTCGCAGTACGCATAGAGCAGCTTCGAGCCGTGCCGGATGATCCCGCCGTACTCCTGGTTGGTGCCGGGCAGGAACCCGGGGACATCGACGAAGGTGATCAGCGGGATGTTGAAGGCATCGCAGAAGCGGACGAAGCGCGCCGCTTTGGCCGAGGCGTCGATGTCGAGCGTCCCGGCCAGCACCTTGGGCTGGTTCGCCACGATGCCGACCACATGCCCGTCGAGACGCGCGAACCCGATGATGATGTTGCGCGCCCAGTTCGGCTGAACCTCGAGGAACTCCCCATCGTCGACGATCCGGCTGATGACGTCATGCATGTCGTAGGCCTTGCTCGAGACCTCCGGCACCACGTCGTCCAGCTCCGGATCCTGCCGCTCGGGGTCGTCCATCGGCGGTTCGTACGGAGGATGCTCCAGGTTGTTCGACGGCAGGTACGACAGCAGATGCCGCACCTGGACGAAGAGATCCTCCTCATCCTCGGCGGCGAAGTGCGCCACCCCGCTGACGGAGGTGTGCGTCATCGCCCCGCCCAGCTCTTCGTGGGTGACCTCCTCGCCGGTGACGGTCTTGATCACGTCTGGCCCGGTGATGAACATCTGGCTGGTGCCCTTGACCATGAAGATGAAGTCGGTCATGGCCGGGGAGTAGACCGCGCCGCCCGCGCACGGCCCGGCGATCAGCGAGAGCTGCGGCACCACGCCGGAGGCCTGCACGTTCCGATAGAAAACCTCGCCGTAGCCGGCCAGCCCCTCGACCCCCTCCTGGATGCGGGCACCCGCCGAGTCGTTGATGCCGATGATCGGGCAGCCGATCTTCAGCGCCAGGTCCATGATCTTGACCATCTTCTCGGCGAAGGCTTCGCCCAGGCTGCCGCCGAAGATGGTGAAGTCCTGCGAAAAGACCGCCACGGTGCGGCCATCGACCGTGCCGTAGCCGGTGACCACGCCGTCACCGTAGGGGCGCCGCTTGTCCATGCCGAAGTAATGCGAGCGGTGTCGCACCATTGCGTCCAGCTCGACGAACGAGCCGGGATCGAGCAGCAGGTCGATGCGCTCGCGGGCCGTCAACTTGCCGCGGGCATGCTGCTTCTCGGCCGCCTCAGCCTCCTGCGCCGCGATCTCGGCGCGAATCTGCTCCAGCCGCTCGCGCTTGGCGCGCTGTTCGACAGCCATGCTTCCATCCCGTCCTGCACCACGGCGCACGCACTTTCGCCGCTGATTGTACGCGCCCCGCACCAGCTATGACGCCCGCCCCGCCCGATCCCCGGCTCCGGGGCCATCCTTCCGGTGCAGCAAGCGTGTCCAAACACACGGGAGCAGCGGCAACGGGCACGTAGCACCAAGGAAGGTGACCCATCGAGCAAGAAGACGGTCTGTGCTAGAGTACCGCTAAGCGCGACCGTGCCCCACATTATTGCCGGGGCAAGGACGTTGCGAGAGATGAGCCGGGGCTCGCGCTCCTGAGGTCGAGCATACATCCCAGCCGGCGGACGGCCGCGGCGCCGAATCCCGGCACACAGAGAGGGAAGGTTCCGTGGCTCGAGTGCAGTCGTCCCGGGCCGAGCCCACTGCGACGCCCAAACGCAAGGCCGAGCATCTTCGCATCAATCTCGACGAGGATGTTTCCGCGAAGGGCGTCACCACCGGGTTCGAGCGCTACCGCTTCGTCCCCGCAGCCCTCCCCGAGATCGATCTGGACCAGGTCGACACCGGAACCACCCTCTTTGGCCGCCGGCTCGCCGCGCCGCTCCTGATCTCATGCATGACCGGGGGCGTGCCCGAGGCTGAACGCATCAACCTCACGCTGGCGGGCGCCGCCCAGGAGATCGGGCTGGCCGTCGGCCTGGGATCCGGCCGGGTGCTGCTGGAGCACCCGGAGGTACTGCCCACCTTCCGGGTGCGGCCCGAGGCGCCGGACGTGCTCCTGCTGGCCAACCTCGGCGCCGTGCAGTTGAACCTCGGGGTCGGACCGGACCAGTGCCGCTGGCTCGTCGAGCAACTCGAAGCCGACGCCCTGGTGCTGCACCTGAACGCGCTGCAGGAGGCACTGCAACCCGGAGGCGACACCCGCTTCGCGGGCCTGCTCGACCGGATCGCCGCCCTCTGCGCCGTCCTCGAGGTGCCGGTCATCGTCAAGGAGGTCGGATGGGGTATCCCGCCCGACACGGTCGTCCGCCTCTTCGAGGCCGGCGTCGCTGCGGTGGACGTGGCCGGGGCCGGCGGCACCTCCTGGAGCGAGGTCGAGCGGCACCGGATGGAAGGGGAGGTCCGCCGCCGGGTGGCAGCCGCGTTCGCCGGGTGGGGGATCCCCACGGCCGAGGCGCTGCGCGGCGCGCGTCGCGTCGCGCCCGACCGGCTGATCTTCGCCAGCGGCGGCATCCGCGACGGCATGGACGCCGCCAAGGCCGTCGCACTGGGGGCCGATCTGGTCGGCATGGCCGGTCCGTTCCTCCGCGCGGCCGACCAGGGACCGGAAGCGGTCCACGACCTCGCGACGGAGTTGATCGAAACCCTGCGCATCACGATGTTCTGCATCGGCGCATCGACCCTCGAGGAGCTGCGCGGCACGCCGCGCCTGGTGCCCGAGAGCCCTGCCGGGCTCGGCGTCGCCACCGAGGACCTGATCTTCCGGACGACGGGGGCGCGGGAGTTCATCGACATCACCGAGGCAGTGGCCGGCGTGGCCCGCCGCTCCGGCATTCAGGACGGCATCGTCCACATCTTCTCCAGCCACACGACCGCGGCCATCCGGATCAATGAGCATGAGTCCCTGCTGCTGACCGACTTCCAGGAGATGCTGGAGCGGCTCGCGCCGTGCGCTGGACCCTACGAGCACGACGATCTGGCGCGCCGCACCGGGGTCGGCCCGGACGAGCCCCGCAACGGGCACTCCCACTGCCAGCACCTGCTCCTCGCCTCCAGCGAGAGCGTCCCACTGGTCGGCGGCCGCCTGGCGCTCGGCCTGTGGCAGCGCATCTTCCTGATCGAACTCGACGACGCCCGTGAGCGCCGGATCACAGTGCAAGTGGTAGGCCGGTGAGCACGCCAGGAGCGCCATAGCCGCCCGCGCCTCAGGAGCACTTCTTCCACCCGAGAGTTGCCGGTCGTGCGCTGAACCAGAGCGCTACGGCCGGCTTGGAGGGTGTCGAGAGGAGCACCACGCCATGGACCCGGCCCTAAGCCGCGCGGTCGACTGGTTGCTGGAGCACCAGGACCCCGCGGGCTGGTGGTGCGGGGAGTTCGAAACCAACGTGACGATCACGGCCGAGCACATCCTGCTGCTCCGCTTCCTCGGCCTGGACCCGTCCCCGCTCCGCGACGCCGTCACCCGCTACCTGCTGGGCCAGCAGCGTGAGGATGGCTCCTGGGCGCTGTACTACGAGGGACCGGCCGACCTCAGCACCTCCATCGAGGCCTATGCCGCGCTCAAGGTCCTCGGCCTCGACCCCACGAGCGAGCCGATGCGCCGCGCGCTGCAGGTGATCCACGACCTCGGCGGGGTGGCACAGGCACGGGTCTTCACCCGGATCTGGCTCGCTATGTTCGGGCAGTACCCCTGGGACGGCGTGCCGAGCATGCCGCCGGAGCTGATCTGGCTCCCGCCGTCCGCCCCGTTCAACCTGTACGACTTCGCCTGCTGGGCGCGCGCCACCATCACCCCGCTCCTGATCATCCTCGCGCGCCGCCCGGTGCGCCCACTCGGTTGCGACCTCGGCGAGCTGGTCCTGCCCGGCAGCGAACACCTGCTGACCCGCGTGCCGGGCTCGGGCCCCTTCTGGTGGGGCGACAAGGTCCTCAAGCGCTACGACCATCTGGTCCGCCACCCCGGCCGCGACCGAGCCTGCCAGCGGATCGTCGAGTGGATCATCGCTCGCCAGGAGGCCGACGGGAGCTGGGGCGGCATCCAATCGGCGTGGGTCATGTCCCTCATCGCGCTGCACCTGGAGGGCCTCCCGCTCGACCACCCAGTCATGCGCGCGGGCCTGGCGGGGTTCGACCGGGTCGCGCTGGAGGACGAGCGCGGCTGGCGCCTGCAGGCGTCCACGTCGCCAGTGTGGGATACCGCCTGGGCCGTACTGGCGCTCCGGCGGGCCGGCCTGCCGCGCGAGCACCCGCGCCTCGCCCTGGCCGTCGACTGGCTGCTGCAGGAGCAGATCCCCGGGGGTGGCGACTGGCAGGTGCGCACGGGCACAATCCCGGGCGGAGGCTGGGCCTTCGAGTTCGACAATGACCACTACCCCGACATCGACGACACCGCGGTGGTCGTGCTGGCACTGCTGGAGGCAGGCCACGAGGACCGAGTCCGCAACGCCGTCGAGCGGGCGGCCCGCTGGATCCTGGCGATGCGCTCGACAGACGGTGGCTGGGGCGCCTTCGACCGGGACAACGCGCGCGAGGTGATCCATCGGCTACCGATCGCCGACTTCGGCACGCTGATCGACCCGCCGAGCGAGGACGTCACCGCCCACGTGCTGGAGATGCTGGCTCGCCTCTCGTTCCCGAGCACCGACCCCGTCGTCGCTCGTGGGCTGGAGTTCCTGCAGCAGACCCAGCGGCCGGACGGCGCGTGGTTCGGCCGCTGGGGCGTGAACTACATCTACGGCACCTGGTGCGCGGTCTCGGCACTCACCGCCTTCGCCGACACGGACGCCACGGCGCGCGCGATGGTCCCGAGAGCAGTGGCCTGGCTCCTCGACCGGCAGAACGCCGACGGCGGCTGGGGCGAGACCTGCGGTTCCTACGAAGACCCCAACCTGGCCGGCGTCGGCCGCAGCACACCCTCGCAGACGGCGTGGGCCGTGCTCGCCCTCCAGGCTGCCGGCCTGGGCCAACACCCCGCCTGCCGCCGCGGCCTCGACTTCCTCCGCGAGCGGCAAGTGGGCGGCACCTGGGAAGAGCGCGAACATACCGGCACCGGGTTCCCCGGCGACTTCTTCATCAACTACCACCTCTACCGACACGTCTTCCCAACCATGGCCCTCGCCGGTGCAGCTACCGGTATGGACAGCCCCCGCTAGGCACGGACGTGCCCCGGACGCAGTCGCACGTGGGTCCGTGCGCCGTGGTCAGGACTCGGGGTGGTGCGACGATCTACGCGCTGTGGTTGGTGACCGGATAGGCGTGCCGGGAAGGGGTGGTGTGAGGGTTTTCGCACCGTGGTATGTGCCCGGCGCTAAAGCCGCCGGGCTGACAAAGAAAGCCGGCTAAAGCCGGCTGGGGACGCTGCACCCCGCGGGCTGCCGAACCGGCTACGTATAAATGTGGGCAGGAGAGCCCCTTCAGTGGGCTTTTCATGCTCAGCCCGGGGGTTCACCCCCGGGCACATACCGATTCTGGATAACCCTACGCCGGCCGGTACTCGCCCCAGACCTCACGCAGGCGACCACAGATCTCACCCACGGTTGCCCCGGCGAGGAGGGCGGCCTTCATGGGGGGCAGGAGGTTGTCCGTGCCTCGCGCCGCGGCCTCCACCTCGTCGAGCGCGGCGGCAACGCGCGCCCGGTCCTGACGCTCGCGGTAGGCGATGACGCGCTTGATCTGCCGCTGCACCGACTCCTCGTCGATGCGCATGATCGGCACAGACACGTCTTCCTCGACCCGGTACTTGTTCACCCCGACCACCGTGCGCTCGCCGGACGCGACGGCCAGCTCCCACTTGTAGGCGCTGTCGGCGATCTGGTCCTGGATGAAGCCGGACTCGATGGCCGCGACCGCCCCGCCCCGCTCTTCGACCTCGTCGATCAAGGCCCAGGCGCGCTGCTCCAGCTCGTCGGTCAGGGTCTCGACGAAGTAGCTGCCCCCCAGGGGATCGGCGGTGTCGGCGACGCCTGTCTCCTCGCTGATGATCTGCTGGGTGCGCAGGGCCAGGGTGGCCGCCTCTTCGGTCGGGAGGGCAAGGGCTTCGTCGAAGCCGTTGGTGTGGAGGCTCTGGGTGCCGCCGAGCACGGCGGCCAGGGCCTGGAAGGCGACGCGCACCACGTTGTTGAGCGGCTGCTGGGCGGTGAGGGTGCAGCCTCCGGTCTGGGTGTGGAAGCGGAGCATCCACGAGCGCGGGTTCTTGGCGCCGAAGCGCTCGCGCATGATCTTGGCCCACATGCGCCGGGCGGCGCGGAACTTGGCGACCTCCTCGAAGAAGGTGCTGTGGGCCGCGAAGAAGAAGCTGAGCCGCGGCGCGAAATCGTCCAGGTCCAGACCTGCGTCCAGCGCCGCCTGCACGTAGGCGATGCCGTTGGCCAGGGTGAAGGCGATCTCCTGCACCGCCGTCGCGCCCGCCTCGCGGATGTGGTAGCCGCTGATGCTGATCGTGTTCCAGTTGGGCAGGTGCTCACGGCAGTAGGCGAAGGTGTCGGTGACAAGGCGCATGGATGGCCGGGGCGGGAAGATGTACGTCCCGCGGGCGGCGTACTCCTTCAGGATGTCGTTCTGGATGGTGCCGCCCAGCTTCGCCGGGTCCACCCCCTGCTCCTCGGCGACGATCTGGTAGAGGAGCAGCAGGAGTGAGGCGGGGGCGTTGATCGTCATCGAGGTGGTGACCGAGGAGAGGTCGATCCCGTCGAACAGCCGGCGCATGTCGTCGAGCGTGCTGATGGCGACACCAACGCGACCGACCTCGGCCCGCGCCGCCGGGTGATCGGAGTCGTAGCCGAGTTGGGTCGGCAGGTCGAAGGCGACGCTCAGCCCGGTCTGCCCACGCTCCAGGAGGAGCCGGAAACGGCGGTTGGTCTCCTCGGCCGAGGAGAAGCCGGCGTACTGGCGCATCGTCCAGCGGCGGCCCCGGTACATCGTCGGGTAGATGCCGCGCGTGAATGGGTACTCGCCCGGGTCCGGCTCGGGCGGGCGTTCCTTCGCGCGGTAGACCGGTTCGATGACGATGCCGGAGTCGGTCACGACCTCCCGGCGCCCCTTCTCGGCCATCGGATGCTCCTCTGTGCGTCATGCGTCACGCGTCATCAGTGGTCTGTGAGGCGTGTTCCGTGTTGCGTGTTCCGTGTTGCGTTGCCATTGTTCCGACGTCGCTGGTGAAGCCACCGAATACGCAACACGCATCACGCAACACGGATGACCAATGACGTATCACGCATGACGTCTCACTCCACCTCCACCAACTCCACCAGCACGCCGCCGCAGGAGCGGGGGTGGAGGAAGGCGATGCGCCAGTCGTGGATGCCCCGCCGGGGCTCGGCGTCGATCAGCTCGATCCCGGCCTCGGCCAGCCGGCGCAGCGTCCCGTCCAGATCGCGCACGCCGAAGGCCACGTGGTGCATCCCGTCGCCGCGCGCCTCCAGGAACCGTGCCACGCCGGTGTCAGGGATCGTCGGCGTCAGCAGCTCGACGTAGCCCGGCCCGGCGTGGAAGGAGGCGACGCGCACGCCCTGATCGGCAACGTCGAACACCTCCGGCTCACCGAAGCCCAGCGTGCGGTAGCGCGCCACCGCCGCCTCAAGGTCATGCACGACGATGCCGACGTGGTGGAGGGCCGGTTGCCCGAGCACCTCCGGGATCATGGGCCCCCTACCTTCGCTGCGGCACCCCAGAGCGGCGCACCGGTACGTTTGCCGTCAGGCTCTCGCCTCGCTCACCCCGGGTGATGTGGATCTGCAGGGCGTCGGCGTCGATGTCGAGGTGGCGCGAGAGGATCTTGACGATGTCCTGGCGGATAGCCTCCATCGCGGCCGGCGTCAACTTGACGTGGTCTTGGATCAAGACCTCGACAAGCCGCTGCTTGGCCACACTGGCGCTCGCGGGTTGGGACGATCGCGACGCCTGGCGGCGGCCAAACAACGTGTCGAACAGGCCCATCAGCCCCCTCCTCCCCGAACCGCGACGCCACCCTGGTTGCCGCCGCCCAGGCCGATCGCTCGGAGGAAGCGGCGGAAGGCGCCGTCCGGCTCTTCCATCACCATCAGCGGCACATCCTGCCCAGTCAGCCGCGCGGCGATGTTGCGAAATGCCTGCCCAGCACGCGAGCGGGGATCGAGCGCGGCCGGCTCGCCCCGGTTGGTGGACGTCACGATCGTCTCGTCATCCGGCACGATCCCCAGGAGGGGAATCGAGAGGATGTCGGTGACATCCTCGACGCTCATCATGTCGCCCCGCCGCACCAGCATCGGGTTCAAGCGGTTGACGATGAGCCGGGGAGTCGGCAACTCCGCCGCCTCCACCAGGCCGATGATCCGATCGGCGTCGCGTACCGACGACACCTCCGGGTTCGTCACCACCACGACCTCGTCCGCGCCCGCGATCGAGTTGCGGAAGCCCTGCTCGATCCCGGCCGGGGAGTCGATCAGGATGAAGTCGAACTGCCGCCGCAGCTCATCGCACAGCGCCTTCATCTGCTGCGGCGAGACCGCTTCCTTCTCACGCGTCTGTGCTGCCGGGATCAGGTGCAGGCTGTTGAGCCGCTTATCGCGGATCATCGCCTGCCGCAGCCGGCAGTTGCCCTCAACGACGTCGACAAGATCGTAGACGATCCGATTCTCCAGGCCAAGCACGATGTCAAGGTTGCGCAGGCCGATATCGGCGTCAATCAGGACGACCGACTTGCCCAGGGCCGCCAGCGCGGCACCGACGTTGGCCGTCGTGGTTGTCTTGCCGACCCCGCCCTTCCCCGAGGTGAATGTGATGACGCGTCCGAGGGTGGTCTGCTGCTGTTCCTCTCCCATAGTCCCCACCTCTATCAGGCGGTCCGGTCCCGGTACGCCGGGCGCCGCGGCGCCCGGCACCCCCGCCTCAGCGGCTCAACCGGTCCGCCCGCCACGACTCGACGACGATCTCACCGTCCTGGATCCGAGCGAGCATCGGCCCCTCGGCCCGTGCGCCCTGCTCATCGGGAGGGCGAGCAAAGATGCGACCGATGCGCAGCTGCGTCGGCATCAAGCGGAGGGCACAGATGACGGCACCAGGATCGCCATCGATCCCGGCGTGGACCGTCCCGCGGATCGCCCCCCAGACGACGACGTCACCGGCGGCATAGACCTCGGCCCCGGCGTTGACGTCACCCATGATCACCACGTCGCCGTCACTCTGCACCGACGATCCCGACCGCAGGGTCCGGCGCACGTAGAGTGCAACCCGCTCCCCCTCCGCGGCCGCCGGGGCGTCGCGATTGATCCCCTCGTCGCGGCTGACGAGGCGCAGCGGGTGGTAGCCCCAGGTGTGGAGCAACTCCCGGTGCGCGGGCACGCTGGCGGTGACGGTGCGCAGGGTGATCCCGCGCTCGGCCAGCAGCGCCCGCAGCGCGACGATTTCTTCCACGTTGGGGACGCGGGTGCCGTAGTCCAATACGATCTCCGCCTGCCGGAAGAAGTCGCCCCCGCTGTCGATGTGGCTGCGCACCTGGCCGAGCAGGACCGGCAGCGGCACTTCGGGTGGCAACTGGATGACGAGGCCGTCCTGGGTGCCGCGCACCCGGACCTGTCCCGACTCGCTGCGGTGCGGCTCCGCCATCGGACCCCGCTCCTTCCTAACACCGAACTGGACGCCGGGTCCGGCCGGCGCCCCGCGCGCCCTGGGCGCGCGCCTCATACCGCCTGCGGCGTCTTCCCGAAGTAGGCGGCGAGGACCGCGTCCGCCACCGGGGTCGACACGACCGCCCCTTCCCCGCCCGCCGGAATCAGTACGGTCACCACGATCTCGGGATCGTCGTACGGGGCAAAGGCGGTGAACCAGGCATGCGACTGCCTGTACTTCCCGTCGACAGCGACGCCATACTCGGCAGTCCCGGTCTTCCCGGCGATCGGAATGTCGTCGCCCGTCCGGGGAAACTTGCCGTAGGCCGTCCCGATGCGGTCCGTTATGGTGCGCCGCATCCCGCGCCGCACCGTCTCAATGTGCTCGGGCGCCACGTTCAGCCGGTGCACGACCTCCGGCTCGAAGCGCCGGATAATGTTACCCGCTCCATCAGCCAGTGCCTCAACCAGCCGCGGCCGGTAGTAGGTTCCCCCGTTGGCGATTGCCGCGATCCCGCATGTCAACTGCAGCGGCGTGCACGACAAGTGCCCCTGGCCGATGGAGACGTTAATAGTATCGCCGACAGACCAGTATTCGCGCAAAGGGGATTGGAACAACCACTTGGGGTTCGGCACGACTCCCGAGGCCTCGGAAGCCAGCTCGATCCCCGTCGGCGCGCCCAGGCGGAACTCCTTGGTCAGCCCCTCATGGATCCGATCGATCCCGAGACCGTGGAAGAAGTAGGGCTGCGGGTCCCCGGGATTGTAGTAGTGCAGGGGCAAATCGGCCCCCTCCGCCTGCTGGTTCGGCGCGCCCACGTTGTAGAAGTAGACGTCGCACGAGACGGCGATGGCCTCCTCCATCGCCACCGCGCCGTGGCCGTTCTGCACCCAGCAGTAGTAGTACTGGCCGCCGGATTCGTCTCCCACCACCGGCACGCGGATCTGCCCAGCACAGTAGACGTGGTCCTGCGGCCCGATGACACCCGCCTCGAGCCCCAGGCAGGCCAGGAGCGGCTTGATCACGGAGCCGGGTGGGAACTCGCCGCTGATGGCGAAGTTCGTCAGCGGCTTGAACGGGTCGTTGAGATAGGCGTCGTACTGCTCCTGGGAGATGCCGTCGACGAAGAGCTGATTGTCGAACGTCGGCCAGCTCACCAGCGCCAGGATCGCACCGGTGCGCGGGTCGAGCGCGATGACCACACCGCTCCCGACCGGGTCCCGCCCATCTTTCATGGCTGCCTCGTTGGCCGCGGCGATCCCCTCGCGCAGCGCCTCCGTCGCCTTCAACTGGAAGTCGCGGTCGATCGTCAGGACGACCGTGTGGCCGGGCTGGGGATCCTGGCGCAGGGATTCCAGCTCGTTGACCTTCACCCCGTGGGCGTCGACCTGCACCCAGCGCAGCCCGTGCTGTCCCCGCAGCACCCCCTCCATGTGCTCCTCGATGCCGCCCCGGCCGACCCAGTCGTCGAAGAGGTAATTCCCGTCCGGGCCTCCAGCCGCCTCGTACTCCTCCTTCGTGATCGGCCCGACGTAGCCGAGGATGTGGGAGAACTCCGGCCCGGCGGGGTACTGGCGCACCAGCGTCTCGTCGCTGACCTCCACGCCCTTCAGGTACAACCGGTTTCCCTCGATGGCGAGCGCCACCTCCCGGTCCACGTCCTTCTTGAGCAGGACCGGCCGCGGCGCACCCGGGTTGGCCTCCAGGGTATAGCGGACGCGGTCCATGACGTGGACGCCCGGGAGCCGCTTGACCTCCTCGCGGAGCCGCGCGGCCTCTTCGGGAGAGAGATCTTCGCGAATGATGTACAGATCGTCAGAACTGCCGCTGCGCAGCACGCTCCCCAGCAGGCGGGCCGGCTCGATCCCGACCAGCGCCGCCAGCTCGCGCAGCACATACTCTTCGGACCCCTCGGGCAGCGCCGAGCGACGGACGACGAGCAGGTCCCGCAGGTCGAGCAGCCGGACGAGCTGCTCGGCGATGGCGTCAGCTTCTTCGGAGTCGTCGGGGAAGAGAGCCGGCACGACCGAGACGGTCCAGCTGATGCGGTTCTCGGCCAGGACGTTCCCGTTCCGATCGACAATCAACCCGCGCGGGGCGCGGATCGGCTCGTCGCGGAACTGGTTGCCGGCGGCCGCCAGCTCGTACTCGGCGGCGTCGATCACCTGCATCTTGAACAGCTTGGCCACCAGAGCGCCGAAGCCACTGAGGAACAGCCCCTTGAGCAGGAAGGCGCGCCGCGTGAGGAACACGGCGTCGTCCGGCCGGTTGTCGGCGCGCCGCCGTTTCCGGTCCGCTGGGCGGACCAGCTCCATGCGCTTATGCCCGCGCCGCACGCCCCACCCCCATACGCTCCATCAGCAGCACGAACAGGTACATCGGTGGCACCACCATCACGTTGAGCAGCGCCGTCAGGATGCCCAGTCGCACGCTCGCCAGGAACGGATAGCTCGTCCCGGCAAGGAGCGATACGAGCAGCGTCACGACGTGGTGAGCCAGCGTGGCCCCGACCACCGCCACCAGCGGGATGATCAAGCCGCTGTGGAAGAGCCGTCGCCGCGCAAGACCCCCGATCAGCGCGACGGGTACCAGTGCCAGCCCGTTGGACCCGAGCGGGTCGAGCGTCAGGACATCAAGCAGCAGCCCGAGCGGGAAGACCCAGAGCAGCCCCTCGGGCGCGCCCCGCAGCCCGCTCCAGACGAGCACGAGGACGAGGATGAGGTTCGGGCCGATCCCGAGCACATTGACAACCGGGAACACCGTGATCTGCACAAATGCCGTGATGATGAGGATCAGCGCAAAGAAGAGGCGTGTCACCCTCGCCGCGTCGCCCCGCTCGTTGTCGGAAACGGACTGCCACCCATCCCGGCGAATCGTATCATAGGCCCTCTCGGGGCCACAAACGGATAGCGGGCCCGAACCAAAGCGCCGGCAGGATGAACGTTGAGGAATCACCCCCCGGTAAACCTTTCAGCAGCCTGCGACGTCACTCATGAGTCATCCGGAGCGACGCGAAGGATGACACGGTGGTGATTCTGGCCTGTCGCGACCTTACGTCAACTTCGATGGTGCCGGCGCTCCTGAGGCTCTTGAGGCAGCGACCGGGGCAACCGGGATGACAACGTTAGCGCGCGGCCTGACAATAGGTCGCCGAGCGGAACGGTCGGGCACGCCGTAATCTGTATCGAGGAGGAACGATGAAGTTTGCCTTCGTGATCTACGACGGGATGACAGCCCTCGATTTCATCGGCGCCTATGACCCGCTCACGCGCCTCAAGACGATGGGATTCATGCCTGAAGTTACCTGGGACATCTGCGCCTACACCGCGGAGGTGCGAGACGGCTCCGGGCTGCAATTCACGCCCACCCGCATCGGCGAGCCGCTCGCGGGGTACGATCTGGTCTACGTGCCGGGTGGCTTCGGCACCCGCACGCTGGTTCAGGATGCGGGGTTCCTGGCCTGGCTGGCGACGGCCCGCGACAGCCGTTGCCTGGCCTCGGTCTGCACCGGGTCGCTCCTGCTGGGAGCGGCGGGGCTGCTCGCCGGCCGCAGGGCAACCAGCCACCCATCCGCCTACGACGAGCTGCGTGCCTACACGCCGCAGGTCGTGGATGAGCGCGTGGTGGACGAGGGGAACCTCGTCACCGGCCGGGGCGTCTCCAGCTCCATCGACCTGGGGCTCTACCTGGTGGAACGCATCGCCGGACCGGAGGTCAAGGCCCGCATCAAGCAGCAGATGGACTACCCCTACGGTGCATAACTGGGGGGGGACGCCATCCCGAGAGCGCCGGCGGCGGGACAACATCGGGGGTATGAGAGAGCGCGGGCACGCGGCCGGCGCTCCGTGGAAGGGGAGAAGCATCTCGTGGCAACCATCGAGGACTTTGAGAAGATCGACATGCGGGTCGGCCGGATCATCGAGGTTGAGGAGTTCCCGGAGGCCCGCAAGCCGTCCTACAAGCTCACTATCGACTTCGGCCCGCTCGGTATCCGCCGCTCGTCGGCCGGATTGAAGCCCTATTACCAGCCGGAGGAGCTGATCGGGCGCCAGGTGGTCTGCGTGGTCAACTTCCCGCCGCGCCGCGTCGCGGGCTTCCCGTCGGAGGTTCTGGTGCTGGGAGCTATGCAGGCTGACGGCCGCGTCGTCCTGCTCCAGCCGGATCGCGAGTCGGAACTGGCAGCCCCGATCGCCTGATCGATCACTCCGCCGACCGGGGTGTCTAGCGCACCCCGGTCGCGACCAAGGCTAGGAGCAGCACGCCCAACCCAAGCCGGTAGACGACGAAGATCATCGTCGAACGCGTCCGCAGATAGCGCAGCAGGAACGCGATGGCGAGGTAGCCGACGATGGCAGCGGTAGCCATCCCGGCGAGGAAGGACTGCCCCTCCCCCGGGGCCAGCCCGGTTTCCATGAGTGAGCGCGTCTCCAGCACGCCCGCGCCGACGATGGCCGGGATGCCGAGCAGGAACGAGAAGCGTGCCGCCGCATCCCGCTGCAGCCCGCGGAAGAGCGCTGCGGTGATGGTGCTGCCCGAACGCGACACCCCCGGCAGCAGCGCCAGCGCCTGGGCCAGTCCGACCACCAACCCGTCGCCGGCGTTGATGCACTCGACCGGTCGGCAGTGCTTGGCGACCCGCTCGGCCAGGGCGAGGAGCGCACCGAGAGCGATCAGGAGGAGCGCCACGAGGACGATGGCGGTGTTCCCCCCGGCGCCTCCGTGGAAGAAGGAGTCGATCGTGTCGTTTGCGACGAACCCGACGATGGCGGCCGGGATCGAGCCGAGGATGATGATCCAGCCCATCCGCGCCATCGGGTCGGCCAGCGGACGGCGCTCGATCAGCCCGCGCGGCACGGCCACGGCGATCTGAAAGATCTCCCGCCGGAAATAGACCAGCACCGCGACCAGCGTTCCGAGGTGCAGGGCGACGTCGAACGTCAGGCCCGACTCCTCCCAGCCGAACAACCAGGGAATGATGATCAGGTGGGCCGAACTGCTGATCGGCAGGAACTCGGTCAGGCCCTGGACCGCGCCCAGGACAATCGCGCGCAGGACGTCCACTCAGTCACCCACCTCCTCGGCCGACAGGCGCCGCACGGCGCGCCAGGAGAGGCTCTCGCGCCACCAGTGGTAGAGGCCGACGAGCGTCACCGGGAAGTAGAGCGCGGCGTGGACGGCGATCGCATAGGAGAGGGCGGTTCCCCGCTCGACACCGACCGCCCCGGCCAGCGCTAGCAGGATGCCGGCCTCGAAGGGCCCGACGTAGCCCGGGGAGGCCGGGATCAAGGTCGCCAGGTTGGCCACGGCGGTGACCAGGAGCACCGCCCCGGGGCTGAGCCCAAGCCCGAAGCCCTCGGCGATCACCCAGTACATGGACGCTTCCAGCAGCCAGGCGCCGAGTGACGCGACGGCGACCGCGATCAGGTCGCCCCGGCGCCGAAGGATACCCAGCCCATCGAGGAAGGTGTGCGCCGCCTGCCCGAGCGGCACGGCGACGCGTGCCGGGAGCAGCCCCAGCCCGCGCTCCAGCAGCCACCGGCGCGGCCACTCGGTCGTCAGCACGACGAGCCCAAACAGCAATCCGCCGAAGAGCACCCCGGCGACCAGCCCGACGTGGCGCACCTGCGCCGTCAGCGCCACCGACAACGAGGCCACCAGCATGAAGAGGAGCATCGTCAGCCCGTCGAAGACCTTCTCGACCGCGATGGTCGCCAGCACCGACGACGCCCGCACGCCACGGCGATTGGAAAGCATATACGCCCGCACCAGCTCGCCGGCCCGGAACGGCAGGACGTTGTTCGCCATAAAGCCAACGGTCACAACCGGGAAGAGGTCGCGCGGCGCGCAACGATGCACCGCACGGAGCAGGGACGACCAGCGGAGGGTGCGCACCCACAGCCCGGCGAAGTAGAGCAGGACGGCCGGCAAGAGCAGCCAGTAATTGGCGCGCGCCAGCGACGCCCCGATCTGGTCCAGATCCTGGCCGTGGAAGGCGATCACCAGGAAGATGAGGCTCACGGCGAACCCGAGCCAGACGCGCGGCTTACCCACCCAGAATCTCCAGCCGTGCAGCGTATCGTCGATGCCGCGCCCCGGGCAACGCCGTGACGGGCCACCAGAGTATACCGTCCCCGCGCCTCACGACAGCAGCGACTTGAACTGCTCCATGCTGGCTCCTCCGTGGATGCGCAGCCGGGGAAGGAGCAGTTGGTCCTGCTCAGCCGTGGCCCGGCCGCCCTGGGTGGTCACCGCGATCTCATAGCCGGCGTCCCGCACCGCGGCTACGCTGCGCTGGTCGAAACGGCCCACCGGGTAGCAGAAGGCGCGCACCGGATGGCCCAGGTGCGCCTCCAGGGCCTGCTTGCTGTCCATCACCTCGGCCCGCACCTGCGCCTCCCCCAGCGACGGGAGCTGGTGGTGCGACACCGTGTGCGACCCGATCTCGACCAGGCCGGAGCGGTCCATCTCCGCGATCATGTCCCAGGTGACGTACGGCGGCTGATCCACCGCGCCGGTGATGACAAAGAGCGTGGCCTTGAAGCCGTACTGCTTAAGCACCGGAAAGGCAGCGGTGTAGAAGTCCCGGTAGCCGTCATCGAACGTGAGCACGATCGGCTTGGGCGGCAGGGGGCGGCGCCGGGCCCGGACATCGGCCAGTTCACCCAGCGTGATCGGGGTGTAGCCCTCCTGTGCCAGCCAGGCCATCTGCTCGGCGAATCGTTCCGGACTGACCGAGAGGTCACGGCCGATCGAGTCACCCGGCCCCGGGTCGGGACGGACGTAGTGGTACATCAGGATCGGCACCGGAGTGATCTGGCCCTGCGGCTCCGGAGTCGGCGTCGGCGTGGGTGTGGGCACCGGCGTGGGCGTCGGCTCCGGGGTAGGCGTCGCCGTCGGTGTGGGTCGTGGGGTTGCCGTCGGTGTGGCGACCGGAATTGGTGTGGCGGGCACGCGCGTTGCGAGCGGGCGCTCGGGAGTCGCGGGGGTTGGGACCTCCGGCGTAGCCGGCCCCGCGGCGATCACGGGAAGGAGGATGGTCGACGTGGGGATCGAGAGATTGAAGAGCGCAACGGCGAGCACCAGCAGCCCCAGCACCAGTCGGGGCCACACCGGCTCGCGCATAACTTTCTTCCCCTCCCGAGCAAGCAATGCGCGGTTTGCGAACGATCCGCCAGAATCCTACCGTCGCCAGCCGCGAGCCGTCGAGTCCCTATCGTAGCTGACATGTTTGACATCCATTGACCTTTTGGGGGCCGATGCGTACTGAGTACAGCGCACCGACCTGCGACGCTGCGCAGCGTCGCGAGAGATCCGGCACACGCCGTCGGGGCAGCTTCAACCGGCGGAAATCCGAGCCGGGGCGGGTATTTGGAGCAATGTGCGGAGACGGGCAGGGTGGATGGACGGGTACTGCGCGGTACTCGCTTCTTGTCCAATTCGCGTAACTGGGTCCCGCGGGCACGACTGCATGGAACGTTTGTCAGGCTGGGTCGAGTAGACAAACGGGCAAACAGATGCTATCGTCTTTCTGGGTTGTTTGTGGGGTGGGGTGCATACGGGTGCCCCCGGGACGACCCATTTGATCGCACAGTGGCCTGCGGGGCCGGGAACGACGAGGTTCCCACTGGGTGCCCATGGACCCGGCCTTGTGGTCCGTGCCCGTTGGGAGTTGCGGACGGCCCCGGCGCGTGGTTGCGACACGTCGCCGCCACGCTACCCGGCAAGCGCCGGTGGGACATGGGTAGGACCGGACTCTCACCGGGCGTCGCGGCACCATCATCCTCGTCACGCGATCCGCCCGGAAGCCCATCTCCGGTGCACCGGGCGCTTAGGACGCGCAGGTTGTGCGGGCCAGCGGGCCAATGTTGGGGGGTTGCGGAACGAACGAGGAGCCGCACCGCTACCGCTCGATGGGGAACCAAACTGCCATCGCGCTGGCTGGTGCGGAGCCTCGTAGCAGGCGCCGGCGCAGCACCAGCGCCCCAGCTCCGGTGCCACACAACGCCGCAGAACGGCGAGGAGGGAGGACGCGTGCGGCTGCTCCGATCGAGGCAGCGTCCGCCGCGCCCCGGCTAGTAGCGTGTGGCGACACCACCGGAATCGGCGGGTGGAGGCTGTCGCCGGCAACCTCGCCTAAGCGTGGTGTACGGCATCGTCCCACGCCTTGGGTCGCCTCGAACGAGGTAGCCACGACCATGAGGCCGCGGCGGGCACGGCACAACGCAAGCGTGAACACGAACTGCAGGGAGGACTGAGACTGTGGAAAACGAACGCAGCGAGCGCAGACCAACGTCGTCGGAAGTGCGCCAACGCATCGGACCGGCTATTCGCCGGCTACGCCAGCAACAAGGGCTGTCACTCTCCGATCTTGCCGAGCGCACCGGCATCTCGGTGTCGTATCTCTCGCGCCTAGAGAAGGGCCGCAGCGTCCCGTCCTTCACGCTCCTCTCCCGGCTCGGCAACGAGCTTGGCGTCGACATCGGCTTCTTCGTTGAGACCGAGCGGGAAGCCCAGGACGTGGACCGCGCGCTCGAGGAGGAGCTCAGCAAGACCTCCATCCCAGAGGACGTCTGGCCCGAGATCTTCTCGCTGAGCATCGAAGCCCGGAAGGCGCTCCTCGACTACTTCGAAGCGCACGCCCGCGCCGGGAGCTGATAAGGACAGCGTGTCTCGACCGGGGTGTGCCCGCCGGCACGGCCCGGTCGAACCCCAATCGCGCACGATCGCACCGAGGACGCGCCTGGCGTGCTCGGTGCGTTGGTATGCGCCAGCGTCACCAGGCGTCATCGTCAGGATGGAAATCTCATGAGCGACACGCACGAGCGCTATATGCGCCTGGCCCTGGAGGAAGCGGCCAAGGCCAAGGCGGCCGGCAACGGCGCCTACGGCGCGGTGGTCGTCCGCGACGGGCAGGTGATCGCCACCGGGCGCAATGAAGCCACCACCACGAGCGACCCCACCGCTCATGCCGAAACGATCGCCGTGCGCAACGCCGGCATGGCGCTGGGCACGCTCGACCTGTCAGGCTGCACCCTCTACGCAACCTTCCAGCCATGCCCGATGTGCTGTGGGTCGATCCTGGTGAGCGGGATCAGCACGGTGGTCATCGGCGCGGTGCCAGACGACCCTGCCCAGACCCGCTGGCCCACCTACTCGGTCGATCGGCTGGTCGAGTGGCTCGGCTACCAGGACCGCGTCACCGTCATCACCGGCGTCCTCGCCGACGAGTGCCGGGCAATCCTCCAGCCATAACCCCGGCGCCGCCGGCACCGCCACCCGAGGGCGATCCGGAGGTCTGGAGACGACGACCCGGCAAGAACGATCTACGGCGGTGGCACGTGCCCGGGGGTAAACACCGGGCCCAGACCACGGCGCGGGGATCCTTTCGCCCCCGTCGGCGGGCATCGCCGTCTTGCCGCGGCGCGTCGGCTGCGGGCCCAGCCGCTAGTTCCCGGGCACGCTGGCCGGGACGACCGCGGACAGGGCCTCGCGCAGGTCGTCCATCAGGTCATCCACGTGCTCGATCCCGACCGAGAGCCGGATCAGGTTCGGCGCGATCTCGAAGCCGGAGCCGGCCAGGCTGGCGTGGGTCATCTGACCCGGGTGCTCGATGAGCGATTCGACACCCCCCAGGCTCTCAGCCAGGGTGAAGAGACGCGTGCGGCTGACCACGGTCCGCGCCGCCTCGTAGCCGCCCTGCACCGTGAACGACACCATGCCGCCGAAGCCACGCGGCATCTGCCGCCGCGCCACCAGGTGACCCGGGTGGTCCGGCAGGCCGGGGTAGAAGACCTGCTCAACCGCCGGGTGCTCGCGCAGCATCGCGGCGATCGCCATGCCGTTCGCGCTGTGCTCGCGCATGCGAACCGAGAGCGTCTTAATCCCGCGCAGCACCAGCCAGCAGTCGAACGGGCCGGGCACCGCGCCCGCCGCGTTCTGGTGGAACTTCAGCGTTTCGTAGATCTCGGGGTCGTTCCCCAGCACCGCGCCGCCGATCACGTCGCTGTGCCCGCCCAGGTACTTGGTGGTGCTGTGGAGCACCAGGTCGGCGCCCAGCGTCAGCGGCTGCTGCAGGTACGGCGAGGCGAAGGTGTTGTCGACCACCAGCCAGATGGACCGGTCCCCGATGACCTCCCGAATCCCGGCGATGTCGACGATCTTGAGGTACGGGTTGGTCGGCGTCTCGACCCAGATCATGCGCGTGTTCGGCTGGATGGCGCCCGCCACCGCGTCCAGATCGGTCAGATCGACCATCGAGAACGTGATGCCGTAGCGGGAGGCGACCCGCGCCGCCAGGCGGTAGGTGCCGCCATAGGCGTCGTCGGACAGGATCAAGTGGTCGCCGGGGTTGAGCAGGTACCAGGTGTTCTGGGTCGCCGCCAGGCCGGAGGCGTAGCACAGTCCCCAATCGGCCTGCTCCAGCGCGGCCAGCGCCGTCTGCAGCGCGCTGCGGGTCGGATTGTCGGTGCGGCCGTACTCGAACCCTTTGTGCTTGCCGACCTCCTCCTGGGCAAAGGTGGAGGTCTGGTAAATCGGCACGATCACCGCCCCGGTCGCCGGGTCCGGGTCCTGCCCCGCGTGGATGGCGAGGGTCTCGAACCGCAGGGTCGTCTCATCCTGCGCCATATGCATCCGAATCCTTTCGCGTGGTGCGGGGACGCCCCCGCACCCGTTGTATGCGTAATCCGTTCACTCTCCTCTCCCACAAACCCGCCCTGAGCGGCGCTGAAGGGTTGGGAGAGGCACGGGGGCGAGGGCAGTTCCCCTTACCCGCCGTTCTTCTGGTGCGCCACGAAGTCCAGCAGGTCGGCGCGGGTGATGATACCGACCAGCACCCCCTCCTCCTGCACCAGGACCGCCGGAGAACCGGCAGCCAGGAGCGGGAAGACGCGCTCGACCTCTTCCTTGACGTCCACCAGCGCGAAGGGCGGGTCCATCACCGTGCTAACCGGCTCGCGGATCGCCTCCGGGCGGCGGAAGACCTGGTCGAGCAGTGTTCGCTCTTGCAAGCTGCCGACCACACTGTGGACCTCGATCCGGCCGTCTCCGGTGCCGCCGGCCCGCACCACCGGCATCTGCGAGATGCGGTAGCGCCGCAGCAGGTCGATCGCCTCCTCAACCGTCTGGTCGACCGTCGCGGCGACCACGGCGGGGATCTCCGCATCTGCCTCACGCGCCAGCAAGGCCGCCACCCGCGACCCGTGTGCGAAGCGCGAGAGGAAGCCGTTCTCCCGCATCCAGTCGTCGTTGTAGACCTTCGAGAGGTAGCCCCGCCCGCTGTCGGGCAAGAGCACGACCACCAGCGACTCCGGGTCGTCCAGCCGAGCGGCGACCTGCAGCGCCGCCCAGACGGCCGTGCCCCCCGAGCCGCCGACCAGCAGGCCCTCCTCGCGCGTGACCCGGCGGGCGGTGAGGAACGAGTCCCGGTCGCTGACCTGGATGAACTCGTCGACGACCGCGCGGTCGAACGTGCCCGGCCAGAAATCCTCCCCGATACCCTCGACCTTGTAGGGCCGGATGTTGTCCGGGTCGGTGTAGATCGATCCCTCGGGATCGGCGCCGATGACCTTGATGTTCGGGTTCTGCTCCTTCAGGTAGCGGCCGACACCGCTGATGGTCCCGCCGGTGCCGACACCGGCCACGAAGTGGGTGACCTTGCCCTCAGTCTGCCGCCAGATCTCCGGTCCGGTCGTCTCATAGTGGGCACGGGGGTTGATCGGGTTGAAATACTGGTTGGGCTGGAATGCGCCGGGGATCTCGCGCGTCAGCCGGTCGGCCACGCTGTAGTAACTCTCGGGCGACTCGCGCGGCACGGCGGTCGGCGTGGTGACCACCTCGGCACCGTAGGCGCGCAGCAGCGCAACCTTCTCCTGCGACACCTTGTCCGGCATGACGAACACACAGCGGTAGCCCCGCACGGCGGCCGCCATCGCCAGGCCAACGCCCGTGTTGCCGCTGGTCGGTTCGACGATCGTACCGCCCGGCTTGAGCCAGCCCCGCCGCTCAGCCTCTTCAATCATGCGGAAGCCGATGCGGTCCTTGACGCTCCCGCCGGGATTGACGAACTCAACCTTGGCCACTACGGGGGTGGTGATCCCCTGCGTCACCCGGTTCAACCGGACCAGTGGCGTTTCACCGATGAGCGAGAGGACGTTTGGGTGAATCATCGTCGTTCGGCCCGAGCGGGCCACTCCCCCTTTCCGCACGACGGCTCGCCCACCGGCGTCCTGCCGCGAGGAAGCATCGCCTGGCGGGGTGAAGCCCCGCAGCGGCGATTCTAGCACGGGCGAACCGCCCACCCGGCTCCCCGGGAGCGCCGGCCTCGTGCCCGCTCCCGCGCTGTCTAGCTGTCTAAGAGAAGCGCAGGCGTCCTCGCCGCGAGAGCGGCCCTCACCCCCGACTCCTCTCCCAACGTTGGGAGACGGGTCGGGCAAGACGCCCGCGCTCACGATCCGGATCAGGACGCGCTGCCGTCCCCCTGGCCGCCCTTGATCTCTGCCCGCATGCGACGCCAGGCGGCGCGTGCTTCCTCGACAGAGGCTTCGTCCTCGATCGTCGAGACGTCGCCCGGGTCCTGATCCGCGATGACCGCTCGGAAGACGCGGCGCATGATCTTGCCACTGCGCGTCTTCGGCAGCATGCTGACGAAATTCAGCTCGCCGATGACCGCTACCGGCCCCAGCTCCTGGCGCACGGTGCCGAGCAGTTCGCTCTTGAGCAGCTCCGTCGGCTGCCAGCCCGGCTTGAGCGCGATAAAGGCCGAGATGACCTCACCGCGGACCGGATCCGGCCGCCCGGTCACGCCCGCCTCGGCGACGGCCGGGTGGCGCAGGAAGGCGCTCTCTACCTCCGCCGTGCCAATGCGGTGCCCGGCAATCTTGATGATCTCGTCGGCCCGGCCGGAGAACCAGACGTAGCCGTCCTCGTCGATCGCACCCGAGTCGCCGGTATAGTAGACCCCGGGGATGCGCCGCCAGTACTCATTAGCGTAGCGCTCCGGGTCGCCCCAGATCGTCGGCGTCAGTCCCGGGAACGGCCGCTCGATGACCACGATCCCCGGCTCGTCCGGCCCGCACCGCTCCCCCTCCGGCGTCATCACTGCGAGCGCGAAGCCGGGCAGCGGCACGCCGGCCGAGCCGGGCTTGATCGGCAGCATGCCGAGCCCATAGGGGTTGCCGACCACCGGCCCACCCGTCTCGGTCTGCCACCAGTGATCCAGCACCGGAACGCGGTCCTGGAAGACCTCCTTCTGCAGCCATTCCCAGGCGGGCGGGTTGAGCAGCTCCCCGGCGCAGAAGACCCGCTCGACCGACGATAGATCATGCGCCCGCGCCGGCTCGGTGCCATAGCGCATCAGCATCCGGGCCGCGGTCGGGGAGGTGAAAATGCCGGTGACCCGGTTCTCCTCGATGATCCGGTAGACGGTCTCCGGGCCGGGGTGGTCCAGGGCACCCTCGTAGGCGATGGTGGTGCACCCCACCAGGAGCGGCGCGTAGACGATGAAGCTGTGACCGACCACCCAGCCGATGTCGGAAGTAGACCACCAGATGTCGGTCGGCTTCATCCCAAAGCACCAGTCGGCGGTGCTGCGGATGCCGACCTGATAGGTCCCGTGGCTGTGCACCGCGAGCTTCGGGCTGGCGGTGGTCCCCGACGTGGCCAGGATGTACGCCGGCTCGTTCGCCTCCATCACCTCGTGCTCGGCGCTCTGCCCGGCTCCCAGGGCCAGGAATTCGTCCCAGTCGAGGTCGCGCCCGGGCTGCATGGCGGAGTCGTCCGTCCGCCGCAGCACCACCACGCGCTCGACCTGCCCATCGAGCGTGTCGAGCGCAGCGTCCACGATCGGCTTCAACGGGACGGTGCGCCCCTTGCGCCAGGTCGCGTCGGCGGCCAGGAGAACCCGTGCCCCGGCGAGCTGCAGCCGCTGGGCCAGCGCCCCGCTGCCGAACCCGGCGAAGACGACCAAATGGATCGCGCCGATGCGCGCGGTGGCGAGCATCGCGATGATCGCCTCGGCGCAGGTGGGCATGTAGATCCCGACCCGGTCGCCGCGGCGCACCCCCAGCCCGCGCAGGGCGGCCGCCACACGCTCAACCTCGTGCAGCAACTGCGCGTAGGTCAGGACACGCCGCTCGCCGCGTTCGTTCTCGGCGATCAGCGCCGCGTGCCCGCCCCAGCCGCGCCGGACATGGTAGTCGAGCGCGTTGTAGCACAGGTTCGTCTCTGCACCGAGGAACCAGCGGAAGCCGGGCGGATCCCAGGCGAACACCTGATCCCAGGTGCGGAACCAGGGAATCTGCTCAGCCGCGCGCGCCCAGAATCCTTCGTGGTCGTCGGCCGCCTCCTGCTGCCAACGGCGGACGATCGGGTTGACGACTTCCATCGCGCACCTCCCGCGGCCGTCGATCGGGTATGCTCCCGCCCCTCCGGAGCCAGGGGGCCGTCGCACCCCGGCAGTCCCTACAACCGATACCCAGGGTATCGCCAGTATCACCCTAACGGTCCGAGCCGGCAACTCCCACCGGCACGGGGTCACCCGGCGGCGGCGATGGGCTGGCCAGTGGCAGCGGCTGGTCGGCCGTCTGGCGAGGAACCGGTCGCGGGCGCGAGCGGCACGGTCACGGTCACGACGGTACCGCCCGTCTCCCCGCCGTCGATCCGGATCGACCCGTTGTGGCAGTCGACGATCCAGCGGGCGATGGCGAGGCCGAGGCCGGCGCCGGCGGCGCCGTTGGCGCGGGCTGCATCGCCCCGGTAAAAGCGGTCGAAGATGCGCTGGCGCTGCTCGGGCGGGATACCCGGCCCGGTGTCGCGCACGATGATCTCGGCTGCGTCGTCGCGGCGGTGGAGGCTGAGTTCCACTTCGCCACCGGGCGGGGTGTAGGTAAAGGCGTTGTCGAGCAGGATCAGGAGCAACTGCTTGAGCTGGTCGGCGTTCCCGACGACGTCGATCTCGCCCGCATTGTGGACGCGGAATATGTGCTCACCGGCGAGCGGGGCCACCACGCGCGCGGCGTCGGCCACGACCTGATCGAGGTGGATGACCTCCAGGTCGGGCCGCCAGCCGACGTCGGCACGCGCCAGGGTCAGCAGGTTCTCCACCAGCCGACCCATGCGCTCGGCCTCGTCGCGGATGTCGGCCAGGCCGTCGCGCAGGTCCGCGGGATCCCAGCGCTCAGCGTCGATCTGGCGCAGCAGGATCTCGGCGTTGCCGCGCAGCGCCGTGAGGGGCGTGCGCAGCTCGTGGGAGGCGTCGGAGACAAAGCGTCGCTCGGCGGAGAAGGCCTCCTCAAGGCGGTCGAGCATCTCATTGAAGGTCTCGGCCAGTTGCCGCACCTCATCCCGCGTGGGAGGCGGATCGATCCGCCGGCTCAGGTCGCCCTCGTCACCGATGTGCTGAGCCGTGTGGGTGATGCGCGTCAGCGGCCGCAGCGAGCGGCCCGCCAGGACGTAGGCACCGACGGCGGTCGCGACCAGCCCCATCCCGCCACAGACGGCCAGCAGCAGCCGAAGCTTGCTGAGCGTCTGGTACATCGGGGTGAGCGGCTCGGCCACCTGGAGCGTGACGACCGGCTCCTCCGTCGGGTAGGCAACGAGGAGCACGCTGAGGACGCGCACCGGGGCGCCGTGGAAGTGCACTGTGTAGTAGACCGGCTCGCCCCGCAGGTTGCGTTCGAGCACCGACGCGGGCAGCGGGATGTAGTCCTCGAGCTGAGGGGAGTTGAGGTAGAAGCTCCCATCCGGGAGGGTCAACTGCGAGTAGAGGCCGGGGAATGTCACCGGGTCGAGATCGGGCGGCGGGAAGGGGAAACTCGGCCCGTCCGGACCGACCCGGACCGCCCGCGACTGCTCGCGCACCTGGCGCGCGACCCGCGTCCAGGCTTCCGCCAGCCGGGCGTTGACCTCGCTACTGAGCGAACGCTGGAGGGTGAGGTAGACCCCTGCGCCCACCGCCACCAGGAGCACGGCCATCAGCGCGGTCGTCAAGAGCGCTATCCGGAATCGAACCGACATCGATGGCTCCTACGATGATTGCGACCCCGCGCGCTCCTCCGTCGGCAGGCGCAGGGCATAGCCGGCGCCGCGGACGGTCTGAAGCAGGCGCGGCTCACCGCCCGCTTCGAGGTGGCGCCGCAGATTGCTGACGTAGACCTCCAGCACGTTCGACTCGCCGGGGAAATCGTAGCCCCAGACCCGCTCCATGATGACGTCCCGCGTCAGCACCTGGTTCGGGTGCCGCATGAAGAGCAGCAGCAGCTCGTACTCGCGGGTCGTCAGCTCAATGCGGCGATCGCCCCGGTAGGCGAAGCGCGAGGTGGTGTCGAGCGTCAGGTCGGCGAAGCGGTAGACGCCGTCGTCAGCCGGTTCCTCGGCGCGGCGCCGCTCCTGGCGCCGCAGGAGTGCACGGACCCGTGCCAGCAACTCCTCGAACGCGAACGGCTTGATTAGATAGTCGTCGGCTCCGGCATCGAGACCGGCCACCCGGTCGGCCACCTCGTCCCGCGCCGTCAGCATCAGGATCGGCATCCCCTCGCCGGCCGCACGAATTCGGCGGCAGACTTCGAGGCCGTCGATGTCGCCCGGCAGCATGATGTCGAGGATGATGAGGTCCGGCGGGTCGTCGCGCACCGCATCCAGCGCGCGCGCTCCGGTGTCGGCCACCGTGACCCGGTAGCCCTCGAAGACCAGGCCGCGGCGCAGGAACGATGCAATCGCGCGCTCGTCCTCGACGACCAGGATGTGCTGCTCCTGCGCCATTCCGTTCCGCCTCCCTCCATCAGAGGTGCAGCAGCGACCGGAAATGGCTCTCGGCCTCGTACGGCCCCACGATCGCCAGGTTCAGTAGGTCGGGTCGGAAGAGTTCGGTCGCCAACTCCTGGATCTGCTCGGCCGTGACGGCGTCGATCCGCGCCATGACCTCCTCCGGGGTGAGGATCTCGCCGAAGACGGCCTCCTGGCTCCCGACCCAGGCGGCAACGGCGCGGCTGTCCTCCAGCCCCATTACGATCCGACCCCGGCGCAGCTCCTTGGTGCGCTCCAGCTCGTCCGCCGGCACCGGCTCCCGGCGCAACTTGTCGAACTCGCGCAGGATCGCCTCGATGGTCTGCTCGACCCGCGCCGGGTCGGTCCCGGCATAGACGACGCCCTGGCCCACGTCGGCGTACTCGCGGAAGTACCCATAGACCTCGTAGACCAGCCCCAGCCGCTCCCGGATCTCCTGGAACAGGCGCGAGCTCATCCCGGAGCTGAGCACGGCGTCGATCATCTCCTGAACGTAGCGCCGGTCGTCGGTGTAGGGAAGCGCCGGGACGGCGACGCACAGGTGCGCCTGCTCGGTCGGACGGGTGAGCAGCCGCACGCGCGGCTCCTGCTGCCGCACCTCGGCCTGGACGAAGGTATTGACGTCGCTGGCGGGGAGATCGCCGAAGTACTGCTCGGCCAGCTCCACGACCTGCTCGTGGTGGATATCGCCTGCGGCCGCGATGACCAACCGGTCGGGCCGGTACTGGGTGCGCAGGTAGGTGATGAGGTCCTCGCGCGAGATCGCGCTCACGGTGTCGACACTGCCGATGACCGGGCGACCGACCGACTGCCCGTCCCAGACCAGCTCGTCGATGACGTCGTGGATCAGGTCGTCAGGCGTGTCGTGGATCCCGCGGATCTCCTCGATGATGACGAAGCGCTCCTTCTCCAGCTCTTCGGGGTCGAAGGTGGAGTGGCGCAGCATGTCCGCCAGTACGTCGAAGGCCCGCGCCAGGTGCGCGCTCGGGACCTTGACCCAGTAGTTGGTGCTCTCGCGGCTGGTGGCGGCGTTGAGGATGCCGCCGACGCCCTCGATCTCCTGGGTCAACATGATCGGATCGGGGCGACGCTCGGTCCCCTTGAAGACCATGTGCTCCAGGAAGTGCGAGATGCCCGCCTGGTCGTCGGACTCGTAGCGAGAGCCGACGCGGAAGTAGAGAATCAGCGTTGCGGAGCGAACGTGGTCCATCCGGCTGGTAACAACCCGGACGCCGTTCGGTAGAACCGTCTTCTGGTACAACGTTTCCCTCACTCTGAGGATACAGATCCGAAGTGTCGCCGAGGCACGCTCACGCGGTGGTGCCCGCCCCCGTGCCTGGCACGCGGCGCGCCATCTCCACGGCTAGGCGCAGCGCCGCCTCGGCGGTGCGTGCGATGTTGCTGGCGCGATCGCCGTCCCAGCGATGCTCCTCGCAGGCCTCACCCGCAGGTGTCACGCAGGCGATGTAGACCAGGCCGACCGGCTTGGTCGGCGTAGCCCCACCCGGTCCGGCGATGCCCGTCGTCGAGACGCCGATGTCGGCGCCGGTCGTGGCGCGGACGCCGCGGGCCATCGCCAGCGCGCACTCGCGGCTGACCGCTCCGTGCTGCTCGAGCACCTCCCGCGGCACGTGGAGGAGGCGCTCCTTCAGGTCGTTGCTGTAGGACACGATGCCGCCGACGAAGTAGGCCGAACTCCCTGGCACCGTGGTGATCCGGTGGGCGACCAAGCCGCCGGTGCACGACTCGGCGGTCGCGATCGTCAACTCCTGCCGAGTGAGGATGTCTGCAAGCTGTTGTTCCATCGTACGCGCGGCCACCCGGGCCACCCTTCCCCACATCGCGGGACTCGATCACGTCTTTGAAGTATAGCAGGCGGGTCCAGATGACCCAGCGCCCGAGGAGCGCCGGCTACCCGCCAGCCTCCGCGCGGTCGCTCCGAGAGCGACGAGAGGTGGCCGACAGCCGACGCTCCTGATCGCGGCATCAGCCCAACCAGCCGGCCGGCTCGTAGAGGGCGTTGCGCAGGGCCGCCCAGAGGGTTTGGTACTGCTGCCACGGGTCATCCCCGGGCACGAGGAGGGTGACCGGACCGAGGCGCTCGACCCCGGCGACGCGCGCGGCGCGGTCGCACTGCTGCATCGTGAGGAAGTCCACCTCCAGCCGGAGCGGCCGCTCCGGCGCGTAGACCCGTGCCCGGCTCAGATTGCTCAGCGCCCGAGCAGCGGCTTCCCGGATCTCCGGCCCCGTCGCTGCCGGGGGGCGGCAGATCGCGGCGTTGCGCCCACGCGCTTCCTTCACCGCCACCGTCTCGATGTCGTCGCCCAGGAACGCGCGCGCCTCGGCCACGGTCGCGGTGTCACCGGTGACCATGATGACCGGGATGCCGAAGGAGCCGAGGATGGCGGCGTTCAGGCCGGTCTCGCCGTGCGGGCGGCCGTTGATGCGCAGTTCGGCCACCGCCGCCCCGGCGATGGTGTGCGGGTGCACGGCACGCGGCGTCTTCGCCATCGCGTGGTAGCCGATGAACACGGCGGCGTCGAAGCGCTCGCTGTCGGCACCTTCGAGCTGGCAGGCGTCACGCGCCTCCCCGGCGCCGGTCATCAGCCGCGCCGCGGGGTGGAGGTCCTCGATCAGGATGTTGCGCATCGGACCGTGCCCGTCGCTGACGAGGATGTCCGTCGCACCCGCCTGGATCAGCCCCTCGATCGCGGCGTTCGCGTCGCCGGTCATCAGCTTGCGGCCGCGGTCGTACTCCCGCTCGGTCGACATCATCATGTCGCCGTGGACCACACCGGTGATCCCCTCGATGTCGACCGACATGTACACCTTCATTGCCCAACCTCCCCTATCGGACCATCATCGGCGAGAGCGGCTCTCGCACCGGCCCATCTTCCGACGCCAGGGGTGGGGTGACAAGTATCCGGTCGGGGAGTGCTAGGCGATCACCCGGCGGGCTGGCAATCGGCCGACCGGAGCGGCAGGCGGACGGTGAAGGTCGAGCCGCGGTTGGGCTCGCTGTCGACCCAGATGCGACCGCCATGGGACTCGACGATCCCCTTGGCGATGAAGAGGCCCAACCCACTGCCGACCAGGGTGGTCTCGCCGACACGGGAGAACGGCTGGAACAGCCGCGTCTGCTGATCGTCGGACAGGCCGGGGCCCTGATCGCTGATGGTGAGGATCGCCGACCCTGCCTCCTCGCGGAGGGAGGCGCGCACCTCACCGCCGTCGGGGGAGTACTTGACGGCGTTGTCGATGAGGTTGGCGACGACCTGCGCGATCCGCTCGCGATCCCAGCAGCCGGTCAGTTGCTCCGGGGCATCGAGGTGCAACCGGTGCTGCCCCCCGCTAACAAGTTGGGCCTCGACCACCTCGCGGACGACCGCAACCAGATCGACCGGGGCCGGCTGGAGCTTGAACTCGCCGACCCCGAGGCGGGCGGCGTCGTGGAGGTCCGTGGTGATCCGGCGCGTGCGCCAGACCGCCTCGATGATGGCTTCCAGCGCCCGGCGATCCTGCTCCGCCAGGTCCGGCTCGATGCGGCGCTGCAGCCCCTGGGCGTAGCCGACGATGGTGGTCAGGGGCTGGCGCAGTTCATGGGTGACCGCGGCAATGAAGACCTGGAGTTGCTGCTGGGCGTCGGTCAGCCGCCGGTTCCCCTCCTCGATCACGCGCGCGTCATGGAGCATGGCGACACGCTGGCGAGCGAGGAGCACTGCTGCGCCGACGATGAGGAGCAGCCCGAGCACATCCGTGATCCAGACGGCAACGGGGAGTCCCTGAACCGCGCCACTGATGACGCCGACACACAGTGCGGCGGCGCCGATGACGCCAACCGCACGGGGGGTGAGCCACCGCGCCACCACCAGGATGGGAAGTGCGTAGAGGAGGGAGACGACCCGACCCTGAGGCATGAGGGTCAGGTCGAGAGCCAGGGCCACCAGGAGGCTCGCGATGGCCAGGGCACCGATCAGCCACGGGGAGACGCTTCGACGCTGCGACGCTGCATCGCCGGCCGGCACCGACGTGTCCCACGCTGCCCCGCGAGGCTCTGACCCCGCCACCCTGGCCCGCTCCCCTGGCCCGATGTCCATACTCTGCCTGCTCGGTCGTGCTCAGCGCCAGTGATACCGTGTTCGGCAACGAACGCGCGCATACGCGCTACCGCTCTCACAGAACTGGCACGGGCGCGTTGCCACAAACACCTATCAATGGACACCGTGTCACGCCGAGTATAGCGCAGGCCAGTCCCTGGCGAAAGAGGTGCGATGACGGATCGCACGGATTCGCGCCGGGCCTGTGATTAGGCTGCCCCCGGTGGAATGAGGCCCGTCGCCTGCAGTGCAGCGCGCGTGATGTCGCCGATCGCCTGCTCCCCGGCATGGAGGTCGGGAAGGTTCTCCGTGAAGACGGCAACCACGAGCGTACCGGCCGGGGTGGTGATGAAGCCGACGTCGTTGACCACGCCGGTCAGGCTGCCGGTCTTCGAGCCCCAGCGGATGCCCTCACCCTCGGGCACGTAGCGCCCGATCCGGCGCGGGTTCTGCTGCTTCTCCAGCATCGCCAGCATCGCCGTGCAGGACTCCTGCGACGCGGCACGGCCCTCCAGCAGCGCCTGGACGGCCAGGGCGTAGTCGTCCGGCGTGGCCCAGTTCTCCGGCTCGTCGGGGAGCGCCGGGCGCCCCTTCATCTTCCGGCTCAGGTTCGAGTCTCGCATGCCCAGCGACGCGATCACGTCGTTCACCGCGTCGAGGCCGACGAGATCGATCAGCAGGTTGGTTGCGGTGTTGTCGCTGATCGAGATGGTGAGATAGACGAGGTCCTCCAGCGTCAGCTCCAGCCCGTCGTGCAGGTGCAGCAGCACGCCGCTCCCGGGCGCCTTGTCGGCAGCGCGCAGGACGATCCGGTCGGTCAGCGCGCGTTCCCCGGCGTCCACCGCGCGGTAGACGGCGATCATGAGCGGGATCTTCACCGTGCTCGCGGCGCGGAAGCGCCGGTCGCCGTTGTGGCGGAAGGTTTCACCGCCGGGTGCGACGATGGTCGCTCCTACCGTGCCTCCCGTCGCTTCGGCTGCCGCAACCGCCGCGGCTACGCCAGACCAGTCGATCGTCATCCCGTCCATGCCACGCCTCCCTAACTCACGTGCAAGCCCAACCGCCCGGCATCATAGCCGGTCGCGCCCATCCGTGCGCGGGAGAAGCGTCGTAGGCTACAATCCCGCGCGTGCCCGACGCAGGCAGACCACCGGGTTGAACACGCCGACCGCGAGGAGCAATGCCGTGACAATCGCGACGTTTCTTCTGACGCAGGGCTCGATCTGCAACCGGGCGGTGCCCCACGCCCGCCGTAGAGAGGAACGGAGCGAGAATGGCGGTCTGCCATGCGGGGTAGGGAGCGACGGAACGCCTACTCCGTCTATCTGATCTTCGCGGCCGCATCGGCCTTTTTCTACACGCTCGTCTTCACCGTCAGCGCGGTCTACCGGGTCGAGCAGGCCGGGCTCAACCCGTTCCAACTGGTGCTCGTCGGGACGGTGCTGGAAGCATCGGTCTTCCTGTTCGAGATCCCGACCGGCGTCGTGGCCGACGTCTACAGCCGCCGCCTGTCGGTCATCATCGGCGTCTTCCTGGTCGGCGCAGGGTTCCTGCTGGAGGGTGCCCTTCCCATCTTCTGGACGATCCTGCTGGCGCAGGCCCTCTGGGGGATCGGCTACACCTTCACCAGCGGCGCAGTCAACGCCTGGATCAGCGACGAGATCGGTGAGGAAGGCGCCGGGCGCGCCTTCCTCCGCGGCGCGCAACTGGGTCAGGCGGGCGCGCTGCTGGCGACGGGCGTCAGCGTCGCGCTCGCCAGCGTCCGGCTCAACCTGCCGATCCTGGCCGGCGGGGGCTGCTTCGCGCTGCTCGGCCTCTATCTCATCCTCCGGATGCCCGAACGGCATTTCACCCCTCGGCCGCCGGAGGAACGCTCCTCGTGGCAGTCGATGCGGCGCACCCTGCGCGATGGGGCCCGCACGGTTCGGGGCCGGCCGGTACTGATCACCATCCTTACGATCGGCGCCATCTACGGCATGGCCAGCGAGGCGTTCGACCGGCTCTGGCCGGTCCACTTCCTCGACAACTTCACCTTCCCGCAGATCGCCGACTTCGAGCCGGTCGTCTGGTTCGGCATTATCAACGCAGTGGCGATGGTCCTGAGCGCCGGGGTGACGGAGATCGCACGGCGCCGGGTCAACACCGCCAGTCACCGCGGCGTCGCGCGAGCGCTGCTGACGATCAACCTCCTGCTGATCGGCTCGGTCGCGCTCTTCGGCCTGGCCCAAGGCTTCACGGTCGCCCTGGCAGCCTACTGGCTGACCTACCTGCTGCGCACGACCCACGACCCGCTTTACACCGCCTGGGTCAACCAGCGGCTGGAGCCGCGGGTACGCGCCACGGTCCTCTCAATCGCCAGCCAGGCCGACGCCCTCGGCCAGATCGCCGGCGGCCCGGTACTCGGCGCGGTGGCCACGCTCGCCTCGATCCCGGCCGCCATGATCGGCGTGGCGCTCGCGTTCGTGCCCTCGCTCGGCCTGTACACCCGGGCGCTGCGCCGCCCCGAGGAGGTGGAAGCCGTCACCCCGGCAGCGGACTGAATGCCTCGACCGGGGAAGAAAAAACTCCCCTCTCCCACTGTTGGGAGAGGGGTTGGGGTGAGGGCCGTTCCCACGGGCCCTGTCCGCACATCGCGCCGTGGCGACGGCTCAGGCGATCTCGCTCTCCCCGGCGCCGAGGAAGCGCCAGAGGAGGACGCCCTCAGCGACCAGGATGCCGAGGGTCAGCACCGCCGACGTGACGCACCACTGGCAGATGGCCTCGATCACGGCGATCTCGAGGTACGTCAGGTAGGCCGCGTAGAGCGCGCCGGAGAGGACCAGCGCGAAGGCGGCCATAGTGGCGGTGCTGGCCCAGGCCGGCCGAGTCCGGCGGAGGAATCCCAGGCCGATGACCGCGAGGTACATCCCCATCCCGAGGATCGAGATGGGGATGCCCGCAATCTCCGCATAGGGGCTGTTCTGCACCGTCTTGCAGTCGCCGACGGTGCAGACGAGTGCGCCGGTGTCGTAGTGGCTGTAGGTCAGGTATCCGGCGACCAGCACCCCTGGGATCGCCAGGGCCAACGAGGCGGTCTGCCAACCAGTTCCGCGGATCACTGCCCCAGTGCCTGATCGATCGCGGCCTTCAGCGTCTCCCAGCGACCGTTCCAGCCCTGCAGGAGCTGGCCGTTGATCATAATGCTCGGCGTCCCGGTGACCCCGGCCTCTTTGGCCTCGTTGTACATGGCCTCGACGTCCTGCTTGTGCGTCCGGTTGTCGTAGCATTCGTTGAACGCTTCCATGTCCAGGCCAACTTGCCGCGCCATCTCCTTCAACCGGGCCTCGCTGAAGGCGCCCTGATTCTCCCCGCGCTGGTTCAGGAAGACCGTGTCGTGATACTGCCAGAACTTGCCCTGGTCCTCGGCGCAGAAGGCTGCCTCGGCCGCGCGGGTCGATTCCGCTCCCAGGAAGGCGAAATCGCGATACTCAAAGGTGATCTTCCCGGTCGCGACATACTCCTGAATGAGCTGCGGCTTCACCGCACGGGTGAAGTAACCACAGCCTGGTCATTGATAGTCGCCCCACTCCACCACGTGGACCGGCGCGCCTTCCTGCCCCATGACGCGCCCGTTGGTCGGGATGCTCGCGTCCGGCGGCGGCGCCACCGCGATGTCCGAGACGTCCTCGCTGCCCTGCGGCCGGTTGAGCAGGATCAGCACGACGGCTGCGATCAACGCGACAGCGACCAGACCGCCAAAGATCGACATCTGCCGCCGTCGCCGCGCCGCTCGCTCCGCCGCCAGCCGGCGCTCCGCTCTGCGGGAGCGCCGTGCCTCCCGCTCTGATTGGCGACTCATCTCCTCCGCGTTGCCCTTCCCAACAACACCACCTGCCCAGTTGTCTGGGCCGTATCGTACCACGCCCCCGCCCAGCTACGGCGAGTCGCGGCACGCCGGAAGCAGCCCACGTCCGTACTCCTAGCACGCGTACCTTAAGGATAGCTGAGGGATCGAGCCTCATGTCGATACTCGTGGCGGGCTGACGACCGAACGCCCCGCCAGCCGGCTGAGCCGGCTGGTGAAGGCCGCAGCGCCGCCGCCAGAGGCCTGCGCTGCGGCCTACCCCTCGTGCTCGCGCGCGGCCGGCTCGGGGACGCGATCCGGGGCGGGCTCCGGCGCGATCTGAGCGCGCCGCCAGGGGATGATCACCTCCTCGAACATGACCTGCACCATCGCCGCGGCCGGCACGGCGACGAACGCACCCGCAACGCCGAGCAGCGCCGCCCCCACCAGTACGGCTACGAAGACGAGCAGAGGGTGGATGTCGAGCTGGTCACCTTCCACCCAGGGGGAGATGGCGTAGCCCTTGGCGTTCTCGATGACGAGCGAGGCACCGAACACCAGGAGGAAGGTCGTCCACCCCTGGAGCGCCGCGATGGTGAGCAGCGGGATGCGCGCCAGCCACGGACCAATGCGCGGCACCGCCTCGCCGAGCCCCACCACGATCGACAGCAGGACCGCGTACGGCACACCGATGATGATCAGCGCCACGTAGGTGATCACCGCGATGATCGTCATGACGATCAGCTTGGCGCGCACGTAGTAGCCGATACGATCCCACATCTCGCGCATCACGCGCTCCGCGGTGTCGCGGTGATCGGGGCTGACCAGCGACAGGATAAAGCTCAGCAGCCGACCGCGCGTCGTGACCAGCAGCATCGAGATGACGAAGATGCTCAGGACGTCGAGAAAGAGACTGAACAACTCGCTCGGCAACTCGGCCAGCCGGCTGCCGACGGTGCTCAGCAGTCGCGAGCCGGCCGTGGCGACCTGTTCCTCGAACGGTTCCAGTTCCGGGTATTGCTCGCGCAGGCGCTCCCAGCTCTCCCGCACGGCCTGGTAGCGATCGACGTAGTTGGGGATCTCATCCACCAGCGTGGCGACCTGCCCGAAGAGGGGCGGCAGCACAAACCAGCCGATGGCCACCACGACGGCCATCGCCACCAGGTAGACCAACAGCACGGCGATGCCGGACGGTATGCGTAGCCGCTCGAGCTGGGACGCCGGGCGCGCCGCCGCCGCGGCGAACAGGAGGCTGATGAACAGGATCAGCAGCACGCCACTCAGGCGCATCAGCAGGTAGAGCCCGAACGCGGTGAGGATGGCGAACAGGAGCGCGTAGTAGATCGGCATGGCCCGCTGAATGACCGACTCGCGCTGCCGGGAAGCGGGCCGATCCCCGTCCAGGTCAACGCCTTCCATAGGCTCTCTCCTCGATACCCTCGCCTACTCTCCCACAGCCGGGTCCACCGGTCCGGGGCATCACCCCGGACCATGGGAGAATCCGCAATCCGCTGTCCCCCATTGTCGCCCTGCGGCGCGCGTTGCCAGCGAACTGCGGGTGCGATAAGACTACCCGGGAAGAGCATGGAGCTTGCCGAACGAATCGAGGACACGCGCTCGTCCTGGGCCTGAGGTGGGTAGTGCGAGGATCCCAGCGCCGCGGCGCGAGCCCGGGGGTAACCCCCCAGGCTCACCAGGCGAAGCCCGCTGCAGCGGGCTGGAACGGCGCCCGTTCGCGGTCGTTCTCGTGAACGTCGCTTCCTGGCACGGCGCCGTAGCCCTGCGCACGTGTCGCGGCCAAGACATGCACACCGAAACGGAGGGGCGGTGACCATCGCGACGGACGAGGATGCATCCACGACCGGCACGCCAGGAGAGCGCGGTCGCGCGGCCCTGCGTGAGGTCGCATGGGTGGCGGTCAAACTCGGCTTCACCGCCTTCGGCGGACCGGCCGCGCACATCGCCATGCTGCGTGACGAAGTGGTCGTCCGCCGCCGCTGGGTGACGGAGCAGCACTTCCTCGACCTGCTCGGTGCGACCAACCTGATTCCCGGACCGAACTCAACCGAGATGGTGATCCACACCGGCTACATCCGCGCCGGGTGGCGGGGGTTGATCGCCGCCGGGGTCGGCTTCATCGCCCCCGCCGCGTTGATCGTCCTCGCCTTCGCCTGGACCTACGCCCGCGTCGGCACGACACCCGAGGCCGAATGGCTGCTCTACGGGATCAAGCCGGTCATCATCGCCATCGTGGCCCAGGCGCTCTGGAACCTGGCGAAAACCGCCGTCAAGGGCGTGCTGGCCGCCGCGATCGGCCTGGGGGTGCTCGCGCTGGCGCTGCTCGGGTTCAACGAGATCGTGCTCCTCTTCGGCGGTGCGGCACTGATGCTCGTGCTCACCCTCGCCCGCCGTGCGCGACGCCCCCCGCCGGTCGCCGCACTACTGCCGCTGGTCGGAGCCCCGATCCCGGCGGCGACAGCCGTGGCCGGCACGGCGCCGTTCAGCTTCCTGACGCTGTTCCTCACCTTCCTCAAGATCGGCTCGGTCCTCTTCGGCAGCGGCTACGTGCTGCTCGCCTTCCTCCGCAACGACTTCGTGCTGCGCCTCGGCTGGCTGACCGACCAGCAACTGCTAGACGCCGTCGCGGTCGGCCAGTTCACACCGGGACCGGTCTTCACCACCGCCACCTTCGTCGGTTACCTCGTCGGCGGGTTCCCCGGCGCGGCGCTGGCGACCGTGGGCATCTTCCTCCCCTCGTTCATCTTCGTCGCGGTGCTCAACCCGCTCATCCCCAGGCTCAGGGGATCCCCGTGGACCGGTCCATTGCTGGACGGGGTCAATGTCGCGGCCCTGGGGCTGATGGCAGCGGTCACCTGGCAGCTCACCCGCTCGGCCGTGGTCGACCCGCTCACGGCCGCGCTCGCCCTCGCCGCGCTGGTCCTGCTTGTGCGCTTCCGGGTCAACTCCGCCTGGCTGGTCCTCGGCGGCGGATTGGTCGGGCTCATCACGTGGCTATTGTGAAGGGGTGGTTGAGAGGCGCGTCCCCCCTCACCCCAACCCCTCTCGGACGGAGCCCACCTGGGGAAAGGGGCTTCGGTAGGAGCGGGGCTCCGAGAGGGTATTGACAGCCGGCCTGCTTCATCGTAAATTACCGATGAAAGCCGCCGGTGGAGCGGCATTCGTTTCCGGCGGTAGTTCGTAAAAATACGATGGCCGGGAGTCGCGGTGGCTCGCCACCCGGACTTGGACCCACGCCCGTGTGGCCCGGCGGCGGCCTGGCGCATGCGACACCTGCGCGGCGAGGGACATCGCCCGGCACGAGGAAGGACATCTCCGATGCCTGAGCCATCTCGGCCCGCACTTGATGAGATCCGCCTGGTTGTCCGTGATCGATACGGGGCGGCGGCCCGGGCGGTTGAGACCGGCGCGGCAACGGGCGGCGGCTGTTGCGGCGGAGCACAGGTCAGCCCGCTCGTCGTGACCGCCTACGACCCTGACGCCCTGCGCGACCTGCCGCAGGAGGCCGTCCTGGCCGCGCTCGGCTGCGGCAACCCGACCGCGCTCGCGGCCCTGAAACCGGGCGAGATCGTGCTCGACCTCGGCTCGGGCGGCGGGATCGACGTGCTCCTCTCGGCCCGGCGGGTCGGCCCGACCGGCTTCGCCTACGGGCTCGACATGACCGACGAGATGCTGGAGCTGGCCGAGCGGAACCGGCAGCAGGCCGGTATCGAGAACGCGCGCTTCCTCAAGGGGCACATCGAGGAGATTCCCCTGCCCGACGCCAGCGTCGACGTCATCATCTCCAACTGCGTCATCAACCTCTCCGGCGATAAGGACCGCGTGCTGCGCGAGGCGTGGCGGGTGCTCCGGCCAAGCGGCCGGTTCGCGGTCGCCGACATCGTGGTGCGCGGTCGCCTGCTGCCCCCGGTACGGCAGAGCCTGAGCGCGTGGTCCGCCTGCGTCGGCGGAGCGCTCAGCGAGGAGGAGTACCGGGAAAAGCTCGCGGCGGCGGGGTTTATCGACATCTCCGTCGAGGCGACACGGGAATTGACCCTCGACGAGCTGATGGGCGATTGCTGTGGGGGCGGTGGTGCCGACCTGCAGGCGCTGACCACGCTCCAGGCGGAGCACGGCACTCTGATCTCGGCCTTCATCCGCGCCCGCAAGCCGTAGAGTAGACGGCCCTCACCCCCGTCCCCTCTCCCAACACTGGGAGAGGGGAGGAGGACGGAACACGCAACACGTATCACGGAAAACGCATGACGTTCCCCCTCTCCCAAGAGCCTGCCCCGAGCGAAGGTGAAGGGTTGGGAGCGGGGGCCAGGGGGTGAGGGCCGTTTCCCCGCCCTACTTCGGCAGCTCCACCCAGAACCGGCAGCCTTCCCCCGGGCGGCTTTCGACGTCGATCTGCCCGCCGTGCGCCGACACGATGCCGTGGCAGATGAACAACCCCAAACCCAGCCCACTGCCGCCAGTGCTGTCGCGGCGGCTCCGGGTGTAGCGGGTGAACAGGTGGGGGCGGACGTCCTCGGGGATACCCGGCCCCTCGTCGCAGACCTCCAGGCGTGCCCGATCGCCGAGATCTCCGGCCGCGATGGTGATCTGGGTGCCGGGTGGGCCGTGACGGATCGCGTTGTCGAGCAGGTTTGCCAGCACTTCTTCCAGCCGCGGGCCGTCCCACCAGCCGACCACGGGCCGCTCCGGGAGCGCAAGCACCACCTGGTGATTGACCAGACGCGGCTCGTAGCGGCGGACGACCCCCGCGATAAGCTCGCCGAGGTCGACCTCGGTGCGGTGGAGGTCGAGACGATCCATCCCAATCCGCGAGACGTCGAGCAACCGGACCGCCATCTGGGTCATGCGCTCCACCTGCTCCTGCACGATCTCGATCCGCCCGCGGATGTCCTCCGGCAGGCGGTCGGCGCGGCGCATGATGAGTTGCAGGTGGCCGCGAATGGTGGTGAGCGGGGTGCGCAGCTCATGCGCGGCGACGGCCAGGAAGTCGTCCTTCTCCTGCTCCAGTTCCCGACGCCAGGTGATGTCCTGCATGATCCCTACCGAGCCGACGAGGTGCCCCGCCTGGTCGCGCAGCGGCGCGAAGTTGCCCAGCACGAACAGGACGGACCCGTCCGGGCGCTCGACGCTCATCTCCACGCCGTGCAGGGTCTCGCCGGTCGCGGCGCGCACCAGCGGGTGGGTCTCCAGCGTGAAGGGCGTGCCCTCGGCGTCGCGGCAGGGGCACTGCGGCGCCCAGTCCACCAGCCGCATCCCCACGGAGGGCGCGGTGCCGAGCAGATACCTCACCGCGCGGTTGACGACCGTCAGCCGCTGCTCTGGGCCCTCAGCGATGATCACCGCCTCCGGCAGGCGGTCGACGACCGACCGGAGAAACACGTGCTCGTCGCGGACGCGCCGGAAGCGCTGGGAGTGCTCCACCGCGACGGCGATGGCTTGCGCGATGGCGCCCAACACCTTCGCCAGGTCGTCGCCGGCCGGCGCAGTGTCGAACCCGCAGGCGAAGGCACCCACGGGCTGGCCATCGACGAGGAGCGGACAGGCCGCCGCTGCACGGAAGCCAGTCCGTACGGCGGCGTCCGCCGTCTTGGGTAACTGGTCGGCCACGGCCGGCAGGTCGGCGATGAACTGGTACTCGCCGGTGCGGATCGCGCGCGTGATCAGGGTCTCCTCGTCGAGAGAGAGCCGCTGCCACTGCTCCACCAGGTCGGGCGGGTGGTTCCGGTGCCCGGCAAGAACCGCTCCCCCTTGCTCGGGGTCGTAGAGGAAGACGGCCGCGTTGACCGCGCCGAGGGTTAGCACGAGATCGAGGGCGGCTTCCACGACGCCGTCCCGGTCAGACACACGCGCGAGTAACCGAGTCAGATGGTCAAGCAGGACACCACCGTCAGGCATGACGGTCATCTGATTCGCCCCTCCGCGTGGCACACACATCCGGCACCGCGCCGCGAGCCGCGGGAGTCAGCAAGCCAGGTTCAGACTGCGGCATCTTGACAGAAACGCATTCTGCCAGAACACCTCCACTTGCGCCATAGCCCGAAAATCCCTGATGAAAACCCTCCTTAAGTACCATGGCGCGGGGAAGAATGACCGATCGGCGTACCTCTACCCAACCGCCCCCGCTTCACGCAGCCGGGCAAACTCTGCCTCATCCACCCCGATCTCGGCCAGCACCTCGGCCGTGTGCTGGCCCAGCAGCGGCGGCGGGCGGCGGATGACCGGCGGCGTGGCGGTCAGCTCGATGGCCGGGCCGATCAGCGGGATCTCTCCCGCCCGGTCGTGCCGCACCTGCTGGATGATCCCCAGGTGGCGCACCACGTCGCTCTCCAGTGCCTGCCCGATGCTCCAGATCGGCCCGCACGGCACGCCCGCCTCGTTTAGCCGTGCCACCCAGTTGTCCACCGTGTCGCCCGCCAGCGCCTCGGTCACCAGCGCGTTGAGCGCCGGACGGTTGCGGACCCGATCAGCATTGGTACGGAAGCGGGGATCGTCAACCCACTCGGGGTGGCCCAGCACCTCAGCCAGCCGCCGCCAGACCGGCTCACTGGCGACGGCGATGTTGATGTGGCCGTCCTGGACCGGGAACGCACCGTAGGGCGCCGCGACCGGGTGGTCGTTCCCCTCGCGCTTGGGATCGCCGCCGCCGGCGAGATAACCACCGGTCTGGTAGGTCAGGATGCCGAGCACGGCGCCGAGGAGCGAGGTGTCGACCCGTTGCCCGAGCCCGGTCCGTTGCCGCTCAGCAAAGGCACCCAGGACCCCGATGGTGGCGAAGAGCGCCGCCAGGCAGTCGGCGATGGCCACCCCGACCCGCACCGGCCCACTCTCCTCCGTGCCGGTCACGCTCATCAGCCCCGACATCCCCTGCGCGATCTGGTCGTAGGACGGCTGACCGGCGTAGGGACCGCGCGGGCCGTAGCCGCTGACCTGGCAGAAGATCAGGCCGGGGTTGACCGCGCGCAGCGACTCCTCCCCGAGCCCCAGGCGCTCCATCACCCCCGGCCGGAAGTTCGTCACGATGATGTCCGCCCGCTCGGCCAGGGTGCGGACGAGCGCGGCGCCTTCCGGGTGCTTCAGGTTGATGACCGCGCTGCGCTTGTTCCGGTTGACCGACAGGAAGTAGGGGCTCTCCCCGGCGACGAAGGGCGGGCCGTAGCCCCGCGCGGCGTCGCCGTGCGGCGGCTCGATCTTGACCACGTCGGCGCCGAGATCGCCCAGCAGCATCGTGCACAGCGGGCTGGAGACCGCCTGCCCGAACTCCAACACCCGCACGCCTTCCAGCGGCTGCGGCCGCGCGCCGCCCGCCGGGTTGGTCGCGTCGCTCACCTGTGCCTCTCCCTCCTCAGCCCACGCCGACCGATCCGCGCATCGCGGACGGGGCGTCCTCAGGCGTCCGCGTCCTCCTCTTCAACGGGGATCAGCGGCAAGACGATGTGCGATGGATGGTCCCGGTCGTGGTGGATCGTGTTGATCGCCACCTGGGTGTGTGTGTGACGGCCCAGCGGCTCCCCGGTATTCGGGTTGACGTCAAAGCGCGGGAAGTTGCTGCTCGAGATATCGACCCTGATCCGGTGGCCGCGGCCGAACAGGTTGCTCGTCGGGTAGAGCGGGATCTCCACGCGGTAGACCTCGCCCGGCGTCATCAACTCGGCCCGCTCCGGGCTGTTGCGGTAGCGAAGCCGGAGGATGCTGTCAGAGAGGTTGAGCGCGTAGCCCTCCGGGTAATCCGGGCTCGGCGGGTAGACATCGATCAGCTTCACCGTCACATCAGTGTCGACGGCCGTGGAGGAGACCCACAGCACTGCCCGCAGCGGCCCGGTCACCTCCACCGGCTCCTCCAGCGGCTCAGTCTGGAACACCAGGATGTCGGGCCGGCTGCTCAGGGGCAGGTAGGGCGGCCGGGCCCCAAAGGTATCGGGCGTCGTACGCTGGTCCCACGGGCCGACCTTGACGATGCTGGCCCAGCGGTCCTCCAGCCGCACTTTGTCCGCGATCTCTGCCGGCACCGGGGCAAAGTCGTTGAGCGACGACATGTTGCCGCCGACCGTCGGAACCGGGTCGTCCGGATCGAAGCGGAAGCTGCTGGACGCACTCGGCGCAGTCGGGGGCTCGGTCCCGAGCGTCCCGCCCGGGCCGAGGTAGTACTCGGTGTAGCGCGTGCGCGCGAGTGGCCACTCGCGTTCGGCGCGCCAGCGGCCGCCGTGGAACAGCCGCCCCTCGGGCGTGCGGTGCCCGTCGCCGCCACCCATGACGAAGATCCACACCGGCGGGTCGTCATCGATCCCGGTGTCCAGCCCCTTGAGATAGCGATCGAAGAAGCGCAGGTGATGGTCGTAGACGTTGTCCGCGAAGGTGCCGGCGATCGAGGCTCCCGGGCCGAACTCCACGTCGCCGGCCCACGTGCGGTCGGGCATCTCGGTGCCGTGCGTCCACGGGCCCATGATGACCCGAACCGGACCACGCTTGGCGGCAGAGAAGGCCGCGAAGTTCTCCAACGTGGCCCGGGTGTAGGAGTCGTACCAGCCGCCGGTGAAGAGCATGGGCACGTCGGCGTGCTGCTCGACGTGCGCCAGGAAGTCGAGCGAGGGCTGGGACCAGAACTCGTCGTAGTCGCCGCGGGTCCAGATATCGAAGAGCCAGCGCTCGTAGCTCGGCACGAGCGCCAGCGGGCTCTGGCCGGGGCGCAGCGGGAGGCGCTGCAGCCAGTCACGGAAGCGGGTGTTGGCCAGGGCCTGGCGCACCGCGGGATTGGCCGCGGCTTCCGGGCTGGTGGCCGCGCCCATGAAGGCCCAGGCCATGAAGCGGAGCTCAAAGGCGCCGTTGTGCCGCACCGAGCTGGAGTGCGCCTGGGCACCGCCCTGGTTGATGTACATCGCGGCCAGGTGCGGCGGGTTGAGCGCGGCGAGCGCGTTCTGCACCCAGGCGAGGTAGGAGGTGCCGAAGGTACCGACCTTCCCATCGCACCAGGGTTGCGCCGCCAGCCACTCGACGGTATCATATCCGTCCTCTGCCTCCTGGGAGAGGAAGGCGAAGGTTCCCTCGGAGGCATAGCGACCGCGCACGTCCTGAATCGCCACGACGTAGCCGTGCCGGGCGAAGAAGATCCCCTTGGTCTCGACGGTGTGCGGCACGCTCTTGTCGTAGGGCGTGCGGACGAGGAGAGCGGGGAACGGCCCGGGGAGCGGCTCCCCATCGCGCGCGGGGCGGTAGATGTCGGTCGCCAGTCGCACCCCATCGCGCATCGGCACCATGACATCCCGGGCGACGACGACCTCGTATGTCGGCCGCGAGCGCGATTCGCCAGCCTGATCCATAGCAGCCCCCTTCCCATGCGGCAGCGTCGGGGGCCATTGTAGCAAGGCAACGCCGCCGTCACCCCCTTGACAGCGTACGGACGTTGCCCTACGATACGAACAGATGTTCTATTCTGCCGGGGCGGAGTAGAACGAGAAATCCCTCTCATCCCGTACCGTGCCGGCCCCGCTCGGACGGAGCCCGCCAGGGAAGAGGGAAAAGAACGGAACACGAAACACGCAACACGGAACACGTTCCCCGGTCGCCTCTCCCAGGCGCCTACGTTGAACGAAGCCGAAAGGTTGGGAGAGGAGCCAGAGAGTGAGGGTCGACGCCTGACACCCAGGAGAGGAGCCGCGCCATGAGCGTCGCGACGCACTGGCCGCGGGTCATCGTCCACGCCGACCTCGACGCCTTCTTCGCCGCCGCCGAGATCCTGCGCCGGCCGGAGCTGCGGGGCAAGCCGGTCATCGTCGGCGGGCGGCCCGGCGGGCGCGGTGTGGTCGCCGCCGCCAGCTACGAGGCCCGCGCGTACGGCGTCCGCTCGGCCATGCCGATCGCGCAGGCGGTCCGACTCTGCCCGCACGGCGTCTTCCTGCCCGGCGACCATGCCTACTACCGCGAGCTATCGGGCCGCTTCCGCGCCATCCTGGAGCGCTTCAGCCCGCTGGTCGAGATGGTGAGCGTCGACGAAGCCTACCTCGACTTGAGCCACTCCGAGCGCAGCGTCGGCCCCCCGCTGGAGGCGGCGCGCGCCATCAAGCGGCAGGTGCGCGAAGAGTTGGGGCTAACCGTCTCGCTCGGCGTCGCCACCAGCCGCCTCGTGGCCAAGATCGCCTCCGATCTCGACAAGCCGGACGGCCTGCGCCTGATCGAGCCGGGCGCCGAGGCGGTCACCCTGGCCCCGCTGCCGGTCGAGCGCATGCCCGGCATCGGCCCGAAGTCGGTCGAGCGGCTCCAGCGCATCGGCGTCACGACGCTCGGCGGGCTGGCGCGGATGCCGGCGGCGGCGCTGCGGCCGATCTTCGGTCGGCGCGCAGACGAAGTGATCGCCCGCGCCCGCGGCATCGACCCGCGGCCGGTGAACCCGGAGCGCGAGCCTGCCAAGTCGATCGGGCGCGAGCGCACCTTCGGCCAGGACCTCACCGACCGGCACGAGATCGAGCGCGCCCTCTACCACCTCGCTGAGCGGACCGGACGCGACCTCCGCCGTGAGGGGCTGCAGGGCCGCGTGGTCGCGGTCAAGCTGCGCTACAGCGACTTCGAGACAGTCGGGCGGCAGCGACGGCTGCCCCGGCCGACCGACGACCACCAGGAGATCGCGGAGGTTGCGATGGACCTGGTGGCCCGTCTGCTGGAGGAGCGCCAGGCGCCGGTGCGCCTGCTCGGCGTACGGGTGGCCGGGCTCGGCCCGGCCGCGATCCAGCTCACGATGTTCGGCGACGACCCGCTGCGGCGGCACCGGCTCAACCACGCCCTCGACGATCTCGCCGCGCGCTACCACGCCGGACTGGTCATCCCGGCACGAGTAGCACGTCATACGTGATGCGTCATGCGTCATGCGTCATCCGTCCTCCGTCATCCGTCACCCTCACCCCCGCCCCCTCTCGGACGGAGACCACCAGGGAAGAGGGGAACAGAACGGAACACGGAATACGCAACACGCAATACGCATGACGTATGACGCATGACACGTGACCCATGACGCAACGGGGAGGGATATCCGCCGTGGCGCAGGCGCTCTTCACAGAGTCGCTCGGAGACTTCGATCCGACACCGAACCTGGACACGCTCATCACCACGCTGGCGCGCCGGGCAAAGGAGGATCCGGCCGCCCGCAACGTGCTCTACCGCGCGCTCGGCTTCAAAGTCCAGCGCTTCGTGCGGCGCTACCACCGCCGCGCCGAGCGGCTGGTCATCTGTGATCTGGAGGACATCACACAGGAGGCGTTCGTCGTCTTCTGCGACCTGGTCGCGGCCTGGCCGGGTCAGGAGAGCTTCCTCGGCTACTTCTTCAGTCGCTTCCCCTGGCGGCTCGCCCGCGCCATCGACATCATCGAGCGCGGCTGGTCGGCGGCCCGGCTCACTCCGCTGGACGACCTCGACACTGCTCGCTCCATCGCGCCGCTCGACCCCGACGACCTGTTCGCCCTGGCCGAGATCGGCGCCGGGCTCGACCCACGCGACCGCATGGTGCTGGAGCTCCACATCGGCTACCGGCTGCACCTGCGCGAGGTGGCCCACGTGCTCGGCGTCCACCCGCAGACGGTCTACCGCGCCTGGGCGCGGATCACCGCCGAGGTGCGCCGCATGTGGCCCGAGATCCCGCCGAAGCGGGCGCGCCGGAAGCGCAGCCGACCCCGTCAGCCGGACGACGGACCTCGGTAGCCGCCGCGCCTAGTCCGGCTTGAACAGCGGGCGCACCGGCCGCCAGGTAGCTCCCGGCATGTTGACGATCGTGAACTGGCTGGTGTAGCGGTCGTACAGCAGCGCCTCGTCCGGGTTCTTGATCGTCTTCGGCGCCTGCCCCTTGCGCGCCTCTTCCCAGCTCACCCCGCCCTGTGGCGGCGGCCCGGCGACCGCGTGCCCCTCCACAACGGCTGGGGCGGACTCCGTCGCCGGCTGCACCGCGGTCGACTCTCCTCCGGACGGCTTCTCTGCCTGACCCGACATCGGCGCGCTTCCTCCACTTCGAATTCCCCGCTCGCCCACGCGAGCGCGACCTGCCCCGCCCCAGTGTAACAGAGTCCCACGACCCCCTTGCAGAATTCGAACATCTGTTCTATCCTAGAGGCATCGGACAGCGCCGGTCCCCCGCTCCGGCGGGGGCCGAGGGGCAGCGGGAAGGGATGACGGTGAGCATCGCCTGCGTCAGCATCCCCCACTTCGCACTCCGGGTCGAGGTCCTCGAGCGCCCGGAGCTCGACGGCAGGCCGCTCGTGCTCGCCACCCCACCCGGGGGCCGCAACCTGGTCGATGACTGCACACTCGAAGCCATCGCCGCGGGCATCCGCCCCGGTCTGTCATTGCGCGAGGTGACCGCCCTCTGCCCCGACGCCGTCGTCGTCCAGCCGAACCCGGTGCGCGACGCGGCCGTGTTCGAGCGCATCGTCACCCGGCTCGAAGGGCTCAGCCCACTGGTCGAGCCGGCCGCGCCCGGCTGTTGTTACGTCGACCTGCGCGGGCTCGACCGCCACTACGGCTCGCCGGAGCGCGCGGCCGCCCGCCTGCTCCAAGCCGTCCCGCCGCTCCTGCGCCCGCGGGCCGGCATCGCGCCGGGGAAGTTCGCCGCGCGCGTCGCAGCCGGACAGGCGGCGCCGGGCGGCTGGCACATCGTCGCGCCGGAGGACGTCGCAACCTTCCTGGCCGACAAGCCGATCGACTGGCTGCCCCTTCCACCGGACATGCTGCGCCGACTGGAGCGCCTGGGGCTGCGCACCATGCGTGACCTCGCGGAGCTCCCGGCCCACGCGGTCCAGGCCCGCTTCGGCCCCGAGGGCCGCCGCGCCTGGGAGCTGGCCCAGGGGCTGGACAGCGACCCGGTCCGCCCGCGCGAGCGCGCCGAGTCGGTTGTCGTCGAACTGTCCCTGCCGGCACCGGCCACCAGCCGCGACGCCCTGATGATTGCCCTGCGCCAGCTCGTCACCCGCGCCTTCGCGCGCCCCGCGCTCCACGGCCGGGGTGTGCGGCAGGCACGACTGCGGGCCCACCTGGAGGGCGGCCGCTCCTGGGAGCACGTCGCCACCCTCCGCGAGCCGGCCGGGCGCGAGCGGCTGATCGACGCCCTCGGCCACCGGCTCCAGGCAGTGACACTCCCGGCCCCGCTGGAAGCGCTCACCCTGGAGCTGACCGGCCTGACCGCGGTAGCCGCCCACCAGGAGACGCTCTTCGGCACCCGCCCCCGGCGCGCCCGGCAACTCATCGAGGCCATCCGCCAGCTCAAACAGCGCTACGGTACATCCCCGATCTATCGCGTCGTGGAGGTCGAGCCATGGTCCCGAATCCCCGAGCGGAGACGCGCGCTGATCAGCTTCGACCCCTAAACCACCCGCGCCCGGCCCGGATCCTGACCGAGCAGGGCCGCCCGGCGGTCGTAATCGAAGGACAGCGGCGCTACCGGGTGACTCAGGTGCGAGACGCCTGGCGCATCGACGACGAGTGGTGGCGCAACCCGATCAGCCGCCGCTACTACCAGCTCGTCCTCGACAATGGCAGCCTCCGCACCGTCTACCACGACCTCATCACTGACACCTGGTACGAGCAGGGGTATTGAGGGGCCAGTCGCACCTTCCCACGAGGCACACGCCGCCATCCCGCAAAGGAAGTGGCCCTCACCCCCAACCCCTCTCCCAACGTTGGGAGAGGGGTGTCTCCTCTGCAGGAGACCGCCGAGGCTCCGTCCGACGCCTGCGCTCCTGGCACGGCGCGATCATCCGGCACATGACACCGAGTGATCCATTCCGCCGGCGAGGCTTGACACACTCACGCAAGAGATGCGGACGAACATGAGCGATCCGCGTTTCCACGCACCAGCCCTTCCCCCGGCGGAACGCGGCTCGCGGTAGGATTGGGGAGAGAGGGCAACGTGAGATGGCGATGGAACACCCCGGGGCAGCCGGACGGGAGGGCGCTGTGAGCGGCGAGCAGCAGGTTGAGCGCTGGGCGGATGCAGGGATCGCGGAGGTGGTCGAGGAGCCGTACTACCTGCCGGTGGGCGACGAGGTGGAGATCTTCGAGGCGGCTTACGCACGGCGGTTGCCGGTGATGCTCAAGGGGCCGACCGGGGTCGGCAAGACCCGCTTTCTGCGCTACATGGCCTACCGGCTGGGACGCCCGCTGGTCACCGTCGCCTGCCACGACGACCTGACCGCCAGCGACCTGCTGGGGCGGTACCTCATCCGCGGCAATGAGACGGTCTGGATCGACGGACCGCTGACCCACGCCGTGCGCATCGGCGCGATCTGCTACCTGGACGAGATCGTCGAGGCGCGTAAGGACACCACCGTCGTGATCCACCCGCTCACGGACGACCGCCGCCGCCTGCGCCTGGAAAAGACCGGTGAGCTGATCGTGGCGCCGCCCGAGTTCCTGCTCGTCATCTCCTACAACCCCGGCTACCAGAGCCTGATGAAGAACCTCAAGCCGAGCACCCGCCAGCGGTTCGTGGCGATCGACTTCAACTTCCCGCCGCCGGAGGTCGAGACCGAAATCGTGGTCCACGAGAGCGGCGTCGATCGCGCGACCGCCGAGGCACTGGTGAAGCTCGCGGGGTTGATCCGCAACCTGAGCGACTCCGGCCTGGAGGAGCCGGCGAGCACCCGGCTGCTCGTCTACGCGGGCCACCTGATCCGCTCCGGGGTCTCCCCGCGCCGCGCCTGCGATCTGGCGATCGCCGCGCCGATCACCGACGACCCGACGGTCCAGGCCGCCGTGCGCGACCTGGTCGCCACCGTCTTCCCGGCCTGAGCCATGCAGCGCTGGCTCCGACGCCTGCGACCGGGCAGAGAGGAACCGCGGGCCGCCGCGTCGCCCGCGGTGTCGGCCACTGCCGGGCTCGACTTCACCGAGGTCGAGGGGGCGCTCGCGCTCTACGCCACCGCGCTCTCCGGCGGGCGGCTTCGGGTCATGTCGAACACCGGCGCGGCGCGCGGGAGCTACACCGACGGGCGCACGATCTTCCTGCCGCCGCGGATCGACCTCTTCCCCGACCCGACCGACGCCCGCCGCCTCTACCGGGTCATGACCGCCTGGAAGGTGCTGCAGGCGACCAGCGGCTACCTGGAAGCGGGCGACCTTCGCGGGGTGGAGCACTACGGTGCGGCGCTGGCGCTGTATGAGGCGCTGGCGGGGGAGTGGCTCGACCGGCGGCTGGTGGCCACCTGGCCGGGGCTGGCGGACGATCTGGCGCTCCTGCGGGCCGACGCGCTGGCACGCCGGGACGGCGTCGCACCCCGAACACTGCCCGAGGCGCTGCTGCGGGCGCTCGTCGCCGCGCCGCTGGCGACACCGCCGGACCCCGCCGCGCTCGTTGCGGCTGTCGAGCAGGTGGGGCTGGACCCGGCGGCGGGCGCGCGACTGGCTGCGGTGCCGGAGGCACTCGTCGCACCGGGGCCGGAGCTGTGCCGGGATCTGGCAATCGAGCTGGCGCGGGTGGCTCCGCTCGATCCGGACGAGCCCGCCCCAGAGGCCATCCACTACCGGGGACGGCTCCGACCCGACCTGATACGTCGGCCAGCGGCGGTGGTGGAGGGCGACGACGAGGGCAAGGACGAGGCGCGGGACGACCGGAGGAAGCCGCCGCCCCGGGCCACCGCGCGCGGGCTGCCGATCCACGTCGAGGCGCGAACGCCCGAGCAGTTCGCGGCGCGGGACCGGCGCGCCTCCTCCGGCGGGCGGCAGGCGATCCAGCTCAGCCTCGGCGACCGCGAGCCGCCGGTCACCTTCCAGCAGGTGCCGCTCACCGAGGAGGACAAGGCGGGGGCGCTCCTGTTCGACGAGTGGGACTACATCCGCGGCATGTACCTCCCCGAGTGGTGCGCCGTCCGCGAGCGGCGCCCGCGCGGGGGCAGTTCGGAGCCGGTCGAGCGCATCCTGCGTCAGAACCGGGCGCTCATCACCCGGCTCAAGCAGCAGTTCGAGGCGCTGCGGCCGGAGCGGCTGCGACTCACGCGGCAGTTTGACGGCGACGCGCTCGACCTGGACGCTATCGTGGCCGACCACGCCGACCGCCGCGCCGGGTTCGCCCCCAGCGACAAGCTCTACAGCCGCGTGCTGGAGCGGGAGCGCAACATCGCCCTCGGCTGCCTCGTCGACCTCAGCGGCTCGACCGGCGCCTGGATCGACGACGACCCGCGCAACGACCAGGTGATCGAGGTGACGCGCCGGGCGCTGGTCCTCCTCTGCGAGGCGCTGAGCGTGCTCGACGACCGCTATGCGATCTACGGCTTCACCGGCGGCACCCGCAAGCGCTGCGAGATCACCGTCGTGAAGGGGTTCGACGAGCGCTACGGGGAGACGGTCAAGGGACGCATTGCCGGGCTCTCGCCGGGGTCGTACACCCGCATTGGCCCGGCGGTGCGCTACACCACGCGGGCGCTGATCCAGCAACCGGCACGGGTGCGGCTGCTGCTCCTGATCTCCGACGGCCGGCCGAACGACTTCGACGGCTACGGCGGGCGCTACGGGATCGAGGACACCCGCCGGGCACTGATCGAGGCGCGACAGCAGGGGGTTGCTACCTTCGCGCTCACCATCGACGCCGAGGCGCGCGACTACATGCCGCACATGTTCGGCGGCGGCCACTACGTGGTGGTCGAGGACGTCCCCGCGCTCGCCCTGCGGCTAGCCGAGGTCTACCGGCGCCTGACCCTGCCGTAGACGGTACAATCGGAATCAACACGCGATCCGGAACAGCGACACGGTGGGCGTGGTGAGGGAACCGAAGATGACGGAGGAACGCAGCATCCAGGCGATCGACGAGACGGACATCGAGCCTGCAGCGCAGCCGGACGAGGAGGAGCCCGAGGGCCAGGAACCGCCGATGCGCGAGGTTCTGGCCGATATCGCCCGTCGGCTGCCGCTCTATGCGCAACTCGCCACGCGCCTCGCCGCCGATACGCGCCTCGCCACCAGCCAGCGCTCGTCCCTGGCCGGGCTGACGGGGCGGAACGTCCCCCTTGGCCTGGTCCCCGGCCTCGGCCCGCTCCTCGCCAACGCCGAGCGGCTGATGCGCGGTGTGCAGACGATCAACGTCGTGCTGCACCAAGTGCAGCCCGAAGTCGCCGAGGAGCACCTGGCGGCCGTCGGCCTGACCCGCGCGCAGGTAGAGGCCGACCTGCGGGACATCACCCGCATCACCCGCCACCTCGGTCGCACCGGTGTCGCCACGCTCGACTCTCTGTCGGTCCAAGGCGCCCGGGTCGCCGGGCGGCTGGTCGGCAAGGGGATCCTTGCCTGGCGCGCCCGCCAGGCCCGCCGCAGCGGTAGCCAGCAGAACTGAGTGAGCCGGCGGACGCCACCTGACAGGCACCATCCACCACGGCAAGCCCACCGTGTGGACTGCTGATACCAGTTCCGCGTCGCCGCTTGGACCCATGGCATCCTTCGACTCCGCCGCTCGCGGCTCCCGCCGCGGACGGCTCCGCTCAGGGTGACACAGAAACGAAGGATGACAGCCACTTGGCGTCAAAGGACGCGGCTGGCGCTGCCCACATTGCGTGAACCTCACGCCCCTAGATAACGTCTTCGATGCAGGACATGACCCCTGATCCCGGTTTACGGAACCCATCCGCGATGATCCTCACATCAATCCCGTGATGGGCGTCCACCTGCGCCATGAACCCTGTTGCGGTTTTGTAGCGCCCCTCGCGCACTTTTTCACAAGTCCGCGCTGCCTCTCGCTCTACAGTTCTCGGGAGGATGCGGCCCGTGTTCCTGGAGCACGGCCCACCCGCGCAGCGAGTAGCGAGGAGTAGATACGGCATGAGCACGGCGCGGCTCTTTACGGTCCTGCTCGGCGGCCTGGCGGTCGGCGGGTTGGGCGCGATCTACGTCTGGAGCGCGACGACCGCGCTCCTCAAGGGCGATCTCACCTGGCAGCGTGGAGTGTCCGCGGCCGTCGTGGCCGCCGCGCTCATTCTGCTGCTCGGGGGGGTGGTGCGATACGTCCGCCACCTGGAGCAGCCACGCTAGCCGCGGGCGATCGCTGGATGGGGGAGGTCCTGCATGGCCAACAAGGGTAAGCCACAGGCCGAACATGAGGAAGGTGGGCACCCAACCGGGACGCTCATCATCCTCCTGATCTACCTGGTGGTGATCATCGGTCTCTGGGGCTCGGTCTATTTGATCTTGCTCCAACGCGCATAGGCCCGGGGAGCGACGCATGAAGGTCGAATTCTACGAGAAAGTCTTCGTGGTCCTGACCGTCATCGTGCTGGCGGTCGGGCTCGTGACCATCGGCGCCTCGGTGGTCGTGGCCGGAGTGCACGTGCCGTCGCCCGCCGGGCGGGTCGACCCGCGTACCGTGGAGGAGACACCGCCGTTCAACGAGCCGGGCCTGCGCGAGATCGCCCCGGGCGAGTACGAGGCGGTCATCCTCGCCCGCGTCTGGTACTTCGAGCCGAAGGAGATCCGGATCCCGGCCGGCTCCACCGTCACCTTCCGGATGACCTCGGCCGACGTGGTCCATGGCTTCGAGCTGGAGAACACGGCGATCAACGGGATGCTCATCCCCGGCCAGGTGACGTCCATGACCAAGACCTTCGAGGAGCCGGGCGAGTATCTCTTCATCTGCCATGAGTACTGCGGGATCGGGCATCACACGATGTATGGACGGGTGGTGGTCGAATGACGGGCGCTGCGATCTCTCTCCCACGCGAAGCCGCTGCCGAGGAGGCGGTGACCGCCTACCCGGCCGCGCAGCTTCGCCCGATACGCTGGCAACTCCTCCTCGGCTTCGCCGGGCTCCTCATCGGGGGCTATATGGGGCTGCTCCAGGCCCTCGAGCGGATCGGGGTGGACCTCTATAAGATCAGCGAGATCAAGACCTACTACCAGGGGCTCACCCTGCACGGCGTGCTGCTGGCGCTGGTCTTTACCTTCACCTTCGCCAACGCCTTCACGCAGTACATGACGATTCGCGCCTACGGGCGGCCGCTCGCCAGCACCGCCCTGGTGCACGCCTCGTTCCTCACCGCGCTGCTGGGGGTCGTCCTGGCGGGCTACGCGATCCTCACCAACCAGGCGAGCGTGCTCTTCACCTTCTACCCGCCGATGAAGGCCCACCCGCTCTTCTACCTGGGCGCGGCGCTCCTGGTCGTCTCGACCTGGCTGGTGCTCGCCAACCTGCTGCTGACGCTCCGCGCCTTCCGGCGGGATAACCCCGGCGAGCGGATCCCGCTGATCGCCTACATGGGGCTGTTCAACTACCTCATGTGGACCATCGCCACGGTCGGGATCGCGGTCGAGGTGCTGGGCTTCCTGCTCCCCTGGTCGCTGGGCTGGGTGAGCACCACCGACCCGCAGCTCAACCGGATCCTCTTCTGGCTCACCGGGCACCCGATCGTCTACTTCTGGCTGCTCCCGGCCTACATGTCCTGGTACGCCCTGATCCCGGGGCAGGTCGGTGGCAAGCTGTACAGCGACGGGCTAACCCGGCTGACCTTCCTGCTCTTCCTGCTCTTCTCGATCCCGGTTGGCCTGCACCACCAGTTCACCGACCCGGGCATCCCGCCGGCCATGAAGGCCATTCACGCGGTGCTGACCTTCGTGGTCTTCGTCCCGAGCATGATCACCGCCTTCTCGGTCATGGCGGCGCTGGAGATGGGTGGCCGCAAGGCGGGCGGCAAGGGCGTGCTCGGCTGGATCCCGAAGCTGCCATGGCGTGAACCGAGCGTCGCGGCGCAGCTCCTGGCGATGCTCACCTTCTTCCTGGGCGGCGCCACCGGCCTGATCAACGCCAGCTACACGATGAACCTGACGGTCCACAACACGGCCTTCGTGCCCGGTCACTTCCACCTGACCGTCGGGACCGCCGTGGCCCTCACCTTCATGGGCATCGCCTACTGGTTCGTGCCCTACCTCACCGGCCGCCAGCTCTTCAGCCGCCGCCTGGCAATCGCCCAGGCCTGGTTCTGGGCCATCGGCGCGCTGATCTTCGCCCGCGGGCAGATCCAGGGCGGGCTGGACGCCATGCCGCGGCGCACCGCCATCGGCTCGGCGACCTACTCCTTGCCCGGTTGGGATGTCTCGAACTGGTTCACCGCCGTCGGCGGCGTGATCATGGCGATCGGCGGGGTGCTCTTCTTCATCGTCCTGATCGGCACGCTCTTCAACCCCAAGCGGATTGACCCGGCCACGGTGGAGCCGGTCCTGAGCGAGCCGATCCACGGCCCCAAGGACACCTGGAAGGCATTCGACCGGGTCGGACTCTGGGTCATCGTGTCGATCGCGCTGATGCTGATCGCCTACCTCCCGGTGATCATCCCCTACCTCCCGGCCAACATGACCTCCCCGCCGATCAAGGTGTGGTAACGAGCGTGTGCCCCCCTCACCCCACCCCCCTCTCCCATCACGGGAGAGGGGGGCTCTCTTTTCGCCCCTCTCCCAACGTTGGGAGAGGGGTCGGGGATGAGGGCTACGCCATCTAGTCCCGCCGGCCGGCGAAGACGATCGGCCAGATGCTGGGCATCTCGCCGACCGGCACCTCGATCAACGTGGGGTGATCGCTCGCGAGGGCGTCGCGCAGCGCGGCGCGCAACCCCTCGGGCCCCTCGGCACGCCGCCCTTCGACCCCGAACGACTCGGCCAGTTTGACGAAGTCGGGGTTCAGCAGGTCGGAGGCGATGGTCCGCCCGCCGAAGTTCTCCTTCTGGATGCGCCGGACGTTGCCGTAGGCGTTGTCGTTGAACACGATCGTCACCAGGTTGATCCCGTGACGGACCGCAGTTGACAACTCCTGGACGTTGTACATGAAGCCGCCGTCGCCGTTGATCGAGACCACCCGTTTCCCGGGGTTGCCCACTTGAGCGCCGAGTGACGTTGCGAAGCCGTAGCCGAGCGTGCCCTGGTAACCCGACGTCAGGAAGGTGTTCGGCTCGTACACCGGGAAGCCGAGGTTCGACCAGTAGCCGACCTGCGTGCTCTCGTTGACCAGGATGCCGTCGTCCGGCAGCTCCTCGCGGATGACCTGGGCGTAGGACGCCTGCGGCTGCAGTTCGAAGAGGAGGTCGTCGATCCGCTCCTTGAGCGCGGTCAGTTCCTCCTCCCGCGACGGGCGCTTGCGGTTGTGGCGCGGCACACGGTTCACCAGCTCGGCCAGCCCCGCCTTCAGGTCAGCCGCGATGCCGACTGCAACCGGCGTATTCCGCCCGATCTCCTCCGGGTCGATATCCATCTGGATCACGGTCTGGTCAGGCCGCGGCCCCCAGGTGGAGGTTGCGGGCTGAACGAAGCGGGTCCCGGCGACGAAGACCACGTCGGCCTGGGGCAACAGCTCCCGCCCGGCGACCATGTTCTGCGCCAGATAGTGGCGAGCCGAGATCGCGCCTTTCCCGTTGGCCGACATCACCACCGGCGCCTGCAGCATCTCCGCCAGCTCTCGCAGCTCTTCCCAGGCTTCGGCCCGCAGGATACCTCCGCCGACGAAGATCACCGGCTGCTTCGCCTCGCCGAGGGCTTTCGCCGCGGCCTCCAGCAGATCGGGGTCGCCCGAGGGCCGAGCCGGGGCCGCTCCCCGCTCGATCGGTCCTACGTCCCCGACCGCCTGCAGGATATCGGGCGGCACTTCGATCAGCACCGGCCGGGGTCGCCCGCTCGCCAGCTGCTCGAAGGCCGTCGCCACCAGCCCCGGCACCTCCCCCGGTGCCAGCGCCCGCGCCGCCCACTTGGTGAACGACCCCGCCAGCTCCAGCTGCCGCGGCACCTCATGCAGCACCCCCCGCCCCCGGTCGATCAGGTCACTGGCGATCTGCCCCGCCAGGCACAGCACCGGGCTGGAGCAGGCATAGGCCGTGGCCAGCCCACTGGCCGCATTGAGCAGCCCCGGTCCCGGCACCACCAGGCACACCCCCGGCCGTCCGGTGGTGCGCGCATAGCCATCCGCCATGTAGGAGGTGGCCTGCTCGTGGCGGGTGTGGATGACCCGGATGCGGTCCTGGACCGCATACAGGGCGTCGAAGGCCCAGTCGAGCTGCACGCCCGGCAGGCCGAAGACGACCGCCACCTCGTGCGCCACCAACGCGGCTGCCAGCGCCTCCCCACCCGTCATCTGTGCCACACTCAGTCTCCTTTCTCCTCGCTCGCCCGGAGCACCAAGGATCGGCCGCGGCCGGAATCCGCATGGGCACGCCGGGAAAAGCCGGCCAAACCCGCGGCACGGTACCTGCACATTGCTGGCCGTGTTCGGCGTCCGCGACGTCAGCTCCGACGATTGTAGGACGGATCCACGAGAGCTGCACGCTCTCGCCCGTGGCGAGGGGTCTTGACGCGGACCGGGGCTCCGATATACGTTGATCCCACGGGGACAACAGGGGAGATGGAGGAGTCACGCCTATGGCGCCACAGCCCGAGTCTGCTCGCCCGCAAACCGACTCGACAACATCAGCGTCCCAGGTCAACACCCCACGCTTCGACACGCCCGAAGCGTGGGAGCTCCGGTGCGCCGACTGCGGCGAGTCCTGGAGCGTCACGGCCGAATCGATGATCCAGGGAAACGATTGGATCTTGTGTCCCAGGTGTCGACCCGCTCACACCCCAGCACCTACACCACCATCGCCAGGCAAATAACCGCCTCGCTCGCACCGGCTGTGTCGATCGAGCTTCGCCCGAACCCCCGCCTATAGCGCCCGCGAACTGACCGGCTCGTCGTCGAACCAATGCGACGGGGTGATCATGGCGCCCGCATCGCGCGCAGTGCGTCCCGGCCTGTGCAGGGGGAGAGCAGCGATGCAGGCAGACGCACCGACCTCGTTCCAACGCGCAAGTACCAGGCCCCTTCTCCCACCTGAGTACACATATTTCTAGCCAAGATTGGCTATTGCAGCGCCTACTCATCGCCATGTAGACCTAACCTATCTGTTGTAGTTCCCCTTTTGATTTGGAGATCCCGATGATGCCCATTGACGACCGGCCCTACCGCCACCGGCATTTCGGCGCTCCGGCCGAGTCGCCACACAAGCCGAGCGCCACACCGTTGCTCCCACGCCGATTCGACCTGACCTGCGCCGACTGCGGCACCACCTGGACCGTGAGTCCGACCGATATCCTGGCCGGGGACGCGTGGGTCACCTGCCCGGTCTGCGCGAATGCAGAGCGCGAGCAGGAAGAACGGTAGCGGCCACGGTGGGTGGCTGCGTCTCCCCGTTCGGCGTCTGGCGGTGACAACCGCCGCTCGCCCCTGCCTTCAAACCTGCGAACGGCGGCGCCGGCACGATGCCGGCGCTCCTCGTCCCAGCCAGTGCCGAACGTGGCTCGATCCGCCTGCCCGGATCTGCGCCTCTTACGTTCACCACTCGGCGCAGGTTTCACACTGCCCGGCGTGTGCCCGGGGTGACCCCCCGGGCTGACAAGGAAAGCCGGCTGAAGCCGGCTGTGGAGTGCAGCGGCCAGCACCGCTGCTTTGGTATGGCGCGGGATGATGGCGCGTCGGTCGGTTTCGTACCGTCGTCGGGACGACGGATGGGTGGCGAGAGGATCCCCGTATCGTGGTAAGTGCCCGGGAGTAAACTCCCGGGCTGAGAAGGCGAAGCCCACTGAAGGGGCTGGGGAGTCTTCGCCCCGCGAGGTGCCGGATCGGCTCACTACAGGTGTGGGAAAGAGAAGCCCCTTCAGTGGGCTCTTGTTCTTCAGCCCGGCGGCTTTGGCCCGGAGCACTCACCTGAACGGTGGAGACCGTTTCACCCGGGTCTGAGCCCTGCTGTGTCCCAGCCCGCTTCAGCGGGCTTCCGTTGTTAGCCCGGGGGTTCACCCCCGGGCACATGCCACCGGCATAGATCCGTCTAGTTGACCACGCTCGTCGATCGGGCGGTCCCGATCATGAACTCCCACCCACCCCAATCCGCTCCAGGAACTCCAGGAGCAGCGCGTTGAAGGCGTCGGGGTTGTCGACGGGGACGCCGTGACCGGCGTCGGGCACCTCCACCAGGTCGGTGGGCGGGAGGGCGTCGGCGACCGCGAGGGTCAGCTCGCGGTACTCGGGCTGGGTGTTGGCGCCGTAGACCAGGAGGGTGGGAATGTCGAGGGCGGCGAGCGGGCCGGGGCCGGGATCGAAGTCCATCACGGCATCAAACCACGCCGGAGTGGAATGCACGTTGTGCCGCCACTCAGCCAGCCGGCGGCGGCCGACCTTCTGCGGCCAGTCGGCACCGAGGCGGGGTGTGAGGAAGAGGTCGAGCGCCTCGTCCACCTTGCCATCGTCCAGGAGGACCCGCGCCTGCCGCGCGGCGGCGCTGAGGCGGTCCCCGCCGCGGTCGGGCAGCAGTGCGGGGACCGACGGCTCCACCAGCAGCAGCCCCCGGACGCGCTCGGGCCGGAGGAGGCCGAGCGCCAGGGCGACCGTCGCGCCGAGCGAGTTGCCGATAACGACCGCCTGCTCAACGTCCTCGGCATCGAGGACGGCCAGCGCGTCGTACGCGGCGCGCTCGATGGTCGGGCGCTCACCGGCCGGGGCGCTGTTGCCATGGCCACGGAAGAACGGGGCGATCCAGTGGAACTGCGGGAGGCGCAGCATCTGGTGGACCCAGTTGGAGGTGCCGACCAGGACGCCGTGCAAGGCAAGGATGGCCGGGCTCGCGCCCGGCTCGTGGCGCACCTCGTAGGCGATGCGTGCGCCGTCGTCCGCCTGGGTCATCCGCTGCTCGATCAGCGCCATCGGTGATCCTTTACGTCATGCGTGATGCGTCATCCGTCAGTTCCCCCGCCCCCCGTGGACACCTTCGAAAATCACCCGGCTCCGTGCGGGATGAGGGGGACATGCTTCCCACACAATCGGGGCGCGATCCATCGCGCCCCGATCTGCTTGCATCGTTTGGCTGCGCGGGTCTAGCCCTCCAGCAGCAGGGATTCCGGATCCTCGATCAACTCCTTGACCCGCACCAGGAAGCGGACGGCATCGCTGCCGTCGACGATACGGTGGTCGTAGGAGAGGGCGAGGTACATCATCGGGCGGATGACGATCTCGCCGTCGACGACGACCGGCCGCTGCTCGATCTTGTGCATCCCGAGAATGCCGACCTGCGGCGGGTTGAGGATCGGCGTGCTCAGGAGCGAGCCGTAGACGCCGCCGTTCGTGATGGTGAAGGTGCCGCCCATCAGTTCCTGGAGCTGGAGCTTGCCCTCGCGCGCCCGCGTGGCGAGATCAAGGATCTCCCGCTCGATCTCAGCGAAGCTCTTGCGGTCGGCGTCGCGCACCACGGGCACCACCAGGCCCTCCTCGGCGCCAACGGCGATGCCGATGTCGTAGTAGTGCTTCAGGACGATCTCGTTCCCCTGGATCTCGGCGTTGAGGTACGGGAACGCCTTGAGCGCGCCGACGACAGCCTTGGTGAAGAAGGACATGAAGCCGAGTTTGACCCCGTGCCGCTGCTGGAAGGACTCGCCACGCCGCTTGCGCAGCTCCATGACGGCGCTCATGTCGACCTCGTTGAAGGTCGTAAGCATGGCGGCGGTGTGCTGGGCCTCGACCAGCCGCTGGGCGATGGTCTGCCGCCGCCGGGTCATGCGGACGCGCTCTTCGCGGCGGCCGTCGGCCGCGATCTCGAACGGCAGTGCGCTCGGCGCCGCCGGTGCAGCGGGCGCAGCAGGCGCGGCCGGAGTGGGCGCCGGTGCCGGCGCCGCGGGTGCCTCGGCGCCGTTGGCCGGGGCGGCCGGCGCGGCCTCGCGGGTGCGTCCCGCGCGCTGAATGTACGCAAGCACGTCCTCGCGGGTGACCCGGCCACCCTCACCACTGGCCGGCACCTGCGCCAGGTCGATATCGTACTCCGCCGCGAGGCGGCGAACCGCCGGGGTCGCGCGCGGCCCACCCGGCGCGGCCGGGACAGCGACCGGTTCGGGCTCTGGCTCCCGCGCCGGGGCCGGGGCCGGAGCCGCCGGGGCCTCGGCTGCCGCAGCAGGCGCCGGAGCGGCGGCAGCCTCCGCTTCCACGATGGCCCCGATCACCTCGCCGACGGCCACCGTCTCCCCCTCCGGCTTGAGGATCTTCGCCAGCACCCCAGACTGCTCGGCTGTGATCTCGACGTTGACCTTGTCGGTTTCGAGTTCGACCAGCGTCTCGCCGACCTGGACCGGGTCTCCTTCTTTCTTGAGCCAGGTGCCGACGACCGCATCGACGACCGACTCACCGAGTTGTGGCACTCGAATCTCAACCGGCATGCTGCACTCCGTAGGTCTTCACCCGCGGCGAGGCCACCCCCGCGAAGGCCTCGGCCACGATGCGTCCCTGCTCGACCACGTGCACTTCGTGGAATCCCTCGGCGGGGCTGGCCCGCTCCGGCCGGCCGATGTAGCGCAAGTCCAGATCCGGCCCGATGATCCGGCGCAGGCGCGGCTCCATGTAGGTCCAGGCGCCCATGTTGGCCGGCTCCTCCTGCAGCCAGACCACCTCGCGCGCGTTGCGGTACGACTCCAGCACGCGGCGCAGATCCTCCTCGGGGAACGGGTAGAGCTGCTCAACCCGCACGATGGCCACCGGCGCCCCCGCCTTGCGCGCCTCGCTGGTGATCAGGTCAACGTAGACCTTGCCGCTGCAGAGGATGACCCGGCCGATCTCCTCACGCCGCTCTGCCGCCTCCGGGTCGTCCAGCACCGGCTGGAAGCGCCCTTCGGCCAGGTCGACCGGGAGCGAGGCCGCAGCCGGGTGGCGCAGCAGGCTCTTGGGGGTCATGACGATGAGCGGCCGCGGTGCCGACTTGAGCAGCGCCGCCTGCTTGCGCAGCAGGTGGAAGTACTGCGCCGACGTGGTGCAGTTGGCCACCCGCACGTTGTCGTCGGCCGCGAGCTGCAGGAAGCGCTCCAGGCGGGCGCTGGAGTGCTCCGGCCCCTGCCCCTCATAGCCGTGGGGCAGCAGCAGCGTGAGCGACGGGTTCTCCTGCCACTTGGAGCGCGCCGCCACGATGAACTGGTCGATGATCACCTGGGCCACGTTGGCGAAGTCGCCGAACTGGGCCTCCCAGAGGACCAGCGCCTCCGGCGCCTCCAGGCTGTAGCCGTACTCGAAGCCGAGCGCCGCGGCCTCCGACAGCGGGCTGTTGTGGATCGCGAACGAGGCGCGGGCCGACGGCATCTGCTGCAGCGGGACGAAGCGGTCGCCGGTCTCGACATCATGGAAGACGAGGTGGCGCTGGCTGAAGGTGCCGCGCTCCGCGTCCTGCCCCGCCATGCGGATCGGCGTGCCGTCGCGCAGGATCGAAGCGAAGGCGAGCGACTCGGCGTGAGCCCAGTCGAGCGGCCCGCCCTCTACCACGGCTGCCACGCGCCGCTGCATCTGCCGGCGCAGCTTGGGGTTGAGGTTGAACCCCTCGGGCAGGCGGTGGATCTCCTCGTTGAGCTGGATCAGCACGTCGAGCGGGACAGCCGTCTCGACATGACGCACCCGCGGGTCCACCGACTCCTCGACGAGCGGCTCGCCCCCTTCCTCGCCGTGGGCGACAGCGTTGCGGATCTCCTGCAGCTTGTTGAGGGCCGCCTGCTTCATGGAGTCGGCTTCGTCCTTGGTGACGACTCCTTCGTCCACGAGCGACGCCACCCAGATGTCGCGCACGGTTGGGTGCCGGCTGACGATCTCGTACATGCGCGGCTGGGTGAACCCCGGCTCGTCACCCTCGTTGTGCCCCCAGCGGCGATAGCCGATGAGGTCGATCAGGAAGTCCTTGTGGAACCGCTGGCGGTAGGCCACGGCAAGCCGAGTCGCGATCAAGCAGGCGACCGGGTCGTCGGCGTTGACATGCACGATCGGGATCTCGAAGCCGCGCGCCGGGTCGCTGGCGTAGTGGGTCGAGCGAGCCTGCCACGGCTCCGTGGTGAAGCCGATCTGGTTGTTGGCAATGATGTGCAGCGTACCGCCCACCTGGTAGCCGGCGAGGCGCGAGAGGTTGAGCGTCTCGGCGACGATACCCTCGCCCGGGAAGGCGGCATCCCCGTGGATCAGGATCGACAGCGCGCGCCGGACATCCTGCCGGGGCGGGCCGCCCTGGTCGCGGTCCTCCTGCGCGGCGCGAGTCATCCCCTGGACGACCGGGTTGACGAACTCCAGGTGGCTCGGGTTGGCGGACATCGAGAGGCGGGCACGGATCTCAGGGGCGTGGCGGACCGCTCCCATGTGGTACTTGACGTCACCGGTCCAGCCGCTGCTGCCGCCCTCGGTGGCCGCGGCCGGCTCGCGGTGGTTGACCCCCATGAACTCGGCGATGATCTTAGCGTAGGGCTTGCCCAGCACGTGGGCCAGCAGGTTCAACCGTCCGCGGTGGGCTGCGCCGATGATGATGTCGGAGGTGCCGGCCTCGACCGCCTCCCGGATGATCTCATCGAGCATGGGGACCATCATGTCGGTCCCCTCGATCGAGAAGCGCTTCTGACCGATGAAGGCGCGGTGTAGGAACTGCTCGAACGATTCCACCTCGGTCAGCCGCTGCAGCAGCGCCCGCTTCTGCTCGGCAGTGAGCGGCCGTGCGTAGCGGCCGGACTCGACCGCCTCCTGCAGCCACTCGCGCTCCTCGGCGATCTGCACGTGGTCAAAGTCGTAGCCGATGGTCCCGCAGTAGATGCGGCGCAGGTTGGCGATCGCCTCGGCGGCGTTGCGCGCGCCCTCAGCCGCCGGCCCACCAACCACCGTCGCCGGCAGCGCAGCGAGATCGGCCTCAGTCAGACCATGGGCCGCCGGATCGAGCGATGGATCGCCGGGCGGCTCACTGCCCAGCGGGTCGAGCCGCGCTGCGCGGTGGCCGCGTGAGCGAATACTCTGGGCGAGATTGGCAGCGGCAACGACCTTGGCGACATCGACCCCCGGCGCAGCCTCCGCAACCGCCGTGGCGACCGCACCATCCGGCTCCGGTGCCCAGCGCTCGAAGATCGCACGCGTTTCTGGGTCGACCGACTCCGGATCACGCAGGTAGCGGTCGTACAGCTCCAGGACGTAGCCAGCATTTGGGCCATGAAAACGGCTCATGACACTCATTTGGCGCTTCCACCCATCTTCCCCGCACCGCTCCTTCGCAGCAATCGATCGCGCGTCGTGCCCGGCGCCCCCGCGCACCAGGCCCGCCGGGACGGTTCACATCCCCGGCATGCGACGCGAGTACGCACAGCGTGCCCCCCACCCCGGTGAGGCCCATGGCCCGCGGTTATTCTCTGTCATCGGAGCGGCTACGATGCGCGCGGGTGCGGGCGTCACCGTTGTTACGCTGTTAATGGTACACCAACTGGCACGCTTTCGGACGCCCCCTCCGCGCGTATCCTCTTCCGAATCGTACGCGCCGCACAGCCGGTGCCTGCGCATGTCCTGTCGCCCCGGTTCGCCGTCAGCGAATGACGGCGTCGACGCCGGCGGTGATGGAGTGTGGCGAATGATGCAAGGTCTCCGCGCATGGCGCGTGCCCGGGGGTAACCCCCCCCGGGCTCACAATGAAAGCCGGCTAGAGCCGGCCGGGAACATAGGATTCACATCCGGGTAGTTCGGTGTCCACCGTCCGGTTCGTGCCCGAGGTAAACCCCCGGGCCCGTGCCACAGCGCGGGACCCTTCGCACCACCCCTACTGGCCCGGGCCCGAATCACTAAGACCGACGCCGCGGCCTTCGAGCACCCGGCGGATTGCCTGCTCCGAGTAGACCTCGGCCGGGGGAATGGCATGAGCCATGGCGGCGACGCGGGCGCGGGCCAGCGCCGGGTCCTCCCAGGTGCGGCGGCCGAATTCCTTCCACTCCTCCTCGGTGAAGCGCGCCTCGAGCTGGCCGGTGGTGAACTCGAACATCGGCAACACATCGGCGTCACGCCGGGCGTGGTACTCGGCCAGCGCCGTCTGTTCGTCGATCTCTCCCTGCCACCAACGGTCGAGCGACTCGACGAGGAGCTGGGCGCTGCGGACCGCGTCACCCATCCCCTGCACACTGTGCGGGTCCTTGTGGCACCCGGCGTCGCCCACGAGTGCCCAGCCGGGGCCGACCGGCACGCGCAGGAAGTTCGGCAGATCGCCGGTGCCGACGATCGGCCCCTCGAGTTGGCTGTCGCCGATCCGCTCCATTGCCTCCGGGATGCGCGCCAGACCGCCGAAGAAGTGCTCCCGGTGGTTGCGCCGGAAGGCGTCGAAGGCGCTGGCCTGTACGCCGAAGCCGACCAGGGTCAGCCCGTCGTCGCAGGGGAAGATGAAGGACGCGGCGTACTCGGCACCGATCTCGGGGTAGGTGCCGCGTACGGCGAAGGCGCTCGGCGGGTCGTCCAGCGGAACCCCGCGGAAGTAGCCGTAGTACCAGGCGAACATCGGCGGGAAGTCCTCATAGGCCGTCGCGCCGACCTCGCGCGCGACCAGCGAGTGCCGTCCGTCGGCGCCGATAACGAAGCGCGCCCGCGCCTCGTGCTCCTGTCCCGCCTCCTGGTAGCGCACGCCGATGACCCGCTCGCCCTCCCGCAGAAGGCCGGTCACGCGTGCCCCGGTGTGCAGCTCGATTTCCGGGTGTGCTCCGGCCGCCTCGACCAGGATCGCGTCGAGCGGCTCCCGGCGGATGCAGAGCGCGAAGTCGCGGCCGTCAACCTCGGCGAAGGGCGCGTCGACGTAGGGGAAGCGCAGACGCTTCAGCCGGGGCGCGTCGATCGCCAGCACACGGTCCAGCACGCCGATGCGCTCGAACGCACTGAGCGAGTCGGTGAAGAAGAGGTGGGTGGACAGCGTCGAACTGGGGAAGCGATCGCGATCGAGCAGCAGGATGGAGTAGCCCCGCTGCGCCAGGAGCAGAGCGGTGGTTGAGCCCGCGATCCGGGCACCGACGATGATGGCGTCGTACATCAGACCGGGTCGTTCCTTGCCGTGAGCGCCAGCAGCCAGACCGTGCGGCGGCCCCACGGGCACACCGCCCGGCCAGCCCTAACTCTACCACCGGCCGGAACACACGCGTTCCCGTCCGGCCCGGCTGCGCCAGCATCCGAGCGGCTTCCTTCGTCCCTGCACGTAGGTAGACGATGAGCGCCGGGATCTTCCCGGCGCCCTTTCATAACGTCAACGTAGCCTGGGAGTCGGGGTCGAAGGCGTGGATCTGGTCGACGTCCACCGTGAGGGTGACCACGTCGCCCGGGTCGGGCTGGAACTCCGGCTCGACCCGTGCCACCAGCGTGCGCCCTTCCGGCCCGCGCAGGTGCAGCAGCGTCTCCGCTCCCAGCGGCTCGACCAGCTCCACCGGCAGACGCACGTGTCGCCCGTCGGGGGCGGCGTCCGCCTCGTTCACCTCGTGGAAGTGCTCCGGTCGGATGCCGAGCAGCACTGACTTACCGTCCCACTCGCGCAGCCGCGCACCTCGCTCCGCCGGGAGCGTCAGCCGCAGGTCCTCGGCGACGACCTGCAGCCCCTCCGGCGTGGTGGTCACGTGAGCCGGGAAGACGTTCATGGCCGGGCTACCGATGAAGGTCGCGACGAACAGGTTGGCCGGCCGGTCGTAGAGGTTCTGCGGCGTGTCGAGTTGCTGAAGCACCCCGGCGTTCATGACCGCGATCCGGTGGCCCATCGTCATCGCCTCGACCTGGTCGTGGGTCACGTAGACGGTGGTGGTCCCCAGCCGCTGCTGCAGCTTGATGATCTCGGCCCGCGTCTGCACGCGCAGCTTGGCGTCCAGGTTGGAGAGCGGCTCGTCCATCAGGAAGACCTGTGGCTCGCGCACGATGGCCCGCCCCAGCGCCACCCGCTGCCGCTGCCCGCCCGAGAGCTGCTTCGGCTTGCGGTCCAGCAGGGTGTCGATCCCCAGGATCTCGGCCACGTTCTTCACGCGCCGCTCGATCTCCTCCTTGGGGGTGCCCCGCAGCTTGAGGCCGAACGCCATGTTGTCGCGCACGGTCATGTGTGGGTAGAGGGCGTAGTTCTGGAAGACCATCGCGATGTCGCGGTCCTTGGGCGGCACGTGGGTCACCACGCGGTCGCCGATGATGATGTCGCCGCTGGTGACTTCCTCCAGCCCGGCGAGGCAGCGCAGCGCGGTCGTCTTCCCGCAGCCGGAGGGACCTACCAGCACCAAGAACTCGCCGTCAGCAATGTCCAGGTTCAGGTCATTGACGGCCGTGACCCCGTCGAAGCGTTTGGTGACGTGGTCGTAGATCACTTGCGCCATGCTGGATCCCCCTCTTTCCGGTATCGACCGGCGCACGCGCGCGGCGCCGCCCACGGTTGCGGCCTCTCCCCATCTTAACCCGCGTCGTACCTGCCGTCACCTACCCGACTGTGTGCGCAGGGCGCTCGGGCGCTCGTCTTCGGTTCGCCGAGCGGGATAGTGTCTCCGCCGCGCATCGCACGCCGCGTGCCGCTACACAGGCTACGCACGGGAAACCGGGAAAGCACGATCCGGGACGCCTGGGCTACCCGGTCGCGGCGCCGAGCGTGGTAGAGTCCGTTCACACGCATCCTCCACCATGCCCAGCCGGCTGTTATCCTTTGCCGCGCGTGGCGGAGGACCGCGCACCAACCAGCGATTCCCCAAGCTTGCAGATGGCGGCGGGGACACCTGCGAGGGAGAACGATGAGCCAGGGCCAGAATTTCGACCGGGAGGTACGCGAGCAGCCGGAGGCACTCGAGCGGCTCCTCGCTCGTGGACGGGAGCAGGCCGAGGCGATCGCGGAAGCGATCCGCGACGCCGAGCCGAACCTGATCGTCATTGTCGCGCGGGGTAGCTCCGGCAACGCGGCGGTGTACGCCAAGTATCTCCTGGGCATGCGGAACGGATTCCCGGTCACGCTCGCTGCGCCCTCCATGTTTACCCTCTACCAGCAGCCGCCGCGGCTCGGCCGCGCCGTGGTGATCGGCATCAGCCAGTCGGGCCAGTCGGCCGACATCGTGGCGGTGGAAGAGGCGGCACGGCAGCAGGGAGCGCTCACCGTCGCCATCACCAACCACCCCGAGTCGCCGCTCGCCACCGCGGCGGACTACTGCCTGCCGCTGCACGCCGGGCCTGAATACGCCGTCGCGGCCACCAAGACCTACACCAACCAGTTGATGGCGCTCGCACTCCTCTCCACTGCCCTCCGCGGGGAGGACGCTGACGCCGACTGGGAAGCGCTCGCGGCCATCCCGGCCGCCGCCGAGGCGGCACTGTGGCTCAACGCGGGGATCGCCGAGCAGGTCGAGCGCTTCCGCCACGTAGACCGCTTCGCCGTGATCGGCCGCGGCTACAACCTCGCCACCGCTCACGAGATCGCCCTCAAGATCAAAGAGACGACCTACACCATGGCGCACTCCTACTCGTCGGCCGACTTTCTGCACGGCCCGGTGGCGATGATCGAGCCAGGCTTCCCGGTCCTACTCATCGCGCCCTCCGGCGCCACGCTGGACAACACCGCCGGGCTGCTCGGCCTGCTGGAGGAACGCGCAGCGGAGGTCATCACCATCTCCGACCAGGAGGACCTGCTGGCACGCGCCGGGACGCCGCTGCCGCTCCCGACGGGAGTGCCGGAGTGGCTCACGCCCGCGATCGCGGTGATCCCGGGGCAACTCTTGGCCGGGGCGCTCGCCGCCGCCCGTGGGCTCGACCCGGACCAGCCACGGGGCCTGAGCAAGGTCACCGTCACGCACTAGTGCCCAGCCCAGCGTAAGCGATCCGGCAGGAGCCGGGTCGGGAGCGCAGTCGTCCAGCAACCCCTTGCGCCCCCACCGCTGGGGCGCCGAACCGCGCGCGCACCGACGGGAGCCGCGCTGCCGCTGGGCGCCGGGACTGTCGCCTGCTGGCGATGAGGTGAATAATTGCCTGGATGGGCGACGCCCCCAGGCAGCGCGGTGTCCGGGGACGTTGCCGCCAGGCCCGGTGACACGGCGCACCGATTGCGGCCACGGCAGGGGTTGCGGTCCTGCCCGGCGCCGCTCGCTCGCCACCTCGGGTATGCTCCGGTGCGTGCCCAGCTCCCGCCCCTGAGCCGCTCCGGCAGCTTGGCGTCGGCGCGCGCGCCCGCATCGAGGGAGGAAAGACCAGCCATCACGGGGGACGGCTCCCGCCACGGCGAAGGAGGGTCAGCGTGAGCCTGGATGAGCAGAAGCGATCCCCGGAGGCCACGCCCAGCGACGGCGAGACCGTTTCGCTGCTCGACCAACTCCGATACCTGGCGACCGAAGGCGACCTGGTGCCATACCTCCTCCAGGTGCCGCCCTCCCGCCTGGCCGCCATCGCCCGCGACCTCGGCGACGAGGTCTTCGGCGACCTGCTGGGAACCCTCGACCCGGCCGACGCGGCCGAGATCTTGAGCCGGCTGGCCGTGGCCGACGCCGCCGACGTGCTGGAGGCCATGGCCCCGGACGAGGCGGCCGACGTGATGGGCGAGATCGCGCCGGAGGCGGCCGACCGCATCCTGATCGAGATGGAGCCGGTCGAGGCCGCCGAGCTGCGCGACCTGCTCACCTACCCGCCCGACACGGCGGGCGGGCGCATGACCCCGGCCTTCGTCTCGATCGCACCGGACCTGCGCGCCGACCAGGCGGTCCTCGCGCTGCGACGACTGGCACAGGAGGCCGAGGGAGTCACCTACGTCTATGTCACCGACCCTCACGACCGGCTGCTCGGCGTCCTCTCGCTGCGCAACCTCGTCCTCAGCCCGCCCCACCGCCGGGTGGGCGACCTGATGGTCACCGACCTGGTGACCGTGCCGGCCATGGCCGATCAGGAGGAAGCGGCCCACCTCCTGACGGAGAACAACCTGCTCGCACTCCCGGTGGTCGACGACCAGCGGCGCCTGCTCGGGATCATCACCGCCGACGACGTGGCCGACATCCTCGCTCAGGAGGCCACTGAGGACATCACCCGGCTGGGTGCATCCGCACCGCTGGAGGAGCCATACCTACGCGTGTCGCCGGTCGAACTCTGGCGCAAGCGGATCGTCTGGCTCTTCGTCCTCTTCCTGGCCCAGGCATACACCGGCACCGTGATGCAGTTCTTCGAGGCCGAGTTGGCCGAGGTCATCGCCCTCTCCTTCTTCATCCCGCTCCTGATCGGCACCGGCGGGAACGCCGGATCCCAGGTCGTGATGACCCTGGTGCGCGCCATGACGCTCGGCGAGGTACGCTTCCGCGACCTGCCGCGCGTCGTCACCAAGGAGTTCGCGACCGGCCTGATGCTCGGGATCACCATGGCCGTCGCCACCTTCATCCGGGCGCTGATGCTGGACGTCGGCGTCGACGTCGGCATGGTCGTCGCCGCTGCGGTGACCGCGATCGTCGTCTGGGCCGCAGTGGTCGGTGCCATCCTCCCGATGGTCCTGCGCCAGCTCAAGGTCGACCCGACCGTGGTCTCGGCGCCGTTCATCTCCACCCTCGTCGACGGCACCGGCCTCCTCATCTACTTCACCATCGCCCGCATGGTGCTGCGGTTAGGGTGATGCGTGATGCGTCATGCGTTCCCCTCACTCGCGGCCCCTCTCGGACGGAGCCCATCAGGGGAGAGGGGATGGATACGCAATACGCACTACGAGTGACGTATGACGCATGACGTATGACGCATCACTCCCTATAACCCCCGCTCACGCCGGATGGCATCGAGGAGAGTGAGGGCGCGGTCGAGCAGTGCGCGGTGGGCGGGGACGTTGAGCCAGTGGCTGACGCCGGAGGGGTGCGGGAGCGGCACGACCACGGCGGTGCCGTGGGTGAACGACTGCCCGACGAGTTGGGCGAGCGGGCGGTTGCCCACGAAGTAGGTCGATGCGAGCCTGCCCAGCGCCAGGATCACCTCCGGCTGCACCAGCGCGATCTCTCCCTCCAGGTGGGGGCGACAGAGTGCGATCTCCCGGGCCGACGGAGCGCGGTCGCCCTTGCCGGAGCGGCTCGGACCGGGGAAGCACTTGGTCAGCGAGGTGAGGTAGCAGCGCTCGTGCAGCGCGTCCTCAGGGAAGCCCGCCTGGGCTAGCCAGCGGCGGAGCGTCCGCCCGCTGGCGCCGGAGTAGGGGATCGGGTTCTCCTCCCGGTGCTCCGCCGGGGCCTGCCCGATCACCATAATGCGCTGCCCGGTGTGGCCGCGGAAGACTGGCCGTGATTCGGGGATGAACCCGGCGGCGACACATGCGGTGCAGGCCCGGATGGCCGCCTGGTGCGCTTCCAGCCGGCGTTGCCGGTCCTCGACCGTGATCCGCAGATCCTCCGCGACTCGGTGCGCCATTGCCTCCCCTGTCCGCTCGTTCTCGGCGCCCATTCTATCGACCGGGGACCGTGGTATGCTGCCGCCGACCATGGGAGCGCGGCGCGCGAGATCGACGGCGCAGGGAGGGAGCAACGGTATGGCGGTGCAGCGGAGTGTGCTGGCGGTGCCGGGGAACAACTGGCGCATGATCGAGAAGGCGATTGCCTCCGACGCCGACGTCATCTTCCTCGATCTGGAAGACGCCGTCGCCCCGGACGCCAAAGCGGCCGGGCGGGAGACGGTCATCCGTGCGCTGACCGAGCTCGACTGGGGGCGGAAGCCGCGCGTCTTCCGCATCAACGCGCTCGACACCCCCTTCTGCTACCGTGACGTAATCGAGGTGGTGGAGGCGGCAGGGGACCGACTCAACCGGATCATCGTGCCCAAGGTCAACCGCCCGGAGGACGTAGCCTTCGTCGACACGCTCCTGACACAGATCGAGGCAAACCGCGGCCTCGACCGGATGATCGGCCTCGAAGTGCAGATCGAGACGGCCGAGGGGGTGCTCAACTGTGCCGACATCGCCGCCGCCAGCCCGCGCATCACCGCGCTCATCTACGGCCCCGGCGACTACAGCGCCTCGGTGCGAATGCCCTCCACTGCCATCGGCACCCTCGACGAATGGGACGCGGCCTACCCCGGTCACCGCTACCAGTACGTCATGCACCACCTGCTCGTGGCCGCCCGCGCGGCGGGGGTGCTGGTGATCGACGGCCCCTACGCCGACTTCCGCGACCCCGACGGCTGCCGCCGCTCGGCCATGCTCAGCCGGGCGATGGGCTACGACGGCAAGTGGTGCATCCACCCGAGCCAGATCCCGATCGTCAACGAGGTCTTCTCTCCCACCCCGGACGAGATCGCCTGGGCCCGGCGCGTGGTCGAGGAGTACGACGCCGCCACCCGCGAAGGGCGCGGCGCCATCGCCATCGACGGCCGGATGATCGACGCCGCCAGCATCCGCATGGCACAAACCACCCTCGACCTCGCCCGCGCCGCGGGGATGCTGGAGTAAGCAGCGCCAGCCTTCAGCCGGCGTTCGCCTCTACGCCCAAAGCAGCAGCTCGCGGTGCTGCGACAGTGACCGTCCCCGCGCGGGAGCCGGCACGATGCCGGCACCCACGGGGCGTCATCTTGACATACTGGCGGATCAGCGCGTATCGTCCAGAGTGCGCCCGGTGGCGATCCGACATCACGCGTCAGCCGGGCGTAAGGGCGTGGGCAGGTGGACGAGACCAAGAGCCTCCAACGGATCGACACACCCGACGACGGGGACGTGCAATACCACGAGTACAGCCCCCGAGTGATCGGTGGGCTGATCCTGGCCTACGTGCTGGCGTGGGCTCCCTTCGTGGCAGGCATCAACCTGTTGGAGGACGTCGGGGGGCTCCTCATCATTGGCGTCCTCGTGACCACGCTCGTGCTCGACGGGCGCGGAGTCCTCTCTCTGCGCGGACGGATCGGGGGCGGGCGTCCGCCGGGTTGCCTGGCGATCGGGCTCGCGATTGTCTTCTTTCCCTTCTTGTTTTTCTGGTTGATCCCCTACCTGGCAATCGCTGCGCAAGATACGCGCGCCGCCCAGTCGCGCCGGGCACTCGAGCGCCAACAGCGCATCGCTGAGCTGGAGGCCAGGCTCGGGTTGCTGCCGGAATCGGCGGGCACCTGCCCGGCATGCGAAAAGCCCCTGCAGTCGGGGGCGGCGTACTGCGCCTACTGCGGGGAACCGGTCACCACGCCCCTGCGCCTCTGTCCCGCCTGCGGCACCCGGACCTTCCCTGACGCAAGCTGGTGCCCCTCCTGCGGCCACCCGCTGCCGCCCATCGAGGCGGGATAGGCCGCCAGCACGCGCCCACGACAGAACGCGAGCACTTGCAACGTGCTCGCGAATCCCACGCGGCGAGCCGGTCACGAACGTTCGACACCGAGCCACACCGGTCTGTTCCACAACCGACGACGGTGGCGCACGTTTAGTGAGACGTGGCTACCTCGGGTCCCAACCAACGACTTGGAGGCCGACCATGGACCAGGAGGCGATCATCCAGTACATCACGGACACGTTCGCGGGTGTTGACGTCCTGAGACCAAGCGACGGGCCCGGTGCGGGGGACACGTTCATCTATTACGACCCCGATGGCGATCTCGATCGGACGCGTGAGCTCCCGTTCGCCACGATCGTCACCAAGAACCACACCGGTTTCGATGAGTCCTCGCGCCTGGACCGCCCCGGTGTCTTCCGGCTCAACATCGGCGTGCGCCGAGACACCTTTCGCGCGCTCTTCGGGGATCCGCCCAGCGGAGCCGATGCGCCGAGCACTGACTATGACTACGCGGCCCTCGACCGGCTGATGCCCCACCCGATCTACGCATCGCAATGGTGGGTGTGCTTGCTCAATCCCAGCCCGGAGACGTTCGAAGCCGTCAAGCCCTTGCTGGCCGACGCCTACGACCGGGTCGCCACCCGGCACGCTCGCACGCAGGCCCGGCGTGATGAGTGAACAACAACTATTGCGGGAGGCCCGTGCCTGGGCTGCTGGAGTTGGACTCATCGCAGGGGTCTACGCGGTCCGCACGTGCCCGGGGGTAAACCCCGGGCTGATAAGGCGAAGCCCGCTGAAGGGGCTGGGGTCACGACGCCCGACGGGATGCTGGATCGGCTCCACCCGCGGGTGTACAAGAGAGCCCCTTCAGTGGGCTTTTCATGTTCAGCCCGGCGGCTTTAGCCCCGGGCACGTGCCGGGCGGTGGGAACCTGACGCCGGGCTATGAGCCCTGCTCCACCCCAGCCGGCTTTCGTTGTTAGCCCGGGGGCGAACCCCCGGGCAAGCACCACACACGACGCGCACTCACGTGCTCGCCGTATTCGTTGGCGTCCCCTGTCACGCCACGCGCTCGGACCGGGCGCGCTGGATGAGGGCGGCGAGGTCTTCGAGGAGGTAGCGCGCGAAGCGGTCCTGCTGGCCGACGCGCCAGCGGGCGATGTTGGCCTTCACGGCGGCACGGGTTTCCTCGGGCATGCGGTCAACCGTGCGGTTGATTCCGGGCAGGTGGGGGTTCGCCAGCTGGAAGCGGCGCGTCTCGGCCGCGATCTCCTCGGTGGCACGCTCGGGCCGCTCCACCAGTACGCCGAGGACGTTGAGATCCTTGTCCATGACGATCAGGACCGGGATCGCCAGGTACCCGTCCTTGCGCGGGTAGAGGGCGTTGAGGTCGCGGTGCTGATCCCGGCGGAGGATGCGCACCTCGACGGTCGGTACCTCGCGCGCGAGCCGGGCGATGACCGGGATGAACTGCGCCGAGTCCCCACACCAGTCCTCGGTCAGAACGAGGATTCGCAGCGGTTCCCGGCCGAAGACCTCGCGATCGGTCGCGGTAATCTCCGTCCGCTCGATATTCTCCAGATACCGCTCGCGGTTCTGCTCCATCCGGGCGATGTAGTCGTCGACGCTCGTGGCCTGGGGCCAACGCTCGGCTGCCAGCATGGCTCGCTCCTCAACCTGTGTCGTGCTCACTGGGGATGCTCATGGACATCTCCCCCACTAATGAGCAACGCTGCGGCACGCGGCGTATTCCCCCGGGGACGCCTCAGCCCATGCGGCGAATCTCCGGGATCACCTCCAGAGCGCAGCGCCGCAGCGTCTCGTAGTGCTCCTCGGGCGGCATCGGGAAGATGAAGTCGGTGAACCCGGCCTGGCGGTACGTCAGCACGACGTCCCGGAAGTGATCGACCGAGGTGAAGGGGTGGCGCCAGGTGTAGACCGACAGGCGAACCTCGTCCGGGTTCCGCCCGACACTCCGCGCCGCCTCGCGGAACCGCTGCACTGCCGCCTCGGCCTCCTCCGGTTCGAGCCGGGTGTTCCAGATGTCGGCGTAGCGCGCGACCAGGCGCAGCATCCTCGGCCGGAACGCACCGATGACGATCGGGATGTGCGGCTGCTGCAGCGACTTGGGCTCGAAGGGTGCATTCTCCAGGCGGTAGTAGCGGCCGTGGAAGGTGGTACGCTCCTGGGTCATCAGGCTGCGGATGACCTGCAGCGCTTCCTCCAGCATCTCGACGCGTTCGTTGACCGACGGGAAGTGGAAGGAGTACGCCTCGTGCTCCCGCTCCAACCATCCGGCGCCGATGCCGAGTTCGATCCGGCCGTTAGACGCATGGTCGATGGTCACGGCTTGCTTCGCCAGCAGCGCCGGGTTGCGGTAGGTGTTCCCGCTCACCATCACGCCGAAGCGTAGCCGCCGGGTCAGCATACAGAGCGAGGCAATCAGGGACCATGCCTCGAAGTACGGCGACCCCTCATCGTCGGGTGGCAGGAAGTGGTCGACCACCCAGACGGTGTCGAAGCCGAGCGACTCGACCATTTGCCACTGCTGTGCCAGCTCCGGAAACGGCCGCCGGTTGCCAGTACCGATGCCAAAACGAAGCGGAAACTCCATCGATCTCCTCCACTCACCGTCGGCGGCCGGCCGCGTCACGCGACCGTCCCCACGGTCACGGTTCTCGCACGCCTTGCGCGCGGGCGCTAGGGTCGCTGGTTCCACCCATCAGAAAATCGCACGACCACCAGTGTACATCAATCGTAGGAGCGCCCCGCCAGGAGCGCCGGCATCCTGCCGGCCTTTGTGCTTACGATCACCAGGCGGTCACGTCGTCGGCCGACGAGGCTGGTGACGCGCCGGGCACGGAGTCGGCACGATGCCGGCACTCCCATCAAAGTATTGTCATGACAACCGTACAAGCGCGGCGGTGCGTTATACTCCTCCGCACGTGCAATTGGCGATGGTTCAGCCCGGGTCGGGCGGGGTTCGCGGCGCACATTCTGCGGCTGCGATGGCCCATCAGTGGAGAGACGGGGGAGCGGCATGGCGTCACCAGCGACCGGCACGCGGAGGAACAGCAGCCTGCTGCGCTGGGGGATCGTCGTCGCGGCGACCGCCATCCTGGCTGTCGCCTCCGGCGGCCGATTCCTGATCGGCGTGGTGTTCGATCAGGTACGTGAGGGCTTCTCCCTCTCCCACGGCGACCTCGGCCTGGTCGTCTCCCTCAGCATCCTGGTGATCGGCACGACCCAGCCCGCGGTCGGCTGGCTGGTCGACCGGCTGCAGGCGCGATTCGTGGCAGCCGGGGGACTGGCCCTGCTGGCGATCGGCCTCATCATCACCGGGCGGGCGAGCAGCGTCTGGGAGCTGGTCATCGGCTACTGCGTCTTCGTGGCCCTTGGGCTCGCCGCCGTGTCGCCGGTCACCGTGACGCCGCTGGTGGCGAGCTGGTTCGTCAAGCGGCGGGCGACGGCGCTCTCGATCGTGAACGCGGGCGGCTCGGTGGGGCAGTTGGCCATCGTCCCCGGGCTGACGGTGCTGGTCGTCGCGGTCGGGTGGCGCGACGCCTACGTGCTCCTGGGCGCGGGGCTGTTCCTGGTCGGCGTGCCGATGATCCTCTGGCTCTTGCGCGAGCGAGAGGGGGAAGCTGCGGCCGACATGGCGCAGGTGGGCTGCTCGGTGCGCACTGCATTGTCACACCGGTCGTTCTGGGAGCTGAGCTTCGGCTTCTTCGTCTGCGGCTTCACGATGGCCTGGCTCATGAACTACTTTGTCGACTACTCCCTGGATCAGGGAATCAGCCGGGAGACAGCCGGGTTCGGGCTCTCGCTCGTCGGTGGGGCGAGCATCCTCGGCACCTTGATCACCGGCCGGTGGGCCGACCGGCGCGGCAGCGTGGTTCCGCTTTCTGTGGTCTATGCACTGCGCGGCCTGGGATTCGCCGGGCTGTTGCTGGCCGGAAGCAACGTGCCGCTGGTCCTCCTGGCGCTGGCGGTCACCGGCTTTTCCTGGAGCTCGACTGTGCCGCTGACCTCCGCGCTCTGCGCCGACATCTACGGCCGACGCGCGCTCGGCACGATCTTCGGGCTCATGTTCGCGATCATGCCCATCGGCTCGGCCGTCGGCTCGGCGCTGGCCGGAGAACTGCGCGACCTGACGGGGAACTACACCGTCTCGCTGTTGGCCAACGTCGCCGCCGGGCTGCTTGCGGCCGCGGTCACCCTGCTCGTCCAGGCGCGGCCGATCTTCGCCCGGACCGAGGCACCCACCGCTGAGCAGCCGGCCCCGGTGATCGCCGACTGAGCGGCACCGCCCCGCACCGAGAGGAGGAGCCCGTGATCACCGGCGTTGGCAGCATCCCCGTCCCGGTCACCGACCTCGACCGCGCGCTCCGTTTCTACCGGGACACGCTCGGCTTCGTCGTGCGGGAGGATCGGCGGATGCCGGACGGCATGCGCCGGGTGGCAGTCGCACCGGCGGGTGCGGGGCCAGACGTGACGCTGACCCTGGCCCCGGCCGCAAACGACCTCCCGCCCATCACCGGGGTCGCACTCCTCACCAACGACATCCACCGCACATACGTGACGCTGCGCGAACGCGGTGTCGAGTTCGACGACGAGCCATGCATGCAGGACTGGGGCGACTGGGAAGCGGAGTTCCGCGACCCCGACGGCAACCGCTTCCGCCTCGTCCAGCGCTCTCGGCGTCCCCACTAGCACCCACTCCCAGGCAGGTAACCGGCGTGCATGCCTCCCCTCTCCCAAAGTTGGGAGAGGGATCGGGGGTGAGAGCCGCTCGCACCGCTCCCTGCGCCGCGCTGCCGTTGCAGGAATACGTCAACCGGCATGACCGTTGCGGGGTGATGCAGGGCATGATTGGCCCGTCCGCGCGATTCTGAGGAGTGCATCCGTGACCGATCGTCTCTCCCCGCAGTTCGGCCTCAATATCCACCCCGGCGTTGAGGATCCCGATGAGCCGTTTCGCCGCGCCCGGATCGCCGACGCGGCCGGGATCGACCTGATCACCATTCAGGACCACCCCTATGTGGCGACCCACTACGACACATGGACGCTGCTGACCGCACTGGCGTTTACGACGACGCGGGTCCGGCTCGGGACGAACGTCTCGCCCCTGCCGCTCCGGCCACCGGCAATCCTGGCCAAGGCGGCGGCCTCGCTCGATATGTTGAGCGGGGGGCGGGTCGAGCTCGGGATCGGCGCAGGGGGCTACCCGGTCGGGTTGCGGGCCTTCGGCGCGGATGTGCTGGAGCGCGCCGAGATCGTGGCGGCGTTCGAGGAGGGGATCCGCGTCATCCGCGGGCTCTGGACCAGCGAGCGCGGGTTCACATTCGACGGCGAGCACTACCGCACGCGGGGCGCGCGCTTCGGCCCTAGTCCGACACGACCGATCCCGATCTGGGTGGGAGCCGCCCGGCCGCGGATGCTGCGCCTTGCCGGGCGCCTGGCAGACGGGATTCTGGTGACCAATACGTTCGCGTCCGTCGAGGATCTGCCGCGGATCAACCGCTGGGTGGACGAAGGCGCGGCCGAGGCTGGGCGCCCGCCGGAGTCGATCCGCCGGGGCTACAACGTGATGGGGGCAATCGACCTCGCCGACCGCCCGAACCGCTCAGACGAGATCCAGGCTGACACGCTCGTGTTCCCCGCCGCGGGATGGGTTGAGTATCTGATCCGGCTGGGACGCGAGTATCGGATCGACACGTTCATCTTCTGGCCGCTGGGCGAGCATCAGGTCGAGCAGGCAGCCGTCTTCGCTGCCGAGGTCGTGCCGCCCGTCCGCGCCGCCCTAGCGAGCGGTGGATAGGCGGGAAGGCACCCGGATGCGGCGTGTGGTCTGGGCCCGGGGCTGAAGCCACCGGGCCCCAAAACACCGCGCGGGAACCTCACACCACCCGTTCCGGATCCTGACCACGGGGTTGGAGATCTTGCACGAACCGTCCCGGGTACGGACGGCGGCGCGGGATCGCTGGCACCACCCATCCCGGGTATGCGTCACCATCCCGCGCCATACGAAAGCGGCGGCCGAAGCCGCCGCAGTCCAATGCAATCCCAAGCGCGTTCCAGCCCTGAGTTGCCGGATGACCGGCTACTCCTCCTCGACCGGCTCGGCACCCTCGGCCAGTGCAGCCGGCTGGTCGCCCAGCTCCTCGGCGAGCGCCTCCTCGGCCTCCGGCGCGGCAACCTCGGCCACCACCGGCGCCGCCACCTGCACGACCACCTCGTCGCCGGGGGTCAGAATCTCGCAGCCCTCTGGAACCTGCAGATCGGACACATGGATCGCGCGGTTCTCGTTGGTCAGCCCGGAGATGTCGACCTCGATCTGCGAAGGGATGTTCTCCGGCAGCGCCCGGATCTCAACATCCTGTCGCCCGTAGGTGAGCACGCCGTCCACCGACGCGGGCAACTCACCCACGACGTTGATCGCCACGCTGACGACGGTCGGCTCGTTCAGGTTAGGCGCGTAGAAGTCAACGTGCAGCAACTCCTTGCCCAGGGAGTCCCGATCGACCCCACGGATGAAGACCGTATGGGTCGTGCCATCCAGATCGAGGTCGACCAGCGTGGTTGGACCGACGTTCCGGTACAACCGGTCGAACTCCTTGCCGTCGATGGCGACAGGGCGGGGAGTTTCCACCGCGGGCCCATAGATGACACCCGGCAGCAAGCCCTGACGCCGGAGCTGTCGTACCTTCTTACCGAGCACGGCACGCTGCTGTGCCTGTAGCTGAGGATGCGTCGCCACGATTACTCTCCCTACTTCGCAGCACCGGCCACTCGTTTCGGTTACGATCCGGCGCTTCTTGCTCCTGCGCATGTAGCCTAGCACCCGGAGCCGGGTCCGAGCAAAGCCACGTCACCCTGTACGCAATCTCAGCCCACCATTCGGCATGCCGTTAGTACAGAAGTCGAGCGTACTTCGGCACCCTTCTTTTGTTGACTCGAGACTAGACAAACGCGCACGAATGACAGAGAATACTGCTAGGGCATCGGAAGGCTCTATGCAAAGATTGGTGACGATCTGCTAGGCCTATCGATCACGGGCTGATCACCCTATATGATCAGGACCTGTCACCGATAGCCTAGTAGTAAACACCATTGCTATACTGGGAATTGGTGTTTAGGCAGAGGGTTGAGGGGGTTCGTCAACCTCAGTGGAGCGCTTGCCAGAGTGGAACTGAACCGGGGCGCGTGCCCCGGCAGTCACGAATGGCAGGAAGGGACGAGGGATACCATGAGCATGCCGGTCTTGACGGACAATGGCCATTCCGAGGAGGAGAGCGACGAACTGGTAGAACTTCTCCGCAGGATGCTCGCGCAGTTGCAGCCGGGCCCGGAGCGCCTGGCGACTGACTGGCCGAACTTGACGATGCAGCAACTTCGGGTGCTGCGGATCTTGTATGCCGAGGGACCAACCCGCGTTTCGGTGCTAGCCCGGCGGCTCCGCGTGTCGACGCCGACCGTCACCGGCATCCTCGACCGCCTCGTGCGCCAGCGGCTGGCCTACCGCACCGACGACCCACGCGACCGCCGCGTGGTCCTCAACGCACTCACCCCCGAGGGCGAAGAGGTCATTGCGAGCCTTCACCCGCTTGAGGAGGATCGGCTCCGAGCGGCGGTGGCAACGCTGGACCCAGCCACCCGCCGTGCGCTGGCGAACAGCCTGACGAGCCTGCTGGAGGGGATGACCGCGCGCACCTAGCCGGTCACGACTGGGCGCGCGGCCGAGCCGCGCGCCAGCCCCCAAGCTCTCACCGATCGCCTAAACCAATCCATTCCTCTGCCCAGACGGCCGTCCGTCACGCTGGACGCGTCGCCGCGATGACGTGTGCCCTGCACGCCGCTTTCCCGAGTGGCAGAGCGGTTCGCCACCCCCGCGTGCCCTGCGTTTGGCACCTCGCTTGCGTTGACGTCCGGACAAATATGCGTGCGTCGCACTCGACTCAGCGGAGGATACCGTGCAGTGTCCACGCTCACGGCAATCGATCCGCGGCTCGCCCCCTGATCTGGTGGCGGCGGAAGCGCTCCTGCAGCACCACGCACGGACCTTCGCCTTCGCCGCCCGCTTCCTGCGGCCGGAGCGTCGCCAGTCCGTGGTCGTGCTCTACGCTTCTCCCGGACGCTGGATGATCTGGTAGACGAGCGGGATGGCACGGCGGCCGTCGAGCCGGTGAGGGCCGAACTCGATGCCTGGCGGGACTGGCTGTTGGCGGGGCAGACGGGCCGCGCGCCGCGTGAGCCGCTCGGCAGCCTCCTGGCCGGGGTGATCGACAAGCATCGCATCCCGGTCCACTACCTCACCGACCTCGTCGACGGCCTCGCCTCGGACCTGATCCCGCGTGAGTTCACGTCCTTTTCCCAGCTTCACCATTACTGCTACCAGGTGGCCTCGACTGTCGGGCTCGCGATGGCCCACGTGCTCGACGCGACCCGGCCCGAAGCGCTCGCGGCCGCGGCGGACTTGGGCGTGGCCATGCAGTTGACCGCGACATCGGCGCCGACCTCGGCCGCGGCCGCGTCTACCTGCCGCTCGATGAACTCCTCGCGGCCGGCTCATCGCCTGAGGCGCTCGCGCGGCTCGTCGCCGATGGGCGTGGCCCCGACGAGCCGCTGCGCCAGGTGATCCGGCTCCAGATCGACCGCGCCCGCGTCTACTACGCCCGCGGGCTGGCCGGAGTCTGGCTCTTGCCGCCGGACTGTCGCCTCCCGATCCTCATCGCCGGACGGCTCTACCGGCGCATCCTCGACGTCATCGAGCGGAACGACTACGACACACTGCGGCAGCGTGCCGTGACGACACGCCGGGAGAAGCTGCGCGAGGCAGCCATCGCGATCATGCTCGTGCGGCTGTGGCGGGATGGGGAGAACCTGCTGCCCCAACCAGGGGAGCCGACCGGTGCGCTGGTTCGACGCTGAGGAACATCAGCCGTTCCATTTCGAGTCGGGCGCGGCTGGGGCGCTGCTGATCCACGGCTTCATGGGCACCCCGGCGGAGATGCGCCCACTCGGGCACGCCCTGGCTGAGGCCGGCATCTCCGCGCACGGTGTGCTCCTGCCCGGCTTCGGTCCCGACATCGAGCGGTTGGAGGCGATGCGCGCCCGCGACTGGATCCAGGCCGCGGCCAGCGCCTGGGAGGAGGTTCGCAAGAAGCACAGCCCGGCGTCGCTGATCGGCTTCTCGATGGGCGGTGCCGTCGCCCTCCACCTCGCCGCGGAGAATCCGCCCGACCGGCTGGTGCTCCTCGCGCCGCTGTGGCGGCTCCTCTCCGGAGACTGGCGCGTACGCCTGCTTCCGCTGGCCCGGTACGTCATGCGGCCGCTGCGCCCCTTCGAGGCCGCCGACTTCCAGAACCCGGAGGTGCGCACGTTCTTCGCTGAAGCCATGCCGGGCGTTGACCTGGACGACCCCGCGGTGCAGCACGCCCTGCGCAACGAGGTTCACCTCTCGCCGGTGACCCTCGATGAGCTGCGCCGGGTCGCCAGCGGAGCCGGACGCGCCGCCGAGCGCGTCACCGTACCCACGCTGGTGATCCAGGGCACCGATGACCGCACGGTCACCCCGGCCGACACCCGGCGGCTCGCGGCACGCCTGAACGGCAGCACCGCGTTGCGGGAGGTCCCGGCCGGCCACCAGATCGTGCGGCCGGAGGAAAAGGCGTGGCCCACCGTCCGCGACCTCGTCGTCCGCTTCACGCTCGGAGGTGCGCCGTGACCGCCCGGCTGCTCTGGAGCCTCCTCACCCTGGCACAGGCGGCGCTCGGCACCCGTGTCCTGCTGCGCCTGCTCGACACCGCCGGGGGGAACCGCGTGGCGCCTTGTCCACACTACTCGGCCACGGCACCGGGCAGCGTCGCGGTGGTCGTGCCGGTACTGAATGAAGTGGCGCGCCTCGGCCCCTGCCTGGACGGGCTGACCGCCCAGGGTCCCGAGGTCGGCGAGATCGTAGTGGTTGACGGTGGCTCGACCGACGGCACCCAGGCACTGGTCGCCACCTATGCCGCGCGCGACGCCCGGGTGCGGTTGGTCGACGCCGGACCGATCCCACCCGGCTGGAACGGCAAGGCATGGGGACTCGAGGTCGGAGCCAGGGAAGCCAACCCCACCGCGCCGTGGCTGCTCACCATCGACGCCGACGTGCGCCCGGCACCCAGGCTGGCGGCCGCGCTCCTGGCTCACACCGCCATCGAGGGAGTCGCGGCCCTCAGCGTCGCCACACGGCAGGAGCTATCGGGTCCAGCCGAGGGGTTGATCCACCCGGCGCTGCTCGCGACGCTCGTCTACCGCTTCGGCATCCCCGGCCATGCGACCGATCAGGTCGACCGCGTGCAGGCGAACGGTCAGTGCTTCCTTTTACGGCGCGATGTCCTGGCCCGTGCCGGGGGCTTCGCCGTCGTCCGGGACTCACGCTGTGAGGACGTGAGGCTCGCCCGCGCGCTGGCGGCCTCCGGCACCGCGGTCGGGTTCTACGAGGCGGGCGACCTGGCGCGGGTGCAGATGTACGCGAGTGCGGGCGAGGCCTGGCGCAACTGGCCGCGGTCGCTCCCTCTGCGCGACCGCTTCGCCGGCTGGGGCGCCACCCTGCTGGGGCTGGCCGAGGTCACCCTGGTCCAGGCCCTGCCGCTACCCCTGCTCATGCTGCGCCTGCTCACCGGTCAGCGCGGCCCGGCAACCGCGGTCAACGCCGTGCTGGCCGCGACCCGGGTCGGCGTGCTGGCCGGCATGGCACGCGCCTACCGATGCCCGCCCTGGACCTACTGGCTCTCGCCCCTGAGCGACGTGCCGGTAGCCCTCCGGCTCTGCGCCAGCGCGCTGCAGCGTCGGCACGTCTGGCGCGGTCGCCCGCTCGTCGATGGAGGAGGTTGACGTGACGGCAGCACGGACCCTGTTCTTCGCCCACCTCGGGGCGCTCATCTTCGCCCTGGGCGGCCTCCTGATCGCCCTGCCACACCCCGAGCTATGGGCCGGCAGCGCCCAGGCCGCGAAGGTCTTCGCCTTCGGGATGCGCCACGGCGGTGCGCTGCACATCGTCCTCGGCGCTGCCGCCATGCTCGCCTTCGGTCTTCGCTACCTCGGCGCCTGGCGCACGCTCACCTTCTTCGCGCTCGCCACTACGCTCTCCCTCGGGATGGAACTGCTCGGCACCGGCACCGGCTGGCCCTTCGGCGCGTACAGCTACACCAGCGGGCTGGGGATGAAGGTGCTCGGGCGGGTGCCCTACACCATCCCGCTCTCCTGGTTCTTCGTCGGTCTGGCCGCCTACCTGCTCGCCAGCGCCATCGTGGCCCGGCTCAGCGTCCGCCGCTCGGCGCTCAGCGCGGTGCTCCTTGGCGTCTGGTTCCTCACCGTCTGGGACCTGGTGCTCGACCCGGCCATGGCTCACCCGTCGCTCCCGATGCAGTTCTGGGTCTGGCACGCGACTGGGCCCTACTTCGGGATGCCGCTGCAGAACTTCGTGGGCTGGTCCGTGACCGGCCTCCTCTTCATGGGCCTCAGCCGCCTGCTCTGGCGGCGCAACGCCAGTCCGGATGAGTTCCCGGCCTGGCTCCCCTTCGGGATCTACACCGCCAACATCATCTTCGCCCTGGCGCTGAGCCTGAGCGTGGGGCTGTGGGAGCCGGCCGTGGCGGCCGTCCTCCTGGGCGTGCTCCCGGCAACGCTGGCGCTGGGGAGGACGACGTCTCCGGCCGCGACCGCGATCCGCCTCGGCAGCCGCGCCATCGCCGGGCGGCGACTCCGACTCACCGTCGAGGGTTTGGAGCACATTCCGGCCAGCGGCCCAGCCCTGATCGCCGCTCGCCACTATCACCACCTCTACGACGGCTGCGCCCTCATCACCACGCTGCCCCGCCCGGTCCACATCCTGGTCGCGCTCGACTGGGTGGACCGCCCCATCGTCCGCCGGGTGATGGAGCGCGCCTGCGCCGCGGCCCGCTGGCCGATCGTGCTCCGTGGCGACGCCCTGACACGCCCCGGCGCCCGCACGGCCTACAGCCCGGCCGAGCGCCGTCGCTACCTGCACCGCGCGGTGACGGAGACGGTCGACCTGCTGCGCGCGGGCGAGGTCGTCGTGGTCTTCCCCGAGGCCTACCCTAACGTTGACCCGACCTACACTCCCAAGACGGCGGACGGCTTCCTCCCCTTCCGCCCCGGCTTTGCCGCGCTCGCGGCCCTGGCCGAGCGCGACGGCCATCTACCGGTCCCGATCATCCCGGCTGGGCTGGCATACCGCCCCGGCGACCGCTGGGAGCTGACGCTCCGCTTCGGCCCGCCCCTCTTCATCGACGACTGGCCCGACCGGGCGGCGCTGGTGGCCGCCGTAGAGCAGCAGGTGCGCGACCTGTCGCGCCCGGCCCCCGCGTACCGCCCGGCCGTCGCGGGCGAGGTCTTGCAGCCATGAGCGACCCGCAGGCAACGCGCGTCGTCGTCATCGGCGGCGGCTTCGGCGGTCTGGCCGCCGCGATCCGCCTGCAAGCCGCCGGGTACGCCGTGACCCTGGTCGAGGCACGCCCGCGCCTCGGCGGCCGCGCCTCCCAGCATCGCGAGGCGGGCTTCACCTTCGACATGGGCCCGACCCTCATCACCGCCCCGGAGCTCCTCGACGACCTCTGGGCCGCTGCCGGTCGCTCCCGTGCGGCCGACCTGCCCCTGGTGCCGCTCCGCCCCTTCTACCGGCTCCTCTTCCCGGACGGCAGCCAGTTCGACTACGGGGCCGGGCCGGAGGCGGACGAGGAGCAGATCGCCCGCTTCGACCCGCGCGACGTGACCGCTACCGCACCTTCCTCGCCGCGTCGGAGCGCATCTACGCCCGCGCTTTCGCCGACCTGGCCGGCGAGCCGTTCCTGTCGCCCGGATCCTTCGCCCGCGTCCTCCCGGAGCTGTTGCGCCTCGGCGCGGCTCAGAGCGTCTATCGCTTCACCTCGCGCCACTTCCACGATCCGCGTCTCCGCGCCGTCTTCTCCTTCCACCCGCTCTTCATCGGCGGGAACCCGTTCCGCGCCAGCGCCATCTACGGCATCGTTCCCTACCTGGAGCGCCAGCAGGGGGTCCACTTCGCCATGGGCGGGATGTACACGCTGGTCGAGGCGATGGAGCGCCTGCTGTGTGACCTCGGCGCCGAGGTGCGCTGCGGCACGCCGGTGGAGGAGATTATCGTCACCGACGGCCGCGCCGCCGGGGTCCGCCTTGCCGGCGGCGAGACCATCCCCGCAGCCGCCGTGGTCGCCAACAGCGACGTCGCCACCACCTACCGGGAGCTGATCCCACCCGCCCACCGCCCCCGGCGCACGCTCGCTCGTCTGGCGCGCTTCCGCTACTCGATGAGCTGCTTCCTTCTCTACCTTGGCCTAAACCGCACATACCCGCAGCTCCACCACCACACCGTCCTGATGCCTGCCCACTACCGCGAGCACATTCGCGCCATCTTCGACGGCCACGGCCTCCCCGACGACCTGGCCCTCTACCTCCACACACCGACGCGCACCGACCCGACCATGGCCCCGCCCGGCGGGGAGAGCCTCTACGCCCTGGCGCCGGTCCCGCACCTGGGCCACGGCATCGACTGGAACCACGCCGGCGACATGCTCCGCGACCGGATCATCCGGGCACTGGAAGAGCAGGTCGGACTGGACGACCTGGAATCGAGCATCGTGATCGAGCGGCGCTTCACCCCGGTCGACTTCGCGACGGACCTCCGGAGCCACCTCGGCGCCGCCTTCTCGATCGAGCCGACCCTGCTCCAATCGGCCTACTTCCGCCCACACAACCGCTCGCGCGACCTCCCCGGCCTCTACCTCGTCGGCGCCGGCACCCACCCTGGCGCCGGCCTTCCCGGCGTACTCCTCTCCGCCAAGATCACCAGCCGCCTGGTCCAGGAGGATCTCCGTTCAGTGAGGGCGCGTGTGTACAGCAAAGCCGTGTGACGGGCGCGCGGAGTCTGTCTCGGGCACGATCACCGTTGGTGTACGTGGCCGAGGCTGGCAGCCGCGAGGATTTCCGGCGGTCGGCGCGTGCCCGGGGCTAAAGCTGCCGGGCTGAATACAGGGTAAGCCCACGAAAGGGGCTGCGATACTCACATCCAGGCGTATACGAACCGGCCTCCTACCGAACGCAGCGTCCCCAGCCCCTTCAGTGGGCTTTCTATATTCAGCCCGGGGGTTTACCCCCGGGCACCAACCGGGCGGTGGACACCTCCCACCTGGGTGTTATCCCTGGTCTGCCCCAGCCCGCTTTAGCGGGCTTTTTTGTCAGCCCGGCGCCTTTAGGCCCGGGCACATGCCACCGCACGTAGACCTTCACGCCGCTCTTCCCGAACACACGCCTATCGCCGGGGGCACGTGCCGACCACGTTGGATCCATGCGTCACGCACGCATGAACGGTCCATGCGCTGCCCACGCAACCGACTGGCTGCCCACGCTCCTCTTGAACCTTGCTGGCAACCACCTCGTCTCTGTCGGTGAGAGTGGCCTGTCGCCACGGAGGACGACGAAGGGATGCGCGATGGAGATCGTGATCGAGGAACTCAGCAAGCACTACGGCAGTGTGCGGGCACTGGATGGGGTGTCGCTGCGGGTGCCGGGCGGGATGTTCGGCCTGCTGGGCCCCAACGGCGCCGGGAAGACGACGTTGATGCGCATCCTGGTCACGCTGCTGGCGCCGACCTCGGGCCGGGTGACCATCGGTGGGATCGATGTGATGCGCGACCCGGCGAAGGTGCGCGAGCGACTGGGCTACATCCCACAGGAGTTCGGCTTCTACCGCAGCCTCAACGCCTACGAGATGCTCGATTACATCGGCACGATGAAGCGCATCCCGCCGCGCGAGCGCAAGCGTCAGATAGAGGCGGTGCTGGAGGAGGTGAACCTGACGGCCGACGCGAAGCGCCGGGTCGGTACCTACTCCGGCGGGATGAAGCAGCGGCTGGGGATCGCCCAGGCGCTGCTGGGTGATCCGGACCTGCTGGTGGTGGACGAGCCGACGGCGGGGCTCGACCCGGAGGAGCGTATCCGCTTCCGGAACCTGCTGGTGCGCATCTCCGGGCGGCGCACGGTGCTGCTCTCGACCCACATCGTGGCCGATGTCGAGGCGAGTTGCACCGGGCTGGCGGTGCTGCGCCAGGGTCGGCTGGCCTTCGCCGGAACACCGGAGGAGCTGGTCGAGCGGGCGCGAGGCCGGGTCTGGCAGGTGGAGGTCGAGCCGGGCGAGTGGGACGAGGTCGCGGCGCGGGTGCAGGTCGTGTCGAGCCGCACGGTCGGCGGCCGGGTACAGCTCCGGGTGGTGGCGGACGAGAACCCGCTGGGGCGGGGTGTCCCGGTCGAGCCCGGGCTGGAGGACGGGTACCTGGCCGTCAGCGGCAGCGTGCAGCGTGAGGAGTGGCTGGTCCATGTCTAACCTCCTCCGCCGCTTGCTCACCGCCTGGCGTATGGAGCTGCGGCTGGTGGTGCGTCACTGGTCGTACCCGCTGATGCTCCTGGGGTGGTGGGCGCTGGTAGCCTACGTCTTCAGCATTCAGTCCCTCATTTCGCCCGAGGCGGCGCTGAAAGGGAACCCCGGCGCATTCAGCGTCGGACTGTCCGCGCTGGCGGCGCTCCTGCTTGGGGCATTCGTGGCCGGGCGCAGCCAGCGGACCCGCTTCGAGGCGCTGGAGGAGACCTTCCCGACCGGCGCCGAGGTCCTGCTCGGTCGGTGGCTGGCGTGCATTGTGGCGCTCCTGCCGACGCAGGTGGCGGCCGTGGTCCTCGCCAGCCGGATTGGACCGGCATCGTCACTGTGGCGCGGGCTGCCCACGTTCCTGCTGGAGGCCGGGATCATCCTGGCGTTCGCCGTCTCGGTCGGGTGGCTCTTCGTCACCTGGCTCGGGCCGCGACGCTGGGTCTACCTGCTGCTCGCCGGCGGTTGGCTCTCCAGCCTGGGGTGGGAGATCTTCCTCGGCGGGCAGGGACTGGGTATCCCCGGTAGTGACCTGTTCGACGTCCTGCGCACCGCGAGCATCCGGTACGAAGAGCTCTGGGGCCGACTGATGGAAGGAGAGCGACCGGTCTGGTTCAACCTCTTCTACGGCGGACTGGCGGCGCTCTTTGTGGCCCTGGTCGCCACCCGCACCGCGGCGAGGCGCAACCGGCGGGCGCCGCTGATCCCGGCAGCCCTCGCGCTGGCGGCACTGATGCTGGCTGCATCGGCCGTGACCGCCTACGTGCGGCAGGCGCAGGCATGGAGCGCGCAGGCCATCATCGTCGAGTCGATCCAGCCGTCTGAGCCGGAGGCGACAGTCGCGTCCCCCGTGGTGGTCGACGCCTGGGAGATCGCCGCCGATCTGACCGACCCGGCTTCGCCCCGCTTCGACGCCCGCCTCACCCTGCGCGCCGCGGGGGACGAGCCGATCTCCACGGTGACGCTGACGCTCCATCACGATCTGGAGATCGCGTCGTCGAGCGTGCCCTACGAGCGGGACGGGGACGTGCTGACACTGGCACTGCCCGAACCACTCGCGCCGGGAGCAACTCAGGAACTGCATCTGACCTACGGCGGGGAACTCTGGACCCTGGTCCCGTCCTTCCGCCCGCTGCCGGATCCGCTCGTCTTCACAACCGAGCGTGGCGTGCGCCTGCCGTTCTTCGCCGGCTGGTACCCCGTTCCGGGCGAGGAACTCGTTGGCCCCGATGCGTCCGGCGTCCTCCACCCGCCGGGACGGTTCGTCCTCACCGTGTCGGTCCCGCGCGGCTGGGGCATCTTCACCAACCTGCCGGCGACCGGTGAGTTGACCTTCGCCAGCGACCGGGCCACCTGGGCGGTGCTCTACGCCTCGCCGCGGCTGCGGACCGAGCGGGTGGACGCCAGCACCATCATCGCGCCGGAGGCGATCCTGCCCACTGCGCGTGCGGTCATCCCCAACTACGAGGCGCTACTCGCCGAGTACGCCCCGTTCTTCCCGACCACGGCACCGGACGGGGTGACGCTGGCCGTGCTCGATAGCTTCGCGGGGATGGCCGACCACACGCCTCCGGCCGGGGACCAGCCGCTCGTGGTCATCAGCCAGAACACGCCGGAGGACTTGAAGGAGAACACCGGCGGCCACCGCTACTTCATCAGCGACGCGCTGGCGGCGGACCTCTGGGTCCTGGCCGGTGGCGACACCAGCGTGACCATCCCGCGAGCCGGCATCAGCGAATACCTCTGGATCCGCCACCGCGTCGGCACGGACCCGACGCAGTTCGAGCGCGCGCTGCTCGCCAATGGCGGATCCTACACGGCACCGATCGCCCGGGCGCTGATGGCGATTGAGAACCAGCAGGGTGTGGACGGCGTGCGCGAGATCATCGCCCGGATGATCGCCGAGGGCGAGTCGCTACGCGATCTCGAGCCGGATCAGATCGCCACCTGGATCGAGGAGGTCGGCGGTGCGCGCTAGAGGCATCGTCTGGTACGAGGCTCGCGTCGTCTTCGGCCTCTCCTCGGTGCTAGCGGCGCTCATCCCGCCCCTTTTCGCCCTGTTCCAGTGGTTCGTCTGGACCCAACGGCTGGAGCCGGCCTACGAGTGGGAGATCACCCGCGCCCTGACACTCACCGTGTGCCTCGCCGGTGGGCTCGGCGCGGCGCACCTGATGGGAGTCGAGCGCCAGGAAGGATTCGACGAGTTGCGCCGCACCTATCCAGAGTCGCCCTGGCGTCTGCCGCTACTGCGCACGGCCGGGGCGGTGGCGACTACGGCGCTGCCGCTCCTGCTGGCAATGGTCATCTTCCGGATCGGCTACGGGCCATACGATCTGGGCACCACGGTGTTGCCGGCGCTGGCCCCCGCGGCCTTCCTGCTAGGGCTGGGATTACTGCTCGGCAACCTGACCGGGAGCTACTGGGCAGCGGGTGGGGGCGTGCTGGCCTACTGGTTCTTCGAAGTCTTCACCCGCTCCGACCCGGTGACCGGCCCGCTCTACCTGTTCCACCCGATCTACCCGGTGGCAGGAGTCAGCAACGATCTCAACCGCGCCCTCGTGACGGGCCTCGGCGTGGCGATGCTGGCAGCCAATGCGCTCTGGACCGCGCGTCGCACCACCCCGGGCATGGCCCGTCACCGGGGGCGGACTGCGCTGCGCCCGGCCCCTGCCGCATACGCGCAGCCCGCAGACGACCGGGAGGGGCGCCACGATGACTGACCTGGCGTGCCGCCTGGTGCGGACGTGGCGCACGGAGTTGCGGCTGCTCTGCTTCCACTGGACCTTCCCGGTCCTGCACCTGCTCTGGGCGGGCCTGCTGCTCTTCACGTTCCGCACCTGGATCGGCGTGACGGCCGAGGCGGCGCTGAGCACCGAGCTGGGCAACCTGTCGATCGGCGCCGTCTCGCTGGTGTCGCTCATCGTCGGCGCGGTCGGTGCTTCCCGCAGCGCCCGGACGCGGTTCGACGATCTGGAGCAGACCTACCCGACCGGCGCCGAGGTGATGCTCGGCCGCTGGCTGGCGACAGTCACAGCGCTCCTCAGCGCGCTGATCGTACCGCTGGTGCTGGCCTTCCGCGTCGGCCCGGTGGACTCCTTCACCCGCGCCGTGCCGCGCTACCTCCTGGAGGCAACGATCACCTTCGCCTTCGCCAGCGCGATCGGCTGGTGCGCGGTCGTCTGGCTCGGGAACCGGCGCTGGATCTATCCCGTGCTCGCCGCCGGCTGGGTCGCGGTGTCGCCCATGAGCCGAATCCTGACCGGCGGCCGGGGGATCTCGTCCTTGCTCGACTTCACCCGGATGAACCGCGCCGAGTACCAGGAACTGTGGGGACGTTTCCTCGCCGGAGAGCTTCCGGCGTTGTTCAACCGGTTCTATGCGGGATTGGCACTCGGCGTGCTGGCGCTGGCGATCCTGCTGACCCAGCACCGTCGGACGCGGCGCCTGCCGATCCTGACCGGCGCGGTGGTTCTGGCCGGGCTCACGTTCGCGCTGACCGGAGGCGTGCGCTACAACAGCCTGCTTACCGAGTGGAGCGCCGAGGCCGTGGCGATCGATTTCAGTGGAGGGGAGCCGGCCGAGGTCGTGTCCGACCGCGAGGTGATCGACGCCTGGGAGATCGATGCCGACTTGCGCGATCTCGCACGGCCCCGCTTCGACGCCCGGATGACGCTCCGCAACGCCGGCAGCACGCCCATCTCCGACGCCACGCTGACGCTCTATCACGACCTCGTCGTGGTCGACAGCAGCCTACCCGTGACCCGCGACGGTGACCAGCTCACACTCGCCCTGCCGGAGCCACTCGCGCCCGGCGCGGCAACCGAGGTCCGCCTTACCTACGAAGGGGCCTTCGCGGTCTACGTACGCTACCAGCAGGGAAAGCCCCAACTGACCTACTTCGTCGGCCCAGGCGGGGTGCGCCTGCTGCCCGCGGTCGGCTGGTATCCGCTGGCGGGTGTGAGCGGGCTCGACGACCTGAACCGATTCGAGTCGCAGAACCACCCACCGGGGGCCTTCCGCCTGACGGTGCAGGCGCCGGCTGGCTTCGGCGTGACATCAAACCTGCCGCCGGTGGGCGATGGGGTCTTCGCCGCCGAGCACGTAACCGGAGCCTTCCTGTTCGCCGCGCCGCGCCTTCGGACGGAGCAGGTCGGCAGGGTGACGGTGGCCGCGCCGGACGTGCTGCTGCCGCGGGCACGCGCCTACGCCGCCCGCTATGAGGCGACGCTCGAACGGCTCACTCCCTTCTTCCCGACCGTGCAGATCGACGGGATGACCTTCGCCCTCCTCGATGGGTTGCCGGGCTATGCGCTGGAGCGCGCTCCAGCGGGTCGGCAGATCCTCCTCGTGTTCGACGCGGATCAGATCGACAGCCTGGATCGCTCACTGGAGATGGACGCCCAGTACTTCGGCAGTTGGGTGCTCAACAGCCTGTGGACGGCCGCCCTCGGCGCGCCGGTCGATCCCGACGGGGAGCGATGGCTCGTCCCCTGGACGCTCGACCTGTTCCTCTGGGCCTACGCGCGGGAAGAGGGCGACCCCGAGAAAATCGCGGCCACCATCGATGCCTATGGCCGCTCGTTGCCCGGAGGTGACAACGGGTCAAAGCTCCCCGCCAGAACGCTGCTCGACATCTACCGCCAGCGCGGAGCCGCGGGAATTCAGGCGGTAATCGACCGGCTGCTTGCCAACCCGGCGTCGCTCGACGGGGTGACGTCCGACGAGGCGATCGCCGCCTGGTACAAGGAGGCCGCCGGTGTGTCGTAGTGCACTGATCGACGGCGTGTATGAACGCCGGCACGTCCCACACCGCGCCGTCCCCGGCCGGCAGCCGCCCAATTCCTGGCATCCTGAGCGGAGTGCCGGCAGCTTGCCGGCTCCCGTGCTCACCACTCGACGGTGGGGCCGTCTCGTGCCGACCGTCTACCTGCTCGGGGTTGTGCTCGTGCTGGGGTGCGTTACCGGGGGATCCTGGCTCGCAGCCGGCGCCGTGGTAGGGTACTGGTGGGTTGAGATTGGGGTAGGCCGCGAGGCAAGCGGCTTGCTCGATATCTTCCAGCACAGTCGCCCGGCCGAGGGCGTCCTCGCCGAGTGGAACCGCGCTGCGCTGGCGGCCGGCGCGGGGCTGATGACTTCGAACGCGAACCTCGCCGCGCGGCGACCGGGGAGATGGCGATGAGCGACCCGCGACACCACAGCATCGACACCTCTGATGAGGCGCTCTACCGCCGCCTGCTGGCGGGGGATGTCGCCGCGCTGGAGGCGCTGGTGCCGCGCTACCACGGCCCGCTGCTCGCCTTCCTCTACCGCCTGACCGGCGATCGCCAGCAGGCGGAGGATCTGGTGCAGGAGACGTTCACCCGGATCGTCACCTATCGCGGCGAGCCGCCGACCCGTTTCCGCCCGTGGGCGTTCACCGTCGCTCGCAACATCGCACTCGACCACCTGCGCACCGCCGCGCGACGGCAGGCGATCGCCCCACGGGTGACGCCATCAGAGGACGACGATCCATTCACCACGGTGCCGGACCCGGACCCCGGCGCGCTCGATCTGGTGCTGCGCGACGACGACCGGCGCACCGTGGCAGCGGCGCTCCAGCAACTGCCGCCGCACCAACGGGAGACGGTCGTGCTCCGCTTCTACCACGACCTCTCGCTGAACGAGATCGCCGAGGTGACCGGTGTCGCCGTAGGCACAGTCAAGAGCCGGTTGTTCCACGGCCTGCGGCGGCTGAAGACCTTGCTCATCGACGAGTACCGAGCCCCGAACGGCGCGGCACCACCGCCCTCACCCGGCACCCCGCGCCCGCAGCACAGGAAGCACGCGGAAGGAGGGATGGCCCATGACACGGCAGCGCCGGTCAGACCTGGCCAGCGGTCTCTCGCCTGAGGCGCGCGCGGCGCTGGGCGATCTCGACCCGCTGGCAGCCCGCCTCGCCACCTACGATGCGCCGGAGCCGGACCCGGCCGACACCGAGGCGCTGATCGACCGGCTGGCGCCGCTGGTGGCCGCCCGCACCGCGCCGGAGTCCGACCTGGTATGGGACGAGAGCCCGGCCCCCAGCATCCATCACTGGCTGGCGCTGGCGCGGGCCCAGATCGCGCTGATCGACCACGTCGTCCTCTGGGCCGGTGGGCTGGTCCTGGCCCTCGGCCTGATCGTGGCCGGGGTCGGGTACAGCGGGCTGCTCTCGCTCGGCGTCACCCTGTGTGCACCGGTGCTCGCCGCGGCCGGGGTCGCCTTCGCCTTCCGCCCCGCCGGGCAAACGCTGGCGGAGATCGAGCGGATCAGCCCGGTAATGCCCCTGGAGTTGCTCTACGTCCGGCTCGGGCTGGTGCTGGCCGGGAACCTCGCGCTGGCCCTGGCGCTCCTCGGGTTGGTCTGGATCGAAGGGCCGCGGCTGGTCCTCTGGCGGGTGGTACTCCTCTGGCTCGGGCCGATGCTCGGGCTGGCGGGCATGGCGCTCTACACCTCGGCCCGCTGGGGCACCATCGCCGGGTTGACCGTTCCCCTCGGCGCCTGGGGCACGCTCGTTCTCCTCGCGTGGCAGGGGGTGATCGAGCCCGCCGACCCGCAGGTGTTCGGGCCAACGGACATTCTCGTCCACCTGAGCCAGGCGCCCGGCGTGCTGGTCGCCACGCTGCTGCTGCTCGCTGCGGGCGTGCTGCTGCTCTGGCAGGGCACGCGGCTCGTCGGCCGGGAGACCGCCGCGTGGAACTGATCGCCGAGGGGCTGACCAAACGCTATGGCGACGTCCCAGCCCTGACCGGCGTCTCCCTCCACGCCGGTCCGGGCGTGCTCGCCGTGCTGGGCCCGAACGGCTCAGGCAAGACGACGCTGCTGCGCATCCTCGCCACGGCGTTGCGGCCCGATGCGGGCCGGGCCTCCTTCGCCGGCCGCGACTACGCGTCCGATCCCCGCCCGCTGCGCCGCCGCATCGGCTACCTGCCGCAGGAGATCGACCTGCCGGGCCATCTGACGCCGCGCGGGTTCCTCCACTACGTGGCGCGGCTCAAGGGCATCCAACCCGAGCCACAGGCGGACATGCTCCTTCAAGACCTCGGCCTCGGCGACCTGGCCAACCGCCCGCTCCGGACCCTCTCCGGCGGTCAGGCGCGGCTGGTCGCCCTGGCCCAGGCACTGCTCGGCCGCCCGCGCCTGCTGATCCTCGACGAGCCCCTCACGGGCCTCGACACCACCGAGCGCGCCCGCGTCCTGCGCATCATCGCCGGTCCCCCCGGCGAGCGCGTGGTGGTCCTGAGCAGCCACGTCCCGGCCGATATCGAGGCCGGCGCCGCGGCCGTGCTGGTCCTTCAGCAGGGCACCGTCCGCGCCCAGGGAACCATCGACACCGTCCGTGCCCTCGCCGCCGGCCAGGTCCACGAGGTGACTATCCCCACCGCCGACCTCGAGGACACCCTTCGCATCTGCCAGGTCAGTCAGATGACCCTCCACGCCGACCACGCCCTCCTCCGCGTCGTCGGCCCCCTCCCGCCCGGCCTCACCGGGGTGCCGGTTACACCGACGCTGGAGGATGCGTACCTGTGGGTGCAGGCGATTCCCCCTCACCCCCAGCCCCTCTCCCACAAGGGGAGAGGGGAGGAGGACCGAAGACGGCTGGCGACTGACGCGTGACGGATGACGCGAGGATTTCCCCCCTCTCCCAACTTTGGGAGAGGGGCCGGGGGTGAGGGGTGCCATCAGTCGGCGACAACGCCGTTGGGCGCGAGGTCGGCAAGGATCGTCTCGAACTCCTCCAGCGCCGCGCGCAGGTCTTCTACGATGTCGGCCGCGATCTCGTCCGGGTCACCCAGGTTCTCCCCGTCCTCCAGGCTCTTGTCCTTGAGCCAGAAGATGTCGAGGTTCACCTTGTCCCGCTGGATCAACTCGTCATAGCTGAAGGCTCGCCAGCGGCCATCCGGGTTCTCCTCCGACCAGGTCGGCGTCCGTTGATGTCGGTTCTCGGGGTTGAAGCACGCGACGAACTCGTCGAGGTCCGATCGCTGGAGCGGCTTGGTCTTCAGCGTGAAGTGCTTGTTGGTGCGCAGGTCGTAGATCCAGAGTTGGGACGTCCAGGGCTGCTCGCGCGGTGGCTTGCGGTCGAAGAACAGGACGTTCGCCTTGACGCCCTGCGCGTAGAAGATCCCGGTCGGTAGGCGCAGCAGGGTGTGGACATCGCACTCCTGCAGGAGTTTGCGCCGGATCGTCTCCCCAGCGCCACCCTCGAAGAGGACGTTGTCGGGCACCACGACCGCGGCCCGGCCGTGGATCTTCAGGAGCGACTTCACGTGCTGCACGAAGTTGAGCTGCTTGTTGCTCGTCGTGGCCCAGAAGTCCTCGCGGACGACTGTCAGTGCCTCCCGCTCCTGCTGTCCTTCCTCGTTCACCACCAGCACGCTCGACTTGCGGCCGAAGGGCGGGTTGGTCAGCACGACGTCGAAGTGGTCGCTCGGCGCCGAGTTCAGACTATCGCCGGTGCGCACCGGCGGCTCGATGTCGGCCTCGGCCGGCCCCGGCCCGACACCGTGGAGCAGCAGATTCATCGCGCAGAGCCGGGTCACGCTGTCCACGATTTCGACGCCGCGCAGCGCATGGAGCTTCAGGTGCTTGCGCTGCTCCGGGTCAAGGTGGGGGTACCGCTCGACGATGGAGTTGTGTGCCGCCAGCAGGAAGCCGCCCGTGCCGCAGGCCGGGTCACAGATCGTCTCTCCCGGCTGCGGGCGCATCACATCGACGATCGCCTGGATCAGCGGTCGGGGGGTGAAGTACTGCCCGGCACCGCCCTTCACGTCCCGAGCGTTCTTCTCCAGCAGCCCCTCGTAGGTGGCACCCTTGGCATCGGTGCCCAGTACCATCCATTGCTCGCGGTCGATCAGGTCGACGATTAGCCGACGCAGCTTGGCCGGGTCCTGGATCTTGTTCTGCGCCTTGTGGAAGATCAGCCCGAGCATCCCCGGCTGCCGACCCAGTTCCTCCAGTAGGTGGCGGTAGTGGGTTTCCAACTCGTCGCCGTCGCGGGCGAGCAGACTGGGCCAATCATATCCTTCCGGCACCGGTGAGGGCCGGTTCCACGGCTCCTGGGTCTGCTCGTGCGCCATCTTGAGGAAAAGGAGATACGTCAACTGCTCCACGTAGTCGCCGTAGGACAGCCCGTCGTCGCGCAGAACGTTGCAGTAGCTCCAGAGCCTCTGGACGATCTGCTGCGCGTGGTTCGTCGCGCTCACCGTTCACCCCCCGCACCGAACAGCGGCAGCGTCTTGGCTACCGGCTCCGTCCGCTTCCCATTCCCACCAGTCCGGCGAGTCCGGCGGCGCTTCGGCTCAGCCGCTGCGGCGGCCGCGCGCTCGGCGCGGATGCGCTCCAGCAGCACGCTGGCCGGCTCATCGTTGGGATCCTGCGGCACGAGCTTGCCCGCGAAGGCGCGCTTCAGAATCGCCTGGCGCAGCCGCTCTGCCCGCTTTAGGTTCGCCTCGATCTGCCGCTCCAGCTCTTCCACCACCGACAGCCGCCGCTCCACCTCGGCCACGATGCGCCGCTGCTCAGCGAGGGGTGGGAGGGGGAGAGGAACGCTGCGGATATCACTTCCGCTCACACCAGATTGGCCCGCCGTTGTTCGAATGCGGCGCGCGATGAACTCCCGAGAGAGTCCAACGTTTAGCACAATCTGAACGAACGACGACAAGCAGAGGTGAGAAGCGAGCCGAGCTCGGATCAGCTTGTCAGGGTAGACCACTTTTCGATCCACCGCCCTAACGGCTCCGCAAACCCCGACCAGTTCCGGGCTGCCGTTGTACCTCGTGAATAGAAGATCACCCTGGCAGAGAACATAATCCGCATACTGATCAACCGAACCGGAGAGGTAACGGATCTCCTCCATATTCACGGAAAGGGGCCGAACGGCGTTAATGCGTAAGATTGGCGTCCCAGACTCGGAATCTGGTTTCTTCGAGATCCCGTTTCTAAGAGACCCGAGGAGTTGATCTAGCCTTGCCCACACCCACCCCTCGGGCAACTCGGGCAGGTCGCTGGTGTCGGGCGCGGCGGGCTCCTTGTACCTCGCCTTCCACCGGTCGTCCTTGGGCTCCTTGCCCTTGGCCCGCAGCTTGGCGAGCTCCTCCGCCTCCCACTTCGCGCGGCGCTCCTGGAGGATGCGCTGGAGGAGCTGCTCGCCCGTCTCGTAATCCCGGCCCTCGGCACGGGCAAGCTCAGCTTCGGTCGGGACGAGTCGGCCCTCACAGGCGGCCTTGAGCACGGCCGCGCGGTAGCGCTTCAGGTTGGCGCGCGCCCGCTCCAGCGCCGCCACCGCAGCGTCCAGCCGCGTGAAGTGCTTCTCGATCTCCGCCACGATGCGGCGCTGCTCGGCGAGGGGGGCGAGGGGTACCTGAAAGCTCAAGAACGGACCACGGTTAATGTGCTTCATCGTAGAACCGTGCAGGTGGCTGCTCTGCTTCAGCAAATCTATGGCATGACGCAGTAGGTGATAGAGATAGGGTGAATGCACTAGACGGTTGTCAGGTACCACTTTAAAGATGTGCTGGTTCAGGACACCAGTTTCACCCCGCCAAGTGAAGGCATCCAACGTTGCTGACCAACTGAGTAGGATATCACCGCGGTGGACGATGTAGACCGGGTCCACTTGGCGGCTTGTCCTATTGAAAGGCTTGGATGGGTCAGTTAGGTTCTGAATCCGGATAATCGGCAGCCCCTCGTCACCCCAATCACTCTTCCTAAAGGCCAGACCGTTGATGTATTCCCCGGTGTCTCTGATCGTCGCCCAGGTCCAGCCTGGAGGCAGGCACGGAGAGTTGTCCTCACGCATAGGGCGGCTCCTCTATTCGCGCGGAACGCGTCATGTCATCACCACGGGGCAGGCAGTCGCGCATCTGCAGCGCTGAGCGCAACGGCGCACCTCACTCGGAGGCTGTGGGCCGCACCATTGAGATCCGTCGGCCGGCACCTCAGGATGGCAGCGGACTGGCTCCACATAGAGGATCACGCCGCCAGCACCTCGTTCAACTCATCCAACAGGGTGCGCCAGTCGGAGCCGAAGAGCTGGTAGAAGCGCCCCAAGCCGCCGTGCTGCGCGAAGGGAGCATAGTCGAAGGCGTCGAGTTCGATGGTATAGCTCGCCACGATGTGGTCGCGGATCCACTCCAGCCAGCGGCGCTGCTCCTCGGTGAACTCCCGCCCGAGAGCGGCCTGCTGCGCCAGCCAGGCGTCGAAGCGGGCCTCCACCTGCTCCTCGAAGGGTATCAGCTCCTCCTCCTGGTGGAGCGCGAAGCGGACCAGGGACACGACGTCGGTCAGCCTGCGCATGCCAGAGCCGCGCACCCGCGACTTGTCGAGCGTCTCATAGGCCTGCCAGAGGCGATCCGTCGTCCACTGGCGGGGCGGCGCCTGGATCGCGTCGGCCAACGCCTTGATGTCGGCGAAGCGCAGCCGCTGGCCGTAGGGCCGGCTGTAGAGGACCTGGAGGGCGGTGATCTCGTCCTTGTGCTCGATGATGAACTGCTCGAACGAGGTGGTCAGCTCACGCGCCCGCTCCCGCGCCTGGGCATCGAAGCCGGCCTCCAGCAGCGAGTCCTTGCTGACCACGTCGATTGTCTGCTCGTAGTGCCGGCGTAAGGACACGAGCTGCTCACGCAGGTCCGGATTGGTCGCGATCGGCGCGGCGGCTTGCCGCAATAGCTCACGAGTGGCCTGCTCGAGCTGCTCCGGCGTCGGATCTTCTCCCGGGGGTAGCCCGAACATCGTGCGGGCCGCCTCGACCTGCCGATCGGGGTCGAGGGCATCGATGATCCCGCGGGCAATGTCCTGGAGGGTGTGCCCGCCCGCGCACTCGGCCAACCGTGCCTTGTCGGGTGCGCCCAGCTGGCGGTCAAGCCGGGCCAGACGACTGGCGAGCGAGGAGAGGAGGTCACGGTCGAGGCTGCCGAAAGCGACCCGCTGCAGCAGCGTCTCGAAGGACACGGTCGGCGCGCGCTCGAGCGGAGGGCTGTCGCTCAGCATCCGCTCCGTTACGCCGACGCAGTCGATCAGTACGAAGCGCGTCTTGCGCTCGGCGTCGGGAGTGACCGCCTTGAATTCGGTCTCGTCGATGACCCGCACGCCGCGCCCCTTCATCTGCTCGAAGAAGGTGCGGCTCTTGACCGCACGCATGAACATGACGATCTCGATCGGCTTAATGTCGGTGCCGGTGGCGATCATGTCGACGGTGACAGCGATGCGCGGATTGTAGCTGATGCGGAACGACTGGATCAGATCCTCGGGCCGGACACCGGTCGTCTTGTAGGTGATCTTCTGGCAGAAGTCGTTGCCCTTGCCAAACTCTTCGCGAACGATCTGGACGATCTCCTCGGCGTGGGCGTCGTCTTTGGCGTAGATGAGTGTCTTCGGCACGTGGCTGCGACCGGGGAAGATCTCGGTGAAAAGCCGGTCGCGGAAGGTGCGGATCACGGTGCGGATCTGATCGGGCGCCACCACCGCGCGGTCGAGGTCGGCCGCATCGTAGGCGAGATCCTCGTCAAGCTGCTCCCAGCGAGCTGCGCGGGTGAGGCGGTCACGCTTCTCGACGTACATGCCGGCCTCGATGGTCGAGCCGGATTCGGTGATACGCGTGCGGATGCGGTAGATGTCGTGGTCGACGTTGACCCCATCGGCCACCGCCTGCGGGTAGCTGTACTCCATGACCAGGTTCTGATTGAAGAACCCGAAGGTCTGCTTCGACGGCGTGGCGGTCAACCCGATCAGGTAGGCATCGAAATACTCGAGCACCTGGCGCCAGAGGTTGTAGATCGAGCGGTGGCACTCGTCGATGACGATGAAATCGAACGTCTCGATCGGGACGTCTGGGTTGTAGACGACCGGAACAGGCTCAGGCACCAGCCCGGAGGCGGTGTCGAAGTGGGAGCCCTCCTCCAGCGACGGATCGAGCTCCGGCTCGCCCTTGAGGATCGAGTAGAGCCGCTGAATAGTGGTAATGACGACACGGGCGGTCGGATCGATCCGGTTCGTCTTCAGGTGCTGGACGTTGTAGAGCTGGGTGAAGGTACGGCGGTCGTCCGGGGGGACGTAGGCATCAAACTCCTTCTTGGCCTGTGTCCCGAGGTTAGCGCGATCAACCAAGAAGAGGATGCGCTGGGCGTCCGCGTACTTGATCAGCCGGTAGATCGCCGTGATCGCGGTGTAGGTCTTGCCGCTGCCCATGGTCATCTGGATCAATGCCCGGGGCCGGTCATCCGCGAGGGAGCGCTCCAGATTACGCACTGCCTGCTCCTGGGCGGGCCAGAGCCTGCCCGGGTCGAGGCGCGGCATTTTCTGCAGGCGGGCGCGGAGGGTCGTCACTGCCTGGTAACGCGCCGGATCCTCTGCAGCCCGCAGGATCGGCGACGCGACCGCGGCCTGAGCCGGCGGGGTGCCGCTGATCCAGGCGGCGAGCGTCTCCGGCCGGTGGAAAGAGAACACACGGCGACTGCGCGGCTCGGGGTCGAGCCCGTTCGTGAAGCGCGTCTCGATGCTCGTACTCTGATAAAGGAACGGCAGCGGCTTGACCAGCGTGTCGAGGTAATCGGGTAAGCCCGCGCCGTACTTCGCGGTCTGCGGCTCGACGCCGGTCAACGTCGTACCCACGCGCTTGGCCTCAATGACGCCGACCGCCAAACCGTCGACGAAGAGGAGATAATCTGCAACGCCATGACCAGGCTTGAGCGGCACCTCGCGCACCGCCACCCCGCGGGCCGCGGCTAGGTTCACGGCGTACCGATCCTGCACTGCCCAGCCCGCCTTATCTAAGGCTGCGTCGATGTCAGCACGAGCGCGCGTCTCCGGCGTCGGCATGTCAGCTCTGTACTCCACTGTTGCAGCGATGCTCACGCCGGGATCACCAAAGTGCCGCGAACCCGGCGTTATGACTAGTTGGCCGCTAGTATGCCAGCCTGGTGTACGTTCAGGCAAGGGATACGCGGTGCGGCGATAGAGCTCTGTAAGAATACCTGATCGACACGTCCAAGTGGCATCTAGAAGCACCCCTCACCTCCGGCCCCTCTCCCACAAGGGGAGAGGGGAGCACTACGGGTGACGTGTAACGACTGACGCGTGACGCATCATGCATAACATCCCCCCCTCTCCCAACGTTGGGAGAGGGGCCGGGGGTGAGGGCCGTTTCCCCCTCTCCCACGAGGGGAGAGGGGGTAGGGGGTGAGGGGGACGTATGACGTATGACGCATGACGCACCATCCCTCACTTCCCCATCCACCGGTCGAACCACGCCACGAGGCGCTGCAGGAGATCGCGCTGGAAGGTGCGCTCGTGGAAGGCGTGGCCTTGACGGGGGTAGGTGATGAAGTCGGTCGGCACTCCGGCGGCGCGCAGGCCCAGGTAGAGCTCCATGCCCTGCTCGGGCGGCACCCGCACGTCGGCTTCGCCGTGGACCACCAGCGTCGGCGTGGTGATCCGCCCCAGATAGCGGATCGGTGAGCGCTCCCAGTAGGCGTCGGGCGCCTCGTGGAGAGGGCCGGGGAAGCGGGCCTCGTTGTAGGGCCGGATGTCGGTCGTGCCGACCTTGCTCGGCCAGTTGGTCACGGCGGCCCCGGCCACGGCCGCTTTGAAGCGGTCGGTATGGGAAACGGCCCAGGCAGTGAGGAACCCGCCGTAGCTCCAGCCGGCGATGCCGAGGCGGTCCGGATCGGCGATACCCTGCTCGATGGCCCAGTCGACCCCGCGCATCACGTCGTCGAAGTCCATCCCGCCGAGATCGCCGCGGTTGGAGGCGGTGAAGGAGGCACCCCGGCCGGTGCTGCCGCGCGGGTTCGGCAGGAGCACGGCGTAGCCCGCGGCGGCGAAGATCTGCCCCCAGTCGTGCCAGGTGCCGTGGAAGGTCGGGCCCCAGCGGGAGGTCGGCCCGCCGTGGACCTGGACGATGAGCGGCAGTCGCTCCCCCGGCTCCGCGCCGGGCGGGCGGAGCAGCCAACCCTGGATCGTCAGCCCGTCGCTGGCGGTCCATTCGACCGGCTCCATCGGGGCGATCGCCACATCGTCGAGCTGGGGGTTCAGGTGCGTCAGACAGCGCAGCTCACCGTCGATTGGCCCGGCCCAGACCTCAGGCGGCCCCGCCGGGTGCGTGCGGACACAGGCGAGGGTCCGTCCGTCGGCGCTGACGCTGAGCGGTGCCTGCGCCGCGCCGCCGGGAGGGAGGGGGTCGAGCTGCTGCCGGGTATCGTCGCTGAGGTTGACCAGCTCGATCCGGTTGTACAGACCCTCCTCGGCCAGCGTAAGTAGGCGCGGCTCTTGGCCCGGTAGCCAGCCGGCCCAGAGCGGGGTCGTCGCGCCCGCCTCCAGGGTCTCAATCGCACCGGATTCGGCGTCGATGAGCAGCACGCGGGTATCGTCGGCGCTCCCAGGGACGTTGGCCACGGCCACGAGCCGGCTGCCGTCGGGGGACCACTGGAGGGTCGCCGGGAGGTTGTCGAGCGTGGTGAGGACGCGCTCAGCGCGGGTGGCCGGGTCGATCACGAGCAGGCGAACGCCCCGCGCCGGCTCATCCAGCCCGTTGCCGGGCGTCGTCAGCGCGGCGACACGCCGGCCGTCGGCGCTCCAGGCGTAGGCCCAGACATGCCCCTCGGCCGGGCCGAGCACCCGCACCGTTCCGCCTTCCACCGGGACGCGCACGATCACCCGCGGGCGCGCGTCCGCGCTGGCGACCCGCACCTCGGTGGCGGGCTTGTCCTCCCCGGCCAGGGCACGCCGGTCCGCCGTCGCCGTCAGCGACCGGCCGTCGGGCGCCCAGGCGAGCAGATCCAGCCCCTTGGGGACGCTCGTCAGCGGGCGTGCCTCCCCACCCTCCAGGTCGATCAGGTGGATCTGGTGCGCGCCCCGCTCCGTCCGGTCGGAGAGGAACGCGAGGGTGCGGCCATCGGGCGACCAGCGCGGCATCTTGTCCTCATGCCCCACGACCGCGCCCATCGTGAACTCTCGCGCCTCGCCGTCTTCAACCGCCGCCAGCCAGATGGCCGAGGTGGGCTTGGTCTCCTTGTGGCCGATGGGTGCGACGGTGAAGGCCACGTGCCGCCCATCCGGCGACACCTGGACGTCGCTCGCGATGCGGAGGTTCACCGCGTGGTCCGGGGTATAGCGTTGCTTGCTCGTCATCGTGTTCGTCACTCGCTATTCGTCTTGCGCTCTGGACAGGGGAGCAGGACTCCCAAGGCACATGATACGGCAGGGGGAAGAGCGCGGATACGGCCCTCGCCCCCGGTCCCTCTCCCAAAATTGGGCGAGGGGCGTTCCCCCTCTCCCCTTGTGGGAGAGGGGGCTAGGGGGTGAGGGGTCTCCCAGCCCATCCAGCACTACAGTCTTATGTCGCGACACTGAGTGACGTTGACCTGATGCGTCGAAGTGACTAGGATCGAAGCAACCCGCTCCGGATGATCCGGTCTGCGCGGGAGGGGGACATCCCGAATGCATCGACCGCGACTGATCCTGGGCAGCCTCGACGCAATCGAGGCGGCGCTAGGGGATGAACTGCGCCGCTGGAAGGCCGTTGATCCGCTCGCCCCGCCGCTGCTGCTGGTCGGCGACGTGCTGATCGGCATCTACCTGCGTCGCCGCCTGGCCCGTCTGGCCGGTGGCCACGTCAACCTGCCGGTCATGACGCCGGGGCATCTCGCCCGGCTGCTCGGTGAGCCGGCCCTGCTCGCCGAGGGACGCACGCCGCTCCCGGCCGGCGGGCAGCACCTGCTGGCGGAAGAGATCGCGCTCGGAGCCGGGGGCTACTTCGCCCCGGTGCGGCAGGCACCCGGATTCGCCCAAGCACTCGATCGCCTCTTCCGGGAACTGCGCGAGGCTGGGGTCGACCCCGAGGGTTTTCGCGCGGCGGTATCACAGGCTGAGGTCAATCAGGAGAAGTGCACGGCGCTGGCCCACCTCTACGCGCGCTACGCCGAGCGGCGCCGTGGCTTCTACGACGGGCTCGACACCTACGCCGCGGCCGACCCGTCGCGGCTCGACGCGCCCGCCGTGCTGGTCTACGGCATCTCGCAGCCGTCCGGGCTGCTGCGCCGCTTGCTGGAGCGGCTGATGGAGACCCTCCCGGTTACGGTCTTCCTGCCTCGCACCGTCCCCGAGGCCGACCGGGCACACCGCGAGATGATCGACTGGCTCACCAGCCTGGGGGCCGGCGAGGAGCCCGCGCCGGAGCCGGTGCCCGACCGGGAGCCGACGGCACTCGACCACCTCCGCGCGACGCTCTTCCACCCTGCCGGCGGGACTGAGCCGGACGGCACAGTGCGGCTCGTCTCGGCGCCCGACCCGGCGCGCGAGGTGCGGGAGGCGGCCCGCGCCTGCCTCGCCTGGGCGGCAGAAGGTATCCCCTTCCACGAGATGGCCGTGGTCTTCCGGCGCGACGAGCCATATCGGGCGCTGGTGGACGAGGTCTTCCGCGAGACAGGCATTCCCGTTTACCTGTACGGCGGGCGCCCGCTGGCTGAGCACCCCCAGGGCCGGCGCCTGCTGGCGCTGCTCGCCCTGGCCGGATCGCCCCTGCGCCGCGCCGCGGTCATGGAGTTCATCACTGAGACACACCTGCCGGACGCTACCGCCGAGCGCTATGGCCCGGTCGAGCCGGCCCTCTGGGACGCTCTCTCCCGCGAGGCCGGGATCGTCGAGGGGCGCGACCAGTGGATCTCCCGGCTCAGCCTGCTGCACCAGGCGAAGCGGCGCGCCGTCCTCGGTGAGGAGCAGGAAGACCCGGAGCGCATCGACGAACGGCTCCGAACGGAGTTGGAGGCGATCGAGCGCCTCTCGCAGTTCATCAAGGACTTCGCCGACCAACTCGAGGCGCGGCCCGAGCACGCCTCCTGGCAGGCACACCTCGACTACCTGCGTGACCTGGCCGTGACCTATGTCGATCGCGCCGAGCCGTTGCTCGACCTCCTGGCGCCGCTGGCACGGCTCGACGCCCTTGTGCCCCAGGTGAGCTTCGTCCGCTTCCAGCGCACCGTGCGCCGGGTGTTGGAGCGGGCCGATGCCGGCACGGTGCTTGGCCCCGACGAGGTGCCACCCAACGGGCACTTCGGCCGCGACGGGGTCGCGGTGCTGGACGTCTTCTCCCTGCGTTTCCTGCGGCTCCGCGCCGTGGCGGTACTTGGACTGGCTGAACGCTCCTTCCCGGCCCCGCCGCGGCAGGATGCCCTGCTGCTCGATCGCGAGCGCGTCCGGCTCAGCGCGGCGGGTCGGTGGGAGATCCCGCTCCGCGCCGCCGGGGCGGACCCGGAGCCGCTGCTGTTCGCGCTGGCTGTCGCCGCGGCCGGAGAGCGCCTGCTGCTGAGCTACCCGCGCTCGGGCGGCGACGGGCGGACGATCCTCCCTTCCCACTTCTTCCGCGCAGCGGCCGAGGCACTGACCGGCCGCCGGGTTGGTGTCGAGGACATCGACAGCCTCTCACGAGAGCTGTTCACCCGCGTGCCGACAAACCGCTTCGGTGCCGCCACGCCCGAGGAAGCGTTGACCGCCGGAGAGTACGACCGCACGCTGCTGGCGCTCTTGCCCCAGGAGGGAGCGGAGTGCCTGGCGCGGCTTCACCCGCCCTTCGCCCGGGCGCGTGCCGCCTGGGAGGCGCGCTGGCGCGGACGCGAACTCACCACCTACGACGGGGTACTGGGGGAAGCCGCAGCCGCGGCAGTGGCGCGGCGGGCCGGACTGCGCCGGGCGATCTCGCCCAGCCGTCTGGAGACCTACGCCACCTGCCCCTTCCGCTTCTTCCTCTCCTACCTGCTGCGGCTGGAGCCGGTCGAGGAGCCAGATCTGCTGGAGCGGATCGAGTCGCTCGAGCGCGGCGCGCTCGTCCACGACGTGCTCCAGCGGTTCCTGACCGAGTGTGGCGCGAACGATCCGCCCTCACGGGTCCGCCGGGAAGCCCACCTGGCCCGGCTGCGCGCCATCGCCGAGGAGGAGTGCGCCGACCGCGAGCAGCGCGGGCTGGTCGGCTACCCGCTCCTCTGGCAGGTGGACCGTCGGGCAATCCTGGAGGATCTCATCACCTGGTACGACCGGGAGGTGGCCGAGCGCGACGACGCCCTGCGCCCCGGCGCCTTCGAGCTGCGCTTCGGCCCCAAGTGGACCCACGACCGGGAGGACAGCCCGCTCTCGACCGACGATCCTGTGCCGCTCCAGGCCGACGGGCTGACGCTTCGCTTCCAGGGACGGATCGACCGGATCGACTGGTCGCCCGATCGCAGCGCCTTCCGCGTGGTGGACTACAAGACCGGGAAGTGCCCCGGTCACCACAAGGACGACCGCCTGGCCGGCGGGCGCGCGCTGCAGTTGCCGATCTACCTGCTGGCCGCGTCGCACGTCCTCGGTATCCCCTGGGAGCGGGGCGAAGCCGAGTACTTCTACGTCACCCGCCGCGGCGAGTTCAAACGGGTGCGCTTCAGCGGCGCGACGCTGCGCGACCGCTGGGAGGAGTTCACCGCGCTGGTGCAGGGGCTCGCCGAGGGCATCGCCGCCGGCCGGTTCCACCCGGTGCCCGGCCCGAGCCGAGAGCACTGCACGTACTGCGACTACAGCACGGTCTGCGACATCCGCATCGCCCGCCTGGCGGAGCGCAAAGCGGCCGACCCGCGCGCCGCCGACTTCGCCCGGCTGGGGGAGGTGATGTAGCGTGGACTACCGGCCGATTGACCAGGCAACCCGCGAGGCGATCCGCACCGCGCTCGACCGCAACTTCTTCGTCGAGGCCGGTGCCGGGACCGGCAAGACGACCGTCCTGGTCGACCGCATTGTCGCCATCCTCCGCAACGGCCACGCGACGGTGGACGAGCTGGTGGTCATCACCTTCACCCGGCTGGCCGCGGCGGAACTGGCGACACGGGTCCGCGAGCGACTGGAGGAGACACGCGATACCACCGAGTCCGAGGAGGAGCGCGCCCGGCTGGAAGAGGCACTCTACGCGCTCCCCCGCGCCCGGATCGAGACGATCCACGCCTTCGCCGCCGGGCTCCTGCGGGAGCGGCCGGTCGAGGCGGGGCTCGACCCCGGCTTCGAAGAGATGGACGACCTGAGCGCCTCGCTGGCGTTCGACGAGGCGTACCAGGACTGGCTCGCCACGCTCCTGAACCCCGAGGACGGCGAGCGCCCCGAGGCGGTCTGGCGCGCGCTCAACCGGGGACTGGATCTGCGGCATCTGCGCGAGGTCGTGGAGCAGGTGCACCACCACCGGAGCCTGCTGCCACTCGTCCATGACGACGTGCCGGCACCCGACATCCACGGGTTCCTGGCGCGGTTCGAGCAGGACGTGGACGAGCTGGAGGAGATCCTCGCCCGCTGCCGCAACCCCGCCGATCACGGTGCGCAGCAGATCCGCATGCTTATGGCCCAGCGCGATGACCTCCGCGCGGTGCGCAACGACCGCGACGCCCTGGAGCGCGCGATCCTGCACCTGCCCAAGATCAGCCAGAAGGGAGCGCGGACGAGCTGGGTCGATCCGGCGGACTGCGACCGGCAGAAGGAGATCTGCCGGGAACTGAATGAGGCGGTCGAAGAGGTCAAGCGCGCGCTGCGCGCCGAGGCGATCGCCGGGCTGCTGCCGCTGGCCGAGGACTTCGTGCGGGGCTACACCGAGCAGCGCCGCCGCACCGGCCGGGCCGAGTTCGAAGACCTGCTCATCTGGGCGCGCGACCTGCTGCGCGACCGGCCGGAGGTCCGCCGCTACTTCCGCGAACGCTTCCGCTGCATCCTGGTCGACGAGTTCCAGGACACCGACCCGCTCCAGGTCGAGATCCTGCTCTACCTCTGCGGCGAAGAACCGGACGGGGTCGCCGCGCGCGACTGGCGCGAGCTGCGCCCGGCGCCGGGACGGCTCTTCCTCGTCGGCGACCCGAAGCAGTCGATCTACCGCTTCCGCCGCGCCGACATCAGCATCTACGAGTGGGTCAAGCGGCATGTCCTGCCGGGTGATCTCTGCACCATCACCCAGAACTTCCGCTCGCTCGGCGGCGTCATCGACTGGGTGAACGGTTGCTTCCAGCACATCATCGCCCCGCATGACGGCGTCCAGGCCGGGTACGTCCCGCTCGATCCGTGGCCGCAGGCCCGGCTCGACCTGCCCCGCGCTCCGGTCGTGGTCGTCCACCACGAGATGGACGGCTCGGCCGACGACGTGCGCCGGTACGAGGCGACCACGCTGGCGGCACTGCTGCGGCAGGCGGTGGATGTCGAGGGCTGGCCGGTGCGCGACCCGGAGACGGGCGAGATCCGCCCCGCCCGCTGGCGTGACGTCGCCATTCTCATCCCCAGCCGGACCGGCATCGAGATCTACGAGGAGGCGCTGGCCGAGGCGGGCATCCCCTACCGCCATGAGGGCGGTCGCAGCTTCTTCCAACGGCAGGAAGTGCGGGAGCTCATCAACTGCCTGCGCGCTATCGACGATCCGGGCGACCGGCTGTCGATGGTCGCGGCGCTGCGCTCCGGCGCCTTCGGCTGCTCCGATGAGGAGATCTTTCTGGCCGCCGAAGCCATGGGCACCGACTTTGACTACCGCCGCGAGCCGCCGCCCGAGCATGCCGCCGTGGCCGACGGGATGCACACCCTCCGCGAGCTCCACACGCTGCGGCACCGCCTGCCGCTGCCGGAGCTGGTGCGCCGCGTGATCGACGAGACCCGGCTGATCGAGTACGCCTTGACGTTGCCGCAGGGAGACCAGGCCGCTGCCAACCTGCTCAAGGTCGTCGATCAGGCTCGCGCCTTCGCCGCCGCGCGCGGCGGGGGACTCCGCGCCTTCGTCCGCTGGCTCGACACGGCCACCAGCAGGAGCACCGAGGAGGAGGACGCCGACGTAGCCGAGGCGGGGGACGACGTAGTGCGCCTGCTCACCATCCACGCCGCCAAGGGGCTGGAGTTCCCCATCGTGGCGCTCGCCAACCTCCAGGGCCGCGACGCCAGGACCAGGAACGTCATCCCCGACCATGCCGTTCGCCGGTTGCACCTGCGGGTCGGCAGTCAGGACCAGGGCTACTTCGAGACGCCGGGGTACGCCGCGGCGGCAGAGATCGAGAAACAGCACGACGCAGCCGAGCAGGACCGGCTCCTCTACGTGGCCGCCACCCGTGCCCGCGATCACCTGATCCTCCCGGTGATCATCTGGAAGGGTTCCAGGGAGAAGGAGCGCAAGCCGAAGGGGATGCTCGCCCGCCTGGCTCCCCACCTGCCCGTGCCGACGCCCGACCACTCGCCCAACGGCGCGGACATCGACGGCTGCCACGTCCTCCTCGCCGCGCACCTCCCGGTTGGTGACAACGGTTTACGGGAGTCGCCGCCCGCCACCAACGTGGATGTCGACGACGTCCTGGCCGTCCGTGAGCGGTGGCTCATGGAGCGCGCCGCGCTGCTGAAGCAGGCCGGGGCCGGCCTCCAGGTCACGACTGCCAGCAGCGTCGAGGCGTGGGACCAGGAACCGGCGGACGACGCCGAGGCGACGCCGGGTGCGCTGCCGCGTGATGCCGCGCTCGCCGTCGGCACTGCCCTCCACGCCACGATGGAGGCGCTGGACCTGAGTGACGACGGCGAGGTCGAGTCGATGGCCCGCGCTAAGGCCGCCGAGGCGGGTGTGCCCGGCCACGCGGACGAGGTCGCCGCCCTCGCCCGCGCCTGCCTTGCCTCCGGCGTGGTTCAGCGTGCCCGCGCGGCTGAGCGCGCCGCGCGCGAGGCGGCCTTCACCCTCCCCGTGGGCGACGGATTCGTCGAGGGCCGGGTCGACCTCCTCTTCCGCGAGCCCGACGGCCTCGTCATCGCCGACTACAAGACCGACCGGGTAACGCCGGAGCAGGTCGACGCGCGCCTCGCGGTCTACCGCAACCAGGCGGCGGTCTACGCCTTCGCCGTGGCCGAAGTCACCGGACTACCGGTGAAAGAGGTCGTCTTCGTCTTCGCTCGCGCCGGGGTCGAGCGCGCCATCCCGGTTGACGACGGCCTCCTCGCCCTCGGCCGGCACCTGGCGACCGCCAGCGCGACCCTGACCGACGCAGCCGTCGCGGCGGGGTGAGAGCGGCGCGCGGTTTGTTCCCACACGATCATGATGTGAGCCGGGTAGCGGCGCCGCGTTGCCCGGTGACGGCGTGGTGGCTCATACTTGGCACCGGGGCGCGTCGTCTGATGCCTCGGGAGGGAGAACGGATATGACCGGGACGCGGGTTCGGGTGCGCTTCGCGCCCAGCCCCACGGGCGACCTCCACGTCGGTGGAGCTCGTTCCGCACTCTTCACCTGGCTCTTTGCCCGTCACCACGGCGGCGACTTCATCCTCCGCATTGAGGACACCGACCGCCGCCGCTACGTCGAGGGCAGCGTCGAGGGGATCGTCGAGTCGCTCAAATGGCTCGGGCTCGAATGGGACGAGGGGCCGATCTTCCAGAGCCAGCGACTGGAGATCTACCGCGAGCACGCCGAACGTCTCGTCGCGCAGGGCGACGCCTACCCGTGCTACTGCACCCCGGAGCGGCTGGAACAGGTGCGCGCCGAGCAGCGCGCGCGGGGCGAGCCGCCCGGCTACGACCGGCGCTGCCGCAACCTGACGCCCGACGAACGCGCGGAGTTCGAGGCCCAGGGGATCACCCCGGCCATCCGCTTCAAGATGCCCGAGGCGGGCACGACCGTTGTGCCGGACCTCTTGCGCGGCAACATCACCTTCGAGAACCGCCTGTTGGAAGACGCGGTGATCCTGAAGTCGGACGGCTTCCCGACCTACCACCTGGCGGCGATGGTCGACGACCACCTGATGGGCATCACCCACGTCACCCGCGGCGAGGAGTGGCTCCCCTCGGCGCCGCTGCACGTCCGCATCATCCAGGCATTCGGCTGGGATCTGCCCACCTTCGTCCACCTGCCTGTCATCCTGCGCCCCGACGGCAAGGGGAAGCTCTCCAAGCGAGACGGCGCCGTCGGCGTCCTCGAGTACCAGCGGGCCGGCTACCTGCCCGAGGCGGTCGTCAACTACCTGGCGCTGCTCGGCTGGTCGTACGGCGACCAGGAGATCTTCACCCGCGAGGAGTTGATTCAGCTCTTCGATCTGAAGGAGATCAACCCCAGCCCGGCGCGCTTCAGCTTCGACAAGCTCGCCTGGATGAACCAGTACTACATCAACCACATCATCTCGCTGGAGGATCTGACCGTCCGCTGCATCCCTTACCTGCGGGAGGCCGGGCTGGTCCCGGCTGCGGCCGAAGACCCGACCACACCCGAGCACGCTTACGTGCGCTCGGTTGTCGCCCTGCTGAAGGATCGCCTCAAGACGCTGGCCGAAGTGGTCGAGTTGACCAGCTTCTTCTTCACCGAGGGGACCGAGGAGTACCCGGCGGACTTGCTCGTGCCGCGCAAGACCGAGCCTGCGAGCGTGCTGGAGGGACTCGATCGCACGCGGGAGATCCTGGCCGACGCCGACTTCGAGGACGAAGCCGGGATGGAGGCAGCCCTCCGCGCCCTGGCGGATGAGATCGGGCTCAAGGCAGGCCAGCTCTTCATGCCGATCCGCGTCGCCGCGACCGGGCGAACCGTCTCCCCCGGGCTATTCGAAACGCTGCGGGTGCTGGGCAAGGAACGGACCCTGGCTCGGCTCGACGTGGCCCGCGACAAGCTCCGCGCCTACGTCACCGAGCAATCCTCCGCCGCCAGTTAGCGTCCGTCGCCCGACTGAATACGAGCGATGAGCGGGCGCCCGTGGGGCGCCCGTACCGCTCCTAGAGCTCGTCCTCATCCTCGTCCAGGTCGTCCTCGTCGTCCCATTCCTCGTCCCACTCATCCATGTCCGGGTACTGCGGCGGCGCCTCCCCGTGCTTGGCGACGACCCGGGGATAATCGGCGTCGGGGTCCACGGCGTCGCTCGTCCGCTGGAGCTGGACACCGAAGTGCCACTCGTCGCCGAAGTCGTAGATGTAGAGGAACTCCTTCGTGCCCGATGGGCCCGGCAGCGGCAACTCGCGAATGACGACCTCGTCGACCTCCGGGTCGTCAATGTTGTAGGACCCCTCCTGATCCCATGCCTTACCGGTCAGGTAGAAGGCCCACATGTGGTCCAGATCGAAGTCGAACGCGAGCGGGATGGCATCCCCCAGCTCGGCGACCACCTGGTTGGCCGCGATTTCGATGTCGCGCCAGATCTCCTGCGGGTTCGGTGGCGCGTAGCCGCCGCCGAGCATGCGGACGCGGAAGGTATAGATCGGCGCCTCGTAGGGAGCGGGTGTCGTCGACATCGGAGTCTCCCTCCGCTGATTGGGCCGGTGCCGAGCTGCCACCCGGGGGCCGGCGTGCCCGCGACTCCGGGCGCTCCGACCATGCACCGGACCCATGGAACGCGCGCATGGGCAAGACCAGAGCACTCATTCCCACTGCATGAAGAACGCCAACACTGCGCCGTGGCGGGCGATGAATCCTCATCTCCCCCCAGCCGGCGATGGAAAGCATCCTTGACATCGGGCCGCACCGTCGCTATCCTGAAGATGGAAAGCGAACTTTACATCGGGGAGGATGGTGGTGCGGAACCGAGTACGCGAGGCGCGGCAGAAGCAAGGCTGGACCCAGGACGACCTCGGGCGGCGCGTCGGCGTTTCACGGCAGACGATCAACGCGATCGAGAACGGCCGCTATGACCCGTCGCTGCCACTGGCGTTCAAGCTCGCCCGCGTGTTTGAGACCACCATCGAAGATCTGTTCTTTCCGGAGGAAACGCCCGTGACATGAGAGGAGCGGAACGAAGTGGCAGCGGTACGGAACCAGGTTGCGAGCTTCCTGGCACTGGCCGCCGTCGCGGTCGTGCAGTACCTGATCGTGCGGAGCCACGGCGTCACGGATAGTTGGTTCTACCTGTTCGCGGCAGTGCTGTTCGGCGTCATGGCCGTGGCCTCGGTCCTCCAGGTCATGCTGCGCGGTGAGGACACGATCGTCCGGGCGATGGACGAACGCGCGGCCTGGCTGCAGGCCAAGGCGATGCGGTACGCCTACAGCGCAGCCATCCTCGCAACCTACTTCGTCGCCTTCCAGCAGGCCCTCGCAACGGGGGAGGTCTACAACCCGGTCACTTACCTGTTCGCCTTCATGGGCGCCACCTGGAGTGTGGCCTGGCTCGCCGTCCAGTGGCGCTATCGCTGAGTCCGACCCGTCGCTGAGACGCGCGTGGCATGATGTCAGGGGCTGCACCACCGAGAAGCTCCGGTGAGCTGCGCCCGGAGACCTGCTGAGGAGGAAAGGAGTCTGGATGACGGCATCCGCTACACCGATGGTCACCGTCGAGCAGCTCGCCAAGCACTACGGCAGCGTGCGCGCGGTCGACGGGATCAGCTTCAGCGTGGCGGCGGGCGAGGTCTTCGGCCTGCTGGGCCACAACGGCGCCGGCAAGACCACCACCATCCGCATGCTGACCGGCCGTACCCGCCCGACCGCCGGGCAGGCCACCGTGGCGGGCTACGACATCGTTGCCGAGCGGGACAAGATCAAGCCGCTCATCAACCTCGTCTTCGAAGACCAGAACCTGTACGAGCGCCTGAGCGGACGAGAAACGCTGCACTTCTTCGCGGACCTCTACCAGGCGCCCCGCTCCCGCGCCGACGACCTCCTGGAGCTGGTCGGGCTCACCGAGGCGGCCGACCGCAAGGTGAAGACCTACTCCACAGGGATGAAGCAGCGACTGCTCGTCGCCCGCGCGCTGATCAACGAGCCACGCGTCCTCTTCCTCGATGAGCCGACTCGCGGCCTCGACCCTTCCTCCGCCCGTGACCTCCGCGATCTGGTCAAGAACCTGAGCGCGCAGGGCACGACCATTGTGCTGACGACCCACTACATGGAAGAGGCCGACGAACTGTGCGACCGGGTCGCCTTCCTCAGCCAGGGGAAGATCGTCGCCCTCGACACTCCTCGCGAGTTGAAGCTCCGCTACGGTCAGCGCTCGGCCACCGTGCTCCTCGACGACCGCAGCGAGCACACCGTGCGGCTTGACGATCCCGCCGACGCCGACCGGCTCGCAGCCTGGATGCGCGACGGGCGCGTCCTCACCATCCACTCCAATGAGGGGACGCTGGAGGACGTCTTCATCGCCCTCGCCGGGCGACCGCTGTGAGGAGGAGCGGAGCATGCGTTTCAATCTGATGTTGCCGATCTTCCGCAAGGATCTGCGCGACGCGATCCGGGACGCGCGGGTGCTGGTCGCCGTCATCGTCCCGCTCGGCCTGGGGATCCTCTACGGCCAGATCTTCAGCGACGAGGCACCGACCTTCGAAGTCGACATCGCGTACCACGCCGCGGGCCAGACGCAACTGCTCGACACCCTGCAGACGGCTGCCGGCCCGGCGGTCAAGCTCATCGTCACCGCCTATGACGACGAGGCGGCAGTACGTGAGCAAGTGGCCAACGAGGATGCCGACGTCGGCCTCGTCATCCCGGCCGGGTTCGACGAAGGCGTCGCCGAGGGTAGCTCGCCGCCGCTGACGGTCATTCGCGGCCAGACCAACAGCGACGCCGACCTCGTCACCGCCATCCTGGACGGGGCGCTGCGCACGATGGCCGGGCAACAACCTCCGGCGACGATCCAGCAGGAGATCATCGACGAGCCGCCGAGTGCCGCCCAGGCGATCTTTGAGGAGCTGGGGCTGCGCCGCTACTTCGTGGTCGCGGTCGCCGTGATGCTGGTCGCTATGATCGGCATGCTGGCCGTGCCGGTCATCCTGGCCGAGGAGGCGGAGAAGAAGACACTGGACGCGCTGGTGATGGCGGTGTCCTACACCGACGTGATCGTTGCCAAGGCATTGGTCGGCCTGGTGTACGTCGTCATCTCCGTCGGGCTGCTCCTGGCACTCACCGGCGTCGCCCCTGAGCAACCGGCGCTCTTTATCGGAGCGCTCCTGACTCTCAGTCTGGCGATGATCGGCTTCGGCCTGCTGCTCGGCGGGGTGTTCAAGAACGCGAACCAGCTCAACACCTGGTCGGGCTTCATCCTTCTCCCGGTGATCGCCCCGGCGTTCATCGCCGGATTGTCCATGCCCGACGTGGTCGAGGTCCTGCTCAAGCTGCTCCCGACCAGCCAGGCCGTCCAGCTCATGATCAACGGGCTGAGCGGCCGGGCCTACTTCGCGGACACCTGGCTCGGCTTCGTCGTGATCCTTGCCTGGACCGCCCTTGCCTACCTGCTGCTCCTGCGCACCCTCCAGCGCCGCGAGGCGTAGCGGTCCGGACGCACCGGTAACGGGGAGCGGTGGATCAAGGTGAACACCTCGGCATAGGGGGTCCGCCACCCGGCCTGTGCCGCGCTGTGGGATCCTTCACGCCACCCTCCCCTGGCCCATGCCGACCACGTACATCGTGTTGAGTCATCGGGCGCCATCAACGACGCCCGCTCCCGCCCCGTGCCCGGCCCTCAGCCGGCCAGGAAGCAGGCGGCTTCGACCTTTGCCTTGAAGTCCGCGGGCAGGGCCGAGCGCCAGTGCCAGGCGCCAGGGTCGGCGGGTTCGGCACGCAGCAGCCGCCCGCCGGAGCAGATCGCCCACACCGTGTCGTCCGGCGCCGCCAGGAACAGCTCGACCATGTCCTCCATCGGCGTCTCGATACCGGTCCCGGCCGGCTCCCAGGTGTCACCTTCGTCGACCGAGACCACGATGCGGCCCATGCGCCCGACATGCGGCGCCGGGCCGGCGAGCAGCAGATCGGGCCGCGCCGGCGGGACGATCGTGGCGCGCGTGTAGTCCGTCTCCACCTTGGTCCAGGTCGCGCCGCCATCGCGGGAGCGGGCGATGCCGCCGTACTGGGGCGCACCGTCACCGCGCGGCTGCGACTTCAGCGCGGCATAGCCGAGGGAAGCGTAGAGAATCCGTGGGTCCGACGGGTGGCCACCGATGTGATGGATGTCGTGGTCAGGCCCGACATCAACGTAGGCCCAGGTGACCCCGCCGTCGCGACTCTCGATCAACCCACCGACTTCGACCGATGCCAGCAGGCGCTGGCTCTCGCCCGGCGGCGAGTAGATGTTGCGCACCGCGCCGGCCCGCGGCGAGTAGGGCAGGAACCACTCCTCGTAGCCCGCCAGGTCGCGGATACCCGCCAGTTCCTCCCAGGTGCTGCCGTCGTCCAGGCTGCGGAAGATCCGCCCCGGCTCGGTGCCGCAGAGCAGCGCGCCCGGACGGGTCGGGTCTGGGGTGATGGTGCGCGCGGCAGGCGCCGTCATCCCGCCGTCGACCGGGGCCCACGTGCGGCCGCCGTCGCTGCTGCGGAAGAGGCCGTTGCCGTAGCTCCCGGCCAGGATCACGGTGTCGCCGCGTGCGTCGCGGAGCGCGTAGACGGCGCTGATCCGCTGGTCGTCAAGCCCGAGCGACTCCACGCCGGAGGTCGTCAGCCGGACGACGCCCGCGTCGGTCCCGAGGTACGTCTCGAACATGGGATGCTCCTTCTCGTCGCCGCGTGCGGCCCGGTTGGATACCCCGATTCTACGCGACTCAGGGAGCAGAGGGCGGGGACGTGGTCCGTGTTGCGTGTTCCGTGTTCCGTATGGGGCACGTCGCCGTCGCACAGTCCCGGGTGAGACGACTAGCGCGCAAGCGCTCAGGAGCACGGAGCACGCAACACGGACCACGCAACACGGATCGCGCCTCAGTAGTGGATCGCCACCACCGACCCGACCGACAGGAAGTTCCAGAACCACTCGGCGTCGGGCAGGAGCAGGCCGATGCAGCCGTTGCTACCGAAGCCGCCGAAGGCGGAGGGCGGCGTCCAGTAGTTCTCATGGATGGCGTACCCGCCGTCCTTGAAGTACTGGGTGAACTGCACGTTCTCCAGGTAGTAGTAGCCAGGCTGCCCCTTCTGGATCCCGATGGTCGCCGAGTCCATCGTCTCGTTGCGCACCCGGTACTGCACGTTGAAGACGCCGATCGGGGTCTTGCCGTCGCGCCCGGCGGTGATGATCGCGACGTAGACCGGTCGCGAGCCCTCGTAGGCCACCGCGTAGAAGTTCGACAGGTTGACGTCCACCCAGCGCCCGCCGTAGATCTGCGGCGGAGCGGCGGGAACCAGCGGCCGCACCCAGGCCGCCGCGACGTAGCGACCGTCACCGATCTGGTACCAGACCGGGATTCCGTCCACCGGGTCGCCTTCGACGATGGCGCGGATGGCGACCGGATGCCGGTAGTAGGTTGTGCCGACCGTGGGCGCGTCGAGGCGCGGGGCCGAGCGGATGTTCAGGACGTCGGCAGTAATCGCGCCGAAGACCGCGCCGTCGTGAGTGCGGATCGCCTTGCCCCAATCGGGATCGAGCAGCCCCGGGAAGGCGGAGATGGCATCGCTGTCTTTCGGGACCGGTGCGGTGCTGACCCCACGGCTGGCCGCGTAGTCCGCCCCGAGCCGGCCGAGCAGGACCTCGAACTCGGTGCCGCGGTGCTCCGGGTGCCACTCGAAGCGCGCCCGCTCGAAGTACTGCACCGTCAGCCCGTTCTCGGTGAACTCCTCGCTGATCGGATAGCCGAAGACGTAGAGTCCGCCGTGGCGCTGCCAGTAGTCCAGGAAGCCGTACGCCAGGGAATGTCCGGTCTCCGGGAAGAAGCGCCGGTGCGGGTCACCCCCGGTGCCGGTATCGGGAGGGAGCGGCCGGAACGGGTCGGTGTGGCGCAGCCGCTCAGCGACCCAATTGCCCAGGAGCGTCGCCTGCACCACGTAGCGCGTGCCGGCATGCTGGTCGTGCCGCTCGAAGCGCGCCCGCTCGAAGTACTGCACGAGCATGCCGTCCTCGACGAACGGCTCGGTCAGCGGGTAGCCGAACGTCATCAGACCCCCGTTGGCCTGCCAGGCGGTCAAGAAGTCCCCACTGAGATGGTGACCGGTTTCATGGAAATAGATCTTGGCCGGCAGGATATCTGCCGCCTGTGCGGCCGGCGCGCCGAATACCCCGGCCACACCGGAAATCAGAACCGCAATCAGCACAGCAAGCAGCGGAAGCCGCCGAAGACGGTGCACGCTCATCCCCTCCCCCACCTGTCTGATCTTCTCGGGCCGCGCCCGCTCTCCTCAGGGTCTTCTGTCGCCCCACCTCTCTCAACGGAGCATGGTGACCGATGTTACATGAACATCGGCATACGCACCCCTCTCCGCTCGTCTCACGTGACCGTCACGGGCAGCTTGCCGCGCGGACACGCCGGGGTCGGGCAAACAACAGCACCAGCGCAACCCCGAGTGCGGCGATCAGAACCCGGCCCGATGGCCGGCTACGGGTCCACACGCTCCGCCACATGGCGCCCCTCCCCTTATCCGGTCGTGTGACAGGCACCATGTCGTCCCATCTTCATCATAGACAGCATCTTCATGACGGCGACCTGTACCTCCGGCCAGGATCGCCCTTTCTCATCCCCGCACACTCCACACCGTGCCACGGCCACGCAATGCGAACTGGGGCGAGACGGGGAGATCGCGGGACGAACGCAAACGGCCGCTCCCTCATGGGTCGCGCTCACCCCAGGAGGAGCGGCCGACCCCCTGCCGTGCGGCGGCCAGCGCCGCCGCGCGCGTCACTCCTGTACCGGGGTGGCTGAATACAGATGCGCGCCGTAGGTACGGGTGTGCCAGCGGAGGATGCCGATGCCAGGCTCGAACCAGAGGGTGGCGGAGAGCCTGAAGCCCTGCGGGGCCGCGCGGTCGGTCGACGACGACAGCTCGATCTTCCACGACGGGAAGAGCCCGGCGGGAGTCGCCACCAGGTCACGGCCGAGAACAAGCCCGCTGACGAGCGTGCGCCGGGGCGGGCCGCTGGTCGAGAGCACGGTGGTGCTGGTTTGCCACTGCACGCCGGTCTCCAACGGCAGCGGCGGGAGGTAGCGGACCGGCGGCCAGTAGACCGCCGACTCAAGCAGGCGACCGGCTTCGTCCACCTGGTCATGCCCGTGGAGAGTCAGACCATCCGGGCCGACCGACCAGTAGGTCACAAAGCGCCCGGTCCATCCCGACTCACTGCGGGTAATCAGCGTGGACCCGGCCGTGAAGGACTCCGAGGTGCCGGTGATCCGCCACTCGGTGTCGATGCCCATCGTCGTCGCGTAGGTCCAGGTCCGGCCCTGGACCATGCCGTACCCCACGAGATCGCCCGTGGACGTGGTGGGGGGCGTGGCCTCGTAGCGCCAGCGGTGGTAGTGCTGCCCGATGTTCCCCATCTCCACCTGCCACCCGGCCGGGTTGTCCGGCGTGTAGGTCAGCACGCGGCGCTCAAAGGGCTGCACCAGCACCCAGCGCTCGACCCCGGCCACCTGCACCCGTGTCCAAAACGGGTCGGCGATCGGGTAGCCGAGGACGAAGAGCCAGTCGAACAGCGGCTCGGCCATGGCGAATCCGCTTTCGCTCGCCACCAGCCCGGGCTGGGTCATGAACTCCCAGAATGCGACCGGGATGTTGTAGCCCACCGGCGTGCCGAAGGGACCGGTGTAGGTGATGTAGCGGGTGAAGCGGGCCTTGGGATCCTGGGCGGCCTCGTCGTACGTGCCGGGGCCGTCGGGCAGCAGCGCCATCGTCGCCGCCTCGCCGGTGCGATCCGGCTGGGTCTGGTCGACGATCGCTTCCAGGTCACGATACGTCGGGAAGGTGTTCGTGGGGTCGCCCGCCACCGGCACCTCCGCACCGTGCCCGTTGAGGAACGTCCCGTCACCGATCTGCACGCGTCCGCTGATCAGCTCGCGGGTCAGCAGGCCGCTGGTAACGTACCAGGGGCTCGTCGGGTCGCCCTGCGGGTCAGTCAACTCCATGCGCCCCTTGTCGAAGTACTGCACCCGGCGCGCACCACCCGGCGCGTCGACGTAGCGCTCAGTGACGACTGCATCGAGCGGCGCCGGCCCCCAAAGCCAGGAGCGCGTGACCGCCTGGGTGGCGACCGGGCGTTCGGTCCGCTCCCAGAGGCGGGCGAAGGCAGGCTCGCCAATGGCGGGCGTATCTGGTGCGGCACGCACGCCGACCGGGCTGACGGCGGTGCCTGCCAGAAGCAGGGTGAGGACGATCGCGACACGGAGGAGACTGGACACGACAGGACTCCGACCCTGGACCACGGCGCCTGCCACACCTTGCAGGTAAGCCCCGGTGTGCGGCGTCACCCATCGGGACGATATGCGCACGCGGGCTAACGGTACGGGGTGACGCAGACGACGAAGAGAGTCTAACAGGTCAGGTGCCCTGTGTGTCCCGTTCTCTCGCAGGCCACAGTCATGACCCGGCACGATCGCTTTCAGGCGTGCCGGGACGTGAACCATCTGGTGGAGATGTGTGGTGGCAAGGTGGTCGCGCAGGGAGCGCCGGCCGACGTGGTCACGCCCGCGCTCGTGCGGGATCTCTATGGCGTGGATCGCACCCTCGTGAGGGCTCCGCTGACCGGCACACCCATTGTCACGGCCATCCGCCACACGGCGGGCATGGCCGTCTGCGCCAACGGCGGTCCATCCGGGCGTTCGGCACTAGTGGAAGTGGTTGTGGCCGCCACCCACGGTCAGGTAGAGGATCGCGATCACCACGGCAATGACGATGATGACGGTCATCGCCGGCCGCGGGATCTCCTCTTCCTCGTCCTCGTAGTCACCTTGTCCTACATGGCCTGCGAGGTCCAGATCCTCCGGGCCGGTCCCGTGCAGCGGCTGGTCCGGCTTCTCGGCCATACGCTCCCTCGAATCAGGTCAGGCCCAGCAGGCGGGAGAGCCGCGCCTGGTCGAACCCGATGACGACGTGCTCGCCATCGATCAGCGTTGTCGGCGTCAGGTACGAGCCCAGCTCCAGCAGCTCCCGGAGCGCGTCCGGGTCCTCGGTGATGTCTCGCACCGTATAACTGATGCCGCGTCGAGATAGATACTCCATCTCCTGGTGGCAGGCCCGTCACCCGGGCTGGGAAAAGATGACGACCGTATGCATAGCGGCTCTCATCTCCGACGCACGCCGCGACTCACCGGCGGTAGTCCGCACTGTACCGCAGGATCCCCACCGCGTCCACTCGATGCGCTCCCCGTCCGAATCGTCCATCTTCGTTCATCGTGCGGTACGATGAAGGTACGGGGGAGAGGGAAGGTCACGGTCCCGGGAGTGACGAGGGTCGCTGCCCGCGTGGCGGTTTCGGCGCGACCGCCATCGGGCAGGGCGCGGCGAGCCGATCCACGTGGGTCGGCGCCCGCGCGGATTGTGAGGGGGCGACCATGCGCCAGCGGATCGACGAGCGCATTGTGACGGTCGGGGGTGGCACCGGCTCCTACACCATGCTGTCGGAGCTGCGCAAGGTCGCCACCAACCTGTGGGCCATCGTCACCATGATGGACTCCGGCGGATCCTCGCGCCGGCTGATCGACGAGTTCGGCCGCCCGCTGCCGCTGGGTGACCTTCGCCAGGCGCTCGTGGCCCTCTCACGCGCCAGCGCGCTCTGGCGAGAGCTGTTCAACTACCGGTTCCCCGAGTTCCCCGACGCAACCACCCAGGGCGTCGGCGGCCACGCGCTCGGCAACCTGATCCTCCACGCCCTGCAGGACCTGAACGACGGCGACCTGCTCGGCGCCATCGAAGACGCCGAGGAACTGCTCCGCACCAACGGGCACGTCATCCCCGTCACGCTCGACCAGTCCACGCTCTGCGCCGAGTTGAGCGACGGCACGGTGATCCGTGGCGAAGCGGCTATCGACCGCCCCGAGGGCCGGCCGGTGCTCCCGATCCGACGGATCTTCCTCGACCCGCCGGTGCGCGCCACGCTGCGGGCGCGCAAGGCACTGGAGCGCGCCGACAAGATCCTGATCGGCCCCGGCGACCTCTACACCAGCGTGCTCCCCTGCCTCCTCGTCGAGGGCGTGGCCGAGGCGATCCGCGCCAGCGACGGTGAGGTGATCTACATCTGCAACGTGATGACCAAGCACGGCGAAACCGACGGCTTCGCCGCGTCCGATTTCGTGCGGGAAGTCCACCGCTACCTGGGGCGCCGGGTCGACGCCGTCGTTGTCAACACCGGCGACTATCCACCGGAGCTGCTCGCCCGCTACGCCGAGGAACGGGCGGAACCGGTGCGACCCGACCTCGACACGGTGCGGGCACTGGTGCCCCGTGTCCTGACCGGGCCGGTCGCGCACACCGAGCGGCTGATCCGCCACGACGCCGAGCGTGTCATCCTGACCATCTGGCCCGAGCTGGCCAGTTGACGGCGGCCGGTCCTACTCGGGAGCGCTGGCATCGTGCCAGTTGACGGCACTGATCCCACCCCGGAACGCGATGGCGGGATCTCGATAGTTGGCCACTGACGGCACCGATTCCGCGCTCTAGGCTATCCTCAAGAAGCGTAAGCCGTCGCGGTGCCCCAGGGCACAGCACGAGCCCGAGGAGGTGTGCGTTGCTCGAACTAATCGATGTCGGCACCCAGTCGATCGATGCCTACGCAGCCAGCGCCGGCGCCGAGGTCGTCGAGGAGCTCCGAGCTCTGGCCGAACCCCTGCGCGGCGTGCGGGTGCTCCACCTGAACGCGACCCCGTACGGCGGCGGCGTCGCCGAGATCCTCCGCTCCAAGATCCCGCTGCTGCGCGACCTCGGGCTGGCAGCCGACTGGCGCATCATCTGCGGCGATGAGGCGTTCTTCACCGTCACCAAGAAGATCCACAACGGCCTGCAGGGCGCGCCGTATCCCCTGACCCCCGAGGAGAAGGAGATCTACCAGGCACACAGCAAGCACAACGCGGAGCAGTTCGAACGCCACTACGACGTCATCGTCGTCCACGATCCCCAGCCGCTGGCGCTCCTCCACTTCCACGGCCGGAACTCCGCCCGCTGGATCTGGCGCTGCCATATCGACACCTCGGAGCCGAACCTCGAGGTGTGGGATTTCCTGCTGCCCTACCTGGAAGGCTACGACGCGGCGGTCTTCACCCTGGGCAGTTTCGTCCCGCCACGCTTCCCCGCTATGCGCGTCGACGTTATCCCGCCGGCCATCGACCCGGTGAGCCCGAAGAACCTCGACCTGGACCCGCACCTGGCTCGCCGCGTGCTCGAGTGGATCGGCGTCGAGGTGGACAAACCGCTTATCACCCAGGTCAGCCGCTTCGACCCGTGGAAAGACCCGCTCGGCGTCATCGAGGGCTACAAGATGATCAAGTCCGAGGTGCCCGACCTCCAGCTCGCGCTGGTCGGCTCGATGGCCCTGGACGACCCCGAAGCCTGGGACATCTACCGCCAGATCCGGGAGGCAGCCAACGCCGACCCCGGCATCCACGTCTATACGAACCTCACCGGAGTCGGCAACCTCGAGGTCAACGCCTTCCAACGGCTGTCCGACGTCATCGTTCAGAAGTCGATCCGCGAGGGATTCGGGCTCGTCGTCTCCGAGGCGCTCTGGAAAGGCACCCCGGTGGTCGCCGGCCAGGTCGGCGGCATCCCGCTTCAGATGCCCAAGGGCATCGGCGGCTTCCTGGTGAAGACGATCGAGGAGTACGCCGAGCGGACCCTCTGGCTGCTGCGGCACCCGGAGGAGGGGAAGGCGTTGGCGGAGCTCGGCCGGGAGCGGGTGCGCAAGCGCTTCCTGCTGACGCGCCTGATCGCCGACGAGCTGCGCCTCTACCGCGACCTGCTGAGCGGCGAGCCGCTCGCCGCGGAGGTCTGTGACCCGGTCTGCGGACACCGTGTCGCGCCCGGCACCGGTGTGGAGACGCGCCACGGCGACACCGTGATCCGCTTCTGCTCCGAGGATTGCCTGCGCATGTTCCTCAGAACCCACGACCGGTTCGAGTGGATGACCCAGGGCCCAGAGATGGGGAAGAGCGGCAACGGGGCCGCATGAGTCCAGAAATGAGGAGGAATGAGGGTGCAAATGTGGCGGCGGCTGGTCGCAGGGTCGCTGCTGGCGATAACGCTCCTGACCGCGGCGTGCGGCGGCAGCAACGAGGAGCCGGCCGAAGTGCCGACCGGGGAGGTGAGCTTCAAGAAACACGTCCAGCCGATCCTGCTGCGCAACTGCGTCGGCTGCCACGGCGGCTCAGCCGGGCTCTGGCTCGACCGGTATGAGACGGTGATGGAGGGCACTCCGCGCGCGCCGGTCATCATCCCGGGCGATCCCGACGCGAGCGAGCTGTACCTGCGCATCACCGGCCAGAAGCAACCCGCCATGCCCATCGGCGGCCGCAAGCTCCGCCCCGAGCAGATCGAAACCATCCGCCTCTGGATCGCCCAGGGCGCCAAGGACAACTGACCCAGCCGCCGGCACGGCCCTTGCCCGCCTCCCCCTTCCGACGCCGACACGGCTAGCGGCGTTGATTGGGAACGTGAGCCGATATCAACACCCGGCACCGCGTGCGCAGATGTCATCCCGAGCGGAGCCGGGGGCGGCGGCCAGCCGTCCCCGGCGGCTCCGTTCGAGTCGAAGGATCTCTCCTCGGCTTCACTCCCAGCGCAGAGATCCTTCGCTTCCGCCGCCATGCGGCGGACGGCTCCGCTCCGGATGACATGAATACGAGGCACCGCCCACGAGAAAAGCACGAGACCTCGCCCCGCAACAAGAGTTCGAGGACTCGTCCGCAACACCAACGCGCGGCATTACCCGCAATGGGTACTACGCCTCGTCCTGTGTTGGGTCGTCGGGCGTCGGGGTTGGCTCGGGAGCCGGGTCGGGGTCGGGCTCCGGGGTGTCCGGGACTGGATCGGGGTCCGTGTCGGAATCCGGGTCGGTGCCGGTGGCAGCTTCGACGGGTGCCGGCGGTGGTGCTGGCGGCGGGGGTGGAGGCGGCGGCTCCTCGGCCGGGGCAGCGGGCTCTGGCGGATCGCGCGCGGGATCGTCCTCCGGGAGGTCGGTCGCGTCCGATGGCGGCGGGTCCTCCGCTGGCTCGGGTGGGGAGCATAGCAGCGGGTCGGACGCGACCGGCTGATCGGTAAGCGCGGTTGTGGTTTCCGACGCGAGTGTGAGCCGCAGCGCGCCGGTCACAGTCGCGTCGCGGTATTTCTCGGGGATGGTCAGGCAGAAGTCGTAGCGCGTCTGCCAGCGGTCGAGCGTGATCGTGACGGTGTCACCGGTCGGCTGCCAGGCGCCGGTAGCCGGGTCCTGGTACTCCAGCGCCAGTACGATCTCCGAGCCCGCCTGCAACCACGGGAACCGATCGACGACAACCTCGCCGCAGACACGATCTTCGCCGTCGCAGGCCCAGGTGATGCGCTCGATCGTCAGCGGCCACGCCTCGCGCGTCTCACGCGGTTGATGCGGCGCACGCGGCGGCTGCGACCGTGGCGCGGGCGGGTCGATGCTGAAGGATGGCGGCGGCACGGTCGGCACCGGCGCCGGCGTCGCGCGCGGTTTCGGCGTAGGTACCGGAGTTGGTGCCGGGGACGGCTCCCGATTGCCGGGCCGCGGCGCAGCGGACGACACCGGGGTGGGCTTCGGAGTCGGCATCACCTGTGGCTTGGGATCGAGGTCACTCGCCGGTTCAGGCTCGGTTGGCGGCGCTGGCTCTTCGCCTCCATCGCGCGTGGTTGGCGCGGGCGTCGGGGTGTCGTCCGTCCCATCCGGCTTGGTCGACGGCGTGTCCGACGTATCGGTGCCCTCGTCGTCGCCCGGTTCGGGCATGGGCGTCGGCGTTCCGTCCTCGCTGTCCGTCGCGTCGTCGGCAATGCCCTGGTCGCCGGTAATCGCTCCCCCTGGGTCCTGGGCAGCCTTGGACTTCGGCCCGCCTGGGGGAACGATGTAGGTGATCGTGTCGCTTCCGGCGAAGGTGCAGCGGTCGCCGCCTACGACGCCTTCGACGGTGATCGTCACGTCGCCGGCCAGCTGGCCTTCCACGAGATCCTCGGCCAGATGATGGGGGATCGTTACTTCCAGCCGCCCATTGCCCTTGTACTTTGGCGCCGTTGCAATGTTCGGCCCGATGCTGTTCTCACTGGTCCGCAGAGTGATACTGGCGACAGCGATCTGATGGGCTGAGTAGGCGTGCGACACGTCGCTCGCGAGCGTGATCTCAACCTTGAGGTCAGGCCCGTTGCCCGTCGGATTGAATGACCGGGGCGTGATCCACACGTCCGCCGGGATCGGGTCGGCCGGACACCACGTGCCCATCTGGACCGTCGCGCGGATGGTGAGATCCTGGGACCAGCCGCCGTAGGCGATCGGCAGGGTGAGCATCGAGAGCAGGCAGAGCGCCGAGAGGGCGCTAAGGGCAGTAGCGCGCAGGCGCTTGATCCGGCTACGCAGGCGGGCCTTCCCCGGGTGCGCCGTCGGCTCGGGCGCGCCGGACGTGGGAGGTGTCAACCGACAAAACGGATGCTCACTCATCGCACCACCGCCGTCACGAGACGCTTGAAATAGATCCCCGGCAGCCCGGCCTTGGGGATGTGCAACGCGAGCCGTCCCCGGACGTGCTCGGCCGGCACCCGGGGGTCGGGCGCATCGTTGTTGTCGCCCTGCGTGATGAAGACGAGCCCGCCCTCCTCCTGGCGGATCTCAATGATCCGGTGCAGCACGTCGTGGTTGCCGTCCCGGAACTGGATGATGTCCCCGACCTTCAGATCCTCCGGGTCCACCGGGCGCACGATGACCACGTCGCCGGTGTGGAATCCCGGCTCCATGCTGATCCCCTGCACCAGAACCGGCCGCACACCGAAGACGCCGGTGTTGAACCAGACGATCACCACTAGCAGTACCGCCGCGACCATCCAGTGGAGGCTGATACCGCCCTCCTCGGCTTCGGCCGCCTCCTCCGGCTGGATCAGGAGCAGACCGAGCAGTGGGACCATGACGCCGATCATCGCGGCGACGGGCCAGGGGAGGTCGGGCAGAAGCGGCGACAGCCACTCGAAGGCAGTCAGCACGCCCAGGTAGCCAATAGAATCGAGCGGGCCGCCTAGGAGTGCCAGGTAGGTCGCCAGCAGGCTGGCCGCCATGGCCGGTAGCGCGACACGGCCCAGGTAGTCGAAGGCGCGGTCGGGATCCGTGAGTTGTGTCACTGCATGCGGCGACAGCGTCACCAGCCAGAGCAGCACCGTGGTGGCGGCGACCGCGAGCGCTTCACTGCGCTGCTTCATCGCCGATACGAGATACCAGCGGGCCAGTTCGCGCCCGACAAGGAGTGCGCCTGCGTACCAAAGGTTCAGAATGATCGCCAGTGGCGCGTGCCCGTATGGCGAACGGCCCCAACCGAGGAGGAAAGCGGCGATGGCGGAGATTCCAACCTGAATTGCGCCGATGGCGAGCGCGGGGAGGAGGAAGCCAGACGCGCGCAGCGACGCCCGCGGATCGTGCCAGGCCAACCGGAGCGCCAGCAATCCCAGCAGCAGCCAGAGCATTGGCCGGATGACGTACATGTCCACGCGCGCCGGAGCCAGCGGCGCCAAATAGCTCACGCCCGCATAGACAGCTACGATCGCGCCGACGATAGCCAGCCAGCCCCGTCTTGGTGCGCTGGTGCCACGCGCCGACGGTGTGCACGCGCTGGGCAGCAGAAGGACGGCTCCCTCAATCCGAATGGAACCTCGGGCCGCGGCACCCGCTGCGACCGGCTCCGCGCGGGATAGGGCGCGAGCGCCTCGCCCGGCGCCGGCGGCACGGTACCGCTGGGAACGTGAGCGCCGCCGGGGAAGATCCCCGGCGGCGCCTGGGTGGCTGGTTCGCGTCGAGAGGCTAACGGTTGGGATAGCGGGCGTCGAGCACCTGGACGCCGATGCGACCGAGCAGGACGTCGTAGCGCTCGGGCCACTCACCCGGGTGCCACTCGAAGCGCTGCCGCTCGAAGTACTGCACGGTGTACTCCACGCCGGTATCCGGGTTGACCTCCCGGAACTCCTCGCTGATGGGCAGGCCGTAGACGGCTAGGCCGCCGAAGGTCTCCCAGTAGGTCCGGAACCCGCCGCAGAGGTTATGGCCCGTCTCCGGGAAGTAGCGGCAGGCGGGGTTCGCCTGAACGGCCTGGAACGGCAGCTCGCCGCGGCGTCCCTCGGTCACCTCGTTGCCGAGCAGGCCGAGCAGGACGTCGTAACGCTCCGGCCAGACGCCGGGATGCCACTCGAAGCGGGCGCGCTCGAAGTACTGCACCGTCACACCATTCTCGACGAACTCTTCGGTGATCGGCATGCCGTAGACCGCGAGCCCACCGAACTGCTCCCAGTAGCTCCGGAACCCGGCGCAGAGGTTGTGCTGCGTAGCCAGGAAGTAGACGCAGCCGGGCCGAGCGGGCGACGGGTCGGCCGGCCCGAAGGGCCGTCTCCAGTTGATGGTCACGCTGGCTGAAGGCTCACCGGTGTCGCGCACACCGTTGCTGTTGAAGTCGGCGTAGGCGGTCACCGTGTCAGTACCCACGTTGCTGCCGGTATAGGTGAATACGGCCTTGCCTGTGGCGTCGCTCGTCCGCACGCCGCTGGTGCTGTTGCTGCCGGTGACCGAGAAGCGGATCGGAACCCCGGACACGCCGCCGTCGGGATCCGCCAGGGTCGCGATGACCTCCACCGCGCTGCCTGCGTCAGGCGCATCGGCGGAGACAGCCAGGCTCAGGGTGGCATTGCGCACCCAGGTGATCGTCGCGGTCGCGGTCGGCTCGTTGCTGTCCCGGCGGTTGTTCCCGTTGAGGTCAGCGTAGGCACTGACGGTATCGCTGCCGGCGTTCCGCCCGGTGTAGGAGATCGACGCCACGCCCGACTCGTTGGTCGAGCTGCCACGCGAGACCGTGTTAGCACCGGTGATGTCGAAGTAGACCATGATCCCGACGATCGGGTCGCCCTCGGCGTCGGTCAGCGTCGCCGTCAGCGTCTGCGAGAGGCCGGTCGTCAGCGTGTTCGCTGTGGGCGAGAGCGTCAGGCCCCCGCGCCCGGCCTAGTCCACGGTGGCCTGTGCTTCCGGCTCATCGGGACTGTTGAGAGAGCCGTTCATGTTGAGGTCGACGTACGCAGTGATCGTGTCGCGACCAGTACGGCTACTGGTGTAGCTGAGAGTCGCCACACCGTTGGCGTTGGTCTTGACGTCCCTTGTGTCCGGGTTCTGGCCGGTAACGGTGAAGCGCACCGTCGCCCCGGCCACAGCGACGTTGGCGGTATCAGTGACCCTGGCCGTCACCTCGTGCGGCAGGCCCAGCGTGCCGGTGGCGCTGTTGGGCGACAGGGTGATGTGTACCGGGCCGCGCACCCAGCGCACCGTGGCCGTCACTTCCACGTCGTCGTTGCTGGGGCTTGTCACCTCGACCGTGTCGGTGTCGTTGTTCGCCGGCAACGTTCCCGTGCCCTCGTACGTGATGGTCGCGGTGCCGTCTTCAACGGTTACGGTCCCGCCCTTACCCTCGTTCGGGCCCTCAATCACCTCGAAGTTGAGCGTCGCACCGTCAGTCGATCCACCGTCGTTGGCACGCACCGTCGCGGTGAGCGTGACCGACTTGCCGCCGATGCCGAACGACTCTGACGGCGTGAGGGTCACCTGCGTCACACGGAACCAGGTGACAGTCACCTCGTCCGATGCGAGCTCCTGACCATTGAGCGAGAACGTCGCCTCGATATCGTCCTCACCAACCTGATTGCTCGTGTGCGTGAATGTGACCTCGCCGTCTTCGTCGGTGGTGAGTTTTCCGGTCCTGTTCACGGTGCCAGTGATGCTGAATGCGATTTCGGCGTCCTTCTCGGCGACACCACCCTTCGTCAGTTTCGCGGTGAGCGTGACTTGTTGGTCGACCTCGAGCCGCTCTGCGCTGGCGGTCAAGGTGAGTGAATATGGTGGTTCCGGGTCATCAGCACTCACCACCGCGGGCGGTGCCGCCAGGACCAGCAGCAGGAGCGCCGCGAGCAGTCGCGCCAGACGGTAGGTGTGGTGGCGGGAGGGACTGGCGTCACGTCCTGTGCGTCTCACGATATCCTCTCCTTCTCCGGGCGGACCGGCACGAAAGCGCCTTTCCGCAGGACATCGCTGGATCGCGCTCAACCCGCGCGGCATCGTGGCGGTCGCCGCACGACTGGCGTACAGGGCACCCAGCGCACTCAGCCCGCGCGCCCGATGGCGTACGTACATCGCTTCTCATTCTGTCGGCGTCCGTTGAGCATGTCAAGCATGACGTATATGGATTGGAAACGATCATACCCTCACATCATCACGCATGGCGATATCATGAACACAGTGTCATACAGTTCGTTACAGACTATCCAATTGCGGACAAGCCCTGTCCTCTCGACGCCGGAAACCCGTGCGCCGCGGGGCGCTGCCGCGGGTTGCCTCCGGAACGGCACAGGCAGATGGCAGCAGTAGGGAGGTGATGTATGTCGGCGTGGGACGGGGCGCTCCCCCGGACAGGATCTAGCCCACCCCGGAATGCTCTGGTATTGTTCTCGCTGTATAAGGGTCCGTCGGCGACGACGGCGACGGTGCGAGACTGAAATCGCGGGGAGCCAGCCGTGTCTGAGGAGCCGGGATTCCGGGAACAATCGGACGACGACGAGGAACTCTTCGAGGAAATCCGGAGGTTCCTCGCCGAGCAGGCGGGCGACGAGATCTACGAGGATATCCGAGCTGCCTTCCAGGGCGCGCGGAGCTTTATCAACCGGGAGCTCCGCGCGATGGAGGAGTATTCCCGGATGATCCGCACCCTGGAACGCCTCGTTGAGGATGAATTTCCGGGGACGTTCAACGGGGCGCTGCGCACACGGGTAGCGGAGATGCTCTACGCGTACGGGCTCGCCCACTACTCCCTCTTGCAGCAGCAGGGCGCGGTCGATGTCGAAGTCGAGCCGCCGGCAGACGATGACGAGGAAGAGGTCAACCGGCCGCTGGTGATCTACGACCTCTGGTTCCCGCAGGACATCGCCATCGAGCATGCCGAGGAGGGCTACTACCTGCACCTGAGCGACGGGCGGATCGACCTGTCGCTCTACCTGGGTACCGACCCCAACGATCGCGGCGCGCTAGTCGACCTCGTCGACCACTGGGGCTACGCCACCGCCAACACGCCTCCCGGGGAGTACCAGCCGCCGGGCGAGCGCATCACCCCGGTCCTCACCGTGGAGCTGGACTACGGCGGCTCAGAGCTGGTCGACGCCGACGATCACGTCGACATCCTCTTCCTCGACCACAACGGCGAGCCGATCGTCCGCATGCACGCTCGGGCCAACGAGCTGCGCGCCATCATCGACGAACTTCAGACCATCGGCCACGACGGGGAGATTTAGGGCAACCCGCCCGGCAGGGCGCGGCATGCGGCTACCGCGCGGAGCCATCCGCCCGGAGCCTATGTCCCTGCCGGCGCTCGAAGAAGCGCGGCGTCCTCGCCCGACCCCACACGTTGGAACCGTGACTGTGGCCACCAGCCACCCCGAGGACAGACTACGACCGGGGTTGAAGCGCCGGGCTGATGAGCAAGGTCGGCTGCAGCCGGCCGGTACGGCTGCCGACCGTATCCGGGATCGGTGGTGCGAGGGACCGCGCGCCGTCGTTCGTGCCCGGCACGGGTCGTGTGGGGAGCCACGAGCCGTGGCGCGTGCCCAGGGGGTTTACCCCCGGGCTGACAAGACGAAGCCCGCTTTAGCGGGCTGGGGCAAGACGGCTGAGATCCCGGTGATACGGTGTCCGCCCGTCCGCGAGTGCCCGGGGCTAAAGAAAGCCGCCGGACTGAATAAGGAAAGCCCACTGAAGGGGCTGTAATGGCGACAGCCAGGCGTATCCCGTTCGCCATCCTGCCGGGCACCGCACCGCCAACCCCTCTAGTGGGCCTTCCTGTATTCAACGATTCAGCCAGACGCAACCCCCCGGTTGCCGACCGGCCGTTGGACTCGCAACGCCCGACGGTGAGCCCCGCTGTGTCCGAGCCGGCTGTAGCCGGCTTTCGTTGTCAGCCCGGGGTAACCCCCCGGGCCCGTGCCGGCCACGTATACCCGACTGATTCGTCAGGCTCTATTCGCCCAGGCCCACACCACACGCGCAGAGCCGTCGCGCGGCGCGACTATCGTCTGCGGTCCCGGCCCGTGACGGTGCGGATCATGGCGCGCAGCCCGGCGACGGTGCCGTAGGCGGAGATGATCGGGCTGACCACCTCCTCGCTGACGAACTCGGTCGTGCCGCGCACCCGCGCCGCGGCCTCGGTCAACTGCTCCAGCAGCGGGATGACCTTGTCCTTGAGCAGCAGCGCCAGCCAGACCATGACCCCGACCAGCGCGCCGAGCAGCAGCACCACCAGCACACCGGAGAGCGATAGGAAGATAATGGAGATGTCCCGCGTGCGCTCGAGTGGCGACTGGTCGGCCCCGCCCAGCAGGTAGAGCAGGACGAACAGGCCGATGAAGATGACCAGGAGCACGCCGACCGTGACCCAAACCCAACCTCTGCGCATCGCGTCTACCCTCTCGCGATCTCCCGACACAACCATCACGGCCACCGGTCACCCTGCGGCGGAGCGCTCTAGCGTCGCGATCTCCGCCGTGTCGCCCGCGCCTCCGGCGGCGGCGACGTAAAGAACCAGCATATGCCGAGACCCACGAGCGCGCCCAGCGTCGCGGCCACAAGCGGCACGTTCCCGACACGCACCAGGTCCGTGCCCGTCAGCACCGCCACGGCCTCGCCCGCGAAGAACCCGGTGACCGCTGAAAACCAATAGCATGGCAATTGCCAAAGGCGCCGACCGAGCAGACTGTGGAAGAGCAGACCATAGATGCTCGCCAGCAGGAGTGAGAGCAGCACGGATGGAGGCACGTCTTCCTCGTCTCCCGAATCGGTCGCACGCGGCTACCGCATCGCCCAGGCGCCGTCCCTACGGACGTACGCGGCCGGCGCAGGTGCATCTTAGCAGGTTCCCGGCTTCGACGCTGGTTCTCGGTCCCACACAGGGCACCTGCGATAAACTATTTCTTGTTCACGCGCGTCAGCACCAGTACCGATGGAGGCCGCATCGTGTGGGAGGCTATCCGCGAGGAACTGCAATCGGTCGACCAGCAAATCGGCGACAGCCTGGCTAGACTCATCGGCACCCTGCCGGCGCTCCTCGTCGCCATCCTCGTCGTCGCCGTCTTCGTCTTGATCGCGCGCCTGGCCCGCCGGCTGCTCGCGGGCGTCAGCCGCGTCTCACGGCTCGATCCGATGCTGCGCGGGCTGTTCGACCAGTTGCTCACGGCCGCCATCGTCGTGTTTGGGGTCGCCGTCGGGCTGGGGGTGCTCGGGATCGACGCCCGGACGATCATCGCGAGCTTCGGTGTCGCCGGTTTGATCGTTGGCTTCGCGCTCAAGGACCTGCTCGAGAACTTCATCTCCGGGATCCTGATCCTCTGGCGCCGCCCCTTCCGCGTCCTGGATCACATCCAGGTCGGGGCGAGCGAGGGCATCGTCGAGGAGATCACCTTCCGCACGACGTCGCTGCGCACCCCTGACGGCGTGCTGGTGCTGGTGCCGAACGCGCAAATCCTGACCCAGGCGGTGCGCAACTACACCTACCTCGGGGCGCGGCGCACCGAGATCGTGCTGTCGCTACCGCCCGAGGTCGACCCCGAGAAGGCGCGGGCAGCGCTCGAGGAGACAGCCCGCGGGGTGCCCGGAGTGCGCCAGGAGCCACCGCCGGAGACGCTGCTGCTCGGGCTCGCCTCGGAGGGCTACGACCTGCACCTGCGCTACTGGACTGCGCCAGACCAGGAAACGGTGCAGCGGGTGGAATCGGCCGTGCGCCGGGCCGCGTTTGCGACGCTGGCCCGCCTCCGCGAGCCAGCCAAGTCCGCCGCCCACGCCGACGGCAGCACGGACGCCGGCCAGTAGCGCCATACCCCGGCTCACTGCGGAACTTTTCGCATCACAGCGGCGTCTTCAGAGTGCAAGGGAGCAGGTGGGCGCTCCACGAGACTGAAGGCGAAAGTGAGCGATAACGATGCAGGTGGATACGACTCAACAGGCAGCGCGGCAGCCGGGCCGGCGCGTTCTGATCCTCATTGTGTCGGCGGTCGCCATCGCCGCCATCGCGGTCGCGGCGGCCGTCCTCTGGTCAGGCAACGACGGGGGCGTCGCAGGCGGCGGCACTGGCGGCGGTGGGACCGGTGAGCCGAGCGGGAATCTGGAGATCAAGCCGATCCAGATCGAGAGTGTCGACGTGCGCATCGCCGAGAGCTACCCGCCGCAACTCTTCGCGGAGGTCACCGGCTGGGTGGGCGACGGCTGCACCGTGGCCCGGGAGCCGGAGATCACCCGCGAGGGGAACACGATCACCGTGACCATCCTCAGCGAGCGGGAGCGGGATGCGATCTGCACCCAGATCCTCCTGGGTTACCAGAAGAACATTGCCCTGGGCAGCGTTGAACCGGGCGAGTGGACGGTGAAGGTCAACGACCACGTCCAGACGGTCAACGTGCGCTAGCGGGGATTGACCGCGGCGGCTGCCGGGACGTCGTCCGGCAGCCGCCGCAGGAACGCGAACGGCACCGGCACCGGGACCAGCCGGTCGGTGTCGACCGGGGGCGAGGCCAGCACCGCGGCATTCGCGCGCTCGAAGTCGTCCAGGAACTCCCGCAGGTGCCCGATTTGTACCGGTGCCGGCTCGTCCTCGAAGATCACGAAGGCCACCGTGTACTGGCCGCGAGCGAAGTGCACGACCTGCCCCTCGGCCAACTGGGTCTTGTGTACTCGCGAGCCGAACATCTCCTCCGACAGACTGTCGAGCGCCGAGACCATCCCGGTGATAAGCGACTCATCGAGCGGGAAGTGCCCGCTGGTGAAGATCGGCACGCCGCTCGGGTCCAGCACAGCCAGCGTCAGCACCTGCACCTGCGGTATCTCGGTCAGCGCCAGCGGCGCCACCGGCCGCTTCTCCGCCGACAGCACGTCGGTGCGGCGCGCCTGCAGGTCGACCAGCTCGCGGCGGAGGGCATCCAGGTAGCCGATCAACTCGGTGTGCATCGCGGTGAAGCGACTCAGGCTCAACTCGCCGAACGACAGCAGGTGATTGAGGTAGTCCAGGCGGACCAGCACCACCTCCATCGCCCGCTTGATCTGCTCCATCCGCTCGCGCCGCCGTCGCTCGGCCTGCGCCACACGCGAGGCGCTCCAGATCCGCGCGAGCTGGCGCTCACGCAGCTCGCGCGCGTATGCCCGCTCGTCGATGGGGGTGGATGACTCTACCGCCGGCTCCGGCGGGGCATCGGGCCAGTCGGCATGGAGCAGCGCGTGGTAGTCGAGAGTGTGGCCGGTCGCGGCGGCGGCAGCCCCGGCGAGGCTCGCGATCCAGGTCATACCAAGCGGGAACGAGAGGAGGAGCGCCGCTTCGCGCGTCAGCCCACCGGGCCAGGGCACCCCGGCCAGCAGCAGCGCGCCCAGGTCGGCGGCGAGCCGCGCCACGCGCCCGGTCTCCACCCCGTCCCCTGGGAAGAGCCACAGCGTCAGGACCATCCCTGACAAGGCGAAGCGCACCAGGTGGAGCGTCATCGCGATCAGCGCATGGCGCAGGACGAAGCGGCTGCGGGGGAGCAGCCCCGCGATGACGAGCGACAGCGGCCCGATGTAGGCCAGGGTCGCCATAAGCCGGCTGCGCCGACCGGGTATGGTTCGCGGTGGCTGACTGCTACCCGACATCGGCTCACGGCTCCTCGACCGGCTCGCCCCGGCGAGCTTGCCGGGGCGGCGATAGCCCCACGGTGCCGCTGGCCGCCGTGGTCAACTCCGCACGCTGCCGCGAGTATAGCAATCAGCCTACACCCCACCGGGTAGGACTTTCGTTCGGATTCACCCTGGGCATCCGGCTCTCTCCCGGGGGTGCGAATGTCCGACGGGGACTCTACGTCCCCAAAGCCCAAGGAGCCCGGGCATCCTGCTGGCTCACGTCGTCACGTGCAAGGAGAGGCCGCAAGCCGGCACGATCCCGGCGCTCCTGATTCGGCGAGGTGCGGCAGCCTCCCGCGGTTGCCTCTCGGGCACTGGCGCTTATGTTATGATAGGGACCGGAGGCGCCATGGCGACGGATCGGCCGAGCCGGACACAACGACACAGCAGCCGTCACGCGGGTACGCCCGAGCCCCCACTCGGCACCCAGGCGCCGCGCGGTGCCACCCGCCGGAAAATCCTCACCACGCTGAAGAAGAGTGACGGGCTCACCGCGGACCAGCTCGCCGCGTTGCTCGGTATCACCGCGATGGCGGTGCGCAAGCACCTGACCGCGCTGGAGCGGGACGGCCTGGTCGAGTCGACCGCGGTGCGGCGCCCAGTCGGTCGCCCGGCCCACGTCTACCGCCTCTCCTCCCTGGCGGACGACTTCTTCCCCAAGCAGTACGACCTGGTGATCACCGACCTGCTGGCCGATCTGGTGCAGATCGACGGCGAGCAGAAGGTCGACCTCCTCCTCTCGCGCCGCGCCGAGCGCACCCGCGACTACCTGGCCCAGCGGCTCCAGCCGGCCACCACCCTCGCCGAGCGGGTCGCCGCGCTCGCCGCGGGGATGGACGACCTCGGCTACCTGGCGAGTTTCGAGCAGGTGGACGAGGATACGTTCCTCCTCAAGCAGTACAACTGCACCATCAGCCGGGTCGCCGCCTGCTTCCCCTGCGCCTGCCGCTACGAGGCGGAGATCTACCGCGAACTCCTCAACGCCGATGTTGAGCGCGCCACCCACATCGTCGCCGGCGACCACATGTGCTGCTACGTCATCCGCGCCCACGAAGCCTCGACCAACCCCGACGGCCGCCGCTAACCTGGGATCACACAACTGACCAGGCGCCCGGACGTTGCATTCCGCGTCGCCCGGCACTACACCGATCACCGGCCGGGGTGGTACGGAGATCGCGAACCGGGTGGCGAGATGGAGCATCGCGACGGCGTGGAGGGAGGACGGCATGGCAGAGCAGGCGCCCGGGTATCAGCTCCCTGAGGTCGGCAAGATCTCACCCGAGGTCTTCGAGCAGGTAATCAAGCCGCGGCTGGGGCGGCATCGGCCGGAGGTGCTCGTCGGCCCGCAGCACGGCGTGGATGTGGGCATCATCGACATCGGCGGCGGCCGCGTCATGGCGGTCACCACCGATCCCTTTTTCATCGTGCCGCAGTATGGCTGGGAGCGCGCCGCCTGGTTCGCGGTGCATATCCTGGCCTCCGACGCGGCCACCTCGGGCCTGCCACCCACCTACTTCGTGGTGGACCTTAACCTCCCTCGGAACATCACCAGCGAGGGGCTGGAAGCCCTGTGGCACGCCGTCGACGCCACCTGCAAAGAGATCGGCATGGCGATCGTGACCGGCCACACCGCGCGCTACGACGGGACCGACTACCCCATGGTCGGCGGCGCGATGGTCATGGCCGTCGGCGAGCGCGACCGCTACGTCACCCCGACGATGGCGCGCGTCGGCGACGCGGTGATCGTCACCAAGGGCGCCGCTATCGAAGCCACCGGGCTGTTCGGCGTCACCTTCCCCGACCGCATCGCCGCCGCCTACGGACAGGAGATCGCACGCCAGGCCGAAGAGACCTTCTACCAGATGTCGGTGGTGAAGGACGCCATGACCGCGGTCGAGGTCGGCGTGCGCGACGCGGGCGTGACGGCAATGCACGATGCGACCGAGGGAGGCGTCTGGGGCGGCCTGTACGAGATCGCCGTCGCCTCGGGCGTCGGGATGGTGGTCGAGCAGAACGCCATCGTGGTGAGTCCCGCCGCACAGGCCGTCTGCGACCTGTTCGGCATGAACCCCTACGCCGCTATCAGCGAGGGCACCTTGATCATCACCTGCCGGCCGGAGAAGGCTGGGGCAGTGCTGACGCGCCTGGAAGATGCGGGCATCGCTGCCACACAGGTGGGCGAGATCACGCCGCCCGAGGAGGGGATCCGCCTGGTCCGTGACGGGCGGGAGGAGCCGCTGGAGCACCCGCGCGTCGACCCATTCTGGGACGCCTTCGCCCGCGCGCTGGCGGAGGAGGCGGAGTAGGTGGTCTTTGCACGCGAGCCCCGGTTGGGGTGGGATCCAGCGCCCACGACCTATGAATAGGGCCTACGCGGTCAGCATGTGCCTGGGGCTGAAACCGCCGGGCTGACAACGAAAAGCCGGCTGAAGCCGGCCGGAGGAATCGGGCTCAGGTCCCGACATTAGGTTCTAGCCATCCGGCATGTGCCCGGGGCTCCTCACACCACCCGACCCGCGTCCCGACGACGGTACGGTACCTACCATGGCGCGGCATCAGCCACGCCATACCAAAGCGGCGGCAAAGCCGCCGCACTCCAAAGCCGGCTTTAGCCGGCTTGTCCTTGTCAGCCCGGGACTTGAGCCCCGGGCACAGGCCACCGCGCGAGAACCGTCTCCCCACCCCTTCCGAATACGCTCTACCCCGCGACCAGCCCCGCCGCTCACGTCGAGCGGCGGGGTGTGTGATCGGTAACACGTCCGCTAGCCGCGCAATTCGAGGGCGTGGAGGCCGGCGGCGACGATGCTGTCGGGGTCGATCCCGGTGGCGCGGTAGAGATCCGCCCGGGTGCCGGACTGGCCGAATTCGTCGACCCCCAGCGGCACCACCGGCACGCCGAAGACACCGCCAAGGAATGCCAGCGCGTGCGAGGCAGCGTCGTGCACAGTGACGATCGGCGCGCTGCGCTCTTCCGATGGGAAGAGCCAGGCGAACGGCCCCTCGTCCGGCTCCTGGCTGGCGTCGCGCATCGCCTGCTGGCGCAGCCGCTTGGCCGCCTCGTAGACGAGGCTGGGACCGGTGAGGTTGATGACGTTGGCCGCTACCTCCTCCTCTGCCAGCCGCGCCGCCGCCTCCAGCGCCTCCGGGACCATCGTTCCGGCGGTGACAATGTGAACGACGTTCTCGACCGGGAGGTGCGGCGCCGTCTCGCGCCGGTCTACCAGGCGGTAGCCGCCCGCCAGCACCTGGCGGCGCAGTTCCTCCTCGCCCAGCCGCGCCAGGGCCGGGTCGAGCAGCCCCTGGTCGATCGGCTTGGTCGAGAGCCGCAGGTAGGTCGAACGGCCTCGCTCCCGGTCGCAGCACTGGCGGAAGGCTTCCAGCAGGGTCCACTCGGTCTCGACCGCGAAGCAGGGCTCGTAGTAGATCAAGCCAGGCAACTCGATGCCGAGCGAGGCGGTGACGCTCGACTGGTGGGCACCGCCCTCCGGGCTCAGGCTCACGCCGGAGGGGGTCCCGGCGAAGACCATCTTGGACTCCATGTAGAGGCTATAGATCAGCGAGTCGAGCCCGCGGCAGACGAAGGGGTCGTAGACCGTGCCGAGGGGGAGCAGGTGCTGACCCACCATTTCATGGCTCAGGCCAAGCTGGCCGATCGCCATGAACATGTTCATCTCGGAGATGCCCAGCTCGATGTGCCGGCCGGCCGGGGTCTCCCGCCAGCGCAGGATGCGCGGGCGGTCGGCTTCGTAGTCGGGCTGCTCGACCGGGGAGAAGATGCCGACGCGGTTGATCCAGCCGCCCAGGTGGGTCGAGGTGGCCACGTCGGGAGCGACGGTGACGATCCGCTCCCCGACGCCCTCGATATCGGCCAACCGTGGCAGGATCCGCCCGAGCGCCTCCTGGGTCGAGGTCTGCGTCGGGTGGCGCACACCGATCGCGGCGGGGACCATCTCGATCGAGACGGCAGGTGGGCGCGTCGTGTCCGGCCGGCGCAGCCGCTCGGCCGCGGCCTGGCACAGCCGTGCCTCCGGCGAGCCCGGCGGGAAGGCGGCCCAGGGGTCGTCCTCCGGCACGCCGAGCGCGACCCGCAGCTCCTCCATCTGCTCCGGCGTCAAGAGCGCCGAGTGGTTCATCGGGTCGCCCGCGATCGGCAGGCCCCAGCCCTTGATGGTGTAGGCGAAGATGACGCTGGGTCGGTCGCGAACCTGCTCCACCTCATGGAAGCAGCGCAGCAGCTCGGTGAAATCGTGCCCGCCGAGGTCGGCGATGACCGCGGGGAGGTCAGCATCGTCAATCGGAGCGATCAACTCCGCCAGCGCCTGGCGGTTGACCGTGGTGCCGTCGATCAGCCGCCGGCGGAGCTCGGCGCCGTCGAGCCGGATGAGCGCCTGGTACTCGGCATTGCTCATGTCGTCGATGCGCTGGCGCAAGACGTGGCCGTTGGGCCGGGCGAAGATCTCCTGCAAGCGGCGGCCGTACTTGGCCTCGACAACATGCCAGCCGGCGGCGTCGAACAGCGCCTTGAGCCGGGCGGCGCGCACGCCCGGGACGATGCGGTCCAAGCTCTGGCGGTTGAGGTCGACGATCCAGAGGACATTGCCCAGCCCGGCCAGCGCCTCCTCGGTCACCCCCTCCCAGACGTTGCCCTCGTCCAGCTCGGCATCGCCGATAAGCGCCACGAAGCGGTTGGAGGTCACCTCCCCGAAGTGGGTGGCGCAGTACCGGTGAGCAAGGGCGGCGAAGGCCGGGGCCACCGCACCGAGGCCGACCGAGCCGGTGGAGAAGTCGACCGGGTCCGGGTCCTTGGTCCGGCTGGGGTAGGCCTGAAGCCCGCCAAAGGCGCGCAGGGTCGTCAGGTACTTGCGGTCGAGGTTGCCGAGGAGGTACTGCACCGCGTGGTAGGCCGGAGAAGCGTGCGGCTTGATCGAGACGCGGTCGCCCGCCTCCAGGTAGTGGAAATAGAGCGCGGTGAGGATGGTAACAACGGAGGCCGAGGATGCCTGGTGCCCGCCTACTTTGGTGCGGTCGGGGTTGGGGCGGACGTGGTTCGCGTGGTCGATGATCGCGGTCGAGAGCCAGAGGACCCGCCGCTGGATCGACTCCAGCACAGCCAGTTCCTCTGGCTGAATAATGCCGTCTTCCTCCGTTCGGGGCACGTGCTGCGCCATACGACTACCTCCCAGTCACTGGTGTCGCCCGTGGCGAAGGGCGCGCGGCGACTCCGCTTGCGCGGTCGGGCCTGGCACCGGAGCGGATCATCCCGGCCGGGCGGCAGGCACGGCGAGCGGCGCGATGCCGTCCCTGGCAATCTCCACACCATCGTGGGGAGCGCTCCAGCAGCGCACACGCCAGCGCCGCCGGGATGGGCCGGCCCGAGATTCGGGTCACTATAGGCGCCGTTGGAGGACGCTGTCAACGCGGGCGCTCGCCCGCTCCCGCTAGCCGAGCACGGCCGCGCGCAGCGCATCGACGGTCGGCGGGATCGGCTCCAGCGGTTCGGCATCGCCCAGCGCGGCCCCCGGATCGGTCAACCCGCTGGCCGTCACCACGGCGACGATGCGGGCACTCCGGTCCGCCAGGCCTCGCTCGACGAGGCCCTTGACCGCAGCGATTGACGCCGCCGCAGACAGCTCCGCAAAGACCCCCTCGCGCCCGAGGGCGCGCACCCCCGCGCGCATGTCGGCATCCGAGCACACGACGGCCACCCCCTGCGAGGCGCGCAGCGTGTGCAGCGATTGGTACGTCGCCGTGTCGTTCCCGATCGACACGGCCTGGGTCGGCTCGCTCTCGACCGTGGGTGGGTAGTCGAGCCCCTGCTGCAGCGCGACGGTCAGAGAGGGGAAGCGCTCCGCCGCGACCATCCGCGGCACCGACCGTGTCAACCCCAGCTCAGCAAGCTCCACGAACCCCCGCCAGATCCCGAAGAGCCCATCACCACGCGACGTGGGCACGACGACCCAGTCCGGAACGTCCCAGTCCAGGGACATGGCGATCTCGTACGCGATGGTCTTGTACCCCTGAATCCCATACCAGTTACTCCCGGCAGGGGGCGTGACGTAGTTGGTCAAGGGGTACCAGTTCAGCGATTCGACACCGGTCTGCAGGAGCTTCCAGCGTTCTGCCCCGGTCCGGGCCGCGACGAGCCTGGCGCCAGTCATGGCGATCGCGGCCCGCCAGGCCGGTGCGATCGACGGCGTGGTGATGACGACGCAGGTGATCCCGGCGGCAGTGGCATAGGCCGCGGCAGAAGCGCCACCGTTGCCGCTGGACGCGATGGCGACGACCTCCGCCCCCTGACTGCGGGCCCGGCTCAGGCAGACGGAGAAAAAGCGGTCCTTGAACGAACCGGTCGGGTTGCGGCGCTCATCCTTCACCCACAGCGCTCCGATGCCGAACTCATCCTCCAGCGTCCGCAGACGCAGCAGCGGGGTTCCCCCCTCCTCGAGCGACACGGCATCCTCCACGGGGACTGGGAGCAGGTGATGGAACCGCCACATCCCGCGCCCGGCCGTGGTCCAGGTCTCCTTGAGCGCCGCGGGGTCGATCACGCTGAGGTCCAGTGCCGGAGCCACTGCCGACGGCCGGCCCTCCTCGAAGCAGCGCGGGCAGCCCCGCGGCCACTCCGTCACGGCATACGCGGTGCCGCACCGGATGCACCGCACCTCTCGTATCGTCACCCGCTGACCGTCCTCCACGCCCGCTCCTTCCCCGAGAGGCCATGTGCCACGACGGTACCACGCACGCACGCCGACGGCCGCTGACCGGCTTAGACTGATCTCCAGCCCCGGTGATGCTCCTAGGATGGTTCTAGGTCATCCTGAGCGAAGCGACGGATCTCCCCGGTGGGTAGTGGTTCCGACGCGAGATTCGTCGCTTCGCTCAGGATGACATCGGCGCATACGCCAGTATCACCCACGGGCCACTGCTCTCACGGATCGCATTATAGAGGGGCGGACCCTGTCCGCCCCGGCCAGTGCGCGCGTGGGGGTCACTCACCCGCCCTGGTATGTCTCGGGCACGACGATGTCGGTCATGATCCGGTGGAACGCCTGGAACTCCTCAAACACGACGGAGTGGCCGGCGTCGGGGAAGGTGAACTCCTGCTTGTGGGGAGCCTCGAGGTGGGCGAACCACTCATGTGCCAGGTCGCTGCGTGCCGCCAGTTCGTGCTCGCCCATCAGCATGTAGGTCGGCACGTCGAGCCGTGTCACGTCGCGCCGGAAGTCGATCTCCTGGAGTTGCGGGTACATGACCGAGAACATGTCCATCAGCCCGCGCAGCACGTTCGCCTTCTCGATCAGGCTGTACTCGCTGCCGCGCATTCCCCAGGGGACGAGGCCGGCCGCCGACCCGCGTTCGAGATAGGCGGCTGGCGGCGTGTACGGGCTGAGTTGCTCGTAGTAGCCCATGACATAGGCGTAAACCAGCGGGTCGGCGTACGGCGGCTCGCCGTAGCGGCGCATGGTGCGAGCCATCTCGACGTTGCCGGTCCGCTCGGCGTAGGCCAGCATGTCGTGGTACAGCCGACGGTCCGTCTCGCGCTGGCTAACCATCTGCCCACTGCCGATGAAGGCATGGTAGAGCTCAGGATGCCACTGGACGGCCAGCACGCCGAGGGTGCTCCCCCACGACTCACCCAGCAGGTAGATCTTCTGCTCGTCGAAGCGCGCTCGAAGGTAGTTGGTCAACTCGACGGTGTCCGCCACGGCCTGGTCGAGCGTGAGCGTCTCGGCAGGGTCGAGTGCGGCGTAGGATTTACCCGTCCCACGCTGGTCCCAGCCGACCACGACGAAGTCCCGCGCCAGATCCTCGAAGAACACGCGCGAGAACATGAGGTCGCTCTGCCCCGGCCCGCCACTGAGGTAGAGGAGGACCGGCGCGTCGGCACTGGCCGCGTGGATCATGATCCACTGGTCATGCTCGCCGAGCCGCACACGCTCCAGCGTGGCGATACTCCCCGCGATCGGCCGGCCGTCGGTCCCCCGCACCGGCGGCGTGCTGGCGGGCCAGGCGATCAGGACGACCAGCGCTATCAGCCCCGCTGTCGCCAACGCCCCGAGCGCACGTCCGGCAGAGTGCCGCAACCGCGACGAAGGCGGCTGCCGCTGCGAAGACCACCGCCGCGCCAGCGCGACCCCGTAGGCCACGCCGAGCAGCATCGGCAGCAGCCCTATGACGCCGTAGAGCCCGCGGCCGAGGATGAATGCCAGGAGGCCGTAGGCCGAATCGAAGCGGATACGCTCGACGGTGATGCCCGGGGTGCCGAGCCGCGCCACCTCGAAGGCCGCGACGTGCGCGACCGGCGCCAGCACCATCGCCCAGCGCGAGCGCATCGCCAGCCCGGCGATGCCGCCGGCGACGAAGCCGGTAAGCATCAGCACCAGCGCCTGCCCAGCCGTCGCCGGGGCGCGCGGCATCGTGGTGCCGACGAGCAGGCCGGTCAGGACAGCCATCCCCGCCGCGACAGAGACACCGAGCCAGCGCTCACGCCACAGGGCGTCGAGGAGCCTGACGAGTGGGCGTTCACGGAGACGGGTTGGGGGCAGCGTGGTCGGGAGTTGGTGCTGAGCGGCACCCATCGCGCACCTCCCAGGTCTGGCTCGCACGAGGCGAGATCAATTTCTTGCCTCATGCTAGCGACGGGGGATGACGGGCGCGTCGCAACCGAACACCACGTGTTGCGAGGTTATGTCAGCTTCAGCGGGCCAGGGATGTCCTCAGGCGTCGCCGTCCCACTGGCTCTGGTCGAGCGCCTCCCAGGCTGCGTGGACGGCGGCAGCGGCGTCGGGGGTGGCGGGGGTAGCCTGGTAGCGGGCGGCTTCGTAGTGGGTGGTGATGGTGATAATCGGGTCGGCGTCGGTGGGGAAGCGGGCAGCCAAGCGGCGGGCGTGCTCAGCCGGTGTCGCGCCGTCGGGACGGGGTAGCCCGGCGCGCGCTCCCCGGCGCAGCAGGCGGATGTAGGTTTCGCGGATGGCGACGGTGTGCGCCCAGCGAGGGTCGCCGCGCAGGGCCGCGAGCGGATCGCCGCGCGGGCGGGCGCGGCGCAGGACGTGCAGCAGCGGGCGGGCCAGCCCGCCGACCGCTTCCTCCCAGGCGAAGACCGACTCCCGCCGCTCGAGTGCGCCCGCGCGCCAGCGACGGCGTCGCCGGTACGCGTAGCGGATGAGGGCCGAGCCGACCAGGGTCAGGACGATCCCGGCGATGAGGTAGCGTGCCGGGTCGGCGACGTGGAGCGACTGGCGCGCGAAGCGGTCGAGTTGATCCAGCGGGTTGCCGGCACGCGGCAGGTGCTCCAGCAGCGGCAGGGCGCCGAAGCCGTAGCGCTCCATCAACCACAGCACCGGGGCGATGATGAGGAAGGCCAGGAGCGCGATCAGCAACACCAGCGCCCGGACCACGACGCCGAGCAGCCAGAGGAGCGGGCCGAGCGCGGTCAGCAACGTGTCGAGGAAGCTGCGGGAGAAGATCCCCGCAGCCAGCACGGCGATGATGACGATCCCCGCGATCGGCACGGCAAAGGTCGCCAGCCAGGGCGGGCCAAGCGGGGCACCGCTGCGGAGACCCTCCAGCCGGAAGCGGGCCACACCCACCGCCATCAGCCCGGCCACGAAGTAGATGACCACGGCGCCGGCCATGCCATCCCGGATCGGCGCCTCGGACGGCGAGGCCACCAGCACCAGCAGCAGCCCACCGGCTGCGGCCACGGTGCCCCAGCGGAGCATCTGGTAGGTGGTCTCCAGCATCGGCTCGGCCCGGGAACGCCCGCGCCACCAGGCGTACGCCACCACCGCGACGATGGCCCATGGTGGCCGGACCGAGGGATTGGGCCGCAGGATCAGCCCGTCGATGGCCCCTTGCAGCCAGCCGGTGGAGAGCCAGGACATGCCCGGGAAGGCGGCCACCTTGAGCGCCAGCAAGAGCGACGCGATGAGCGTCAGCGCCAGCATCACCTCGAAGTGCGCCCCCCACAGGCGAAGCTCGGTCAGCAGGCGGGGAACAAAATAGGCCACCGCCAGCAACACGGCGATCAGCCAGCCGGGAAAGGCGGCGTAGGGCGGCGAGATCTCAGGCAGGATGACGCCGAGGTACAGATAGAGGATGGCACTCTCGGCCACGATCAGCGCCAGCGCGACAGCCTCCTCGCGCCAGTCGAGCCGGACGCGGAGGTCGTTCACCATCGCGGCCAGTCCCAGCGGGTCACGCGCGATCATGGCCTCGACACTCCCAGGTCGATCGTGTGCACGTAGCGGTGACCGGGCGTGGCGCCCAGCAGGTTCTCCGGCAGGGTGTGGACCACCAGGCCGGGCAGGGGCGGCGGCTCGACTTCCCCGATGCCGACGAGGACGACCCGGTGCCCGGCAGCGAGCAGCGCCGCTAGCTCATTCGCCAGCGCGGTGGTCATCAGCGCCGCCACGACGACCACGGTGCTGCCCCAGGGGAAGCGCCGAGCCTCCTGGCGCAGCAGGCGCGGGAAGTTGGTCGCCGCCAGCGGAGTCAGCTTCGCCAGCCCCTCCAGGATCGCCGTCAACTGATCCGGCCCGCGCCCTGCCGGGATGCGCAGCGCCTGGTCCGACCCGGCCAGTACGCCGTTGGCGTACATGCCGACCAGGTAGCGCTGCTCGAGCCCGTGGGCGGCGATCGACGCGGCTGCGACGATGGCGCTCTCGGCCCGCTGGTAGTCGACCCCCTCCCAGTAGCGCTCGAAGGTGTCCAGGCAGAGGAAGACGCCGAGGTGGACCGAGACGGTCGGCTCGAAGACTTTGACCTGGACCTCCTGCATCCGCGCGGTGGCTTTCCAGTGGATGAAGCGGAAGGAGTCCTCCGGGCGGTAGTCGCGGATGCCGATGGTGCGTGCCGGGTCGGTGATCAGGTGGTGGGGGACACGCCGCTCGCCGAAGGGGTGCAGCGCCGGCAGCCCGAGGTCCTCCAGCGGAACAACGCGGGGATAGACGATGAAGCGGCATTGGTCGGTCCGCCGCTCCTCGCGCGAGAAGAAGCCGAAAAGGTCGCCGGAGCGGAGCGAGGGCGGGCCGATCACGTAGGCGCCGCGCTCGGGACAGTCGAGGTGGAAGGTCCAGGTGACCCGCTCAAACCAACGGACCGACGTGGTGATACGGAGCAGCGTCATCCCCGGCCGGGCGCTCGGGAGCGTCTCCCGCTCTCGCACCTTGACCCGGTCGGAGATCTGGTCTTCCACCTCCAGCCAGGGGAGCGGCAGCCACTTGCGGTTGACGACGCTGGCGGTCAGGACGATCGACTCGCCGCGGAAGACGCGGGTGGCCGAAAGGGTACGCTCGTAGACGACCCCGTCGAGGCTCCGCCGGCTCCAGAGCCAGCTCCCCCCGGCCGTGAGGAGCGTCAGCAATGCCAGGATCGAGAGCGCGGGCTGGCGCAGCGCCATGCCCAGAAGCAGGAACACCCCCGCGCCGTAGATCCAGATGGAGGTGAAGAAGTTGGATCTCATGCTTCAGACGTGATGCGTCATGCGTCAACCGTCCCCCTCACCCCCGGCCCCGCTCGGACGGAGCCCACGAGGGAAGAGGGGAGACATACGCACTACGCAGTACGCAGTACGGGTGACGCATGACGTATGACGCATGACGCATGACTGCTCACACCTGCTCCACGGGCACGCGGACGGCGGCCAGGACCTCGTCGACGATCTGCCGGGCATCGCGCCCGCGGAGGCGCGCCTCAGGGCTGAGGATCAGGCGGTGGACCAGGACGGCGTGGCTGACCTCCTTGACGTCGTCGGGCAGGACGTACTCGCGCCCGCGCAGGGCGGCGAGCGCCTGCGCGGCCCGGAACAACGCGAGCGTGCCCCGCGGGCTGACGCCGAGCGCGACCGCCTCATGCGCCCGGGTCGCCCGGGTGATGTCGGTGACGTAGCGGCGCAGGTCGTCGTCGACATGCACCTCGCGGCAGGCTGCCGCGGCGGCCAGCAGGTCCTCCGGGGATGCAACCGGCTCCAACGCATCGAGCGGGTTTGCGCGCTGGAAGCGCAACAGCATCTCCGCTTCCTCGTCCTCCACCGGGTAGCCGATCGCGATCCGCAGGAGGAAGCGGTCGAGTTGCGCCTTCGGCAGCGGAAAGGTTCCCTCCAGCTCGACCGGGTTCTCGGTGGCCAGCACGAGGAAGGGCCGCGGCAGGGGCATTGTGTCCCCCTCCACCGTCACCGTCCGCTCCTCCATTGCCTCCAGCAGGGCCGACTGGGTACGGGGTGTGGCCCGGTTGATTTCGTCGGCGAGCAGGATGTTGGCAAAGACCGGCCCCGGGCGGAACTGGAACTCCCCCAGCTTCTGGTTGTAGTAGGAGATGCCGCTGATGTCGGACGGGAGCAGGTCGGGCGTGAACTGGATGCGACGGAACTGCCCACCGATGGAGCGGGCCACGGCACGGGCCAGGGTTGTCTTGCCAACGCCCGGCACGTCCTCGATCAGGACGTGGCCCTCGCACAGGAGAGCGACCAGGATCAACTCGGTCACAGCGGACTTGCCAACGATGACGCGGTCAACGTTCTCGATGATGCGGCGGCCGAGCACCGCGACCTTGCCGATCACGTCGTTCTCCCTGATGCTGTTGCTCCCACCGGCACTATATCATACGAGCAGGGGCTCTCCATCGGCGCCATAGGGCGGCAGGAAGGGACAGGCAGGTGCGCGAACGGCTGGAGCGTGGATTAGATCGACTGGACAGCGCGCTGGCCCGGCAGAGCGACGTCCGACGGGCCGGGATCCTCGGGGTCCTCTTCGGCCTGCTCCTCTGCGTGGTCGTTCTCGTCTCCTGCGCGCTCCTGCTCGCCGTCGTCTCCCGCCTGCAGTGAGGTCGTGGCCCTGAGACACCGGCCGGCTCAGCCAGGGCGTGGTGCCCTACCACACCATCGGTGTCACTCTGAGCGGCAGATAGCATGGAGATTGACGAATTACCGTGATCCACCGGAGCCGACCCCGTCGCCCGGTTGCTGGCAGGGATGCCAGACTGATTCGTCAACGTTCATACGAAAAACCCCCGCCGTCCGGCGGGGGTCTATCGCATAGGCTCGTGATCACGAAAGGCGGGCTACTGCCGCACCACCTCGAGGTCGATCGTGATGTTGACGGTGTCGGCAACGACCACGCCGCCCGCCTCGATGGCCGCGTTCCAGTTCAGGCCGAAGTCGAACCGGTTGATGCTGGTGGTCGCATGGAAGCCGGCGCGGATGCCACCGAAGGCATCAGGGTGCACACCGTAGTAGGTGGTGTCGAGCACAACCTCGCGGGTGACACCGCGGATGGTCAGGTCACCGATCACCCGGTACTGATCGCCACCGACCGCCTCAATCCGCCGACTCTTGAAAGTGATCGTCGGATGATTCTCGGCATCAAAGAAGTCCGGCGAGCGCAGGTGCGCGTCCCGATCCGGGTTCCGCGTGTCGATGCTCTTGGCGTTGATGCTCACCTCAACCGACGCGCCGGTGGGCTCGGCCGGGTCGAAGTCGACATGGCCGGAGAACTCACCGAAGCGACCGCGGGCGGTGGCAACCATCATGTGCCGGACGGCGAACCCGATCTCGCTGTGGACGGGATCGATCTCCCAGCGTGCTCGCCCTGCGATCGCCTGGGTTGCCTGAGCCTGTTGCGTGGACATAGTTCCTCCCCGATAACTAGTAACTACGAATCTCGTAGTGCCTACGGGCATGGTATCATTGAAGCGGGGCGATGTCAAGGGACATGGCCTGCTATACTGAGGAGGAACATCGCAGACACCGAGGGAGCGAGAGCATGGCCCAGACACAACAGACGAGCGCCTGCGCTTGCCCGGTCACGCGCGCTGCCAAGCTCCTCGGTGACCACTGGACGCTGCTGATCGTGCACGATCTGGCCGACGGTTGCCGCCGGTTCCACCAACTGCAGGAATCGACCGGGATGAGTCCAGGCGTTCTCTCCGGGCGCCTGCGCCACCTGGAGGCGGCCGGCATGATCACCCGGCGGCAGTACAGCGAGATCCCGCCACGCGTGGAGTACACCTTAACCGAGAAGGGACGTGCCGTCCTCCCGATCATCGAACTCCTGCGCGACTATGGCGAGACCTGGCTGGCCGAGGACGACGAGCTCTGCGACGGCACCGAGTAGCGCGGTCTTCCCGGGCCTAAAAGTCGTTCGCCAAGTGGTGGGCAACGATCTGCGCCTGGAGCGCGTTGTGCGAGTGCTCGCGCGCCAGGCGCTCTGCCCGTTCCTCATCGCGCGCGGCAACCGCCTCGTAGATGGCTCGATGCTCGGCCACCGCCGCGCTCAGCCGCCCGGGCGCGTTGAACTCGTGCAGGGCGACGGCGCGGAACGATCGGCGCCACCGGCGCAGCACTGGACGCCCGCGGCATCTCGTCCCAGAATAGCCGGTACGACGCCAGCCTGTTGCTGATCGCCACCGGCCGTCGATCCGGCCGGCTGGCGGGCTCGGATCCAAGACAACAACCCGCGGCGATGAGGCCGGCTGGCGGGCGAGGCGCATGACACCGGGAGGGGGCAGTGATGCAGCAGGTCGGGGCCAGCCGGCTGAGCGGCTTCGGTGAGTCGGTCTTCAGTGAGATGAGCCGGCTCGCCGTCGAGCACGAGGCGATCAACCTCGGGCAGGGGTTTCCCGACTTTCCGGGGCCGGACCTAGTGAAGCACGCGGCCGCCACCGCGATCAACGCCGACCTCAACCAGTACGCCCCCAGTCACGGGCTGCCCCGCCTCCGCCGTGCGATCGCCACCACCTTCGAGCAGAGCTACGGCCGGGCGGTCGACCCCGACGCCGAGGTGACCGTCACCTCCGGCGCGACCGAGGCTTTGCTCGCCACCCTGCTCGCCATCCTGGAGCCGGGCGACGAAGTGATCCTGATCGAGCCGTTCTATGACGCCTACCCGGCGCAGGTGGTCTTCGCCGGTGGGGTGCCCCGCTACGTGCCGCTCCAGGCGCCCGGCTGGTCGCTCGACCTTGATGCCCTCGCCGCCGCGATCAGTCCACGCACCCGCGCCATCGTGCTCAACACCCCGCACAACCCGACCGGCAAGGTGTTCAGCCGTGAGGAACTCGCGGGCATCGCCGCGCTCTGCCAGGAGCACGACCTGATCGCCATCAGCGATGAGGTCTACGACCGCATCATCTTCGACGGCGCGGTCCACGTCCCGCTGGCGACGCTCCCGGGGATGTGGGAGCGGACGGTGACCGTCAACTCCACCGGCAAGACCTTCAGCATGACCGGCTGGAAGGTCGGCTACGCCATCGCCGCCTCGGCGCTGACCCGCGCCATCCGGACCACCCACCAGTTCATCACCTTCGCCACCGCCACCCCCTTCCAGGACGCCATGGCCGCCGCCATGGAAGATGCACTCACCAGCAACTACTACGCGGAGCTGGCGGCGATGTACACCCGGCTGCGCGATCAACTACACCAGGCACTCGAGGGCGCGGGACTGCCGGTGCTGCCCTGCCGGGGAAGCTACTTCCTGCTGGCCGACATTTCCGGGCTGGGCTTCGACACCGACGTCGCCTTCTGCCGCTTCCTGACGACCGAGGTCGGCGTGGCCGCGATCCCGCCGTCCGCCTTCTATGCCGATCCGGCCACCGCGCCGTTGCTCGCGCGCTTCTGCTTCGCCAAGCGACCGGAGACGATTGCCGCCGCCGCCGAACGTCTCTCCGCCCTGGCCACCTTTCGCCACTCCTGACCCCGCCCGGTAGCGGCAACCAGGAGCGCGGGCGTCCTCGCCCGGCCCCTTCGCCAGGAGCGCCGGCAGCTAGCCTGTCCCGTCGGAGCGGCCCTCACCCCCTAACCCCCTCTCCCAGAGTTGGGAGAGGGGGACATGATGCGTCGTGCGTCACGCGTTAGTCGTCGGCCGTCTTCGGTCGTGCTCCCCTCTCCTCAGGTTGGGAGAGGGGTCGGGGGTGAGGGCCACTCTTGCGGATTGAGTCCGCGCAAGACGCCCGCGCTCCTCATGCCTTCCCTTGCATACCGGCTATCGCTTGAGGCATTCTGTGTCCGAATGTCAGTGTTCTGACTTGCACAACGCATCCCGCGTTGCGCACACTTGAGTCCTCGCGGAGCGAGGGGCGGTGGTCGTACCGCAGCAGGTGGCACCGAGTGTGCTGCTTCTCCGCGAGGAGGCGCGCGTCCGTCGACCGTACGCGCACCACGCGAGCATGATAACGACGCACCCCCTCCTGCCACGATGCGGAGGGGAAGGGCCCCGGTGCCGCGGGCACCTGCGTACACTCTCAGGGGGGTCGCCGTGGATCGAAGGTCGAAGGGGACAACGAGGCACCGACACGGCCGCTCCATCCTGTTCGGCGCGGTCGTCTTGCTGCTCCTGCTCACCAGCAGTTCCCTGACAGCGCATGCGACCACCGCCGGCGGACCGAAGCCGCAGGTGCCGGATCGCGATCCCAACTCAGTCGTCCCCGCACCTTTCAACACGGACATGACCTGGAGCGAAGAGGGCGGCTGGCACTGGGTCACCCTCGCCTTCGTCGGTCAGAACACCACCGTCGGGCGGGTCATATCACCGGCCTACTTCGTCGCCACCCGCGTCCGCACGCTCGGGCCGAACGAGGCGTGCGCCGAATGCATCCCGATCAACGACAAGGAAGAAGGTCCACCCAGGATCTTCAACGGTCCTGACGACCCTGTCATCGGCCAGGCGTACAAGCTCCTGGACAACGGCACGCGGGCCCGCCGGCCGGACGGCACCTGGGCCAGCGGCGCGTGGTACCTGAACTACAGCCCGATCAGCGACACGTTCTTCTCCTGGACCTGGATCCCGGACGAGCCCACGCCTGAGGAAGGGATCAGCTTCGTCCCCACGAACATCGGGTCGAAGTCGCGCACGTTCCCCATCCTCGGGCGCTTCCAACTGACGCAGGGCTTTGGCTGCGTCCCGTTCAATCCCGGCTACCGGGGTGCGTCCATCTGCCCGGCCGACCGGCCGAGCTTCCACAACGGTATCGACCTGGCCGCGCCCGCCGGCACGCCGATCCTCGCCGCGGCGGGGGGAACGGTCATCGCGGTCGGGTACGACGGCGACGGGCCCGAGGCCAACTCCACGATCATCATCGAGCACGACGGCGACAACGAGGGCTATCTCACCGAGTACCTCCACTGGGACCGGGCTTTCGTCGAGCCGGGGGACCGGGTCGCCGCCGGGCAGATGATCGCCCAGGTCGGCTCGGTCGGCTACTCAACCGGCCCGCACCTACACTTCGTCGTCAAGGACCGTGACGGCAACGCGATCGACCCGCTGGGTTGGCTGGCGGGCGCGGTGGTCATCGCGGTCGGCAACGGGAACGGCCAGGCGACGGCGCCCGCAGGCGTGTTGCAGTGGGTGGTGCTGATGCAGGCCGCCGCCGAGCGCTACGGCGTGCCGCTGGCGTTCATCGCCGCGATCATCACCGTCGAGTCGGGCGGCAACCCCGACGCCGTCTCGGCAGCAGGCGCCCAGGGCTTGATGCAGATCATGCCCGAGAACCTGCTGCGCCTCGGGGTGAGCCAGGACCGCTGGCGCGACCCGGAAACGAACATCGACGCCGGGACCCGATTCATCGCCGAGAAGCTGGCGCGCGGGATGTCCCTGGATGAGGTCGCGGCCAGCTACTTCGGGTACGGCTGCGACATCTACGGCACCTGCACCGAGCACTACGTCGCCAAGGTGATGGCCTGGTACGCGTACTACACGGCCTTCTTCGCGGGCGAAGACGCGACGCTGCCGCTCCTGATGGCGACGCCGAGTCCTCCGCCGGCGAACCCTCCGGTCGAAACGCCGGAGCCGGCTCCAGCGCCACCTGAGCCCGCCCCCGCGCCTGCTCCGGAGCCAGCGCCCGAGCCGACGCCGGAACCGACGCCGCCCACGGAGCCCACCGCGACGCCCACGCCGGAAGCGTCCCCAACCCCGGAGCCGACACCGCCGCCGGTGTCGATACCGGAGCCGGAACCTACCGCGCCCCCCACCCCGGAGGCCACGCCGTCACCGGAGGCGCCCCCATCGCCCACTGCCGCTCCCACGCCGACCGAGACGCCGGCCCCAACCGGCACACCCGAGGCGACGCCTTCCGCGACTCCGGAGCCGACCGAAACACCCGTCCCGGAGGCCACACCGACACCAGAGGCCTCGCCAACACCGGAGGCAACCCCGTTGGCCGCGCCGAGCCCAGCACGCACGGTCGTGCCCCTGCCCGAACCGACGTGGAATCCGGAATCCACGGAAGTGCCAACACCGGCACCGGTACCGACCCCGTCACCCCACCCCACGTCGACGGCGATGCCCAGCCCGACCGTGATCCCGACCTCCACTGCAGCGCCCACGCCCACCACAGCGCCGTCCCCAACGGCGACGCCGTCCGCCATCCCGACCCCGTGACAACCTCCACCCGGCACCCGCCCATCGAGGAGTACCGAATGCGAGTGCTCGCTTGAGTTCGTGTCATCATGCATGTGCTCGCTCGTGTTTGTGTCATCCTGAGCGAAGCGAAGGATCTCGTGCTGGGACGGCCGCACGCGCCGGAGATCCTTCGCTCCGGCCAGGACGACATGCAAGAGTGCTTACCGGCTCGAAAATGTGACCCGCCCGCAATGCTCGGTCGGAGCTGGCAGGGCTCAACGCGCCCCGCGCGATGGTGGTGCCGGCAGCGCACCGCCGGGCATGCCCGCCTCTCCTTGACATTTAGCGTGTGGCCTTATAATGTGATGACGTTCACGGATTCGAACGCAGGGATAGGGGGATGGAGCGCGTCGCGATCGCGGAGGGGAAACTGGCGCTGGGCCGGCCACAGGCGCGGATCTGCCAGGTGCTGACCGACCTGGCGCACCTGGGGATCCCGGCGTTACTCCGCGCCCGGCCGCTCGCGGTCCAGCACCCGGTAGTCGCCTCCGGACAGCGACCGGCCAGGATCCATCATCCCCTCACCGTGGCGCGCCAGCGCAGCGCGCTCCCGTCAGCGTGCGACGGCACCCACCTGCACTCCTCGCTCACCGCCCCGCGCATCCACGACACTATCCGGGCTGGACGCGGTGCCCCTGCGCAGGCGAGAAGCTCGCGGGCGCGCTCACGGCCACGGGCAACAGCAACGTTCGAGCTACGTTTCCTCTGCGACGCAGTGGTGCCCGCCGTCGACGGCGGCACGCAGGTTGAGAGTACCGACCTGCAGCACAAGCTCGGCATCGTCGGTCAGCCGGCGCTCGAGCGCATCGCCACCGAGGCACACGAGCGCCTATAGCGGGTCACGGCCGCGCTGGCGGCTCAGCAGGAGGGATGACCGTGATACTGGAGCAGATTCTCCGTCGCGATATCGGGTGCGCCGCATATCTCGTCGGCTCAGAGGCGGCCGGTGAGGCCGCGGTGGTCGACCCCCGCATCGACATGGTCGACGAGATCGTGGCGCTCGCCGAGCGCGACGGGCTGCGCATCCGCTACATCGTCGAGACGCACAACCACGCCGACCACGTGTCCGGCCATCACCAGCTCGCAGCCCGCACCGGCGCCACCATCGCCGTCCACGAGGACGCCGGGGTTGCTTACCCCCACCTCGCCTTGCGCGACGGCGACGAGCTGGCTCTCGGCGAGGTGCGCCTGCGCGTCATCCACACCCCCGGCCACCGGCCGGAGCACATCGTCCTTGCGGTCATCGACACCTCGCGCGGCGACGAGCCGTGGGCCGTGTTGACGGGCGACTCGCTCTTCATCGGCGATGTCGCGCGGCCCGACCTGGCGATCGACGGGCGGGAAGGCGCCGACGCCCTCTTCGACAGCCTGCACCAGCGGCTGCTGCAACTCCCGGAGGGAACCCTGGTCTATCCCGGCCACGTCTCCGGCTCGCTCTGCGGCCGGGTGAGCAACCGCATGACCGGCACGACGATCGGCTTCGAGCGGCGCTTCAACCCGGCGCTCACCATCGACGCCCGGCCTGCCTTTGTCGAGTACATGAACGAGAGCCTGCCCGAGCGCCCGCCGAACATGGCCCGCATCGTCGAGCTGAACCGGAGCGCGGAGCCGCTGGAGCTTCGCGACCCAGCCCCACTCGATGCTGAAGCGGTCCGCCGCCTGCTCGACCAGGGCGCGCGCGTGCTCGACGTGCGGTCCACGGCCGATTTCGGCCAGGAGCACATCCCAGGAGCCATCGGCGTGCCGTTGGACGGCTCCCAGTTCCAGAACCGGGTGGGGCTCGTGGTCCCGACCGACGTGCCGCTCGTACTCGTCGCGGACGACGAGGCGATGGCACGGCGCGCGGCGACGATGCTCAGCGTCATCGGTCTCACCACGATCGCCGGTTACCTCGCGGGCGGGATCGCCGCCTGGCGCGCGGCCGGCGAGCCGTTGGATCAGATCCCCAGCATGACCGTGCAGGAACTCGGCGCAGCCCTGGGACGCGACGGCGCGGCGCCGCAGGTCGTCGACGTGCGCGAGGCCGGCGAGTGGCACAGCGGCCACATCCCGAACGCGGTCCACATCCCCTTCTACCGCGTGGACGAGCGCGCGGGCGAAATCGACCCGGCGCGGCCGGTCGCGGTCATCTGCGGCAGCGGCCAGCGGAGCATGCTCGCAGCCTCACTGCTGAAGGCCCGAGGCATCGAGGACGTCCACAACGTCGAGGGCGGCATGACCGCCTGGCACGCCGCCGGCCTCCCGACCACGACCGACTAGCGGGGGCTGGCATCCAACCGTCGCTCCTGGTGGCGTCCTCCTGACCGGGGCCGGGTGGTGCAACCAGCCCCGCGTCGCGGCGCATGCCCGGGGGTAATGAAGTTTGACCAATTACCGTGATACACGTGATACAAAGGAGCCGCCGGGTTGCTGTCATCCTGAGCGGAGCCGGGGGCGGCGGCCAGCCGCGCCCGGCGACTCCGTTCGAGTCGAAGGATCTCTCCGGTGCGTGGCCGATCTGACGTGAGGTCCTTCGCTTCGCTCAGGATGACAGAAGCGCGGGCGCGGGTGGCTGCCGGGTACACCACGTTGATTCGTCAAAGTTCATAACCCCGGGCACGTGCCACAACCGTAGGTTCCTCGACGCTCCTTCGTCCCGACCGGGACAGCGCTCGCGCTCTTGAAACGAACCGGGAAGCCGCAGCCATAGTACCGGGTTTCGACAGCCCCACGCACGCAGATCGGGCCGTGAGGCCCGATCTGCGCGGGAAGGGGAGGGGTGGAGCGGGGATCGCTCCGTTCGAGTGTGGAGAGGGTCGTGGGATCAGTGGGGGAGGACCCTCTCTGATTATCTATACGTCGGGGGTTAGAAAATGGTTCCCTCTTACGAGGGACCCCGGCTCGATCCGTTCCTCAGCCAATTCCTTCCACGCCTTCAAATACCTTGATCGCGTCGAAGTGATTTGGTATCCTCCCCGAGTTGCGTTTGGAGGAGGTGGCGGCGTGGCCGAGTCCCGAGACAACCTGATCGACGCCGTGCTGGAACAGTACCGCCGCTTCGCGCGGGCTATGCAGCGAGCCAGCGAGCCGTTCTGGCGAGAGCTCGATCTGACCATGGCGCAGTTACGGACGCTCTTCACGCTGGCGCACGAAGGGTCGGCCAGCATCGGTCAGGTCGCGGAGGCACAGCGGGTAAGCCTGCCAACCGCCAGCCACCTCGTCGAGCGTCTCGTTCAGGCCGGCCTCGCCACGCGGGAGGAGGATCCCGCGGACCGGCGCCGCATGGTGGTGCGTCTCACGCCCGCGGGTGAGGAACTGGTGAACAAGATTCGCCACGGCGGGGACCGACAGCTTCGGGGCTGGCTCGGCCACCTCAGCCACGACGACATTGCGGCTCTGCTACGGGGGATGACCGCGCTGGCGATTGCGGCCGAGCGCCACGCCCCACCGCGGGACTGCGGGGAAGGCGGAGGGCGCCCACCACCCAGACCCGCCAGGCCGCTCGCCGCGGCACAGCGGACCTCAGCAGAGACTGAAGAATCGGAAGACTAGGGAGACACGTTCATGATTGAGACGTCGCACCGGGCAGCGGGCACGGAGACGACGCAGTCGGTCGATGAGTCGGTAGACAAGCGCCGGCTCGTCTTTATCGTCATCGGCGTCCTGCTCGGGATGCTCCTCGGCGCGGTCGATCAGACCGTCGTCGGCACCGCCATGCCGCAGATCATCGCCGACCTCCACGGGTTGCAGCATTATGCCTGGGTCTTCACGGCCTACATGCTGGCCTCGACCGTGAGCGTGCCGATCTACGGCAAGCTGTCCGACATCTACGGCCGCCGGGGGTTCTTCCTCCTCGGGATGATCTTGTTCCTGGCCGGGTCGGCCCTGTCCGGCATGTCCCAGACGATGACGCAGCTCATCCTCTTCCGCGGCCTGCAGGGGCTCGGCGCCGGGGCGATGCTGCCGATCGCCATCGCCATCATCGGTGACGTCTTCCCACCGTCGGAGCGGGGTAAGTGGCAGGGGCTGATGGGCGCCGTCTTCGGCCTCGCGTCGATCATCGGCCCGACCCTGGGTGGCTGGATCACCGACAACTGGGGCTGGCCCTGGGTTTTCTACGTGAACATGCCGATCGGCGCGGTGGCACTGCTGACCGCCGGACTGGCCATCCCGGCCACGACTCGCCGCCGGCAGCACCGCATTGACTATGTCGGTGCTACCTTGTTGGTCCTGGGTACGGTTCCGCTGCTGTTGGCCTTCACGTGGGGTGGCGAAACGTACCCCTGGGGGTCCGTCCAGATCATCGGGATGCTCGCCTTTGCCACGGTGGCGCTGGTGGCGGCGTTCATCTGGGAGAGCCGGGTGGAGGAGCCGATCATCAGCCCGGGGCTGTTCAAGAACAGCGTCTTCACCGTCTCGGTGTTGGCCTCGTTCCTGGCCAGCGCGGGGATGTTCGGCGCCGTGATGTACCTGCCGCTCTTCATCCAGGGGGTGGTCGGCAACAGCGCCACCAACTCCGGCGTGGTGCTGACCCCGATGATGCTCGGCTTCATCGCCAGCAGCATCGTCGGAGGCCAGCTCCTCTCCCGGACCGGTAAGTACAAGGTGCTGTCGATCGTCAGCTTCGCGGTCGGGGCGGTCGGCGCCTTCCTGCTGTCCCAGATGGATACTAGCGTGAGCAACGGCGTCGTCGTCCGCAATATGGTGATCATCGGCCTCGGGATCGGGGTGTCGATGAGCCTGTTCACGATCATCACCCAGAACGCGTTCCCAATTCAGAAGCTGGGCGAGGTGACCGCCAGCCTGCAGTTCTTCCGGTCGATCGGCGGCACCATCGGCGTTGCGGTGCTCGGCACGGTGATGACGAACCGCTACAATGCCGTCTTCGCGAGCAACATCCCGGCGCAGGTCCGGGAGCAACTGACGCCGGAGCAACTCGCAGCCCTGCAGAACCCACAGGGCCTGATGGCGCCGGAGACGGCCGGGATGATCCAGCAGATGTTCGCCCAGTTCGGCGCCCAGGGGCAGGAGATCTTCGCCCAGGTGATGCTCGCCATCCGCGAGAGCCTGGCCACGGCGATCACCGACCTGTTCGTGGTGACAACGATCGCGCTCGTGCTCGCTACGGTGTCCTGCTTCTTCTTGAAGGAGATCCCGCTGCGGAAGACGAACCGCGTGGAGGCGAGCGCCGAGGCCGCCCAGCCGGAGGAGGTCGCGGAGCCGCCCGCTCCGGTGGGGGCGGACGACTAACCCCACGACGACCGGGCGGCGGCCACGTCCCAGCCGCCGCCCGCTTCACACGACATCGGGGGATGCACGTATGGCCGAAGAGATCATCCAGGTCGATCAGTTGGTCAAGCGCTACGGCGACTTGACGGCCGTGGACGGAATCTCCTTCACGGTGAGAGAGGGAGAGCTGTTCGGGTTCCTGGGGCCGAACGGCGCCGGGAAGTCGACGACCATCGGCGTCCTCTGCACGTTGCTCCGGCCCAGCAGCGGGCGCGTCGTGATCAACGGCTACGACGTCGTCGCCGACCCGGCCGGTGTGCGCCGCTCGATCGGCATCATCTTCCAGGACTCCAGCCTCGACATCGAGCTGACCGCCATGGAGAACCTGGCCTTCCACGCGCGGATCTACAACCTCCCGCGCGGGAGTTGGGAGCCACAAGCAGAGCGCCTGCTGCGCATGGTCGATCTCTGGGAGCGGCGCAACGACCTGGTCAAGACCTTCTCCGGCGGCATGAAGCGCCGGCTGGAGATCGCACGCGGCCTGCTCCACCAGCCGCACGTCCTCTTCCTGGACGAGCCGACGATCGGGCTGGACCCACAGACGCGCCAGCATATCTGGAACTATCTGGAGCAGCTCCGCGCCGAGACCCGGATCACCCTGTTCCTGACCACGCACTACATGGACGAGGCCGAGCGCTGCGACCGGATCGCGATCATGGACCACGGCAAGATCGTTGCGCTGGACACCCCCGACCGGCTCAAGGCGATGGTCGGCGGCGACGTGATCACGCTCAAGACCCGCGACAACGACGCGGCAGCCCGGGAGATCACGGCCGGCTTCGGCCTGGAGCCGATCGCGTTCGACGGCGTGCTCCGGTTGGAGGTCCCCGAGGGCGAGTCGTTCATCCCCCGGCTGGTGCAGGGACTCAGCGTGCCGATCGAGACGATCAGCCTGCACCGGCCCAGCCTCGACGATGTCTTCGTCCGCCTCACCGGCCGGGCCATGCGTGACGAAGAGGTGACCGGCGTCGATCAGATGCGCGCGGTGATGCGCATGCATCAGAGGAGATGAGTGAGATGGCGACCCCGAGCATCGCGACCGAGCGGCGGTCACCGCGGGCCAACCCCAGCACCTGGGGCGCTGCCCTCAACGGCATCATCACCCTGTGGTACCGGGATGTGCTCCACTTCACCCGCGACCGAGCCCGGATCATCGGCAGCTTCGCCCAGCCCATCCTCTTCCTGTTCATCTTCGGCACCGGGCTGTCGGCGTCGATCGGCCCGCTCGGCGGGGGAGGCGCCGGGCAGGAGGGCGTCAGCTACGTCCAGTTCATCTTCCCGGGGATCATCGCGATGGCGGTGCTGTTCACCGCTGTCTTCAGCGGCATCGCAATTGTCTGGGATCGCGAGTTCGGCTTCCTGAAGGAGGTGCTGGTGGCGCCGCTGCCCCGCTGGGCGATCGCGATCGGCAAGGCGCTGGGGGGCGCGACGACCGCGATGGTCCAGGGCATCCTGATGCTGATCTTCGCGCCGTTCGTCGGTGTGTCGCTCTCGCTCGGGAATGTGGCGGGATTGATCCCGGTGATGTTCCTCACCGCCTTCGCGCTCAGCTCGCTCGGCCTGCTGATCGCGGTGAGCATGAAGAGCATGCAGGGCTTCCAGCTCATCATGAACTTCCTAATGATGCCGCTGTTTTTCCTGTCCGGCGCGCTCTTCCCGCTCCAGAACCTGCCCGGCTGGCTGACCGCCTTCACCCGGATCAACCCGGTCAGCTACGGCGTGGACGCCATCCGGCACCTGGTGCTCGGGACCGGCTCGCCCGCGGCGGAGCAACTGGGCCTGACCGTCCTCGGTGTGCGCATGACGCCGCTCCTGGACATGATGGTCGTGCTCGCCTTCGGCATGGTCATGATCGCGCTGGCCGTGCGCCGGTTCTCCGTACAGGAGTAGCGACCACGGCCCAGGTGTTGCCAGCCATTTCCGCGTCTGCTACGCTGACGTCGGCGGATCATAGCGAGCAATCTGGGATGTCGCCGGCGTCGACGCCGTGCGCGACGAGGAGTACAGGGTGCTGCTGGACCCGCGGCTCTGGTTACTCATCGGGCTCAGCCTGGCCATGCTCTTCACCCTCGAAGCGATCGAAGAGTTCGTGGAGGGTGCCTGGCCACAGATGCGCCGCCCCGCCAACGGCTGGGGGGCGGTTGGGAGCACGCATACCCTGTGGGCAGCGGTCGCGTTGTTCATGCTGCCGGGTCTGGTGCTGACGATCCTGAACCTGGCGATCCTCGTGGCCAACGATCTCCCCTACGCCAACGCGCAGCTCCTGGGCACGATCTTCGTCGTCATCGGCTGGCTGGTCTACCTCGCCACCACCACGAACCTCGGCGGCGTCGGGACCTATCTACAGGAAGCCGGTCTGATCGCGCCGCTGGCGCTGCTGGTCATCCTCGCCCTGGGTGACCTCCTGCTGCTGATCTCCCTCATCGACATCTTCCCGACCAACCTGCTCTCCGCGCTCCGGCAGGGGTAGCGGAGCCGCAATCAGGTGCGCGGGCGTGTCGCCCGTCCCCGTAGGAGCAGTCCTCTCCCCCACCCCCTCTCCCAACGTTGGGAGAGGGGAGCGACGCACGGACGCCAGCAACATGCCAGCGCTCCTGTTTTCCCGTTTATGTTGGGCGGGCGGGCTTTGTGCCCGCCCGCAGTCTGGTAGGGAGATGAGGGGAGTTGGCGGGGAGGTATCGGGGGACCTCCCCGCCGGGGATGGGTGAAGTGACGGCGTCTGGTTAGGCGACTCGCGCCTGGGGGGCGCAGGGATCGAACGCGCTCACCGGGCGGAGGTCCGGGTCAAGCCGCCGCGCGATCGCCACCAAGGCGCGCGCCGCGCGCTCACGGATCGGCATATCCAACACCACACCAGCGTCGTGCATTTCCGCGAACTGCCGGCTCCGCCTCTCCGACTCGGCAACCCGGTGGGCCGCGATCTTCTCGATGGAATACATGTCGTACACGTCGTTGCTCCTATGGGCTCGCCGACCTCATCACTACTGTCCCTACTCTACGCCGCACGGCCTGACCCCACATCGTGAAAAGTGCGAAATTGCGGCGCGGCCGTGCGGCGTACAGGGCCAGGGCCTGACTACGTAGTTCTACGTAGTCCTTTGGATGCGTACGTTCGCGGGTGGTAAGACTACCAGAGGCGGTTCTCAAGGGCGAAGCGTGTGGCCGCAGCGCGGGAGGAGACCCCCAATTTGTTGTAGATCGAGCGCAGGTGCTGGCTCACCGTGCGCGGGCTGAGGAACAGGCGCTCGGCCACCTGCGCGTCGGTCAGGCCATCCGCTACCAGCCGTAGGACCTCCACCTCGCGGGGCGTCAACCCCGCAGGGTAGGCCGCACCCGCGCGGCGAGCGCGCGACCTGGACAGCCGGGCTTCGATGGCACGTGCCCGGTCCAGCGCCGGGGCTGCGCCCAACGGCTCGAGGATCGCTCGGGCCTCTGCCAGGAGTTCCCGCGCCGCGGCCGGCTGGCGCGTCGCGCCGCGGTGCTCGGCGAGGGCCAGCAGGGTCAGGGCACGCTCGTAGCGGGCGGCGCAGGCGTCGGCCAGTGCCAGGGCGGCGTCCAGGTGGCGCGCGGCGTCATCGTGGCGCCGGGCGGCGGTATCGAGCTCTCCGAGCGTTCGGTAGGCATGGAGCAGAACCAGCGGCTGGCGCGGATCGCTGGCGTCCTCCAGGGCGCGGACGGCGCGTCGCCGCGCCGCAGCGGCTTCGCCCGCTGCGCGATGGTACGCGGCCCAGCCGAGATGGCCGGCCGCGCGCCCGAGTACCGCCCCGCTCCACGCCACCCAGCGGTCGTGGGCTTCAAGCCAGGCCCGTGCGGTCGCGAGATCCCCGGCATCGAGCGCCAGCATGGCGGCCAGCCGCTGGATCGGCAGCGTGTCGAGCAGGATCGCGTTGCCCGGCTCCGCTTCCAGCCCCGCCGGGAGCTGCTCACCCACGAGCTGCCAGGCCAACGCCGCGTCTCCCTGCTCGCGCGCGAGCGTGGCCAGCGCGCTGCGGGCAAAGGGACGCCAGCCGGTGCGGCCGCCGGAGGTGATAGCGGCACGCGCCAGTTGCCGGGCGTCGTCCCAGGCCCCCTCCAGCAAGAGGAGCGGCAGCCAGACGAAGCGCGGCGGCAGTGACTCCCCGGCTACCTCTCCGGCACGTTCCCAGGCGGCCTCGGCCTCCCGCGCCAGCCGCTCGCGCTCGGCCAGGTCATCAGCGTGGTAGGGCAGCACCACCTCGTACAGCTCCAGGAGCAGCGCCTGCCCCACCTGGTAGTGGTGCTCGACGGCGCGGTAGGCGGCGATCGCCTCAGCGCAAGCGCGCCGCGCCGCGTCAGGGTGACCCAGGACAGCCGAGGCGCTCGCCACCCCGCGCCAGGCATTGGCGTAGCCCGAAGTGCCAAGTCCACGCGCGGGTACCTCGGGCTCCGCGCTCGGGCCGAGGGCCAGCGCGTCCGCGCACCGGCCCGAGAGCGCGAGCCAGTTCACCAGCGCGCCCCGGTAGTGGTACTCATCGGGCGGGTCACCCACGCGCACGAGGCGCTCGCGCAGCCTCGCCCGCTCCTCGTCGCTCAGGGCATCGATTGCAGCGATCGACTCCTCCAGGATCGCCAGCCCGGCGCGGATATCGCCGATGACACAGCGCAGGCTGCCGCGGAAACAGCCGACATAGGCGGCCAGTGGCCGGTCGCCCGCCTCCTCCGCCAGGGCGATCGCGTCGTCGAGGTAGGCAAGCGCGTGGCGTGGGTCGGCATAGCGGCGCATCCGCGCCACGCGGTAGAGGAGCAGCGCCTGCTCCTCCGGCGGCGCGCCCTGGGCTTCCAGGATCTGGAGCGCGGCGTCGAAACGTTCCCCGGCTGTCAGCAGCGCGTAGGCCCGCTGCGCCAGATCCCCGGCGCGAATCAGCCACTCCGCCGCCCGCGGGTCTCCAGCCCGCTGCAGGTGGTAAGCGACGGCATGCGGGCCGGGCGTGGGGGCAGCCATCAGCGTCTCCGCTACGCGGCGGTGCCACAACCGCTGCCGGGGCGGCAGAAGCCCGTCGTAGAGTGTCTCGCGGATCAGCGCGTGCGCGAAGCGCACGGCGGCGCCGTCGGAGTGGGCCTCGAGGAGCCGCGCCTCGACCGCCGCCTCAATCACATCGAGCAGCTCTTCCTCCGTGGCCCCGGTGACCGCCTCCCACAGCCCAAGGGGGACTTCCTGGCCGATGACCGCCGCGACCGAGAGCAGGTGGTGCGCCTCGTCGCCCAAGCGCGCCAGCCGCCCTTCGATCACCTGGCGCAGCAGCGTCGGGACGCCCGCCTGCGTCAGATCGCCGAGGACCCAGCCGTCGCCCTCCAGCCGCAGCAGGTGCTCATCTTCGAGCGTGCGCAGGAGTTCCCCGACGTAGAGCGGGTTGCCCTGTGCCCGCTCCTCGAGGTAGGCCATCAGGCGCGACTGCGCCTCGACCGACAGGGTATAGCGGGCGGACACCAGGGTGCGCACATCGTCCGGCTCCAACCGGCGCAGGTCCACCCGCAGGGCGCCCGCCTCCCGCACCAGGAGCGGCAGTAAGGGAAAGAGCGGGTGCCGCCGGTTCACCTCGTCCCCCCGGTAGGTGACGACGAGGAGCATCGGTGCGCCGGCCACACCACGCGCCACGAAGCGCAGCAGCTCGAGGCTGCCTACATCGGCCCAGTGCATGTCCTCCAGGAGCAGCACCAGCGGCTGGCGTGCCGCCAGGGTACCCAGCCACTCCCACATGCGGGCGAAGAGCGCCATCTGGCTGGCGGACTGGGCCGCGGCTTCCTCGAGCGGCGGCACCGGCGAACCCTGGTGCGTGATCCCCTGAGCCACAACCTCGGTCCACGGCCCGTAGGGTGGCGTCTCGATCAGGTCGTAGCAGTGGCCCACCAGGACGAGCGCGCCCTGCTCACACGCCTCGCGGCCGATCCGGCGCGCCAGTGCCGTCTTGCCGATCCCGGCCTCACCGCTGATCATCACCAGCCGGCCGCGCCCGCCCAGCGTATCGCCCAGCGCCGCGCGCAGCGTCGCCTGCTCGCTCTCCCGCCCGACCAGGACAGGGGGATGCTCGTCGAGGGGAAAAGGAAGTGGTGTCACGTCCATGGGCTGCAGACGTCGCTCGTGGTGAGCGCGGCGCAGTGCGGCGCAGCGCACGATTTGTCGGTCATCTGTTCTAGTATAGCACGGCCAGGTGCAGGGTTATTCCTCATTGCCACGAGCGCGGGCGGCGGACGGCGCCGTACCCGTCCCCAGCGCACCCCCCCTCGCCCAACGTTGGGAGAGGGGTTGGGGGTGAGGGCCGTTCTCTCGGCATGGGGTCGAGCGGTGCTCCGGCCCTGCGCCGGTCGGTATGACAACCCGGAGGAGACCGGTCCACCACATAACAAAGCGGCGGCCGCAGCCGCCGCTGTCCAAGCTCTCTACCCTAGTGCCCGGCCGCCTCGGTCGCCAGGCTCTCGCCAACCGGAGCGGCGCGGCCGTCGTGGGAGGGGTCGCCGTTGTCGAGGTAGTAGGTGAGGCTCTGCAGGGCGCTGACCGGGTCGATCTCACGCACCCAGACCGACTCCGGCACCTTCAGGATCACCGGGGCGTAGTTGAGGATCGCCCGCACCCCGCCGGCGATCATCCGGTCGGCCACGTCCTGCGCCGCGGCGGCCGGAACGGCCACGATGCCGATCTTGATCCCCATCTCCCGGATGACCGGCGTCAGTTCGGCCTCGTCCAGGACCACGGTGCCGTTCACCTGCTGGCCGATGTGCTCCGGGTTGCGGGCGAAGATCGCGGCGATGCGGAACGCATTCGGTTCGAAGCCCCGGTAGTGGGCGATGGCCTGTCCCAGGTGGCCGAAGCCGGCCAGTGCGACGTCCCACTGGCGGTCCAGCTTGAGGATGTGAGCGATCTCCTCCGCCAGCCGAGCAACGTCGTATCCCTTGCCCTGCTTACCGAACTTACCGAAGTAGGAGAGGTCCCGGCGGATCTGGGCCGCCGTCACCCCGATGCGCTCGCCCAACTCCTCGGACGAGATACTCGTCACGCCCGCGCTCAGCATCTGCTTGAGCGTGCGCTCGTAGATCGGCAGCCGCCGAATCACGATGTCGGGAATCCCACCGCGTCTCATCCGTCATGTCTCCGCGCGGGGACCGCTCGCACCGACCGCGACGACGCGGCCACGGGCTCGCACCGCCGGTTCGATCCAACACGCGAGCCGCCCGCGTCTATGCCGCCGACGACGGTCGAAAACGAATCCCGCGATTCATCCGATGAGCGCCAGCATAATGCTACCATTCATGCAGAAAACCGGTCAACGTGCCGGGTTTCTCTCACTTGCTTCCGCCTGCCGCCGCCGCAGCCAGACGACCACCGCCTCCCGACTCCGATCGGTTTCGGGAAGGCTATCCCACAGCCGATCGACCAACCCCGCGACCGGGGCCGTGGTCTCCGGTCCTGCGACCCAGAGCCCGACGCGCACCGTGGACTCCCGCCCTCGCCGTTCAGGCAGCCGCTCGATCAGGCCGCCCTGCTCGTCGACGCAGTAGATGTTGAACGGCCCGAGGTCCGCGTCCGTGACGGCCAGCTCGAAGTTGGCGTCCTGGTCCAAGCGGTCGAGCAGCCGCGCACAGAGGTTGAGCGCCTGCGCCCGCGCGAGGTCCGGTCCCGGGCCGGCCTTCTCGGTGTCCAGAGCGCGCTCCAGGTAGCTGCGGCTCAGGATCATGCGCGTGGGCCAGCGGCGCATCACGGCGGGGTCACGCACCCACTCCGAGGTTTCCCAGGTGGAAACCGCCTGCGGGTCGATTGCCTCCCGGCGGAAGACCGCCTGATAGGCCGCGACCAGATCGGCCTCCGGTGGCAGGAGGAAGAAGCTGCGGCTCGCCACCAGGATGCGCCGGTGGCCGGGGGTCTGCACCAGTTGCAGCCAGGCGCGCGCGAAGGCCGGCCCGCCCATCCCCGCCTGGCGGATCAGCCGGTTGAGCGCCCTCCAGACCTCGGCCAGATCGTCATGGCGCGCGGCACGCGCCACCAGCTCCTGGGTGGCCAGCGGGGGAAGCGTCGCCTCGCCCAACTGGCGCAGGCACCCGACCAGGGTGCGTCGCGCCTCGATCGACAGGTCGAACAGCTCATCCCGCACGGGAGGACCGATGCCGAGCATATCGAGGTAGCGGCCCAGGTCGGCGTCGAGGAGCGTCACGTCGCGCTCGAGCCGCACGAACTCGTCGATGCCGACCCCAAGCACCTCAGCGATCTTGGCCAGGACCGTGAAGCTGGGGAGCGTCTGGCTTCGTTCGAGTCGACTCAGGTGCGACGCTGAGATGCCCGCTTGTGCTGCCAACGCGTCGAGTGTCATCCCCCGTTCTTGCCGTAAGCGGCGGATCGCCGGGCCGATCCGCTGCCGTTGTACCGGCTGCATCTGCACCACTGTCCTACTCCCCATCTGTCATGCCGCCGCCCCTCGTACCCCAAGGGGCACGCGACCGACGGGCTGTAACCGCCACACCGACCTGGGGCAAGATCTGCCCCCTCTGTGCTTCCGTCCAAGTACTGGCCAGGCTAGTGACGGCATTTTGGATGCCGCGGAAATCCTGACTGCACGCCCCGCCTCCCGACCCCCGACGCGACCCGCGCCCAGCACCTCACTCCCTCTCACTGGTTCCAAACTATTCTGAACCAATTCTTCACAATCTCTTGACAACGGATCAGAATCAGTCTAGACTGGGCCGCGTTAGGAGGAGATCATGTACAACGCACCACAACAATGCCCAACCTGCGGTTCCGCGCTTCAGATCCAGGAGCTGGCCTGTCCTACCTGCTCTACGATCGTGCGCGGCCGGTGGGCGGCCAACCCCTTCAGCCGGCTGACCGATGATCAGCAGACGTTCCTGCTGCTCTTCGTGCGCAGCCGCGGCAACCTCAGCGACGTCGAACGAACCCTCGGCGTCTCCTACCCAACCGTGCGCGGCAAGCTCGAAGACATCATCGCGGCGCTGGAAGAGCCGGAGCCGGAACCGGAACCTGAGCCGGAGCCGGCGCCCGCCCCTGCGCCGTCCACGGAGCGTGAGAAGATCCTCGAACGCATCGCCCGGGGCGAGTTGACGGTCGACGAAGGGATGGCACAGCTCCGCCGCCTCCAATCCGGCGGAGACGCTCGCTAGCAGCGCGGCCAGCATCTATGGGAGCTGGCCACGCGGATCGGGAGACTAAATGATCGCCACACGCGGCCAGGCCTCCGGCGCTAATCGTATACCCTTTCTGGCACTCCTGGGTGCCAATGCCATCTCGATGGTCGGCACGCGCGTCACTCAGATCGCCATCCCCTGGTTCGTGCTGCAGACGACCGGGAGCGCGGCCAAGACCGGCATCGTCGGCTTCGCCGAGATGCTGCCGATCATCATCGCCTCCTTCTTCGGCGGCACCCTGGTCGACCGCATCGGATTCAAGACCGGCAGCGTCGTCTCCGATCTCCTGGCCGGGGCCACCATTGCGCTCATCCCCGCGCTGCACCACACCGTCGGACTGGAGTTCTGGCAACTCCTGATACTCGTCTTCTTCGCAGGGCTCTTCGCCACCCCCGGCATGACCGCACGCCAGAGCCTCGTACCCGACCTGGCGGAGCTGGCCGGGCTGCCGCTGGAGCGGGCCAACGCCGCCTACCAGGCGATCCCACGGCTCTCGCTCCTGGTGGGCCCGGCGCTCGGCGCGGCCCTCATCTCCCTGGTGGGCCCCAGCCAGGCCCTCTGGCTCGACGCCGCCGGCTACGTCGTGTCAGCGACCATCGTGCTGGTCGGTGTCCGCGGGCTGCGCCGCCAGGCCACCGTGAGCGGATCGTCCTCCCGCTACCTCGATGAGCTGCGCGAGGGGCTGCAGTTCGTCCGCCAGAACAGGCTGGTCCGAACGATGATCACGGTGATGCTCGTGATCAGCATCGTCGACATGCCCCTCTTCTCCGTCGTGCTGCCCGTCTACGCCGACCGCGTCCTCGGCAGCGTCGTCGCGCTGGGCACCATCGTCAGCGCCTTCGGCGCCGGCGCGCTGGCGGGAGTCCTCGCCTACGGCGCCGTCGGGCACAAGCTGCCCCGGCGGCCCACGCTGGTGATCGCCTTCGCCGCGTGCTGCCTCTCGCTCACCCCGCTCGCCCTGGGAGCGCCCCTCTGGGTGATCGCGACATTCATGGCGGTGGAGGGCGTGATCTCGGCGCCGATCAACCCCCTGGCGATGACGCTGCTCCAGGAGGAGGTCCCCGCCGAACTGCGCGGGCGCGCCTTCGGACTGGTCACCGCCCTCGGCCTTGCGGTCTCCCCGCTGGGGCTGCTGATGGCCGGCTACATCATCGACTACGTTGGGCTGCTCCCCATGCTCGGCCTGATCGCGGTTTCCTACCTGGCCGCCGCCGCCGTGTGCGGGACAGCCCCCGCCCTCCGCAACCTGAGCTCGCCACCGGCGCCGGAGCCGGTGCCGGTGGCATCGACGGCCGACACCGACCTCCGCCATGCGGCGGGCTACCGGGAAGGAATCAGCCGATGAGTACGAGCGAACACCGTATCGCCGCTTCCGGAGTAGACGTCCTGCTTATCGAGGGCACCGAGGGTGACCTGCGGGTCACCTGGACCGAGCGGGACGACATCCTGGTCCGCGGCGACTACGTCGAGATCGAGCATGACGACGACCGGGTGGAGATCTCCTGGCAGTCCGCCACCGTGGCCAATGCCCTGACCTCCATCCTCGGGATCGGCACCGGCTCGCCCGTCACGGTGGAACTGCCGCAGACCATTCGCCGCACCGAGATCACCCTGCGCACCGGCGACCTGGTGCTCGACAGCCCGCGGGGCACGGTGCAGGCACGGGTCGACCGAGGCGACACCATCGTCGACGGCGGCGACGGCGAGATCGAGATGAAGCTCGGCGGCGGCACGATCCGGGTCGAACGCTTCACGGGCCCGGTCACGGCCAGCTCCGGCGCGGGCGACGTCAAGCTGACGAACGTGACCGGGAAAGTGGTGGTAAGTGCCGGCGCCGGGGATGTCCTGGTCCAGGGCGGCACCGGCCCGGTGAACCTCAAGCTCGGCGCCGGGGACGCCGTGGTCGACGAACGCGACTGCGACAACCTGACGATCAAGCTCGGGACCGGCGACGCGATCGTCCGCAGCGGCACGAGCGCCACGACGAGCATCCACAACGGCCTGGGCGACATCGTCTGCCGCACCGTTCTCGGCCTGGGCGAGCACAGCTTCACCACCGGCTCGGGCGACATCACCGTCGCCGTCCAACGAGACATCCGCGCCCGGATCGAGGTCATCACCGCCCGAGGCAAGATCGACAGCGAGATCCCGCTCGTGAGCGTCGGCAAGCGCGGGCCGAAGAGCGTGCTCGGACGCCGGCTGGTCGGCAGCATCGGCGACGGCGATGACCGTGCCGAAATCCGCATCCGCGCCGTGCGCGGCGATGTGGACCTCCGCTGGTTGACGGGGGCCGGCGCGCGTTCCACCACCCCGGTGCGACCGGCGGCACCTCCATCGCCCTCGACTCCAGAACCGCCGGTGCCCCCGACACCTCCGGCACTGCCCGAGGCGCCCGCACCGCCCGAGGGTGTCGAAGCGGCCGATTCCGACACGGACGTGATCCTGGTGGGTCCACCGGCCGCCGAGACGCCGCGCACCGACGAAAGCGAGTTCGAGAACTACCAGCGTGTGATCCTGAGCGAGCTGGCAGCCGGCACACTCACCGTTGCCGAAGCCGAGCGCCTGCTTGACGCCCTGGCGCAGCGGCAACAGGGCCAGCACACGACCGCGTAGCGCACCACGACCGAACCGACGACCTGATCCCGGAGCCGCGCGCGAACCGCGGCGGCTCCGCCAGGGGCCCGCTGCGCTCTGAAAGGAGAGGCTACCCAGACCACACCTGAACCATGCCCGCGCCACCTGTCCGCTCTGACGACACCGACCTGGCACCGACCCGCACGATGAAGGGAACCGAGCTATGCACTCCGATCCGTGGGTGAACCTGAAGCTAGCGGCATCACGCTGGCAAGAACGCCACGACGCCGCCGAGCACTGGCGGACCGTCCGCGACCTCGACCCGCCCCCAACCCGGCGCACCCTGCTCGCCAGCCTCGCCATCGGTGCCCGCAACATCCTCCGCATCGGCCGCGCGACCGCCGCCTCCCAGGTCCGAGGGCGCGTCGCCCGCCAGCACAGGGAGTTGGATCTGAATTGATGCGTGTTGCGTATTGCGTGTTCCGTGTTCCGTCCAGCCGCCCGGCTCGCAATGAGTCGGGCGGTTCATATTTGTGGCCCGCGTTCGAAGGAGCAGGAAATTTCGGTCCTCTCTCCGCGCCGGGCGACGCGGGGCTGCACGTGTGATGAGTACCCGGGGATAAACCCCCGGGCTGACAACGATAGCCGGCTGAAGCCGGCTGGGGGAATTTGGCCCACGCCTGGATAATAAGGAATCCACCGTGCCGGTACACGCCCGGGGCTCAAGCCGCCGGGCTGAATAATGGGGTAAGCCCACTGAAGGGGCTGCGATGGCGACATCCAGGCATGTCCGGTTCGGCCACCCACCGGGCGCAGCATCCTCAGTCCCTTCAGTGGACTTCGCTTCCTAGCCCGGCGGCTTGAGCCCCGGGCACTTGTCACCGCTCGGGGATCCTGACACCTACGGACTAGCACCGGAGACGCTCCGCCCCGGACCCGCCAAGGGCCTGTAGTACAATTGTTCCGCTCATCGACCGCCCGCCGGCGCGGCGGTGGACCAGCAGCTAGCCGAGGGACGTGACGCCGAGCCATGCTCCTGGAACTCGCCATCCGCAACTTCGCTATCATCCGCGACCTGCGCCTCACGTTCCACCCCGGCCTGAACGCCCTCACCGGGGAGACGGGCGCGGGTAAGTCGATCATCATCGACGCCCTGAGCGCCGTCCTGGGTGCGCGCGTCTCCGCCGATTTCGTGCGCACCGGCGCGTCCGGTGCCTGGGTCGAGGCAGTCTTCGACGTTCGCGACCTCGCGGAGCGCGAGGACTTCCGCACCCTCCTGGCCGAGACCGGCGTCGAGCCCGAGGACGGCACGCTGATCCTGACCCGCGACATCAGCGCGGCCGGGCGCAGTGCCGCCCGTATCAACGGCCGCACCGTCACTGCCAGCACCCTCGCCCAGTTCGGCTCGCTGCTGGTGGACATCCACGGCCAGAGCGAGCACCTCTCGCTCCTGCGCCCCGCTATCCACGTCGACCTGCTCGACCGCTATGCCGGGACGCTGGAGGAGCGTGAGCGGTTCGCCGCCCTCGTCCACGAGTACCACCAGATCCGCCGCCAGATCGACCAGATCGTCGCCGACGAGCGGGAGCGCGCGCACCGGATGGACCTGCTCCGCTTCCAGGTCGAAGAGATCACCGCCGCCAAGCTGCACCCGGACGAGGAAGCCGAGCTGGAGCGCGAGCGGCTCGTGCTCGGCAACGCCGAGCGGCTGGCGCGCCTCGCCGCCGAGACGTACCAGTTGCTCGAAGGGGCTGACGACACCGGGCCTGCTCCGGTCTCCGGCGCGCTCGACCAGATCCGGCTGGCGGCCGAGCGGATCGAAGAACTTGCGCGGGTCGACGCGACGAACGAGCCCCTGGCGAACCAACTGCGCGAGGCGCTCATCCTGCTGGAGGATGTCGCCCACGGGGTGCGGGTCTACGCCGAGGAGGTCGAAGGAGACCCGGAGCGCCTGGCGGCGGTCGAGGATCGGCTGGCGCTCCTCAAGCAGCTCAAGCGCAAGTACGGCGCGACAATCGCCGAGGTCATCGCCTACGGCGAGCAGGCCGCCCAGGAACTCCACGACCTGGACACCAGCGAGCAGCGGGTCGAGGAGTTGCGCCACCGTGCCGCTGTCCTGCTGCGACAGATCGCCGAGCAGGGCGCGCGGCTGACCGAACGCCGCCGCGCCGCCTGCGGCGAGCTGGAGCAGGCGGTCGAGCAGGCCATCGCCGAGTTGAACATGGGCCGGGCCCGCTTCGTGGTCGACCTGCGCCCCCTGACGAGCGGCACCGTCGCCCACCTCCCGGGCGACGACGGCCGTGACGGCCCGACGATCACCTTCGATCAGACCGGACTCGACCGCGTCGAGTTCCTGATCGCCCCCAACGCCGGGGAGACACCCCGGCCACTGGCCCGCATCGCCTCCGGCGGGGAGACCGCCCGCCTCATGCTCGCCCTCAAGTCGATCCTCTCCGCGGCCGACGCCACCCCCACCCTGGTCTTCGACGAGGTCGACGTCGGCGTCGGCGGCCGCAGTGGCCAGCCGGTGGGCGAGAAGCTCTGGTCACTGACCGGGCAGCACCAGGTCATCGTCATCAGTCACCTGCCGCAGATCGCCGCCTTTGCCGAGGCCCACTACCGCATCACCAAGGACGAGTACGACGGCCGGACCGAGACGCGCATCGAGCGCCTCGACGACGACGCTCGCATCGATGAGCTGGCCGCCATGCTCGACGGCCTGCCGGTCACCGCCGCCTCCCGTCAGAACGCCCAGGAGATGCTGGCCCGCATCGAGCAGTGGAAGCGCCAATCCGGCCGCGTCCCCGCCACCACCCGCTAGACCGACAACCCCACGCCAGCCACGCAGTGTCGGGAACCACCCGCCCTCCATGCCGCTGCCAGTAGGCGGTGTGATGATTCCCGCGCGGCGGCATGTGTCCGGGGGTAATCCCCCGGGCCCCAACCGGCCGGTGGACTCCCAACGCCGGGACGTAAGCCCTCTTCCCCCGAGCCGGCTTCAGCCGGCTTTCCTTGTGAGCCCGGGGCTTGAGCCCCGGGCACGAACTGGCTGGCAGACACCGCTTCACCTGGACGTAAGCCCTACTGCGTCTCAGCCTGCTTCTACTAAAGTAGCGACGGACCGTACGTCGATGTTTCAGGCCGGTGCCGTGGCGTCTGTCTTGCAGCCACCCGCGGTGCCGAACGGCGGCACGTATCACGTATAGGGGAGGTGTGTATGCTGTCTGCGGTCCGTTTCCTTGCTCGCTCTTTGCTGAGTCTCGCCTTTATCGTGCTCGGCTGGGATGCCGCTCGGGAACCGGGCGGGCGTGTCAAGGTGGTGGCCGAGCTGGGTGTCCCGCAACCGGAACTCGCGGTTCGGGCGAACGGGTCTCTCATGGTCGCGGCCGGTGCGATGCTGATGCTCGGAATCCGTCCGCGGTTGGCCGCCCTGTCGCTGGTGGCATCGATGGTGCCGACCACGCTCGCCGGCCACCCTTTCTGGCAAGTGAGCGATCCGCAGCAGCGCAAGGGGCAGCGCATCCATTTCCTAAAGAACCTTTCCATGATCGGCGGGCTGCTTACCGTTGCGTTGAGTGGCGACCGCCCATGCATCCCTTGTTCACAACCACGGGAAACATGACCAGGAGCGGGACAGGTCGACTTGCCACCGAGCTAACCTCAAATGGGAAGGCATACTCGGATTGCCAATCGTCGCTGTCCCTGACATACTATGCGCACGGATTCGCACCGACAGTGTAGTGTGGGGACCGTCGATCGCGAGGAGGAGTGATCGTATGTCAAGACGCATCCCCTGGCCGCTTGCGCTGTTCGTCGCTATCACGCTGCTGCTGCCGATCCTGGCAGCCTGCGGTGGGGACGGCGAAAGCGAGCCCACGACCGCGGCCGAGACACCGACCACAAGCGGAGGAACAACGGAGACCGCTACGCCAGCGCCGTCAGGTTCGCCCGCGGCGTCGCCAACCAGTAGCGACAGTACCCCGACCGCATCTGGGGAGGCCCTGAAGATCGGCATGCTGGCGCCGTTCACCGGTGACCTCTCCGACTTCGGCCCGGCCTTCTGGAACGCCGCGATGCTCGCCGTCGAGGAGATCAACTCCGCGGGCGGTGTGCTCGGCCAGCCGGTCGAGCTGGTGCGTGCTGACGACGGCACGTCGCCGCAGCAGGGCGTTGAAGAGGCTCGCCGCCTGGTCGAGGTCGAGCGGGTGAGCGCCATCATCGGCGCCGCCGCCAGCGGCGTGACTCTCCCGGTCGCGGAGTCGGTGACCGGGCCGTCCGGGATCGTGCAGATCTCCCCGGCGTCCACGTCGCCCGCGTTGACCGACGCCAACGACAATGACTTCCTGTTCCGCACCACCATCTCGGACGCGGCGCAGGGTGTCGTCCTGGCACAGCTCGCCCAGGAGCAGGGCTTCCAGACCGCCTGCACTATGTACACGAACAACGCCTATGGCCAGGGCCTCTCCGAGGTCTTCGCCCGTGAGTTCGAGCGGCTCGGTGGGCAGGTCTTGGCCCAGGTGCCGCACGAGCAGGAGCAGGCGAGCTACGCCGCGGAGCTGGCCACCTGCACCGAGGGCAACCCGGACGTCCTGGCGGCCATTAGCTACCCCGAGAGCGCGCGCGTCTACCTGCGCGAGGCTGTCGAGCAGGGGCTGGTGGAGAACTTCCTGTTCGTCGACGGCACCAAGTCCGAGGAGCAGTTCGCTGACCTCGGCTGGGACGTCTTCGAGGGCATGTGGGGAACGGCTCCCGGCGCGCTGGACACCGAGGTCGGTGATGCGTTCGACGCTCGCTACGAAGAGGCCTACGGCCGCCGGCCGGAGCTTCCCTTCCTCCGCGAGAGCTACGATGCCGTGTACGTGATCGCGCTGGCGGCGCAGAAGGCCGGCAGCACCGACCCGGCTGCGATCCGCGACGCGATTCGCGAGATCGCCAACCCGCCGGGTGAAACGGTCACGCCGGGTTCTGAGGGCTGGGCGCGAGCGCTCGAGCTGATCGCGGCCGGCGAAGATATCAACTATGAGGGTGCAGCTAGCCCGGCCGACTTCGATGACAACGGCGATGTGCTCACGGGCGCGATCGAGGTCTGGCGCGTGCAGGGCAGCGCTATCGTCGTTCAGGAAACGCGTGAGATCGACCTGACCCAATAGCCGCGCAAGTGATCGATCACAGCGGCCCCACACTCCCAAGGCAGGGCTTGCGGTGAACACCGCAAGCCCTTCTTCGTCCGCTGAACAGAGACAGCGGGGCTACGGCCGTGGCGTGTGCCCGGGGGTAATGGAGTTGGACGAATTAGCTTCGTGTACCCGCCGGCAACCCGCTCCCGCGATGATGTCATCCTGAGCGCAGCGAAGGATCTCGCGTCAGACCGGATACGCACCGGGGAGATCCTTCGGCTCGGACGGAGTCGCCGGGCGCGGCTGGCCGCTGCCCCCGGCAGAGCGAAGGATGACAGCGACCGGGCGACGGGGTTGGCTCCGGTGTATCAACGTAATTCGTCAAACTTCATAACCCCGGGGGCTGACAAGGCGAAGCCCGCTGAAGGGGATGGGAACGCTGCGTCCGGTGAGGGACCGGATCGGCTCCGCCCGCAGGTAGCCATCGCAGCCCCTTCAGTGGGCTTTCCCATATTCAGCCCGGGGGTTTACCCCCGGGCACACGCCATGGCGCGCGGATCTTCACGGAACCCAACCTGCGCAGGGATTACCACCCTGCGCCATACCAAAGCGGCGGCCGAAGCCGCCGCACTTCAAGAGTTTGGTCCCCGGCCGGCTAAAGCCGGCTTCGTGTTGTCAGCCCGGGGGTTTACCCCCGGGCACACGCCACGGCGCGGAGAACGCTGCACCACTCAGCCTGGACACGCGCCGTGGCGCCCCTACTCCACCGGACTCGAGGCCGGTTCGACCGTGGCGGTGGCCTGGGTCGCTGCCTCCTGGCGCCGCAGCTCCCGCACCCGGCTGTCCAGCCAGCGCGACACCCGCGCCCGCTCGGGAACCAGCCCCTTGGGGCCGGCGAGCAGAACCACGACGATCAGCGCGCCGATGATGAAGTCGCGGAAGAACGAGATGCGGTCTACGATGAACACCGGCAGCTTGAAGCTCTGAATCTGGAGCGTGATCGACCAGAAGCCCCAGACCACGAAGGTACCGACGACCGCGCCGACGTTGTTGCCGCTGCCCCCGAGCACCAGCATGGCCCAGATGATGAATGTGCCGAAGAAGTGGGTGAACGTCTCGGGCGAGATGGCGCCCTGCTGGAACGCGAAGAACGCGCCGCCCGCGCCCATGATCGCCGCGCCGAGTACGAACCCCTGGACCTTGAAGGCGAAGACGTTCTTGCCGCTGGCGGCCACCACGTCCTCGTCCTCGCGCAGCGCCCGCAGCACGCGGCCCCAGGGTGAGCTGATGCCGCGCTCCACCATCAGGTAGACCAGGAAGAGCATCGCGAGGGCCAGGCCCAGGAAGACGAAGCGGTACACGTTCGGCTCGAACCAGCCGGCGAGGGGCCGCGGGATGCCGGTCAGGCCGCGCGTGCCGTTGACCAGCCAGGTCTCTTCGATCGTCACCCGCCGCAGCACCTCGGCCACGCCGATGGTCGTGATTGCCAGGTAGTCTTCGCGCAGCCGCAGCGCCGACAGCGCCAGGAGCAACGCCAGCAGCGCCGAGGCCAGCGCCGCCGCCAGCACTCCGAAGATGAAGGGGAGCCACTCCCGGCTGTCGAGGAAGGGGAGGAACGCCAGCCGATCTCCGAAGCCGCCCACGTACTGCACGAACTCGGAGTCGGCGGGCGACTTGGTGACGATCGCCGCGACGAACGCGCCGACCATGAAGAAGCCGACCACACCGAAATTGAAGATACCGGTGTAGCCCCACTGCACGTTGAGCCCGATGGCGATAATGGCCAGGATCGCCACGGTCGTCACGAAGGGGACAAGGAAGCCGATCACGGCCGTGACGCTCCCGCCGGAGTGGATGAGTGGGAGGAGGATCATTGCGACCGTGACGGCCGCGACGATGAGCTTCGTCGTCTTCGATGCTTCCTTCATGACGCTACGCTCCAAACAGTCCACGCGGCCGAGCCAGGATCACCAGGATCAGGATGACGAAGGCGATGGAGAACTTGTAGCCCGGGCTGAGCGGGCCAACCGCCACCGCCACCTCCTGCACCACCCCGACGACCAGTCCACCCACCAGCGCCCCGTGCGGGCTACCAATCCCGCCCAGGATCGCGGCGGCGAAGACCGGCAGGAGCAGGATGAACCCCAACTCCGGCTTGAGCTGCGACTGAAGCGCGAGCAGAACCCCCGCGACGGCGATCAGTCCGCCGCTGACGAGCCAGGTGGTGCGCACCACCGCTTCGGTGTCGATGCCGCTGACGCGCGCCAGATCCGGGTTGTCGGCCATGGCGCGCATGGCGCGGCCGGTGGTCGTCCGGTAGAGGAGGAAGTAGACGACCGCGGCAAGGACGATCGCAGCCGCGACGATGAAGAGCTGATCGGTGGGGATGCGCGGCCCGCCGGGGATTTGCAGCGTCGGCCGAATTCCGGAGACGTAGAAGCGGGGGGTCGGCCCCCAGATCATGAGCACCAGGCTGCGCATGGCAATCGCCACGCCCAGCGAGACGATGGCGAAGATCGCCAGTCCGGCGCGCCGCTGACGTAGCGGCCGGTAGACCCAGCGGTCGACCAGGATCAGGATCACGGCGGACAGCGCGGCCGCGACGACGATCGAGAGCAGTAGGCCGTAGCCGAAGGAGAAGCGCCAGATCCGCTCGGTGGCGCCCGGCAGGTCGGCGAAGCTCCAGGGCAGGCGCACGTCGGTCCCGCGCGTACCCACCAGGTTGCCCGAGAGGGCGAAGAAGGCCAGGTAGGCCGCCAGCATCATCGAGTCGCCATGGGCGAAGTGGGCGAACTTCAGCACGCCGTAGATGAGCGTCAGGCCCAGCGCCCCGAGCGCGAGCACACTGCCGACGACCAGGCCGGCGACGAACTGGCTCGGGTGCGTCAGCGCGCTCCAGATGACGAACAGGCCGATCGCGCCGAAGAGCACGACCGAGCCGGCCGCGTCACCCAGCCGCCCGAGCCGAGTTGGTGCGGTCTCGACCCGTGGCGAGACGGTCCCCGTGGACATTCCGTTCCTACTCCCCCAGATAGAGGCGGCGCACCTCGTCGCTCTCAAGGAGCTGGCGCGCGTCACCTTCCAGTCGGTTCTCCCCACCTGCCAGCACGTAGCCCCGGTGGCTGAGGCTCAGCGCCTGGCGTGCGTTCTGCTCGACCATCAGGATGGCGGTCCCGGTGGCATTGATCTCCACCACCTTCTCGAAGACCATGTCGACCATCTTCGGCGACAAGCTGGCCGACGGCTCGTCGAGCAGCAGCAACTGCGGGTCGAGCATCAGCGCCCGTGCGATAGCCAGCAACTGGCGCTGCCCGCCCGAGAGCCGCCCTGCACGCTCGTTCGGCCGCTCGGCCAGCACCGGGAACAGGCTGAAGACCTGCTCCATCCGCTCCCCGCGGCCCCCGTCCCGCGCGAAGCCGCCGATCTCCAGGTTTTCACGGATGGTCAACGAGGGGAAAACGTTGTCCGTCTGCGGCACATAGCACATACCGCGCCGGACCAGGCGATCCGGCGACTCGTGGGTGATCTCCTCCCCTGCCAGCAACACCCGGCCGGTGCGCACCGGCAGCAGCCCGAAGAGGGCCTTCATCAGCGTCGATTTACCCGCCCCGTTCGGACCGATGATGGCGACCATCTCACCCGGTTGGACCCGGATCGACACGCCCCGCAGGATGTCGACCCCGCCATAGCCGGCGGTGATATCGACGGCGTCGAGGAGCGGCTGAGTGGCGACGGCAGTAGCGACGGTCATCGATACTGCCCTCCCAGATACGCCTCGAGGACCTGCGGGTTGTTGCGTACCTCTTCGGGCGTCCCCTCGCAGAGGTGGGTTCCTTCGCTCATGACGATGACCGGGTTGCAGAGCCGGGCCACCAGATCCATGTCGTGCTCGATGATGAACATGGTGATGCCCCGCTCGTAGCACAGCTCCTCGATGTAGCCCACCAGCCGGCGCATCAGCGTGCGGTTCACCCCGGCGCCCGGCTCGTCGAGCAGGATCATCTTGGGCTCAGCCATCAACGTCCGCGCCAGCTCCAGGAGCTTCTTCTGGCCGCCCGAGAGGTTCGCCGCGTACTCGTCCCGCAGCCGGATCAGGTCCACGTACTCCAGCACGGCCAGCGCCCGGTCGATAATCTCCCGCTCGCGCTGGCCGACCAGGCCGGGGCGAAACCACGCGTTCCAGACGCGCTCGCCCTCCTGCCCCATGGGCACGAGCACCAGGTTCTCCAGTACGGTCATCGAGCCAAGTGGTTTGGGGATCTGGAAGGTACGCACGAGGCCCTTGCGGGCAATCACGTGGGGAGGCAGGCCATCGATGCGCTCGCCGTCGAAGACGATGGTGCCGCTGGTTGGCTTGAGAAAGCCGGAGATGAGGTTGAACGCGGTCGTCTTCCCCGCGCCGTTGGGGCCAATCAAGCCGGTAATGGTGCCCCGGCGGACGCGAAAGCTACAGTCATCGACCGCCCTCACCCCACCGAACACCCTGGTGAGATTGGACACCTCTAGGATCGCGTCGCTCTGGCCGGCAGCCGTCCCCGCCGGCGACTGCGCCGCAGCCGTCAACTGTACTCCCTCCTCACACCCACCAATGGGCACAGTCGTGCCGCTGACTCAAAGCAACCGTGTGTGGGCGTGCCTGCGAGGCACAAGCCCTCGACGGCAAATCGCTCGCTGTAGTGATCGCACTGTGTGAAACTCGGCGGCCGCGAAACAGATACAATCGTGACCGTGATGCGATAAGCATACACGGCAGCTTGACAGTCGGCAACGGCCTGCCGGATCGGGTGCCGGTAGCGGCCGGCAGACCGCGGCGTGCTATACTCACCTCACCAACCATCGCCGGGAGGCCAGGGAGCAAAGCATGCAACCAAATATGAAGATGCTTCAGCAGATGCAAAACCGGCTGCTGAAGATGCAGCAGGAGTTGGAAGAGGCCACGGTCGAGGGCTCGGCCGGAGGCGGGGCGGTGCGCGTCGTGGTCAACGGCACGAGGTCGGTGAAGAGCGTCTCGATCGACCCCGAGGCCGTGGATCCGGACGACATCGAGATCCTCGAGGACATGGTCCTGACCGCCATCAACGACGCCATGGCCAAGGCCGAGCAGCTTGCCGCCGAAAAGATGGGCGCCATCACCGGTGGTCTGAACCTGAACATTCCCGGGATCATGTAGGCCCGAACGAGACCACACCCGCGCGTGGGTCCCCCGCCCATCCCTCGGCACCGCACAGGACCGGCTATTGGGTTATGGGATCCTGCGACGCGAGAGCTGTCGACTACCACGGGTTCCGCATTGTTTCCCGCGTTGAGCAACGGGTAAGCGGGGTTGGGAGGGCCGTGCTCCAACTCCGCTCACCCGCCCTGGTCCACTTACCCCCGACTGATCCACCACTTGCCCCCACGTCACGAAAGTCGCCAGGTGTCCCGCCCCTGGTGGAACGCGACCTGCATGGCTCACCGGGCGGACTGCTCGCGGCTAGGAAGGCGAGGCACGAATCGGTCCGTTTCGACCGACGCACGCATGCGAGCGAAGCAGGTCGGCCAGTCGCGCTACGGCGACCCAGTAGCGACAGAGCGACCCCGACGTTCCGACCCGCATCGTGGCTCGCGCCCCTGCCGGGAACAGGCCGGCTACACTGTAGCGGTTTCGTAAGCTCCCCCATGGGGAGTGTCACACCATTCGAATGCACGCGATCCATACTGGCATGTGCCGGGTCGGTTCGCCGGGGAAGGAGAGGGCCAGCCCATGGTTGACGAAGATCTGCGACATCGACTCCGAGAGACGAAGGGCTCCGAGGTCGGATCCTGCGATGTCTGTGGGCGGACCGTACCCCGGGCATCGCTGGTCGCGTTCTCGCGCGCTCATCCGGCTGTGGAACAGACCGAGGCAATCCTGGTCTGCCCTGAGTGCGCCGTCGGGATCGAGCAGGGGGAGATTACCCTGGACGACCTCGAGGGCGAACCTCCTCTGACCCGCCTGATCTAGCCCCCCAGCGCGCCATCGCCGGCGCGCAGCCAGGTGGCTCTGACCCGCGAGGGTATCCGCCCATCGCGGTGACAGAGCCACCTGCGCTTTCCGGCCGCCCCGCTCGCCAACCGCGCCCGGATGCGCGATGATCGTCGCGACACGGCACGCGGGTGGCTCCGGCCGCGTGTGTCCGCCAGCGATTGAGGACCGACGACGAGGGGAGGTCACTTGGTGGTACAGCTCGGGATCATGATCGAGGCCCAAGAGGGCCTGACCTGGGAACGCTGGGAGGCAATCATCGATGCAGCGGACCGGCTCGGATTCACCTGGCTCCGGCGCTCTGACCACCTGTTCTCGACGATCGCCTCGGGCGAGCGCGACTCGCTGGAACTGTGGCCGTCGCTGACGGTGGTGCCCGTGCGCAGCGAGCGCCTGCGCTTCGGCCAGATGGTGTCCCCCATCACCTGGCGCCACCCGGTGGAACTGGCGCGCAACGCGGCGGCACTCGACCGCCTCTCCGGCGGCCGATTCGATCTCGGCGTCGGCGCCGGGTGGAACGAGGTTGAGCACCGGGCCTTCGGCATCCCGTTCCCGCCGATCCGCGAGCGGTTCGACCGCCTCGACGAGGCGATCCAGGTCATTCAGCGACTGCACACCGGCGAGCGAGTCAGCTTCGACGGCCGCTACTACCGGCTCGAGGACGCCATCTGCCGTCCGACCCCGGCGCGGCCGGGCGGGCCACGACTCGTCATCGGCGGGAAGGGGCGGCGGTCGCTGCGGATCATCGCGACGTATGCCGACGAGTGGAACGTGACGAGCATGACGCCGCAGGACTACGAGGCGCTCCGTGCCGAGTTCGAGCGCGCTTGCGCCGACGTCCAGCGGGACCCGAACTCCGTCGAGCGCACGATCATGCTGGCCCACCTCGTGGGTCGCGATGAAGACGAGCTACGCGAGCGCGCCCGCCGGATGCAGCAAGTCATCCCGTCGCTGCAAGAGGTGCCGGTCGAGGAGCTACCGGATCGCCTCCGCCAGCGCAACTGGCTCGTCGGCACCCCGGACGAGGTGATCGAGCGGATCAAGAGCTGGGAGGCGGTCGGCATCCAGGGGATCCTCCTACAGACGCTCGATCAGGAGGACATCCCCGCGCTGGAGCTGATCGCGAGCGAGATCATGCCCCGCGTCAGCACCGTCGACCACTAATCCACCGCTCACTCGGCGGGGAGCAAGGCGTGAGCCTAGCCCACACACTGTGGCTACCGCACCCGGAGCCGCCTGCGGAACGCAGCGGGCGGCTCCCTACTTCGCAAGTCCGACGCCCTCTCGGTGAAACCGAAGAAGAAGAATAACAACGCGGGGAAGCGGCGGGTGCGACCGCCGGATACCAAAGCGGCGGCCAGAGCCTCCGTACTCCAAGAATCCCGGGAGGCTTGGAGCCTCCCGAACACGATGGACCCGGCTGGTGCAACGTGCCCGGGACCGGCGGGGCATGGGACTCCGCGCCGTGGTGCGACGGACCCTACGCCGTGGTACGTGCCCGGGGGTACCCCCGGCTGACAAGAAAAAGCCGGCTGAAGACGGCTAGGAACGGTGAGCCAACCGGGTGGTGAGAGGATCCGCACACGCAGGCCAGGGCCCGGGGCTAAGGCCGCCGGTCCGAGAAGGCGAAGCCCACTGAAGGCGCTCCCGTATCCACCCGCGGGTGGAGCCGATCCGGCTTCCTGCCGGACGCAGCGTCCCTAGCCCCTTCAGTGGGCTTTTCGTTTTCAGCCCGGGGGTTTACCCCTGGCCACGAACCGGGCGCTGGGATCTTCACGCCACCCATCCCAGGCCCGCGCGAGCGCCCGAGAGCCCATCAAGTCGTCTACCCCACGCCGAGGGCTACCCGCCCCCTACGCGTACTTGCTCTCCAGGTCCGCCAGCGCAGCTAGGGCGGCGTTGCGGCCGGGCGCGCCGAAGACGGCGCCGCCGGGCCAGGCGCCGGAGCCGCACAGGTACAGCCGCTCGACCGGCGACTCGTAGCCGGACCACCCCGGCACCGGGCGGAACGCGAACATCTGGTCCGGCGTGATTTCCCCGTGGAAGATGTTGCCGCCGGTGATGCCGATCGTCTCCTCGATGTCGGGCGGGCCCAGCACAACCATGTGCTCGATCGCGTTCCAGATGTTCGGGGCGTATTCCGCCAGCGTGTCGATGATGTTCTTCCCGATCTCGTCGCGGCGGCTGTTCCAGTCTCCCTCGGCCAGCTTGTAGGGGGCGTACTGCACGAAGAGGGACATGATGTGCTTGCCGGGTGGGGCCAGCCCGTCCTCGGTCGCGCTCTGGATGTAGGCATCCATGAACGGCCGGGCCGACGGGCGGCCGTACTTGGCGTCGTCCGCTGCACGCTCCAGATAGTCGATCGAGGGATTGATCACGATGGCGCCGGTGTGCTGCGGGCCGATGTCGGTGCCGGGCATGGCGGTGAAATTCGGTAGCTCGCCCAGCCCCAGCAGCACCTTGACGACCGAGCCGTCGACCTTCATCGCCGCGATCGCGTCGACGAACCACGCGGGGAGGTGGCGCCGGTCCACCATGCGGAGGAAAGTTCGCTGCGGGTCGGCATTCGAGAGGATGACGTTGGCGGTGTAGCGGCGGCCGTCGGCCAGGCGCACGCCGCGGGCCGCGCCGTCCTGGACATCCACCTCCACCACCTCGGCGTCGGTCAGGATCGTCACCCCGTGGTCGCGGCAGAAGCCGGCCAGGGCCGTGGCGATACTGCCCATCCCGCCGCGGACGAAGCCCCAGACGCCGGACTGGCCGCCGAGCTGCCCGAGCAGGTGGTGGAACTTGATGTACGCCGTGCCGGGCGAGCGGGGGCCAAGGCTGGTGCCGATGACGCCGCCGGTGGCGATCGGTGCCTTGACCTCTTCGCTCTCGAACCACTCGTCGAGCACCTCGGCGATGCTCTTCATCAGCAGGGTGCGCAGGTCTTCCACGCCCTGGGGACCGTCGAAGGCGCGCTCCAGATCGGCCATCGTCGGGGCCGGGCCGAGCAGGAGCGGCCGCATGCGTGCGATGATGCGGTCCCACATGGCCCAGTAGTCGCCCCAGCGCTCGGCGTCGCGCCGCGAAAAGCGGGCGATCGACTCGCGCGTCCTGCGCTCGTCGAGGAACGTCATGAAGACGCGGCCGTCGGGGAAGGGAACGAAGTACTGCGGGTCGAACGGGCGGACATCGTACCCGTAGCGGACCATCTCGAGATCGCGGATGACCTCGGGCAGGAGCAGGGAGCAGACGTAGGAGCAGGTGGAGAGGTGGTAACCGGGGAAGTGCTCCTCGGTCACGGTGGCGCCGCCGATGATGTGGCGCCGTTCCAGCGCCAGCACCCGTTTCCCGGCCCGGGCGAGGTATCCGGCGGCGATCAGCCCGTTGTGCCCGGTCCCGATGACGATCGCGTCGTAGTGCTCGACCATGACACCCTCCTCGCATTCCCACCGCCGCGAGCGGTGATCAGGGCCAGCGCCGGATACAGCCGGGCCGAAGACAGGCGACGGAGGGCCGGGTGGCCCTCCGTCGCGGATCGGCGAGGTGCGTTCCGGGTGCGGGCTACTGGCCCTGCAGTTCCCGGATGTGGATGACCAGCGCCCAGATCTCTTCCTGGGTCAGCAGGTTCCCGAACGGCGGCATGAACTCGCCATAGCCATTGGCGATCACGTGGTACAGCTCGCCGTCGGTCAGTTCCTTGGGCTGGCCGTCGACCGGCGACGGGTGCACCCGCTCCTGCAGGTTGGCCGGCAGCGGCTGGTTGTTCGCCTGGAAGATCAGCGCAGCCGCGATGCCGTCGCCGGCCCCCTCCGCGCCGTGGCAGACGGCGCAGTTGACCGCATAGAGCTGGGCGCCCAACTGGCTGGTCTGCTCGTTGCGCTCCAGCGGGTTCTCCAGGTCAACCGCCTCCTCCGCCGTGTAGTCCGGCAGGGTGTTGAACAGGCCGGTCCCGGCGCTGGCAGCGCGCGCCATTTGCCCGTCGGTGCCGACGGCGCCGCCCACATTGACCGTCCCGCCCTTGTAGGCGATCGCGCTCGGCGGCGAGTCAAAGTTCGGCGGCTCCTGCGAGTGCCACATCTCGGTGTAGTGCATCTCGCTGAAGAAGTCGATCGGATAGGTGTTGGTCGAGTTGCAGGCTGCTACGGTCAGAGCCGCCACCATCAGCAGCGCGACGATCCCCACCCGGCGCACCAATCGGTGCCGGGCGCGCCCCCGTAGGGCAGGGTGGATGCCGCGGGAGATCACGCGCGCGCTCCCTTCTGCTGCGGCGCCCGGGCCGGAGCCGGCACGCGGCGCTCCTCAAGGATGACGTCCTCGGCGCCGGCGCGGCGCATCGTGGCAGCCGCCTCGTCCGCCTTCTCTTCCGGCGCATGGACCAGGATCCCAATGTACCCTCTTGAGATCCGCGGATCCCACAGGCTGCTGCCGAGCCGCGGCAGGCGGGATTCGAAGAGCATCCCGATCACGGTGAAGATCACCGCAGCCAGCAGCGTCCCCTCGTACATGATGATGATCATCGGGGGGATCGAGAAGAGCGGCTTACCGCCGGTGACCAGCGGATAGGCCATCTGCGTCGCCCCGGTGATCAGCAGGCCGACGGCGAAGCCGCAGGCGGCACCGACCAGCGGGAACAGGCCCAGCCGGTGCATCCCCGACTCCTCGCCGAAGGTGCCCTCCGGGTACGGTGCGTTGGTCAGCACCTCGAAGTCATCCCGCTTGTAACCCAGCTCGTTGAGGGCGTCGACGCCGGCGATCGCCGTGTCGAGGTCCTTGTAGACGCCGAGCACTCCCCTGACAGCCATGGTCTTCTCTCCGCTCCTCGCCTAGAACTCGCGAACGATCGCCGGGACGGTCCGCTTCCCGACCTGGATCTCAGCCGCCAAGTGCTGGCCTTCCAGCTCGTCCCAAACCGGCACCGGAGGCACGAGCTTGGCGAACAGCAACAGCAGGAACCCGACCAGGGCGAAGGACCCGACGACGAGCGTGATCTCCACTGGCCCCGGACGGTAGGGGAGCCAGGAGAACGTCCACTGGTACTTGGCCTGCAAGCCGGGCACGACCAACCAGTACCGCTCAGCCCACATGCCGATGTTGACCATGATCGAGGTCCAGAACATCAGCTTGATGTTGCGGCGGAACCGCCGGAAGGCCCAGATCGGCACCGGGATGAAGTAGCCGAAGATCCAGACGAACGCCAGCAGCAGCGGGTACGGCCACTCGAAGAAGCGGATGTGCATGATCGCATCGTCGGCGATGTCCTGCCGCCACAGGTCGAAGAAGATGTCGAGCAGGAAGAACCACATCCAGGTGGTGGCCACCACGACCAGCAGCCGGCCGATGGCATCGAAGTGCTCATGCCGGATGTAGTTGTCGAACTTGAACAGCCAGCGCATGAGCGCCATCAGCGTCACCACCGCCGACACGCCCGAGTGGACCGCACCGATAACGAAGTACGGCGCCCACACCGTCGAGTGCCACACCGGGTCGAGCGAGAAGGCGAAGTCCCAGGACACGATACTGTGCACCGAGACGAAGATGGAGAGCATGATCGCCGCGAGCAGGAAGCCCGTGATGATCTGCATCTTCCACTGCCGCTCTTCGCCCTTGAAGCCAAGGGCCAGCACCCGGTAGAGGCTGTGCCGCCACCCGGTGGAGTGGTCGCGCAGCAGGGCAAAGTCGGGGATCGTCGTGATGTAGACGAACAGGATCGTACCGGTCAGGTACGTCATGATCGCGCTCGGGTCCATAACCAGCGCCGAGCGCACGTCCGGCCAGATCCCCCGCCAGAAGTCGTAGGGGAACGCCCAGTACAGCGTGCGCCACGGACGCCCGGTGTGGATCACCGGGAAGAGCAGAGCCGTCATGAGGCTGAACATGGTCATGACCTCAGCGGCCCGCGTCACCGGCCGGCGCCACTCCGCCTGGGTCAGGCGCAGGATGGCGGAGATCATCACGCCAGCGTGGCTGATACCGATCCAGAACACGAAGTTCACGATCATGAAGCCCCAGAAGGCAGCTCGGTTCAGCCCGGTGACGCCGATCCCCCAGTAGAACATCCAGGCGACCGCGAACAGGAAGGCGGTAAGGATGGTCCCCAGGACGATGAACCCGACCCAGTTCATCATCGAGGTCTGCGTGACCGGCCGGAGTAGGTCACGGATGATTCGTTCGTCGCTGAAGCTATGTCGCTCCTGCATGGTCCCTCCACACGTCCCTTTCCGGCCTTAGTCCGGCTTCCCGATCACGACGACCTCGGTCTTGTGGAACGGCTTCTTCGCGCGGAGCCAGAGGCCGCCAGTGACTTCCCAGATCGACGGGTAGGGGACGAATCTGAGCGCCAGCAGCCCGAGGCAGACAGCCCCACCGATCAGGCCGACAAGGATCAGAATGTCCAGCACCCCCGGCACGTACGCCGGCGGGATCACCGTCAACTCGCCCTCATAGATGTTGTTGGGCGAGAAGCTGGCCGAGTACAGGCGGATCTGCTCGAAGACCTGCCCCACCAGCACCAGCGCACCGACCACGATCGGGCCCACGACCCCGGCCCGGATCCGGTTCCAGAGGAGGACCGTCAGCGGCGCCAGGAACATCAGGGCAAAGGCGACGGCGAACGGCACGAAGTAGGTGTCGAAGTAGAGCAGTCTGAGCAGCGCCGTCTCGCGTGGCGTCCGGCCGTACCACCAGATGATGAACTCGGTCCAGTGGAAGTAGAACCAGAGCAAGCCGAGCGCCAGTTGCAGCTTACCGAGCGCGAAGAACTGCTCCTTGTGCAGGTAGTCGCGCGCTCCGCCCCAGACCCGCATCACGCCGGCGGTCACCAGCGTCAGGGCGACGCCCGACTCGAACGCCTGCACCGTGTAGGTCGCCGGGAAGATCGCGCTGTTGTTGCCCGGGATCAGCGCCAGAATGAAGTCGGCGGAGATCAGGGTCATCGTCCCGACATACAGGAGGACGTAGAGCGCGCCGAAGTAGGCCACAGCGCGGTCGACCGTGCGCCACTCCTGGGTGCTGCCGCGGAAGCCGCGCGCCAGCCGCGCGAAGCGCCCGTTGAGGTTGCCGTCCACTTGGTCGCGCACGATCGCCATGTCGGGCCGCGCCGCCGTGTAGAGGAAGGCATAGCCGCAGATGACCAGGGCGATCATCATGAGGCTATCCCACAGCCAGGGCGCGCCCCACCAGCCGAACCAGAGGGACGGCCGCCCCTCGGTGTTGGGCAGCAGCGCGACCAGGAGGAAGAAGAGGATCAGCGGCACGATCATCGCCGCGGCCCACAGCTCCGCCAGCCGGTTCACCGGCCGGCGCCAGTGGCCGCGCACCAACCGGGTCGCGACCGAGACACAGGGGGCCGCACCGACGGTCGACATCAAGAAGCCGAAGGTGACGGCGACGTAGGTCCAGGGCTGCCGCTCACCCCAGCCGGAGAGAACCGGGCCGGCGATGAGCGCCACCACGCCGACCACCCCGAGGATGGCCGTGATGATGAGCAACAGCCGGTAGGTCGACCCGGCAGCGCGGATCCGCTGCAGCCCGTCGCTGACGATCTGCTGGGGAGGTAGCTCCCACACGCGGGGGAGCGAACGATGATGCCCGTTGTGCGCCGTGATTTCGTGTGACGCCATGGCTTTCCGTCCAGTCCCTCTCTGACTACGCGGATTCCGCGCCACCGTGCGCCGGCGCTTCGGGGTCGATCTTCTTCAGGTAGAGGACCGACGGGTTGGTCCCCAACTCGGCCAGAACCTTGTAGCCGCGGGTGGTCGTGTTCGCGATCTGCGCCACCTGGCTTTCCGGATCGTCCAGGTCGCCGAAGACGATGGCACGGGTCGGGCACGCCTGGGCGCAAGCGGTGTTGACCTCACCGTCGCGCAGCGGCCGGCCTCCATCCAGCCGTGCGTTTTGCTCCGCATTATTGATGCGCTGGATGCAGAAGGTGCACTTCTCCATCACGCCACGGCTGCGGACCGAGACGTTCGGGTTGAGCTGGTTCTGCAGCGACTCGGGCCACTTCGGCTCCCAGAAGTTGAAGAAGCGCACGTGCCAGTGGCAGTTGACCGCGCAGTATCGGGTGCCGATGCACCGGTTGTACACCTGCATGTTGATGCCTTCAGGCGTATGGTAGGTGGCGTACACCGGGCAGACCGGCTCGCACGGTGCCTCCGAGCAGTGCATACAGGGCACCGGGATATAGCGCGCCTTGATGTTCGGATACTCCCCATCCCAATAGCGCTCGACCCGGATCCACTCGATCGCGCGGTGCTGCAGGTAGACCGCCTCGGTATTGATCGGGATGTTGTTCTCCGCCTGGCAGGCCACGACGCACGCCTGGCAGCCCGTGCATCGATCCAGGTCGATTACCATCCCCCACCGTGGTGACATCGAAACTCCTCTCGGGCTTCCTGTCGCGCGTGCGGCCTAGTGCTCCGACGGAATGACTTCGATGATCGGCGCACCCTCCAGCTGGAACGCGGGCACCTGGCCCTCGAACCGCGGAAGCCGCACCTTGCGCCCCGTGGTCTCGACGCGGACGCGGGTCCCGGCCCACGCCAGCGCCCCGGTCTCCGACTCGGTCGCCGGCTCCACCAGATCCAGCGGGTTGATCCCCCGCCCCTTCGCGTAGCGTCCGAAATCGGTGTGCCCCTGGCCCATGGGCACCGCCGCCACGTCCGGATGCGCCGCCGGGTTGACGTACACCGGCACCTCCGCACTCCCGCGCGGCGTGACCAGTCGCACCACGTCGCCCGTGTCCACCCCGAGCCGGTCCGCTGTCGTCGGGTTCAACTCGACCCACGACGACCAGACGGCCGACGTCATTGGGTCGGGCAGCGCCTGCAGCCAGGGCAGGTTCGCCGTCTCGCCGTACCCGAGCGAGTTGGACGGGAACGGCAGCAGGTAGAGCGGGAACTGGCCCGGATCCCCGGCGTACTCGGGTTGCGCGGCAGGGGTCGGCGTCTCCGGCGCGTCCGGCGCCGATTCGGCCGTCTCGCTGGTGTCCCACCAGCCGCCCTGCGCCTGCGCCATCACGAAGTACTGCTTGGCATCCGGCGCGTCGATGTTCCCCCGGTTGAGCTGCCGCAGCGAATCGACTGCGGCGCGGACCGCATCCTCGTAGGTCGGCCACGGCAGCGAGGCTCCGGCCGCCGTGGCAGCCTCGATCAGGATGTCCCCCGCCGCCCGGCTGTCCACGAACGGGTTGACCACCGGCTGCTGCAGCGCGACCGCCTGGAACCCCGGCCCCGGGTCGGGCGCGATCAGGCCCCACGACTCCAGCGTGGTATGCACCGGCAAGATCAGGTCGGCCTGCAGCGTGGTGTCGTCTAGGAAGCTGGAGAGCGCCACGACCTTGCCGGCGTTGGCCAGCGCTTCCCGGAGCCCGAGCGCCTCGGGCAGCCCGTAGACCGGATCCACGCCGTAGACGATCACGAGCTGGTAGCGGCCGCTGTTGAGGTCGTTGACCACGCCGCTCCAGTCGCTGTACGGCAGGCCGGACGACGGCCCCGGCACATCCGACTCGAACGGCGGCGGCGGGTTGAGGATGATTCCGCCTTCCTGTCCGACGCTCCCCACCAGATAGTTGAGCGCGAACACGGCGGTGAGGTTGAACAACCCGTTGGTGTGGGCCGCTGCCAGGCTCCCGGCGATGGCGACGCTCGGCTGGCCCTCAGCGAAGCGCCGGGCCAGCTCGGTGATCTGCTCGGCGCTGATCCCCGCGGTCTCGGCCACCGCATCCGGTGCGTACTGGTCGAGTGAGATCCCGCTGTACACCTGCTCGGCCACGGCCCGGTCCACCAGCCCCTCCGAGACCATGACCTGAGCCATCGCCAGCGCGACGAGCCCTTCCGTACCCGGGGTGATCGGCAGCCAGCGGTCCGCATTGGCCGCCGAGCCATCCATGCGCGAACTCACATGCCAGTAGGTCCCGCGGACATCCTCACGACCCTGGCGGAACTCGCCGTACTGGCGGGAGAACTGCACGGGAGAGATCCACGTGTGCAGGAAGTCCGCGCTGAAGCTGACCAGGAAGTTGGTGTTCGCCAGATCGAGCGTCGGCAGGGTGTCGGTGCCGAAGACGCGCCGCACCGCCTCGCGCAAGACGATGCGATCCTCCGGCTCGTACGTGACGTGCTCGGCATCCACCGCCTGGACGAACTCGTTGACGACCTGCCCCATCGGGCCGGACAGCGGCGGAGTGATCACCAGCGTCGCTCCGCGAGCGCCGTTGACGTCGTTGCCCAGCTCGGTGAGCACGTCCTCCCAGCTCGCGTTCTGGTACTCACCGGAGCCACGCGCCCCGCTGAGCCGCAGCGGCTGGGCGATGCGGTCCGGGTGGTACACCTCCTGCACCAGAGCCTGCGCGCGGGCATCGGACGCGCCGAGGTTGGTCGGGAAGTCGGGATTTCCTTCCACCTTCTTGGCGCGGCCCTCGAAGACCCTGACGATCAGCCCGCACTCGCCCGCAGCCGTGGCGTACCAGTTGTCGCGCCCGAAGACGAGGTCCACCGGGTTGAGAACCGGACTCTCGATCTTGAACTCGCGCTCCGGGTCCCCATCGCCGATGCCGCACCCGGTGAACAGGACCGCGCCGGTCGTCGAGGTCGCGACTAACTTAAGGAAATCTCGCCTTCGCATCGCACCCTTCCGCATCAGTAGTGACACACCGCGCAGTCAGTCCGGGCGTTGTTCTGCCGGTGGCAGTCGATGCAGTCCCCCATCCGCAAATCACGGAACTGGCTGACAGTCGCCATGTCCTCCACCGGACCGTGGCAGGTCGCGCAGTCAAATCCCGCGTTGATGTGCATGGAGTGGACGAACTTGACGTGGTCGGGCATCTGATGCACCCGGTTCCACTGGATTGGCGTGTTGGATTCAAAGGCTTGGACGAGGCGCTCCAGGTTGGGCTTGTTGGTGGTCGGGACGACCCGGTGGCAGAACATACACTGCTCCAGCGCCGGGACCCCGGCTGAAGCCTGCGTGGTGGCGGTGCGGTGGCAGAACGTGCAGTCGAGGCCGAGGGTGTTCACGTGGAACGGGTGGGTAAAGGCGATCGGCTGAGCTTTCGCCGGCTGGGCCGTCGGACTCAGGAAGTAGCTCCGGGCCAGGATTGCTACCACCGGGATGGCCAGTAGCACCAGCACGACCAGCCCGAACACCACAGGCCGCAGATATCGTCGCATCCCTCTTGCTCCGCTCCGCTCCGCGCTCCGGATCCGCGCACCTCATGCCGGCCACGCGACCGGTTCGGGATATCCTAGATCCACACCTTCTCGTACAGATCAAACAGGACCGACAAGCTACCCACGATGTTCGCCAGCGAGAAGATAGCCCCGACGAGGAAGATCAGGGAAATGACATACAAGACGGGGCGGACGCGCATTACTCGCTGCGGCAGTTGGCGGGTCGAAACCAGCGAGGGGATCATCGCGTGGGCGAGGAGCAGGTTGGCAGCGAAGACGACAATGCAAGCGGCGAAGGCCCAGAACCAGATGAGCCCCGAGTTGATCTGCACCCACTGATCAGCTGTCGTCACTTCAGCGTGCATCCAGGACCTCCCTGGGGCTGACCACTCGGCCCTTGGTGTGTTGTTGGTGGCAGACACACAGGACGCAACCGCTCCTCGCTGCCACCACATGGAGGAACGCGGTTGCCGTGGGTAGGATGAAGGGTCGCGCCGATTGTGTCAAGGCGATCATCCGCTTCGGACGCGTGATCGCTTTCACAACCACGGGAAGGATACCCAGCGTCGCCCCGTTGTCAAGGGGTCAGCGTAGCCGCGGCCTGCCCCGAGCGGGCAGAATACAGCCGACGACCGCCGGCCATGCACCGCGGTGCCCCGGCGCAGCAGCGATAGTCGGAAAGTAGGAGCACGATGGAGTCGAGGCCGATCGCGTTCGACGAGGCCGGCATCACCCCCGGCCGCGCCCGGCGACAGGCACGGATTAAGGGCGTCCCGGTGCCCTATATCCGCGTGTGCAAGGGCCCGGGCCGCCGGCTCCTGTCGACCCTCACGCCCGAGCCGGGCGAGTGGATCCTCCGCGCCGACGGCGAACTGGAGCTGGCGGGCGACCCGCCGCGGGCACTGGAAGAGGGCGAGGTGCTGGTGCCGAGCTTGGCACGCCTGATCGCCCTCCTGCGTGAGGACGCCGACAGCGTCGTCATCTCCTGCTACCCGGACGACTACGCCTGCATGGCCTTCGACGAGGACGGCGTCTCACTGGCGAACGTCGTCTCCTTCAGCCCCGAGGAAGCCGCCCTGCGCGCCCTCCTCTTCATCCGCGCCGAGCGCGCCGCCCACGAGCAGAGCGGCGGCTGATGGGGATTGAACAGGAAAACTGGTACACCCGCTCGTACCCCGCTGCCGAGCTCATATCACCCTGAGCGGAGCCGGGGGCGGCAGAGCCGTCTCTGTCGCCCGTTCGCCGTCATCCTGAGCGAAGCGAAGGATCTCGCGCGGGAGCGGCCATCCCCCAGAGATCCTTCGACTCGAACGGAGCCGCCGGGGACGGCTACCCGCCGTCCCCGGCTCCGCTCAGGATGACAGGTATGGTGGGGTGGATCGGCTTCGGTCATCAGCCACCGCAGCACGAACCCCGACGTGGCACTACTCCTCAGAACCGGCGTACGACAGCGGCGCGCCGCTCGTGAACCGTGCGGGGCGGTACGGTGCCAGCTCGGGCGGATCGGTCTGGAGGAAGTCCTCGACGACGAGGTTCCCCATCGTCGCAGACAGCGTGACACCACTATGCATCACGAGGTGGTACAGCCCGTTGACCGCAGGGTCGAAGCCGACGATCGGGTGCCCATCCTTCGGCATGGGGCGCACGCCCATGCGCGCACTCTCGGCGCGGATGCCCCGCAGCCCCGGCACGATCGTCGCCAGGTGATCGACGGACTCCTGGCAGACCGGATGTGAGACATCCAGCGGCTGCTCCGACTCGACGAGCTGGTCGAAGTTCGTACGCTGGATCAACATCCGCCAGCCACCATCCGCGCGCAGGTTCCCCTCCGGCGCGTGGATCACCCGCTTGAGCGAGACGGGCGCCGGTTCGGTCGTGACCAGCAACCCCGGCTGGCGCGAGACGGGGAGATCGACACCAGCCATGGCGGCGATGCGTCCGGCATCAGGACCGGCGGCGTTGATCACGGCGTCCGCGCCCAGACGCTCTCCTCCCGCCAGCACGACCGTGTCGATCGCACCAGCCGGCCCGCTCAGGTCGACCACCGTATCCTGCACGAGGCGCGCGCCGTAGCGGCGCACGGCCGCACTGAGGGCACCATGGCACAGCCCGACGCCGTTGAGCCAGCCCTCGCCCGGCGTGTAGAACACCTCCTCGACGCGATCCGGGTCGATGACGAGGTCGGGCTCCAGCTCCCGCATCACCTGCTCCGGCGTGACGGTCTCGATGCGGTAGCCCCATTCGTGGAGACGCCGGGTCACGGTCCTCAGCCGCTGCACCTGCTCTGCGTCGTCGGCATAGCACCAGTGCAAGCCGCCGTCGATGTGCACCCAGTCCCCATCCAGCTCCCGTGCGAGATCCGCGTGGTCGCGGATGGAGCGCGCGTTGAGCCGATGATAGTGCCGCGGGGTCTTGTTGAACGAATTCAACCAGGCGAAGGAGTTGCCTGTCGTCCCGGCACCCGGGAAGCGCGGTTCGACCACCGTGACCGCCGCTCCCGCTTGCGCCAACCGATACGCGGCCACGGACCCGACTGCGCCCGCCCCGATGACCACGATCCGCGCTCCGCGGAGATACGCCGAACCTACCGCCATGACTCCCTGACCTTCCATGACAGATGCTCCGCGCCGCGTTCGCGCGGCGCCGCATCACCCGTACCCCGGCAAATGGGGCCGTGAGCCGAGGTCGTTACCCGTCGCGGCCACCGGGCCACTGGGGGGTGCGGCCCAGCTCGCGAAGGATCTCCTCGACCCGCTCGGTCGCCGCCTCGTCGCCGGCCGGGAGCGGCACGAGCAGCCGCTCCCCGGTCAGGCGCTCCACCCGCAACCCGCCCGCCCGCAGCGCTGCCTCGATCTCATCCAGGCTCCCCTGGTCATCCGGTTGGAGCAGCAGCGCCCGCCGCACCCGGACCCGCCGGTACTCGCGCACCCACTCCGCCATCGCGTAGGCCACTGCCTGGGGCAGCGGCTCGCCGCTCTCCTGCTCCAGGTAGCGGACCATACGCTCCAGCGTCAGGCCACTCGCCAGGCCGTCCTCCACGCTCTCGCGGGTGAGCCGGTAGATCGTGACCCGGTCGAGCCGTTCCAGCGCGGTGAAAGCCGACAGGGCCCAGACGTGCCGCGGCGCCGGACGCAGCAGCAGCACCTCGAAGTTCGGCTGCACCACCAGCGTCTGCCCGCCAAGCGCCGGCTCCTCGGGCGGGTCGAGCGACTCGTCCACCAGCCAGCCGAGATCCGGGCGCACGCGCAGCACCGTGCCGCGCCGCTGTGCCCGTGCGACCTCGATCAACCCCAGCCAGGCTCCGGCGGTGGTGAGCGTGACCGCCGCCGCCAGCCGCACGACGGCGCGGCGTCGCGCCTCGGGCGACTCCTCCCCCGCCTCATAGCTGGCAGCGGCGGTGAAATGCGCCCCGAGAGCATTGGGGAACTCGGCAGCGAAGCGCGTGGTGACAGAGTCCAGCGTGTACCAGGTCTCCGGGTCGAGCGCGCCGAGCGCCTGGAGCAGGTGCTGGCGAAAACCGGGCCAGTCGCCGCCCCACACCTGGAGCGCGTCCCGCTCGTCGCCCTCGGGCCACTCGGCGGCCTGTCGCCAGTGGGCGACGAGACGCCGCATCTGGGCCGGGAAGTCGAGCCGGGTCCAGGCGCGCAGCCGGTCGGCCACGACCCCGCCCCCGGCCGGGGCCAGCAGGCCCTCCGCCTCGGCGAGTCGCACGAGAAACGAGACGTAGCCGGTCGGCGGCAGATCACCCGCGCGCAGCCAGAGCCGCGGGGCCAGGTGCCGCAGCCCCGTGCCACCGCGCTCGCCCCGTCGCCAGCGCGCGCGACCAGCGACGACATCGCGCAGCAGCGTGAGGAGATCCCATGCCGCGGCGGCGACGGGTACCCACTCCGGCACCTCGACCAGTGCCGGGTCGACCGCCACCAGCGGGGGCGGCGGTGCGGCCGGGGCGCGCGTCGGCCGGCGCACGATGTCGGGCACCACGGCGCGGAGCGCGCCGTCGGCGTCGTAGCCGCGCCACACCAGCCCGCGCCGCTCCAGTGCGTGGAGGGCGTGCCGGAGCGCCTGCATCGAGAGGCCAAGCTCCTGCCGCGCAGCGATCGGATCGGCGATGCCGTCGCGCTCGGTGATCCATGACCAGAGCCGTGCGGCGGTCGGGTCCAGCGCCCGGACCGAGTCTCGGATCACGTCGGCGTTGCCGATGCGAGGTGCGACGTAGGCCACCAGCTCCGGCCGCATCGCCACGGCGGGGATGACCCGATAGCCGAGCTGCTGCGCGATGGCCGCCAGCTCCGCGTCGTCGAACCACTCCAGCAGCGCGGCGGCATCCTGCTCCCGCGGCAGGCCGCGCTTGCGCTCCGCTTGCAGCCGTTGCGTCAGGTGCGCCAGCTCGCGCGGCAGGAAGAAGCGCTCCGGGGTCGGCGTCAGGCCCGGCTCCTCGCGGGGCTGCTCCTGGTAGAGCAGACCTGCGCGGTAGAGCCGGCGCAGCGCCGGCAGCACCTCGTCCGGCGGCGCGTCCACCCGCGATGCGATCTCCTCAACGCTGGCGGCCGCGTCGTCGCTAGCCAGCGAGGCGACGATTGCGCGCTCCAGCGGCGGCAGGGACTCCCAGGCAAGCGCAAAGGACCAGGGATCGGTCAGCACCCGGTAGAGCCGCCCGATGTCCTCGTGCGCCTCCCGCCCGAGCAGCTCCACGTCCCAGAACTGGGCGATCGTGGTCAGGCTTCGCGGCGGTCGGTCGAGGAGGCGGCCGAGCAAGTTGCGCATCGCGGCTCCGGTGTCGATCGGCTGGCGACACCGTCATTATAGCGACTTTACCTGGAGGTCAGCGCGCGGGTGTGCCCACGGTCATGCCGGTCGGGCCGACCGCGCGAGGAACAGTGCCACCCAGAAGATCAGCAGCGCGTTCACGGGATGGAGCGCCGCGATCACCGGCATGTTCCAATCGCGTGCCATCCCGATGAAGGCGTACTGCAAGCCGATCAGGGCAAAGGCACCGAACGACAGCCAACGTACCCGGTGCGGCATCCGGCCGGTGAACGCCAGCACCAAGAGGATGAGCGGCAGGTATTCGAAGAAGTGCACGAAGTTCTCGTGCCAGCTCCAGCGGAGCGGGGTGTCGAAGATCGCCAGCCCGGCGATCAGCACCTGAACCAGGACGCACCCCACGAAGAGCCAGGCCAGGATACGGAAGGCAACCCTCGAACGGTGCCCCCGCGCGGAGTCTGCACGGGCGTGCCGCTCCTGCGTCTCGCTGGGCGACGGCATCGTGGCGGTCCCCGATGTGTCGCTTCGTCGCTCTGCAACCACGTGGTCGCTCCCTTCTCGATCGCACGATGCGGCCGCCCGCACACGCGTTACTCCACCTCCTTGAGCACACGCTCCATCCCCGCGACCCGCGCGCGGAGATCCTCCAACTCAGTCGCGACGCGGCTGAAACCCTGTGCCGCCTGCTCCTGGGCCACAGTGGCGCGTTCCGCTAGCTTGCGATACTCGTCCTCACGGGTCAATACCGCGCGTGCCCGCTGAGTAGCGAAGATCTGCCAGATGAGCACAATTAGGAGCGCCACACCGAGCGCAGACATCACCATCACGAAGATTGTGCCGGACCAGGCAGCCTGATTTGGATCCATCATCAACCCGTACCTCTCGTGCCCCGAGCCACGCCGGGCTCCTCACTCTCGCCGTCCGTGAGCGTGCGCACCGCCTCAGCGATCACCTCGGGCGTCAGATGCACGACGAACGGCGCAACCTCGTAGTACTTCATGGCCTTCCCGTCTTCGGACAGTTCGAGGCTCCCGGTTACCAGCCCTGCCGCTTCGAGTCGCTGCAGGTGCATGTAGAGCAGCGGGCGACTCATGCCGACCTCGCGCGCGAGCTGGCTGACGTACTGCCGCCCCCGCACGAGGGTCGCCACGATACGCAGCCGGTGTGGATTGCCCAGGGCCGCCAGCACCCGCAGGAGTTCGTCTCCGGTGAGGGTTGGCGGCGTCTTCTCCCTGTCCGTCATCTGTCCATTCCACCCATCACCTGTCAGGTATTTCTAACACCTGATAGATCGCCTGTCAACCCCCAGGGCTCGGCGGATGATTGGGGTGCAAGCGGTCGGCATGGGCCGGGGGATGGATTTGATGAGTAGCATGGGGCCACCGCGGTGGCATGTGCCCGGGAACAGGCGGTGTGAGGGTTCCAATGCGTGGCGCGTGCCCCGGGGCAGGTGTGTGAGGATCCCGGTACCAGGCACGTGCCCGGGGGTAAACCCCCGGGCTCACAAGGAAAGCCCGCTGAAGCGGGCTGGGGGCAGCAGGCTCACATCTCGGCGTTGGGTTCGCGCCATTCGGTTAGGGCCCGGGGCTAAAGCCGCCGGGCTGATAATTATGGAAAGCCCACTGAAGGGGCTTCGATCGCCACGCACAGGCGGATCCGATCCGGCATTCCGCTGGGAATAGCGTCCTTAGCCCCTTCAGTGGGCTTCGCCTTGTCAGCCCGGGGGTTTACCCCCGGGCACGCGCCACGACGTGGGGATTCTCGCGCCACCCATGCCGTGTGCCGACGCCGGCGTGGAACCAACCCCGGCGCGCGGCTGGTGCCGCTCGATACCAATGCGGCGGCTCAGGCCGCCGCACTCAAAATAGCCGGCTTCAGCCGGCTTTCGTTGTCAGCCCGGGGGTAACCCCCCGGGCACGTGCCGCCGCGTGGGCCCCTTCGCGCCACCCGCCTCGGGGCACACGCCACCGGTCGGGGATCCTCACACTACCCGCCCTCGTGCTAGACCGTCGGGAGGGTGACCCCCTCGATCGCGAGCAGGTGCCACTTGATGGCCAGTCCGCCGGTGTAGCCGCCGATCGTCCCGTCGCTGCGCACCACGCGGTGGCACGGCACGACGATCGGCACCGGGTTGCTGCCGAGCGCATTGCCGACGGCACGGGTGGCCCCCGGCTGGCCGATGATGCGCGCGATGTCCCGGTAGGTCACCAACCGGCCGAAGGGGACCTGCGCCGTGGCCTCCAGCACGCGGCGGGTGAAGGGCGACACGGCGGCCAGATCGACCTGCAGGTCGAAGTGCTGCCGCGCTCCGGCGAAATACTCCTGGAGCTGGGTGGCGTAGGGGCGCACCGCATCCGGATCGTGCCGGGACACCAGCCTCTGCGACTCGGCCCACGCCACGATCTCCGCCTCGGTCCCGCCATAGTCCACGCGGCACAGCCCGCGCGGAGACACGGCCACGAGGAGCGGGCCGACCGGGGAGTCGATCCGGTCATAGGCCACGATCGGCAGGGTGTCGAGCAGGCTTCCGCCCGGCGGCGCGACGGCGCTCCGCTCGGCCATCTGGTCGAGCAGGCCGGCCAGCGCGCGGCCTTGCGCCACCTCCCGCGCGCACGCCGCGCAGGTGGCAGTGTGCCGGTCGATCGCCGCGACGGCCTCCGCTCCGAGGTCCCCGGCGACCAGGGCCGGGATGCGATCGACGACGTCCTTGCAGCTCAGTTCCTGCATAGCCCCACCTCTTCGAGTTCCGCCGCGAACTGTGCGCGCAGCTTCCGCACCGCCTGGTAGACGTTCGCCCTGGCAGCGTCCTCGCTCATCCCGAGGGATTCGGCGATCTCAGCGTAGCCGAGGCCCTGGAAGCGCCGCTGGGTCAGAGCAAGCCGCTGCTTCACCGGCAGCGCCGCGATCGCCGCCTCGATCCGGTCGAGGAGATCGCGCCGGTCCAGATCCCCCGCCGGGTCGCCGTCGACCGCGACCGGCTGCGCTCGGGTCAACGTTGCCGCGGCTCGTTCGCCGGTACGCCGCCGGCGCAGGGCGTTCAGCGTCGTGTTGGTCGCGATCCGGTAGAGCCAGGCGCGGTAGTTCGGCGTGCCCTGGAGACCGCTGAATGCTCGGAACGCGCGCAGGAAGGTCTCCTGACACAGATCCTGCGCCTCACCGTCATGCCGAACCATCCGGTAGATGTAGGCGTAGATCTCCGCCTGATGGCGCGTCACCAGATCCTCGAAGACCGTGCCCCGCGTGCTCCCCGCGCTGTCGGTCACTCCGTTCGCCCCTTCCGACGGGATCGGCTGCTCCCTACAGAGTACGACACGCGAGGGGACGGTTTGTGAGATCGCACCCGCCGGCAGCCCGCTTCGCCATTGCTGTCATCCTGAACGGAGCCGGGGCGGCGAGAGCCGCCCCCGGCGACTCCGTCCGAGCCGAAGGATCTCTCGGGTGCGTGGTCGGTCCAACGCGAGATCCTTCGCTTCGCTCAGGATGACAGACCGCGGCCGGTTCCGGTGTACCCCGGTAGTTCGTCGAATCCCATCAATCCCGCCCCGGCGTCGTTTCGCTAAGATTGGCTCGAGGGCAGCAGGCGAGGAGGGAGCTGTCAGGACCATGGCGAGTACGACGCGGCTGACGCGGCGCGAGTTCTTCCACGACGTCGTGGCCCACACCCGCGCGGCGCTGCCCGGAGACCTGGCCTCCTTCCAGACCTATGCCACGATGAACCTCGTCAAGCTCCACTACGGCCAGCCGCGCCTGCACTACGAGGTCTGGACCAACGCCCGCGACAACCACATCGAGATCGGGCTGCACTTCGAAGACGGCCCGGAGAGCACTGAGGCCCTGATCGGCTTCTTCGACCGCCACATCGTCGAGATCAAGCACGAGCTTGGGCCGGACGTCGAGCTCGAGCGCTGGACGCCCTCCTGGGGTCACCTCTTCACGCTCCTCCCCTACCAGCCGCTCACGGAGGATCTGGCACGGGAGGTCGGCGAGCGACTGGCGCGGATGATCGCTGTGCTCCAGCCGCTGCTGGACGAGGCCAGCGCCCAGGTGCGGCTGAGCCGCGGCACAGGGGAGGGAAACCGCCGTCAGCGACGCTACCGGCGAGGGCGCTGAGGGCACGGCAGGGTGCAGCAGATGCGCGAAGGATCGCGTAGACTTTGACCGGGACGGGGAGGGACGGATCAACCGCGCCGAGGAGAGAGGAAGGACCGGGCCAATGGAGACCTGGCTGCCCCTGCTGAACACGACGCTGATCGTCATCAGCGGTATCTCCCTGTTGTTCGGCTACTACTTCATTCGCCGGGGGAACATCGACAGACACCGGCGGGCGATGCTGACCGCGACGGTCTTCGCCGGGCTTTTCCTGGTTGTCTACGTCGCGCGCTTCTTCCTGATCGAGACCAAGATCTTCACCGGTGAAGGCTGGGTACGCGTCGTCTACTTCATCATCCTGATCAGCCACACGATCCTGGCGACGGTGATCGCACCGATGGTGCTCATCACGCTCTACCGGGCGCTCACCCGCCAGTATCCCAAACACCGGCGCATCGCCCGGGTCACACTGCCGCTGTGGCTCTACGTCGTCGTGACCGGCTGGCTCGTCTACCTGATGCTCTACCAACTGAGCTTCACCCAGACGTAGCCACGCGCCGTATCGGGCGCTCCGCGCCGACACGCCGTATCGCGGGCAAGCCGGTGACCAGCGCCCTCGCCCGCGGGGCAACCTGACGCGGCTGCATCCGCCACGCGGAAGCCACCAGCGCCGTATTCCCGCCGACCGAGAGGGGGGACCGATGCCCGTGGATACGACGTCGCGCGATACCGCGGTTGTCACCTTCCGGCCGCGACCGTCCCGGGGCATGGCTCGTCGCCGTTGCGGTCGGCATTGTCGTCCTGATGGTAGCGCCGCTGCTCCCCGTCGCCGGGGAGATCCCGCTCCCGATACTGCTGGTCAATGTGGGCATCGGCCTGCTCTTCGCGATCCCGTTGCTGGTGCTCGCTGCCTGGATTCCGACGATGCGGTACGAGTTGGACGACGAGGCGCTGACCCTGCGGTACGGTCCGATCCTCCGCTACCGGATCCCACTCGATGAGATCCAGGAGATGCGCCGCAAGAACCTCAAGATCTCGCTCTGGTCGAGTATGCGGTTCCCTGGCCTGGCTCTGTTCACGGTCCCCTACGCCGATGAGGGCCGTGTCAAGATGTGCGCAACCGCCGCCGCCGACCGCATCCTGTAGATCGACACACGCCGCGGCACCTACGGCGTCACCCCGGCGGATGAGGAGGCGTTCGTCGCGGCCGTCCGGGCGCGGATCGGAGCGTAACCCGTGCCCGGCATCTACATCATGGCGGTCATCACGGTGAGCATCTCCGCCGCCGCCTACACCGGGCTGCTGCGCATCGTCACCCCACACTGGAGGCGTTACCTGTGGTTGGCGCTGCCCGCCCTCCCGCTATCGGCCATCGTCAACCGGCTGATCAAGCAGCCGATCGGCGAGGGCGTCGCGGCCTGGGCCGGAGTGAGCACCGACCAACTGGGCACGGCACCGCTCTGGTTCCTGCTCTTCCTCCTGCTCCTCTCTCCGCTCACCGAAGAGGCCATCAAGATCACACCGCTGCTGCTGCCGCGAGCGCGGGCGTGGCTCGGGAGCCGCGACGGCGCGCTTTGGACCGGCTTTGCCCTCGGCGTCGGCTTCGGCATCGGTGAGGCCGCCTTCATCGCCTACGGGATCGCCCAGAGTCCCGACTATGCCGGGATGCCGTGGTACCTTTTCACCGGCTTTCTTAACGAGCGCTTCATCGTCTGCTTCGGCCACGGGGTCATGACCGCCGTGCTGGTCACCGGCCTCACGCAGGGCCGTCCGCTGCGTGGCTATGTGGGGGCCGTGCTCCTGCACACGGCGGCGAACGCCGGCGCCCTGGCCTATCAGGCGGGATGGGTGCCGGTCGAGATCGCGACGCTGTCGCTCACCGTGGTCGTGCTCCTCCTGGCCGTGATCTTCGAGCGGCTCCGGCGGCAGGCCTTGCGGGAAACCTCGCCCGCGGCACACGACGCCGAGGAGGTCATCCTCTTCCGCCGCAACCGGACCGACGGCGGACCCTAGCTCGCCCCTGGCTACATCCTGGTTCGTGCCACGTCGTATGCTTAGGGGCGGCGCGTGGCGCGTGGGACACCGGAGTCACCACGACGCGAGGTGAGCGGTGGAGAGCGGATGACCAGCACAGCCGACCACGCAATCGTGGTCCAGCATCTCGTGAAGAGCTACGGCGGGAAGCGCGCCGTCGACGACCTGAGCTTCTCCGTCCGCCGCGGCGAGATCTTCGCGCTGCTCGGCCCCAACGGTGCCGGCAAGACCACCACCGTGGAGATCCTGGAGGGTTACCGCGCTCCCGACTCCGGGACGGTGCACGTCCTCGGCCTCGACCCGCAGCGCGACGCCGCCCAGCTCAAGCAGCGGATCGGCGTGATGCTTCAGCAGGGCGGCATCTACCCCACCGTCACCGCATCCGAGTTGCTGCACCTCTTCCGCCACTTCTACCGCGACCCGGAGGACCCGGAGGCACTGATCGATCTGGTCGGGCTGCGTGAGTCGGCCCACGTCCGTTACCGGCAACTCTCCGGCGGGCAGCAGCGGCGACTGGCCCTGGCCGCGGCGCTGATCGGCAAGCCGGAACTTCTTTTCCTCGACGAGCCGACGACCGCGATGGACCCCCAGGCGCGCCACCTCACCTGGGGCATCATCCGGGAACTGCGCGAGCGCGGCCTCACCGTCCTGCTGACGACGCACTTCATGGAGGAGGCCGAGCGCCTCGCGGACCGCGTCGCGATCATCGACCACGGCCGGCTGATCGCGCTGGAGGAGCCGAAGGTGCTCACCCAGGCCAATGCCGAGGAGGTGCAGTTCACCGCTCCGCCGGGACTCGACCTGGCGACGCTGGCGGCGCTCCCGGCTGCGAACAGCGCGCGCGAGCCGCGCCCCGGCTTCTATGTCATCGCCACGACGCGCCCGGCCGACCTCCTGGCCGAGGTGACCGCCTGGGCGCGCGACGCCGGGATCCTGCTGAACGACCTGCGTGTCGGCCACGAGTCGCTGGAAGACGTCTTCCTCCGGCTCACCGGCCACGAGCTACGCGAGTGATCCGGAGCAGACGATGAGCGCGCTGCTGGCGCAGACCCGAATGGAACTCCTCCTCTCGCTGCGGCGGGCCGAGGGCGTGCTGATCACCATGATCGTCCCGGTGATCCTCCTCATCTTCTTCGCCTCGATCGGCCTGAAGCCGGACGGCTACGAGGATCCGATCGACTTCCTGCTGCCCGGCATGCTGGCGCTGGCGGTCATGTCCGCAGGGCTGGTCAGCCTGAGCATCCGCACTGCCTACGAGCGGAACTACGGCGTGCTCAAGCGGCTCGGCAGCACCCCGCTCTCGCGCCCGACCCTGATCGGCGCCAAGATCCTCTCGACTGTGGCGATCCAGGTGATCCAGATCGCCATCCTGGTGGGAATCGCGGTCGTCGGTTACGGCTGGCGTCCCAGCGGCGCGTTCTTCGGGGCGCTGCTGGCCCTCCTCCTCGGCACGGTGGTCTTCGCCGGGCTGGGGCTGCTGATGGCCGGCGCGCTGCGCGCCGAGACGACGCTGGCTCTGGCGAACGCCCTCTACATCGGGTTCCTCCTGCTGGGCGGGATCGTCTGGCCGGTGGAGGAGATGCCGGGGCTGCTGTCGATTCCGGCGCGGCTGCTTCCCTCCAGCGCCTTCGCCGACGCCCTGCGGGAGACCCTCAGCGCACAGCCCACCCTGCCCTGGGTGAACTTCCTGATCCTTGCCGCCTGGAGCATCCTCGCCATCGTCGTCGCCAGCCGCACGTTCCGGTGGGAGTGATGCGTGAGGCGTCATGCGTCATGCGTCATACGTCCCCCTCACCCCGGACCCCTCTCCCCTGGTGGGAGAGGGGGGAATAACGGAATGCGCACTACGCACTACGGGTGACGTATGACGCATGACGGGTGACGCATGGCGCCTCACGCCTCACCGACCCGCACGCTCACCGTGTGGTAACCGGTGGCGCCGTCGGGGAGGGGTGGGCGCTCTTCGGCATCCTGGACCTGTCCCTGGCCGTCGTAGGCCCGCGCCATCTGGCGGTAACGGCCGGGATGGATCGGTGTCCACTCATACCGCCAGAGGACCCAGGTCAGCGGCGAGAGTGGCTCGTCGAGCGTCGCGGGAACCCAGGTCTCGCCGTCGTCGGTCGAGACCTCGACTCGGGAGATGCCGCGATCCCCGGCGAATGCAATCCCGGCGATGAGCGTCGGCTGCCCGGCGACCAGCGTGCGGTTGGACGCCGGGACGTCGATCCGCGACATCGTCTGCACCGTCGCAATGTCGCTCCAGCCCCGCTCTTGCCAGTAGCCCTGGAAGTCGTAGTCGACCGCCTCGATGCGGGTGATCCACTTCACGTTCTTCATGCCGAAGATGCCCGGCACGATCAGGCGCAACGGGTAGCCATGGGACTCCGGCAACGGGGCACCGTTGAGGTCGTAGGCCAGCAGCGTGTCCGGGTGCAGCGCGGCGACGAGCGGGATCGAGTCGGCGTAGTCGTCGGCGGCGTGGAGCACGATGTCGAGCACTCCCGGCCGGAGCCCGGCCTCGGTCAGCAGATCGCGCAAGGGGAGCCCGGTCCACTCCCCAGTGCTGATGTAGTTGCCGCCGACCGGGTTGCTGATGCACTCGAGCGTGGTAATCCGCTGCATCGTCGGGCGGGCGCGCAGCTCTTCATAGGTATAGGCGCGCGGCCGCTCGACCTGCCCGTCAATCGTCAGCCGCCAGTCCGGCACCGACACACTGGGGTCGAAGAAATTCTTGGAGACGATGTAGAAGTCCTCGGTCGGCGTCAGCGGCGTGGGGAGCTGCCCTGAGGCCGCGCCCGGCGCCGCCTCGCCACGTTCGGCCATCTGTAAGCCGAAGCGGCCGAGGAAGAGCACGGCCAGACCGGCCGGCACCCCGAACCCGGCCAGGCGCAGGATGCGCCGCCGCGCAGGGTCGATCTCGCGGCCACTGCCACCGGCCCCCTCCAGGCCGAGCACCAGCGCCCCGGCGAAGACCAGCGCGATGACCAGGAAGCCGAGCGCGGTGCGCCACAGCCCGGCCGAGCCGTCGCGCCCGACCAGGCCGATCGCTCCCAGCGGCGCCACCACGAAGGCGAGCACCGCCCAGGTCGCCGCGGTCAGGCCGAGGAAGAGCACTCCCGGGGACACGCCGCGCCGCGCCAGCCGCGCCACCAGCACCGCCACGGCCCCGCCCAGGAGCACCTGCGCGATGATCACTCCCGCCAGGGCCAGCGGCTTGGCCTGGGACTCCAGGCTCCCCAGCAGGGTGCCGAACAGGTCTAGGGGGATCAGGATCGTCAGCCGGTCGGCGATGAGTTGCAAGGGGACAGGCACGCCCGCCAGTGCGCCGAGCGCGAGCATGACGACCGCCGCCAGGAGCGCAGCGACCGCCCCAGCGGCGAAGCCGGATCGGCTGGGAGCGGGATTGGCCATGATGGACTCCTCTGTGAAGCGCCGCCCGGGACGTTCTGTCTATTCTACGCCCCCTCGGGCCCGCCGGTTGTCTCCCCGCGCCACCCGGCGCGTGCCAGGGCTGTCTCCAGGTCGAAGCGCGCGATCGGCGCGCGGTAGACCTCACGACCATCCCGCTCGAAGGTGACGATGGTAGTGCCGATCCGCACCTCCAGGCCCGGCAAATCCGGGTGGGTGAGCAGGTAGATGGCGGTGGTTTCGTAGTAGGTCTGGAAGCCGAGTGCGCGCAGTCGCTGTACGATCGCAGCGGTTGAACCGGCCACGACGCCCTCCTCTCGGCTGGCAGTCACCCGGCGAGAACGTGACAGCCGCGGATCGTGTGCGGCTGCCTGCTCCATTATCGCGCAGCGGCCGGCGGCCGCGCCGGGGCCGGGAAAAGATGAGGGGCCGTCAGTGACGGCCCCGGGTACAGGGAGGGAGGGAAGAAATGGTCGAGGTGTTCAACTGCTCCATCGCGGCGGTCTCAACCGCACGAGCCGCCGGGAGTGCGCGAGGAGCCAGTCCCGATGGAGTGGACACGCGACGGCGTAGTCGGAACGCACGCCCGGCGACGTTGTCACTGCCAGCGGGCGGGTGTAGCGGTTGAGCCGAGATCCGCGTGCCTGCCGGAGATCGAAGCCGTGACAGCGGCTGATCCGCGCTCGGTACCACCGCGTCCGTTGCTGTGGTGACCTTCGCATCCTGCCCCTCCGGCCCCGGTCTTGTACGTACACCCGTGTATGACCCTATTGTACGTACGTGTGTCGGTTTGTCAAGACCCTGGTTTGGGAATTCTTGGGGGGTGAGTCGAAGCTAATTTGCGAGCTCGCGGGGAAGCCCAAGCGGTAGCGCTCACCGCACACGGGTCATCCGTCTCCTCATTCCTGGCCCCTCTCCCCTCATGGGCTCCGCCCGAGAGGGGCTGTGGATGAGGAGGAAAGGCGGGTGGTGTGAGGATCCCCGCCACGTGGCCAGTGCCCGGGGGTAAACCCCCGGGCATGCGCCGAGCGGTGGACACCGTATCAACCGGTACCTCACTGCCGCACGACGACCTGCGGCACAAGGGTCCAGTCGAACGCGTCCACCTGCTCCGGTCCCAGATCGCGCAGGAGGTCGAGGCAGCGCTGGGACTGGTCCACGAGGGCGGCGGTGTCGACGCCCATGCACGTTGGGCGGAAGCGGCTGACCTTTTCGATCCCGGCCGTGAGCAGATTGTGCGCCCCGCGCCAGTTACCGCGGCTCAGGTGATGGAAGGCCACGCCGATCTGCAGGATGCCCTGGTAGAGCGACCGCACCGGGTGGGGCTCGGCCCGCCAGATGTCCTCCAGCTCCTCGTGACAGTCATAGAACCTACCCGCGTTGAACAGCGCAATGCCCGCCAGCAGGCCCGGCGGCGGGGCGTCCCGGCAGCGGCAGGTCAGCATGTCGCCCACGGCACATCTCCTCGCCGCCCATTCTACCCGCGGGATCGGCAGGCCCTAAGACGGGACACAAAAAAAGCCGGGGTAGGGACAAGCCCCACCCCGGCGAGCGATGAGCCGACGTTGCCGCCTAGGACGACGCCCGGCGCCAGTTCTTGACGTCCCAGAGGTCGGACGCCCACTGGGTCAGGTTCTGCCCGACGATCTCCTTGCTGCGGACCGCGACGTTGTTGCGCGCCACGATCCCGATCTCGGCCACGTCGGTGGCGACCAGGCGCTGCATCTCCAGGAAGATCTCCCGGGCCCGATCCGGATCCATCTCCTGCTTCACCTGATCCCACAGATCGTTGAACTCGGGATTCTGGTACCGCATGTCGTTGTCGGCGGCCCACTGGTTCGACTTCTGGCAGATGTCGGTCTCCGGGTTCCGCGAGTAGTAGCGCCGATACCACAGCACCGGGAACGGAGACTCGGCGCTGTTGTTGTACATCTCCAGGTCGGCGTAGAAGTGCCCGGTCGTGTCCGGGTTGCCCGGGTCGCCGGAGAAGTACACGTCGGCGCTGATCGACTTGAGCTGGATGTCGATCCCCAGCTCCGCGCACGCCTGCTTGACGATCTCCTGGTTCTGCTGGCGCACCGGGTTGACCGACGTCTGGTAGACCCAGCGCATCGGCACGCCGTTGAGCACGCGGATGCCGTCCGGCCCCCGCTCGGCGCCGGCCTCGTCGAGGAGCTGGTTGGCCTTCTCCAGGTTGAACTCCCAGGTCACGTCGTCCGGCATGAGCGGCGGGACTTCGTTCATGGTCAACGCCGTGGCCGAACCGCCTGCGCCGTAGAGGGTATCGGCGATAACGTCACGCTGGATGGCCAGCGCCAGCGCCTGCCGCACCCGGAGATCCTGGAAGTGCGGATGCGGGATCTCCCAGTAGGAGCGCTCGCCGTTGACCTCGGTGTTCGGGTCCGAGTGGTTGATCAGCAGCTTCTCGGTCCCACCACCGGGCCAGGCCACCACTTCGCCCAAGCCGGCCGCCTCCATCGGCTCGAGCACGCTGGGTGCGACCTGAATGTTCCAGGCGTAGTCAGCCTCGCCCGTCTGCAGCACCGCCCGCGCGGCGCTCGTTGCGTCACCGCCACCCTTCAGGGTGATCCTGTCGAAGTGCGGCTTGCCCGGGTCCCAGTAGTCCGGGTTGCGCTCGTAGACAACGACGTCACCCGGCCGGAATTCGACCACCTTGAACGGCCCGGTGCCGATCGGCATCAGGTTGAACTCGGCATCGCGCGCCCGCGCGCCGACGTAGTCGCGCAGGATGTGCTCGGGGAGGATCATCCCCTCGGGGCCGACGAACGGGTTGAACCACGCCGGGTCCGGGGTCTTGAAGTTAACCTTGACCGTGTAGTCGTCGATCACCTCGACGGACTCGACGTTGGTGTACTTCCCGTAGGTCGTGGCGTTGGTCTCGGGGTGGGTGAGGTACTCAAAGGTGAACGCGACGTCCTCGGCGGTGAACTCCTCACCGTCGTGCCACTTCACACCCTGCCGGAGCTTCCAGGTCACGCTGGAGCCGTCCTCGGCCACACCGTTGCCCAGCGTGGGGATCTCGGCCGCAAGCACCGGCACCAGGTTGGACTCGCTGTCGAATTCGGCGAGGGGCTCGAGGTGGACGCGCGAGGCGTCAAAGTCCTTCGTACCCTGCGACAGGTGTGCGTTGAGGATTGTCGGCGCCTGCCACCAGAGGAGCCGCAGCTCACCGTGGCCGCCAGCCTCGCCGCCTTCCTCCCCGGCCGGGGTCGCCTCGCCCCCACCGGTCGTTGGGCTCGCGGCGCCACCAGCAGGCTGGGTCGCCTCACCGGCAGACGGGGTCTCCTCGGACCCGCCATCGCCGCCGCAGGCAGCCAGCAGCGCGGCGATGGCCGGCGCGGTCAGCCCCAGGGCCGCCGCACGCTTGAGCACCTCTCGACGAGTAAGTCGCCCCTCAGTGGCTTCTTTGAGAAGATCAGCGAACTGCCTGTCGCTGCTCATCCAAGACCTCCTCCTCGTGTCCGATGAATCCGGCACTCGCCGGAGTTATCGAAGGGCCTCGGCCACTGTGGCCATCACAGATTCGTCCGATCCCAGAGCGCCGGGGTCATCCGGCAAGGCGCTCCGGACTCGCCAAACAACCTCCCCTCCGATCATCATCGCCTCAGCGGGGCGCAACCTTTTCTGCCCGCGCCATCGCATCCCACAACGACGTTAGTGCTGGTAGCGCAATCACCACTGCAACAAAAATGACGCGCGCACACCAGTCCACTTCCACAGGGTGTCGGCGCAAGTGTACATCAAGTCAGTGGCGATGAGAAGAGGGGCACGAGGGAATGAGCAACATCCACGGCACACATGTTGTCGCATGCATCCCTCCGGGCGGATTCGCCGCCAGTCGCCCTTCACGGTAGAATCCCTGTACAGCATGTCCACCTCAAACGCGGGCCAGGGAGTGGAGGATCGTCGTCGTGGGCCACTACACCCAGTTCTTCACGACCCCCGACAGCGTCCGCATCGCCTATGCGACACTCGGCCAGGGACTGCCGCTCATCTACGTCCCTCCCTTTCTCAGCCACCTCACGCTGAAGTGGGAGTCTCCCTGGTTCCGGTCGTTCAATGAAGCGCTCGCCGCGCACTTCACGCTCATCCGCTACGACCGCTATGGCTGTGGGCTCTCCGACCGCAACCGCACCGACTTCTCGTACGACGTGGACGTGCGCATCCTCGCCGCGCTGGTCGATCATCTCCGCCTGCGGCGCTTCGCGCTCCTCGGCATCTCCGACGGCGGTCCGGTCGCGGTCCACTACGCCGTCCAACACCCGCGACGCGTCTCGCACCTGCTGCTGTACTCCTTCAACTGCAAGGCCTGGGATCCCACACCGACGGTTGAGCTGCTGCTCCAATTGATGCGTGCCGACTGGCGCGTCGGGGTCAACGGGCGCTGACGATCCTAAAGAACTGCCGTCGCGTGATGACACGGGAGTCAGACCGCCTCCTCGTGATCGAGGAGCGGATCACGGACGACTCACCACTGAGCTTCGATCTGGAAATGATGGTGCAGCTCGGGGGCTGCAACCGGACCGACGAGGAGTACCGGAGCCTGTTCGCCGCGGCCGGCTTTGCCCTGACCCGCATCATCCCGCTCGGCAGCGGCTCGGCGATGGGCATCTTCGAGGGCGTGCCGGTCTAGCCTCACCAGGAGCTCCGGCATCGTGCCGGCGTGGGTGTGTGACTTCCCTCTCCAAAAATTGGGAGAGAGGTCGGGGTGAGGGCCGCGTTCACGCCGCCGGGCGCGGACACCCGTGCTCCTTGCGAACCGCCCCTCGCCCTCAGTCGCAGCGCAGGCAGCCGCCGCGCGGAATAAAGGCGCTGGTCGGCGGCTCGCCGCGGAGCACCGCCAACCCGGCGGCGAGCTGCTCGTCTTGCTCGAACGTGTCGCTGACCGGTGCACCGGTGATCGGCACGAAGATGGGGGCGTCTTCCGACTGCTCCACCTGGTAGTCCGGCGTGATCCCCGCGTCGCGGATCTGGTCGCCGTTGGGGGTCAGCCAGAGTTCGGTGCCGAGCAGGAGCGCCGAGCCGTCGCTCAGGCTGTACTGGTTCAGCACGGTGCCGGTACCGAAGGTCGACGTGCCCACCACCTGGGCCCGGTGGTTCTGCTGCAGCGCGCCGGAGACGATCTCGGCGGCTGAGGCGGTACCCTCGTTCACCAGCACCACCACCGGCAGGTCGGTCCGCGGCACCGTGGCCACCGTCAGGTGGGCCGTCTCCGTGCCGTCGCGCATCTGGCTCTTGAAGACCGTCGTCTCGGGCGGCAAGAACGCCGATGCGACGCGGATGGCTTCGTCGACCAGCCCACCGGGGTTGTTACGCAGGTCGAGCACGATGGCGGTCGCTCCGGCCGCCTCGGCGGCATCGATCGCCTGCGTGAGTTGGTCGCTGGTGCCGCGGACGAACTGGCTGATCCGGATGTCGGCCACGCCGTTCGGCAGAAGCACCCAGTCGACTGCCTTCAGCTCCAGCTTGGTCCGGCGCAGACGGACCTCCACCAGCGCCTGCTGCCCGGGACGCTCGAAGGCGAGATCGACCGTCGTTCCTTCTTCGCCGCGCACCCGCGCCACCACCTCCTCGATCGATAGGCCGGCGATGCTCTGCCCATCGACCCGCACCAGCACGTCGCCCGCCTGCACCCCGGCCTCCTTGGCCGGCGAGCCGTCCAGCGGCGCGACCACCACGACCCGTTCGTCGCGCAGCTCAATCTGGATCCCAACCCCGACGTAGCTGCCGGAGAGCGTTTCATCGTGAGCCGATACCTGGTCTGGGGGCAGATAGCGCGTGTGGCCTTCGTCGCCGAGCGTTTCGAGCATTCCGTCGATTGCGCCATTCGTCATCTGTCGGTCGTCGATTTTGCTCGGCTCCACATAGTGGTCGTGGACCAGCGCCCACACCTCGTCGAGCACGCGGGGCGCCCCGCTCGTCTCATTCGTGGCCGGCGGGGTCGCGAGCGCCCGGTCGAGGATGAGGCCGGCACCGACGCCGGTTGCGAAGACGGCGAGTATGGCCACGACCGCCAGCACGACAAAGCCGAGGCTCCGGCCCTGGCGTCGACGCGGCTGCGCCTCCGTCGACGGGTGCAGCAGTTCATCGCCAGCAACCCACCGCTGCCCGTCACGCTCGGGAGGTTCGGCATGATGCGCGTCGTGATGCGCGTAGGGACGATCCATTCTTGCCCTCCGCCCCGGCTGAGGGGATCAACGATCTCCACGATCCAAGCATACCAACTCGACGCGGAACCACCTTGCCAGCATCGTGCCAACAGCTTCAGCCACGATTCAGCATCGCTTCAGAAAACGCTCAGCTACCCACGCCATCCTTCCGAACAGGTGGCCGTCCGGCCGAGCTACGGCCACCTGCATGCACCGGGTCATGACGGAGGTACGAGCACCATGCAACGGCAGATATCCATCCTCCCCGCGATAGCCCTGATGGCCATTGCGCTCCTGATCGGCTTGATCGGCGGCGGCCTGCTCGGCGGGCTCGCAGGCTACCACTACGGCTCGCAATCCAACAGCGAAGCCACGGTCGCCGAGGCCACCGCGAGCAGCCCCCCGAGCAGCCCGGACACCGGCTCCACGTCGTCGAACGCGTCGACCCAGACGACCGGCGACATCGTCGCCGCGGTGAACCCGGCGGTGGTCACCATCGTCAGCGAACAGCGCAGCGACTTCGGCCCGTCGCGGTCCACCGGGACCGGGACCGGGATGATCATCGACACGGAGGGCCACATCGTGACGAACCACCACGTGGTGGACGGGGCCGACTCGCTGGAGGTGATCTTCAGCGACGGTGAGCGGGCGTCCGCAACGCTCATCGGGAGCGACCCCTATCAGGATGTCGCGGTCATCAAGGTCGACGCGCAGGTCCCGGCAACCATCACCTTCGGCGACTCCGACAAGGTGAAGCCGGGCGACTCGGTCATCGCCATCGGCAGCGCTCTCGGCGAGTTCCGCAACACGGTGACCGACGGCATCGTCAGCGCCACCGGCCGCAGCCTCGACACCGGCCAGGGCTACCGCCTCGAGAACCTGATCCAGCACGACGCGCCGATCAACCCCGGCAACTCCGGCGGGCCGCTGATCAACATGTCGGGTGAGGTAATCGGGATGAACACCGCGGTCGTGCGCGGCGGCTTCGGCCAGCCCGGAGCCGAGGGGCTGGGCTTCGCCATCGAGAGCAACACCGTCAAGCGCTTCGCCGAGCAGATCATCGCCGAGGGGCGGGTCGAGCGGCCGTACCTCGGGATCAGCTTCCGGCCAGTCACCCGCGCCGGGCGCTCGATCGGCGATTCGGAGCAGCCGGTGCTGGTGATGGAGGTCGCGTCCGGCAGCCCGGCGGATGAGGCCGGCCTGCGGCCCGGAGACGTGATCACCGCGATCGACGGCACCACCCTCGACGACGAGCATCCGTTCCTCAACGTGCTCTACTCCTACGAGCCGGGTGACACGGTCACCCTCACCGTCCAGAGCGGCCGCGGGTCCGGTCAGAGTCGCGACGTCGACGTGACCCTCGGCAGCCAGTCGGATCGGAACTGATCCTCCTCACCCCATCCCCCTCTCCCACAAGGGGAGAGGGGGCCCGTCTTTCTCAAGAGCGCGGGCCAGGCTCTTGCTGATGGCTGTCACAAATCCGACCACGGCGGTGTTTATTGAATAGAGCGGGGACGCGCCGCCCGGGTAGCGCGGCTCCGGCGCCGTGAGGAACGCAGACGTGACTGTATCGCACGCCTCAGCGGCTTCGGACGGGGCGCTGGTTCAGGCACTCCACGACGGCGATGAGGAGGCCTTCGCCGAGGTCTTCCGTCGCTACTATCCGACCGTGTACGGCGTGCTGCTGCGTATCACCGGCGTGCCCGACGAGGCCGAGGACCTGACGCAGGAGGTCTTCCTCCGGCTCTACCAGCGGCCGGTGCCACTCGGCACCGATGTCAACCTGGCCGGGTGGCTCTACCGCGTGGCCAGCAACCTCGGCTTCAACGCGGTGCGCTCACGACGGCGGCTGCGGGACCGGGTGCTTCGCTGGGCGCGGTTGGAGCGGCCACTGGTAACGGGAGCGCCCAACCCGGCGGCGGAGGCCGAGCGGAGCGACGCGGCGGCTCGGGTGCGGCAGGCGCTTGCAGAACTGCCGGAGCGCGACCGCACGGTGCTCATCCTCCGCCACTCGGGGGTGTCCTACGCCGAGATTGCAGCGGCGGTGGGCATCCGCACCAGTTCAGTCGGCACGGTGCTGGCGCGTGCCGAGCGCGCCCTGCGCGCACGCTATCTGGCACGAAACCCGGGCGCCGGTGAGGAGTAGGTCGGTGAACACGAGAGATCAATGCCTCAGCGACGGCGATCTGCGCGCGCTCCTCGACGCGCCGGAGGTGGAGCGCCACGCGGGCGCCCATGCATCTCACCTGGCGAGCTGCCCGGCCTGCCGGGAGCGCCTGGCACGGCTCCAGGCCGACGCCGAGGCGGCCGGAGCGCTGCTCGCCCGGCTCGGCTCGGTCGAGTCCATCCCGAACCCGGCTCTCGCCTACCAGCGGCTGGCGGTCGCGCGCAACCGCCGACCGCGTGCTTCGACGGAAGGAGTCCCCTTCATGCATCGACTCTTCGGTGCGCCACGGCGTGCCGCCCTCGCGAGCGTGGCCATCGTCGCCCTGATGGTGGCGGTGATCGCCATCGCGCCGGTCGGCACCCTGGCGCAGGATATCTTGAACAGCTTCCGGGTCCGGCAGTTCGCCGCGATCACGATCCCGATGGACCTGATGCAGCAGGTCGCCCCTGAGCTGGAAGCGCAGGCGAAGCAGTTGACGCCGGAAGAGAAGCAGCAGATCGCGGCCGGCCTGAAGGGCATGGACAACTTCAGCACCACGCTGAACGCCGACAGCGTGCGCCCCGCCGGCTCGATCGACGAGGCTCGCGCGCACCTTGGCGGCACGATGCTCGTGCCGAGCGAACTGCCGCAGGCGTTCGCAGGTAGCCAGCCGCAGATCTACATCGGCGACGCCGGGCACGCGGAGTACACGCTCGACGTGGCCACGGCACAGCAGATCCTGAACACGATCAGCCTGAAGCCCGGCGGCCTGCCCGATCCGGCGCAGACCCCGGAGGTGACTATCTCGCTCGAGCTTAGCCCGTCGGCGGTTCTCGCCTACGAGGCCAACGGCCAGCACCTGATCGTCGGCCAGACGGCCAGCCCGGTGCTGAACATCCCGTCCTCGGTCGACGTGGAGGCGCTGCGCGAGGCGGTGCTGAGCATCCCGGGCCTCCCGCCGGAGCTGGTGGCGCAGATCCGCGCCGTCCAGGACTGGCAGCACACGCTCATCATCCCGGTCCCGGCCGGGGCGAAGACCAGCCAGGAGAAGGTCGACGGCGCACCGGCCCTGCTGATCGAGGCCGAGGAGGGCGCGGCGGTCCTGTGGCAGAAGGACGGCATCCTCTACGGCGTGGCTGGCGAGGGGCTCAGCGGCAGCGACGTGATGCGCGTCGCCGGGTCGCTGGGGTCCTAACCCACCCCACCCACAGCAACCACACCACCGGGGCGGCGTGACATACGCCGCCCCGACTTCGTTAAGACAAGAAGCGCGAGGCGGTTCGCCCGTCCCACCCGCGTTCCTCCCCTCTCCCAAGGTTGGGACAGAGGTCGGGGGTGAGGGCCGCGCTCCTGAGACCCGCCCACTCTCAACGTGAGACGAAGTGTTTGGCCCTGATGGCCGTTCCCTATATGGCATACTCACGCCCATGACAGAGACTGCCACTCACGCCGAAACCGAGCGTCCGGCCGCTACGGCCCCTGCTGTGGAGACCTTCGGGCTGCGCAAGGTCTACGGGGAGCGGGTCGCGGTCGAGGACCTGACCCTGCGCGTCGAAGAGGGGGAGGTCTTCGGCTTCCTCGGCCCTAACGGCGCCGGCAAGACCACGTCGGTCAAGATGCTGATGGGTCTCGTCCGCCCGACGTCGGGGACCGCCCGCCTGCTCGGCCGCCCGCTGGGCGACCGCGCGGCCCGCGCCAAGATCGGCTTCCTCCCCGAGATGTTCCGCTTCCACGACTGGCTGACCGGCGAGGAACTGCTGGATATCCACGGCCAGCTCTACGGGATGTCGCGCGCGCAGCGTCAGCGGCGCATCCCCGAGGTGCTGGAACTGGTCGGCCTGAGCCACGCAGCACGGCAGCGGGTCCGCACCTATTCCAAGGGCATGCAGCAGCGGATCGGGCTTGCGCAGGCACTGCTCAACGAGCCGCGCCTGGTCTTCCTGGACGAGCCGACCTCGGCCCTCGACCCCATCGGCCGCCGCGACGTGCGCGACATCATCCTCCGCCTGCGCGCGGCCGGGATGACCGTGTTCCTCAACTCCCACCTGCTGAGTGAGGTCGAGTCGGTGTCGGACCGTGTGGCGATCATCAACCACGGCCGGGTCGCCGCGATCGGCCCGATGGCCGACTTGCTGCGCCGCGACCTGACGGTCGAGCTGCGCCTCAGCGCGGTCGACCCGGAGCTGCTGGACGACCTCGGCCGACTCGTGCACATCGAGCACGTCGACGGACGCGAGCGGCCCACCGTCGTCGCCCGCGTGCCGGACGAGGAGACGATCGCCCGCGCGGTGGACCTCCTGGTCGGGCGCGGGGTGCGGGTCTACGGCGTCACGCCCGAGCGGCGCACACTGGAACAGGTCTTCCTCGATGTCGTCGAGAAAGAGGGAGGCGAGGTACGGTGAAGGCGCTCGTCATCGCTCGCCTGACCTTCCGCGAGGCGCTCCAGCGCAAGCTGATCTGGGGCGTGCTGGCGCTCAGCCTGGTCTTCGTCGCCCTCTACGCCTTCGGCTTCCATATGCTCGTGCGTGAGTGGAACGAGATGCAGGCGCGACGCCCCGATGACGCCGGCGGACCGATGATGACCTACGAGATCTTCGCCAGCTCGATGGTCATGCTCGGCCTCTACACCGTCAACTTCCTCGCCGGCATCATGACCATCTTCGCCGCGGTGGGCGCCATCGCCAGCGAGATCGACAGCGGCACACTGCACGCGATCATCCCCAAGCCGCTCGCCCGCTGGGAGTTGGTGCTGGGCAAGTACCTCGGCTACGCCGGCATGCTGGTGATCTACATCGCGGTCATGGTCGGCTCGGTCGTGGTGACCGCCCGCCTGATCGGCAGCTACACCCCGCCGAATATCGTCCAGGGGATGCTCCTGATCGTCCTCGTCGCGATGATCCTGCTCTCACTGACCATGCTCGGCAGCACCCTCTTCTCGACCATCGCCAACGGCGTCATCGTCTTCATGCTCTACGGCATGGCAATGACCGGCGGGCTGGTCGAGCAGATCGGCACGGTGCTCAGCAACCAGACGCTGATCAATATCGGCGTCGCCACCAGCATCCTGCTGCCAAGCGACAGCATGTGGCGGCTCGCCAGCTACGTGGTCCAGCCGCAGATCGCGATCAGCTTCACCGGCCCCAACCCGCTCGGCACGACCGTGCCCCCCAGCGCGACCGCGGTGCAGTACTCCATCGCCTACTGCCTCGTCCTTCTCCTCGCCGCCATGCTGGTGTTCCGGCGTCGGGATTTGTGAGGGCCGTCCCCCGCAACCGCGCTATACTCCTCCCCAACGCTCCCACGCAAGCATCACGGAGCACGGAACACGGAGCACGCACCACGCAATAGGCAGTACGCAATACGCACTACCCACAACGGAGGCTCACCCCGATGTTCATCAAGGCATTCCCGGCCGGGCCGATCGAGACGAACGCATTCCTGGTGGGGGACGAGGAGTCCGGGCAGGCCATCGCCATCGACGCACCGGGCGACGTCACCGCCGATCTGGTCGACGCGGCCCGCGCCGCCGGGCTGACGATCGGACTGATCGTGCTCACCCACCACCACTGGGACCACGTGCTCGATGCCCTGGAGTTGAAGGCCGCCACCGGCGCGCCGCTCGCCGCGCACCCGGAGTCGGTCCCGTTGTTGGAAAAACCCACCCGTCCGGCCATGCCGATCCCGGTCCAGGTCCCGGCGATCACGCCGGACCAGCTCCTGAACGACGGCGACACCGTGCCGGTGGGGCGCTACACCTTCCGCGTGCTTCACACGCCGGGCCACGCGCCAGGGCAGATCTCACTCTACGAACCAGACGCTGCCGTCCTCTTCGGCGGCGACACGCTCTTCAGCGGCGGCTTCGGCCGAGTCGACCTACCGGGCTCCAGCGTCCAGCAGACGGTAGCTACCATGCAGCGCCTGCTCCAGTTGCCGGACAACGTCACCGTCTACCCCGGTCACGGCCAGGAGACCACCATCGGCGCCGAGCGCGCCTGGATCACCCAGCTCATCTCACGCCGATGAGTAATGCGTAGTGCGTGTTCCGTAGTGCGTGTTGCGTGATCCGTGGGAGGACCCTCACCCCCGACCCCTCTCCCAACTTTGAGAGAGGGGAAGAGACGAAACACGGAACACGCAACACGCACTACGCAATCGGTGTCATCTCTGCTGCATGGCAGCCTTCGCCTGGTCCGCCTCTTTCTTCTCCTCGGAGGACACCCGCCCGCGCAGCAGCAGCCACCCCCCACCAGCCACGGCCAGCGCGGCCGCCATCTTCGCCGCGGTCGGGAGTGGTCGCCCCCGGTCCACCAGCGGCGCCAGCGCCGGGCGGAGGAACCGCCCGAGCCAGAGCAGAAGTGCAAGCGGCGGTATCGCGCGCCAGAGATCGCGGGTCGCCGGTTCGCCCGCCCGCTGGATCGCCGACCAGCCATACGCCATCGGGCCGAGCAGATGCATCGTCCGCTCCATCCCGCCCGCCACCGGCGCGGCGCGACCCTCGTGCTCCAGCAGCGCATCGAGCGCGACGCGCAGCGTCGCGGCCGACGCCCACTGGTCCTTGAAGGCGATCAGGCCGTCGGCGTCGATCAGATAAGCGGCGTTCGGTAGTCCCCCGTAGGCCCGGTGCACGGTGCCGTCCAGGTCGTCCACCAACACCGGCCAGGGGATCTCCTCGAGCGCCTTGAACGCCCGGGCGTGCTCCATCTTCTCCGACTCCGTCTTGGGAGCCGGGAAGCTCGCCCCTGGGTGCGCCTCCCGGACGTAGACGTGAAACCAGCGTGCGATCCCACCGCCGCCGTCCGCGTAGAGCTGCTTGAGCGACGGCAGGCCGCCGCGCGCCATCGGATCGGTGACGCTACCGAAAATGAGCAGCACCGGTTGACCGCGCAGCGCGCTCAGGCGCACCCGCTGACCCTCGGTCGTGGGGAGCTCGAAGTCCGGCGCACGTTCCCCCGGCTGCGGCCCACCACGGACAGTGCGGCGCAGGTCATCGAGGAAGACACTGCCGGTGAACTGGGGGTAGTTGTATCCGGGTGGCGCGGGACCGGCGAGGTCCGCCGCCATCGGCTGGTCCAGCGACTCCATAGCTGCTCCGATCTGCTGGGCCGGCACACGTCTCATTGTCTCCGCCCACAGCGGCTCGCCAGCCCAGCCGCAGACCCGGTGCCAACGGCACGGCAGGGCACAACCATCTTGCCGACTCTCCTGGTTGCCGCGGGGCGAGCGCGCGAGTAGGATGCCGCGGGAGTACGGAAGCGGCGGGAGGGACCATGCAGGGCGACTACGTGCGGCGCATCGTCCAACTGGCATTGGCGGAGGACCTCGGCACCGGGGATGTGACGACGCTGGCGACGGTGCCGGAGGGACTGCAGGCGAGCGGGTACCTGCTGGCCAAGAGTCCCGGCGTGCTCTCCGGGCTGGAGGTCGCTGCCCTCGTGTTCCATGAAGTTGACCCGGCCATCACGTTCGAGCCCCTGGCTGCCGACGGCGATCGGATCGCGCCGGGGCAGCACCTGGCGCGGGTCTCCGGCCCGGCGCGCGGCATTCTGTCGGCCGAGCGGGTCGCGCTCAACTTCCTGCAGCGGCTCTCCGGCGTGGCGACGCTGACCGCGCGCTACGTCGAGGCCGTCGAGGGAACCGGCGCCCGCATCATCGACACCCGCAAGACCACCCCCGGCATGCGCCTGCTGGAGAAGGCCGCTGTGCGCCACGGTGGCGGGCACAACCACCGGGTCGGCCTCAGCGATGGCGTGCTGATCAAGGACAACCACCTCGCCGCCATCGGCGGGAGCGATCGGATCGCCCGCGCTGTCGCGGCGGCCCGTGCGTTCGCCCCGCACACGCTGCGGATCGAGGTCGAGGTCACCTCGCTCGAAGAGTTGGACCAGGCGCTCGCCGCCGGGGCCGACGTCATCCTGCTCGACAACATGCCGATCCCGATGATGGCCGAGGCTGTGCGACGGACCGCCGGGCGGGCGATCCTGGAGGCCTCGGGCGGGATCACGCTGGAGACGGTGCGGCAGGTGGCGGAGACGGGCGTGGACCTGATCTCCTCCGGCGCGCTGACCCACTCGGCCCCGGCGCTCGATATCAGCCTGGAGATCGAACTGCAGCCGGAGAAGGATACGCCATGAGCGACCGCGAGCCGCGCAACGTTACCAGCGTGGGCGGCCTCGTTGTCCGGGACAACGCGGTGCTGCTGGTGCGGATGAACTACGGCCCGAACCGCGGGCGCTACATGCTCCCCGGTGGGTTGATCGACCCCGGCGAGACGCTCGACGTCGCGATCGCCCGCGAGGTGCTGGAGGAGGCGGGCGTCGAGGCGCGGCCGGTCGGCATCATCGGGCTGCGCAGCCGCTACGACGGCCCCAATAACGACACCTACGTCCTCTGGCTGCTGGAGTACGTCGCGGGCGAGCCGCGCCCCGAGGGCCGCGAGAACGACGACGCGCGGTTCTTCACCCTCGCCGAGATCGAGGCGCGCGACGACATCGCCGACCTGGTCCGCTACCTCGCCCGCCGCGTCCTGCGCGGCGAGATCCACCCCCACCGCCTCGTCGACGACTACCACTCCCGCCTGCCGGGGACGACACCCGACTCCTGGAAGCTCTTCATGTAGGGCGTCAGTCGTCCTGTATCTCCCGCACGTATGCCGCATGTTCCCGAGTGCGGGTGATTGCTTTTTGTCATCCTGAGCGGTGCGAAGGATCTCGTGCTGGAGTGGCAGCACTCACGGGAGATCCTTCGCTTCGCTCAGGATGACCGGGGCCGCTCAGCATGACATGAAAGCGTCATGCGGGAGCGCCTACCCTGACCGATCATGCGTGAGACCTCTACGCCGAGGCCCGGCGCATACGTTGGTACACTCAGGGCGTGGTCAGACGACGATCGTCAACCGGCCTCCGGGGAAGCGCGACATGACGACGATCCTGCTGGTGGAAGACGCCCGCGACCTCGCCCAGGTGATCGAGCGCGAACTCACCGCGGCCGGATACCGTGTCGTGCTGGCCTACGACGGGCGGACGGCGCTCGACCTGCTTGCCCGCGAGCAACCCGACCTGGTCGTGCTCGACTGGATGCTCCCCCAGGTCGACGGGCTTGAGGTGCTGCGCCGGCTGCGACAGGAGTCCCCGACGCCGGTCCTGATGCTGACGGCGCGGAGTGAGGAGGTCGATCGGGTCGTCGGGCTGGAGCTGGGGGCCGACGACTACCTGACCAAGCCGTTCAGCATGCGCGAGTTGCTCGCGCGCGTCCGGGCCCTGCTGCGACGCACCGACCTCGTGCGGCAGATGCTGGAGGCCGACCGGAAGGCGAGCACGGAGGCGGTGCGCTACGGCCCGCTGGCGCTCGACCCCGTGCGGCACATCGCCACCCTGGACGGCCAGGAGCTGGATCTGACGCCGACCGAGTTCCGCCTGTTGCACCTGCTGATGCGTCATCCGGGCCGCGCCTTCGGGCGGAGCTACCTGCTCGACACCATCTGGGGCGATCAGTTCGTCGGCGAGCGCTCGGTTGACAACGCCGTGCTGCGGCTCCGGAAGAAGCTGGGGCCGCTCGGTGAAGCGATCGAGACCGTCTGGGGCGTCGGCTACCGGCTGCGCGCGACCGACGTGCGGGAGGGCCCATGAGCCCGCTGAACCGGCGCTCCTGGCTGATGAGCGCCGGGCTCCCGCGCGTGCTGGCCGAGACCGGCCTGCTCGTCATCGTGCTGACGTCGCTGCTGCTGGTCGCCGCGGGCGATACGGAGGAGGCGCAGTCGCGGGCTATCCTGCTAGGGCTGGGTGGGTTCGCGGTCGGGACGCTCGCGGCGCCACTCGGTGCGCTGCGCCTGCGGCGCGTGGACGGCGACCGCCGTCAGCAAGTCAAGGGAGAGGTCGCCAGAGCGGCTGCCGTCGTAGTCGGCAACGCCGCGCTCTCCTGGGCCGTCATCATCACCGGATCGGCGTTGTTCCCGGGCTCTCCAGTCTTCGCGGGCATCGATCCCTTCACCTGCGGCGCGAGTTACGGCTTCTGGCGCGGGCTCCTGATCGGCTGGCCTGCCTGGGATCGGCTTCGTCGCTCCCGGCTGCTCTGGTCGCTGACCCACGCCCAGCTCGTCGCCAGCCTCGTGATCGCGGTCGTCGTCACCGTGTTTGTGATGGCGGGCGCGCTCCCACAGATCGAAAGCGAGCTCTCGTTCCCGGAGGAACTCCCCGGTCCCGCGGCGGCTGTCGCCTGGGTCATCATCAGCATCCTGGCGACGGTAAGCCTCCTGGTCGCGCTCTTCGTGCTCATCAGCCTCATCCTGATCCTCCTGGTGACCGTGCTCTCCCGGCCTGTCCTGAAGCGCACCACACGTCGGGTAGAGGAACTGGCGAGCGCGGCCGGCGCGCTCCGCGCGGGGGATCTCGCGACGCGGGTGCCGGTTTCTGGTGAGGACGAGGTTGCGCGGCTGCAGGCCGACTTCAATGCCATGGCCGCCGAGCTGGAGCGCGCGATGCGGGAGCTTGCAGCGGAGCGGGACACTGTGGCCCACCTCCTCCAGAGCCAGCGCGAACTGGTCGCCGCTGTCTCCCACGAGCTGCGGACCCCGGTGGCCACGCTACGCGGCTACCTCGAGTCGGCACTGGCGCACTGGAACGAGGAGCCGCCCCCGACCCTGCGCGCCGACCTCGCCATCATGGCCCGCGAGACGGAGCAGCTCCAGCGGCTGATCGACGACCTCTTCACCCTGTCGCGGGTCGAGGCCGGCCAGCTCCCGCTCCGGTTGGAGGGGGTGGATGTCGGCACCGTGCTGCGGCGCTGTGCCGCCGCAGCGGCCGGGCTGGCCTGGGAGCGCAGTCGGGTCGAGGTTCTGGTCGAGGTAGCGCCTGACCTGCCACCGGCACATGCCGACGCCGCGCGTTTAGAGCAGATCGTTCGCAACCTGCTGACGAACGCAGTCCGCCACACACCGCCCGGCGGCCTCGTTCTGCTCGGTGCCGAGCGGGACGGTGACGCGATCGTGGTGCAGGTCAGCGACTCGGGCGAGGGCATCGTCCCGGAGGACCTGCCCCGCATCTGGGAGCGGTTCTATCGCGGCGCCAGCGCGCGGGACGACGCTCGCGGCGGCTCGGGACTCGGCCTGGCGCTCGTGAAGGAACTGACCGAAGCGATGGGCGGCAGCGTCGCCGTCGAGAGTACCCTCGGCCAGGGGAGCCGCTTCACCGTCCGCCTCCCACTCGCCCGCACCCCCGCACCGACGCCCCCGGCGACATCCTGAGACGACGAGAACCTGCCACCACCGCATGACACGAGCGGCGCGGTCCGCGCCTTTCTACTCCAACGCGTACCTCCCCTCTCCCAACGTTGGGAGAGGGGCCGGGGGTGAGGGCCGTTCACCGAGCCTGCGACCGTTTCGTGACACATTCACGACCGAGCCGCGACACCTTCGCGGCAGGGTTGGGACATCGACTCCCTACGCTCGAAAGAGCCGCCGGGGATGCCCCGGCAGGCGCGTCGATCCAGCACTGGAGCGTAGGGAGGAGCGACTCGGATGTTTCAACGACTCGCACGGACCTGTTACCAGCGCCGCTGGCTCGTCCTCGTGGGCTGGGTGGTCCTGCTGGTCGCGCTCTTTGGACTGCAGGGCCCGCTCGGCGGCGAGTTCCGCACCGACTTCTCGCTGCCCGGCACCGAGAGCCAGCGGGCGCTCGACCTGCTGCGTGAGCACGGCTTCGAGACACGGACCGGCGAGGAAGCCCAGATCGTGTTCGAGGCCGATCAGGGCGTGACCGACCCGTCGGTGCGTGAGCCGATGGAGCAGTTCTTCGCCGCGATCGAGGCGGCGGGGCTCGGTGCGACCGTGACCTCTCCGTACGCGGAGGGCGGTCAGCAGCAGATCGCGCAGGGCGGGCGGATAGCCTATGCCACCGTGAGCTTCTCCGCCCGGCCACAGGAGGAGTACAGCGAGGCGGCCGACCGGATCAGAGCGCTGGGCGACCAGGTCACCGTCCCGGGGCTCCGCATCGAGTATGGCGGCGGGATGTTCGCCGAGGGAGCGCCGGTCTTCGCCGAAGCCATCGGCCTCGTCAGCGCCGTCGTCATCCTGCTGGTCGCCTTTGGGTCGGTCCTGGCGATGGGACTCCCGATCGCGACCGCGCTCTTCGGCATCGGCACCGGGGCCATGCTGGTCATGCTCGGCGCCCGGTTCATCACGATGCCCGACTTCACGCTGGGCGCCGCGATGATGATGGGCATCGGGGTCGGGGTGGACTACGCGCTGTTCATCGTCACCCGCTACCGGGAAACGCTCCGCGCGGGCCACGATCCGGAGTCCGCAACCGTTGTGGCGATCGACACCGCCGGCCGCGCCGTGCTCTTCGCGGGCATGACGGTCGTGATCGCCGTACTCGGCCTGCTCGTCATGGACCTCGGGTCGGTGAACGGCGTCGCCATCGCCATCGCAGCGAGCGTCCTGATGACGATGCTCGCATCGCTGACGCTCCTGCCGGCGATGCTCGGGTTCATCCGCGGACGGATCGACCGGCTGGGCCTGCCGCACCGGCACGCAGCAGACACGATGGGGCGGCAGTCACTCTGGCACCGCTGGAGCCGGGTCATCCAGCGCCGCCCGTGGCCCGCGCTGGTCGCGGGCACGGCGATCCTGTTGATCCTGGCCGTGCCGGTGCTCGACATGCGGCTCGGCTTCGGCGACGCCGGCAACCGGCCGACCGACGACACCTCCCGCCGCGCATACGACCTCCTGGCCGAGGGATTCGGGCCCGGGTTCAATGGCCCGCTGCTCCTGGTCGCCGACCTCCCCAACCGCCAGGCCGACCTGCCCGCGCTCGAGCAGGTGACGGACCGGCTGCTGGCGACGGACGGGGTCGCGGCCGTCAGCCCGGCCATCCCGAGCCCGGATGGCCAGGTCGCGATCATCCCGGTCATCCCCACGAGCGCGCCGCAGGATGAGGCGACCACCGACCTCGTCCACCGCCTGCGCGATGAGGTGGTCCCGGAATCCGGCGCGCCCGGCCCGATCCTCGTCTCCGGCCTGACGGCCGCCGGGACCGACTTCACCGACTACATCGCCAGCCGGATGCCGGTCTTCTTCGCGATCGTCTTGGGGCTGTCGTTCCTGCTGCTGATCGCCGTCTTCCGCAGCGTGCTGGTACCGGTCAAGGCCGTCGTCATGAACGTGCTCTCCATCGGCGCGGCCTTCGGCGTGCTCATCGCGGTCTTCCAGTGGGGCTGGGGTGGTGAGTTGATCGGGATCGGCAAGCCCGGCCCGATCGAAGCCTGGGCACCGATGATGATCTTCCCGATCGTCTTCGGCCTCTCAATGGACTACGAGGTCTTCCTCCTGTCCCGCATGCGCGAGGAGTACGACCGCACCCGCGACAACGCCACGGCCGTGGCCGACGGTCTGGCCGGGACCGCCCGGGTCATCAGCGCCGCAGCCGCGATCATGGTCGTCGTCTTCGTCGCCTTCGCCATGACCCCCGACCGGTCGCTGAAGCTGCTCGGCCTCGGCCTGGCGGCGGCGATCCTGGTCGACGCCACGCTCGTCCGGCTGGTGCTGGTCCCGGCCACGATGGAGTTGCTGGGCGACCGGAACTGGTGGCTACCGCGTCGGCTCCAGCGCCTCGTGCCGGCCATCCACGTCGAGGGAGAGCGCGCCTCCATAGGGATCGACCGGGAACCGGTCGGCAGCGCGACCGGAGACCTCCATGACTGATAGCGCGAGCGCGATCCCGGCATCGGCCGATGTACCGATCCACAGGGGAAAGGACACGACATGACACGACTGCTTGGTGGCGTACTCCTGGTGCTGCTCGTGTTCATCCTGGGCACCTGCGGCATGATCGTCGCGACCGACATCTACTTCCGCACCGGTGGGAGCATCCCCATCGCCGGGAGTGACGACAGCGCGATGACGAGCACGGACCCGGTAGAACGCGGCGCGGCGATCTACAGCCGACGCTGCGCCGGATGCCACTCGAACGACGGGTCGGACAAGATCGGGCCGACGTTCAAGGGGCTGTACGGCAGCGAGGTGCCGCTGGAGGACGGCTCGACGGTCATCGCCGACGAGGCGTACCTGCACGAGTCGATCGTCGATCCCTCCGCCCAGATCGTCCGGGGATATCCGAAGGCGATGCCATCCTTCCGCAACCTCAGCGACCGGGACATCGACGACCTGATCGCCTACATCCGATCGCTCCAGTAAGCGTCGCGCCCCGGACTCCCGCGGGAGTCCGGGGCGCGACCGTCATCTCCGGCGATCAGTCCAGCGTGAAGTACTTGAACGCCTCGGCCAGCACCATGCGCTCAGAGCCGGGGAAGCGATGGAAGCGGGCCTGGGCTGCGGTGTCCTGCGCCCACTGGCGCAGAATCGTGGCGAAGTCCCAGTCGCCCATCTGGCTCTTGTGTGCCGACAGCGCCGCCACCTTGGCGTCGAACCAGTCGGTGATGTCGACCCAGAAGTCCGGCTCCGCCACACCGGCCAGGTAGACCTCACGCACCTTGTGCGGCTCCAGGCCCTCCTCCAGCAGCTCCGCGAAGGTCAGCCGGTCACGTGCCGCGGGGTAGACCGCCGCCAGCGTCGCCTCGCCCATCGCGATATGGTCCGGGTGCTGGATGTACCACTGTCCCTGCCAGCGCGCACTCGGGTCCTGGCAGATCACGGCGTCCGGCCGGTATTTGCGGATCATGCGGGTAATGGCGCGCCGCAGGTTCAGGTCGGGCAACAGCTCGGCATCACGGAAGCCCAGGAACTCGACCTCCTTCACGCCGAGTGCGCGGGCCGCCTCGCGCTGCTCCTGTTCCCGGATCTGCACGAGACGCTCCGGCGTCATCTCCGGGTCATCGCTCCCCTTGTCGCCGCTGGTGCCGAGCACGTAGACAATCTCACTCCCCTCCGCGACCCAGCGGGCGATCGTCCCGGCGCAGATGAAGTCGGGATCATCGGGGTGAGCCATGACCACCAGCACGCGCTGCGGCGCCTGCCGGGTCTCGGAATCACTCGTCATCAGGACCTCCTCATCAGCCATGCCACTCTACGGCCCGGCCGCACCGGCCTGGTGGGCGGGTACTCGTCACAATGCCCCGGACCCCGCGCGTATTCCGTGCCCGCGATCACGCAAGCGGCCGGCCCCCATTTTGGAAGCCGGCCGCTGAGCGCACGCACAACTTGCGCCTACGTAGCCTCACGCCACATGTTGTTGAAGTTGTACGAGTTGATGTAGATACCGTTGGGGATGAACCCGCGGATGTCGGCCCGCAGCACGGTCGCCTTGCGGATCTGCGCGTAGAAGATGGCCGCGGGGTCGTCCCACATCATGATCTGCAGAACCTTCCGCGTCGCCTCGCGGATCTCATCCTCCGTGCTCGCGTCCCGCATCTGGTCCAGCAAGGCATCGACTTCCTTGTTGGCGTAGTAGCTGGAGTTCGAGCCCTTGCTGCCGATCGAGTCGGAATGGAAGTTCGGATAGAGCTGGCTCCACGGGTCGTTGTAGTCCGGCCACCAGATGTTGGCGACGAAGTGGGGCCGCTCCTCGGCCGGCGCATCTCCGTACTCCATCTCGAGGTACGCCGCGCGATCGACCTGCATCAGTTCCAGGTTGATCCCGATTTCGGCCAGGTTGGCCTGGAAGAGCTGGGCCATCGCCGCGCTGGTCGCATCGCCGGTGGCATACATGTAGGTGAAGGTGGTCCCCTCCTCGATGCCGGCGGCGGTCAGCAGTTCCTTTGCCTTCTGCAAGTCGGTGCTGTAGACCGGGATGCTCGGGTCATAGCCGATCACCGAGTCGGCCACCGGCCCCTGCACCTTCGCGTAGCCCCGCAGGACCTGCTCGATCACCTCGTTGTACGGCCAGGCATAGGCCAGTCCCTGGCGTGCCCGGGGGTCCGGGATGGTGACGTAGTTCATGCGGACCCAGTTGGTCTGGGTGGACTCGTACTCGACCACCTGGATATCGGGGTTCTCCTTCAAGGCATCCAGGTCTTCGGGCGGCAGGATGGCGGTGCCGTGTACCTCGCCCGCCTCCAGCAACTGGCGCCGGGTGGCGTCTTCGGGGATCACCCGGGCAATGATGCGATCGAAGAACGGGGGCGTGCCATGGTAGTCCTCGAAGCGATCGAGGACGAAGCGGTCCTGCGGCGAGGCCTCGGTGACCTTGTACGGCCCCGTCCCGACCATGTTCTGGCTGAACCACTCATGGGCGAAGGGGTCGCTATCGGTTTTGTGCTCCTCCATCGCCGCCGGAGAGACGACCAGGGGCCCGTACTCGGACGCCATCGCCGGCAGGAAGAGCGGCTCGGGCTTGTTCATGATGAACTTCAGCGTGGTGGGGTTCACCACCTGCATCTGCCGCTCGGGATCGTCGATGAAGCGGCTGATGACCCCCACCGGACCGCGGCCCATGAGCAGGAAGCGCGTAAACGAGGCCTTGACCGCCTCGGCGTCGCAGGTCGTGCCGTCGTGGAACTTGATCCCCTCGTCGAACTCGAAGGTGAACTCGGTGTAGTCGTCGTTGTGCTCCCACGACTTCGCCAGCATCGGCTCAAACTCGAACGTGCTCTCGCCCTTGAAGCGAATGAGCATCTCGTAGGTGGCCAGGAACAGCGAGCTGGCGACGTTGTCGTAGGCCGACTGCGGGTCGAGGTCCGGCACACCGCCGTTCACCGCAAAGACGAACTCCCGGTTGCTCGACTCGTTGCGCCCGCCGCCGGAATCCCCGGAGCCGCCGCTCGGTGTGGAATCGGACCCGCCCGACGACGACGTCGGGGCGGCATTCTGGTCACCGCCGTCGCTACCGCCGCAGGCGGCGAGCAGGTTGAGAATCGCCGGCGTCGACAGCCCGAAGAACAACCCGCGCTTGAGCACCTCGCGGCGTGTCAGCCGGCCGGCGCGCGCACCGTCCAGGAGGGTGCGATAGATCGCGTTCTCGTGGTCCGCCATCGTGTGTGTCCTCCTCCATACACCCAGTCACGACAGAGGTGCCGCCCCGGTTCGGGTGGAGCGGCGTGAGGTGCGGTCGCCTTCTGGCGCGCGGTCACGCCGGTGCGCGCTCGCGGCCACGCACACTCCCGCGATCAACTGCTCCGCGTGCGCGGATCGAAGTAGTCCCGGAGGCCGTCGCCCAGCAGGTTGAAGCCGATCACGGTCAGCGTCAACGCCAGCCCCGGGAAAGTGATGTACCACCACGCCTCACGGAAGTAGGTTCGGGCCCCCGCGATCATGGTGCCCCATTCGGGCATCGGCGGCTGGGCCCCCAGACCGATGAACGACAGGCCCGCGGTCGCCATCACCGCGTACCCGACATCGATGGTCATCTGGATGATGACCGGCGCGACGGTGTTCGGCAGGATGTGGCGCACCAGCACCCGGCGGTGGCTCGCCCCCACCGCACGGGCCGCCTCGACAAAGTCCCGTTGCCGCAGGGCGATCACCTGTCCCCGCACCAGGCGCGCGTACCAGGGCCAGTAGACGACGGTGAGCGCGATCACGGTGTTCTGCAGATCCCGCCCGAGCGAGGCAGCGATGCCCATGGCCAGGATCAGCGCGGGGAAGGCGAGGAAGATGTCGGTCAGCCGCATCAGCAGCTCGTCGACATACCCGCCGAAGTAACCGGCGATCGCCCCGACGAACACGCCGACCACCACGGCGATCCCGACGATCAGCGTGGCGATCCCGAGGGAGATCTTCGCTCCGCTCATGACGCGGCTCAGGATATCCCGGCCCAGCTCGTCCGTGCCGAACCAGTGCGTCGACGACGGTGGCTGGAACTTGTTCACGACATCGGGCTTGACCGGGTCAAAAGGCGCCAGCACATCGCCGAACACGCACAGGAACAGGAAGAGGACGATGATGACCAGCGCGACGATGTTGAGCGGGTTGCTACCCGCGAACTGGCGGAAGAAGTAACGCAGTCCGCTGCGCTGCGCCGGTTTGGCATGACGCGCGGCCAGGCTGTCTGCCCCGACGCTGGAGGTGGCCGACTCCGGTACCGTCATGTCACCGAGATCCTTGGATCGAGCAGGAAGTAAACGAGGTCAACCAGCGTGTTCACCGTCACGTAGGCTGCCCCGATGATCAGCGTGACCGTGATCACCGCGTTGTAGTCGAACGTCTGGATCGCCTGGAAGGCGTAGCGGCCGATGCCCGGCCAGGAGAAGATGATCTCCACCAGCACCGCGCCACTCAGGAGCAGACCAATCTGCAACCCGATGACGGTGATAGCCGGCAGCAGCGCGTTCCTGAGCGCGTGACGGAGGATGACGACCTTCTGCCGAAGGCCCTTCGCCCGCGCCGTGCGGATGTAGTCCTGGCCCATCACTTCGAGCATCCCGGCCCGCGTCATCCGGGTGATGACTGCCATCGAGCTGAAACCGAGCACGAAGGCGGGCAGCAGGAGATGCTTCGCGGCGGTCAGGAACACGGAGATATTTCCGGTGAGCAGGGAATCGATGGTGTAGAGGGATGTGATCGTCGGCGGTGGCTGGACCCCAATCGGCAGGCGTTGCCCATCCGGTAACAACCCCAACCGGGCAAAGAGGAGGAACTGGAGCACCAGCGCCAGCCAAAAGGATGGTATCGACAGCCCAAGCACCGAGATGACCCGGCCGACGGCGTCGATCACGCTGTTGCGGTAGATCGCAGAAACGATCCCGAGCGGTACCCCGACCACCACCGCGAAGAGGATGGCGTAGAGGGTCAACTCAACCGTCGCCGGCAGGTACTCCTTGAGGTCCTGCTTCACCGGTCGACGGGAGCTCAGCGACTTGCCGAAGTCAAAATGGACGAGCCCCGACATGTACCGGATGTACTGCCGGTGCAGCGGCTGATCCAGGCCGTACTCCTCACGCACCTTCTGCACGGCCTCGGCGCTCGCGCGCGGCCCGGCGATGATCCGTGCCGGATCGCTGGGGACGATGTGGGAGAGCGTGAAGGTGACGGCGGACAGGATGATGAGGACGAAAACAAGAAAGACGAGCCGACGAACGATCAGCGAAACGAGCATCGTGTCCGTCCCAAGACCGCGGCCGGTGCCAGCTTCGCACGGACCCTTGTGTACGAACGGACAGTCCTAACGATGCTCGGGTCCGGAAAGCACTCAAAATTCCAAGACTTTACGCGCGATCAGGATAGCGGACCATACTTGGGGTGTCAAGCATCCCCCTCTCCGCCCAAGAGATGCCGGATTCCGCACGTCAACCGCTCGCAGGCAAGCCGGGGATACCGGCATCCCCGAGCCATGGCTCGCATCCTGCCGCGTCTCACCGGTCTGTCGTGGGTCAGGCGCGGCGTCGGGGGCGAGGGAGCAGTGCACACCAGTGGGTGACGACCACCTGCGCGCGGAGCAGGCAGAGACGCGGACCGAGACACCAGCCGAGTCGACCGCCCCGAGCGCGCCGCCCAGCGACGGCCCGCCCGGCATCGTTCCCGGCCGGCACAAGTGGCTTGTGCTCTCGACCGTGTCGGTCGGCACCTTTATGGCCACGCTCGACAGCAGCATCGTCAATATCTCGCTGCCGACCATCCAGCAACACTTCGGCGTCAGCCTCTCAACGGTCGAGTGGGTCGTTGTCGCTTACCTCCTCACGCTCGGCACGCTGCTTCTCTCCGTCGGGCGCCTTGGCGACATGGTCGGCTACAAGCGGGTCTACCTCGGAGGCTTCGCGCTCTTCACCCTCGCCAGCGTCTTGTGCGGCGCATCCCAGAGCATCTGGATGCTGATCGGTTTCCGCGTACTGCAGGCGGTCGGCGGCACGATGCTGCAGGCCATGGGCCCGGCGATCACGACCCGCACCTTCGGCTCCCAGGAGCGCGGCCGGGCACTCGGCTTGAACGCCATCAGCGTCTCGCTCGGGCTCACCATCGGCCCGACCCTGGGCGGGGTGCTGACCGAGTTCGCGTCCTGGCGCTGGATCTTCTATATCAACCTGCCGGTCGGGATCTTCGCCATCCTCTGGGCCTGGCGGGTGCTGGAGCCGGAAGGGCGCCGGGCCCGGCAGATGTTCGACATCCCCGGCGCGGCCCTCTCGTTCGGCGCTCTGCTGGCGCTGCTGCTGGCGCTCATCGAGGGGCAGCGCTGGGGCTGGGGTAGCGCGCAGGTCATCGGCCTGCTCCTCGCCGCCGCCGTCCTCGGCACCGCGTTCATCGTCGTCGAACTGCACCACCGGCAGCCAATGCTCGATGTCCGCCTCTTCCGCATCCGCTCCTTCTGGGCCGGCAATCTCAGCCTGCTCATCGTCTTCAGCGGGCTCTTCACCGCCACCTTCCTAATGCCCTTCTTCCTCCAGCAGGGCCAGGGACTCTCGCCATTCGCCGCCGGGCTGCTGTTGACCCCGGTTCCCCTGACCACGCTGGTGGTGGCACCGATCAGCGGCGCGCTCTCCGACCGCATCGGGCCACGCCTCCCGGCGACGCTGGGCGCGGCGGTGATGACGCTCGGCCTCTACACCCTGACCCAGCTCCACGTCGGGTCCAGCGCGTCGGACCTCATCTGGCGGCTGGTCGTGCTCGGGGTCGGGCAGGGGTTGTTCTTCAGCCCGAACAGCAGCGCGATCCTCGGCGCGGTGCCGCGCCCGCGCCTCGGGACTGCCTCAGCCACCGTGGCCCAGATGCGGATCTTCGGCCAGGTGCTCGGCATCGCCGTTGCCGGTGCGGTCGTCGCCAGCCGGCTGCCGGTGCATCTGGCCGAGTTGACCGGCCAGGTGCCACCCGCGGCGCTCCAGCGGGACGCCCTGATACTGGCGATCCGCGACGCCTTCATCGTCGCCATCGCCATCTCAGCGATCGCCGTCGTCACCAGCCTCCTCCGCGGCGACCCGGAGTAACCCCAGACGCGGTTGCGCCCTCGTTCTCAGGTCATCCGTATTACGTATTGCGTGTTCCGTGATCCGTACTTCTCCCCTCTCCCAACGTTGGGAGAGGGGCCGGGGGTGAGGGCCGCGCTCGACGATATCCTCGATTCCGCACAACTCCTGGGTATGATGGATCAGCGCATGGCCGGCACAATCCGGCACGGCAACACACGTGCGGGGGAAGCTGGGCGGGCCGCGGCTCGCGCAGCCGGGAAGGGGAATGATGACCGAGGGCGACCTCGCCGCGCGACTGGCGGCGACCTCGTTCCGGTACCCACTGCGGCGCTACCAGCAAGCGGCCGTCGACGCGTTCGAGCAGGCGCGCCGCGAGGGGCGTGCGCGCTTCTACGCCGTGCTGCCGCCTGGCGGCGGGAAGACGGCGGTTGGCCTGGAGGTGGCCCGTCGGCTCGGCCGTCAAACGCTGGTGCTCTGCCCCAATACCGCAGTCCAGGCCCAGTGGCTGCGCCAGTGGCAGGACTTCACGCCGCACACCGTTCCCGCCGGGGCCGACCCCGACCTGACCGCGCCGATCACCGTGCTCACCTACCAGGCGATCTGTGTGCTCAACGGCGACGACGACACGCTGGATGAGGAAGCCCGTGACCTCTGGGTCGCCACGCTCCAGGCCGAGAAGGGATATTCGGCGGAGCAGGCCCGGGCTGAGATCCAGGCCTTGGAAGCGTCGGGCAGCCCCCACTACCGAGCCGACCTGGCGCGCTTCCGTCGCCGGGCGCGGACGCTCGTCGCCCGGGGCGGGGATCGCAGCGACCTCCTCGCGCTGCTGCACCCCAACGGCCGGGCGATCATCGAGCGCATGGCGGCCAGCGGCCCCTGGACTCTCGTCCTGGACGAATGCCACCACCTGCTGGAGATGTGGGGGTACCTCGTCCGCGCCCTGGTCGAAGAGCTGGGCGACGTCTTCGTGGTCGGCCTGACCGCCACGCCGCCGTCTGACATGGACGCGCGCGAAGCGGCCCTCTACCGCGACATCTTCGCTCGCGCCAACATCGAGGTGCCGATCCCGGCCCTGGTACGGGAAGGGGATCTCGCGCCCTACCAGGAGCTGGTCTACCTGACCACGCCACTGCCGCACGAGGCAGACTACATCGCCGCCCAGCACGCCCGCTTCCAGGAGTTGCTCCTCCGGCTGATGGAACCCGACTTCGGCAGCGTCCCGTTCCCCATCTGGCTCCGGACGCGGGTCGAGGAGCGCCGCGGGCGCGACGGCGCCCAGGTGAGTTGGGAGCGGTTCGAGCGGGACGAGCCCCGGCTCGCGCAGGCCGCGCTGCGGCTCCTCCATTCCTGGGACGCACCGCCACCCGACGGGGCACGCTTCAGCGAGCGCGACCGGCAACCGCTCACCGCCGACGACTGGGTCGCGTTGATCGAGGACTACTGCCTGCGCTGCCTGCGGCCGAGTGCCGACCCGCGGGACGTCGCCGCCTGGGAGGAGGTCCGCCGTGCCCTCCCGTCGCTCGGCTACGTCCTCACCCGCCGTGGCGTCCGCGCCCACGTCAGCCCGGTCGACCGCGTCCTCACCCTCTCCGCCAGCAAGGCGGCCGCGGCCATCTCGATCCTGGACGTCGAGTCAGCGGCTCTGGGGGATCAGCTCCGGGCGCTCGTGCTCTGCGACTACGAGCGGGCGGGCAGCGACCTGCTGGCCCGGTTGCGCGGCGTGCTCGACCCGCAGGCCGGCAGCGCCGCGCTGCTGCTCCACATTCTCGCCTCCGACCCGACCACGGCGGCCCTGCACCCGGTTCTTCTCACCGGCCGCACCGTGGCCTGCTCCCGGGCTACCGCGGTCGACCTGACCCGGTGGATCGCGGAGCAGGTCCCCGAGCTACGTGACCAGATGGCGACCGAACAGCTCTTCCTGCCAAGCGACGACGAGTCCGACACGCGCTGGGAGGACGTCGTCGTCATTCGCCCGGCGAGCACCTGGTGGCAACCGCGCCGCTACGTCCCCCTCCTGACCCGCTACTTCGAAGAGGGGCGCAGCCGCTGCCTGGTGGGGACGCGCTCCCTCCTTGGGGAGGGCTGGGATGCCCGGCGGGTCAACGTATTGGTGGACCTCACCGCCGCCGCAACGCCGACCGCGGTCCACCAGATGCGCGGCCGCTCGCTCCGGCTCGATCCGGACCTGCCGGACAAGGTGGCGGACAACTGGGACGTGGTCTGCGTCGCGCCCGGGCACCCCAAGGGCACGGCCGACTACGACCGCTTCGTCCGCAAGCACCACCACTACTTCGCCGCGACAGTCGAGGGGGAGATCGAGTCGGGCGTCTCCCACGTCCATCCAGAACTCTCCCCCTACGGTCCACCCGACCCCACGCACTTCGCCGCCATCAACACGGCGATGCTCCGCCGCGCCGAGGAGCGCGCGGCCGCCTACGCCCGGTGGAACATCGGGGAGCCGTACGAGGGGCGGGAGACACACACGGTGCGGGTGCGCTTCGGCCGGGCACCGGGCCTCTCCCGCAGCCGCCTGCTCACCCCTGGGGCGCGGCTCGGTGCCGGGGCGGTCGGGCGCTTCCGCCGCCGCTTCGGCCAGGTTCTGGCGGGCAGCGCAGCAGCCGGCATCATCGTGGCTGCAGCCGGGCCGGACCTGGCGGGGCTTGCCGCGGGCGTCGTCGCCACGGCGGGCGGGGGAGCCTGGCTCGTCCGGGACCTGCACGAGGTTGTCCGACAGCTCGGGCCGTCCGACGCGCTGGAGGACATCGCCGCAGCCGTCGCCGAGGGGCTGCGGGACACCGGCGGCATCGCCCCGGAGCTGGGAGCAGAGTCCGTGCGCGTCGTGGCCCAGGCCGACGGCTACTACCGCTGCTATCTGGCCGGTGCCTCCGAAGAGGACAGCCGCCGCTTCACCGAGGCGCTGGACGAAGTGCTGGCCCCGCTGGCCTCTCCGCGCTACATCATTCCGCGCTACATCGCCGACCCGCCCGGCTCGGTGCTCGACACCGCGCTCCTGGCGCTACGCCTCCGGCGGACCGGCCGCCGCGGCCGCGCAGTCGTCTACCACGCCGTCCCCTCTTACCTGGCAGCCAACCGGCAGCGCGCCGATCGCTTCGCCCGCGCCTGGAACCGCTACGTGAGCGCGGGTGAGCCGATCTATTGGAAGGACCCGGAGGCGAGCGCCATCATCGCCACCCAGCGCGGCGCCGACCCCTTCGACGTCACCACCCAGATGCGCGTCCTCTGGCGGTGAGGGAGGGGGCCGCAGGATCGCGGGCGTCGCACTGCCCATCCGCACGCACCGCAGCCCTTCGACGACACGAGGAGCCGCGAGCGCCCGGGGCTGAAGCCGCTGGGCTGACAAGGAAAAGCCCGCTAAAGCGGGCTGGGGGACGAGGGTTCACATTCTGGTGTTGGGTGCACACCGTTCGGTTCGTGCCCAGAGGTAAACCCCCGGGCACGGACCACTGGCCCACGGACCCTCACACCACGTGCCGAGCCCCGTCGCACGGAGCCGGCGCGGAAAGCGCAGACGTTCGCGAGGCACTCGCGCTCGCTCCCACATCACCCGATGGCGAGCGGCGCGCACCGCCGCAGGAGGGTGCGCACGATGCTCATGGCGACGATCCGCCCGGTCTTCGGGTTCGCCGTCGTGGGAACGTTCTCGATCTCGAACCGCAGGCTGCCGAAGTCCCCCTCAACCACTACCTCGTGCCGGTTGCGCGTGATCGCCGGGTCGGCCACGACGACCAACTCGGTGCGATCCAGCCCGACGCCGGCGAGGCTGACGGCCGCCGCGACGTTGACGCTCTCGGGGAATTCCAACACCCCCTCGCGGGCGGTGCCGCGGAACAGTTCGCGCGGTTCCGTGAGTGCCGCGCCCTCGGCACCGAGGAGCGTCGTGGCGGGCTTGCGGGTCGTGTGGGTGACCCGAGTGATGCCCCCAACCGCCGCCGCGCTGATCGCATCCAGCCCGCCGATGGCGCCCGACGCGACGGTGATCTGCGCGCCGCCCTCGCAGGCGGCTGCTACCAACGAGTCGTACACCTCGGGCCGCGCCAATGCCCCGACGCTGACGGCGATCAGATCCCGGCCACTCCGCAGCACAGCCGGGCCGAGCTGCGCAAGCGCCTCGTGCCCGGCGACCTCGACCACCACCTCCGGCTCCAGGGCAAGCAGGGCCTCGACCGTCCCGACCACCGGCGGCGTGCCCGCCAGTCGCGGGCGCGACGGGTCGCGGACGAGCACGCCGACGATGTCTACGGCCGCATCCGGCATCGCCGCCAATTGCGTCAGCACCCCCTGCCCGATCGCTCCCAGGCCGATCATCCCCACCCGCATCGGCGCGCTCGTCATCGTTCGCCTCCCGCCTTCATCGCGCTTGTGTCCCCGAACCGATTGGCCGCCCCGGCCGCACCGGCGCGCCCCTAGACCCAACGGCGGACGCGGGCCTGGTAGGCACGGTAGGACTCGCCGAAGCGGGAGAGCAGGTAGCGCTCTTCCCGCTCGATCACCCCGCGCCGGATCACCGCCAGCACGGCGGGGAGCAGCAGCAGCGGCCAGAGGGTGTTCCGCAGCAGGGTAATGCCGAGGTAGACCGCAGTCAACGAGAGGTAGATCGGGTTACGGCTGTACCGGAAGGGCCCATCGACCACCAGCGCGGTCGCGGGGTGGCGCGGGTTAGGACCGGTCCCGGCCCGGGCCATGGTCCACACGGCCCAGCCACCGAGGCCGCTCCCGGCCGCGATGAGCGCGGTGCCCGCCGCCCGGCGCGGGCCACGTGCCCTAGGGGGCAGCAGCGCGGCAGGCCGCATCCGGCCGAGGAGGAGGCCGAGTATCAGCCCCGCGGCGTAGATCAGGGGCGGCGGAGCGATCACGCCCGCGACTTCGTGCGCCGTATAGTCGTCCATGCCGGCCTCCTCGTGGCGCGAGCGCCACCCGCGGGCGGCGCCTCCGGTGTCCGCTGTAGGGTCCGTGATACCGCGCGAGCCGCCGGGCGGCAAGGGGGCAGTGCCCTACCGGCCGGATCCAGTCAGATCACCGAGCGGCGGTTCGCCCCGCGCCGCGCAGCGGACCGCGGCTATTGAGATTGCCCAGCAAGACGCCGCGATCTCCTCGAGATCGATGACGGGCAAGCGGTGCATCAGCGAGAAGAACCGGGTGCGGGCGACAAGTCGTGGGAGGGAATCGCTCATGGCGCTGACAATCGAGGGGGCACGGCTGGTCGATGTCGCGGGGGAGCAGCCGGCCGCGCGCCTCGTGGTCGAGGACGGTCGCATTGTTGACGTCGGGCCGGACACGGCGCCCCACGGCCGGCGAGTCGACGCGCACGGCATGATCATCACGCCGGGTTTCATCGACCTGCACACGCACGGTGGCGGCGGGTTCCCGTTGCACACAACCGACCCGGTGGCGATCCACGGGTACGCACGGTGGGCCCCTTCGACCGGCACCACCGCCTTCCTGATCGGGGTGGTCGGCGTCCCCGGCGGCCTGCCGCTGGCTCAGCTCCGGACGGCTACCCAGGCTATGGCGGCACCGGGGCAGGGTGCTGAGATACTGGGCATCCACCTCGAAGGCCCATACCTCAACCCGGCGCGGCGGGGGGCACACGACCCCGCCTGGCTTCGGCAACCGGATCACGGCGAGGTCGCCGCACTGCTCGAGGCCGCAGAAGGCCGGCTGCGGCTGGTGACGCTCGCACCGGAGCTGCCGGGAGCCGACACGCTGATCCAGACGCTGGTCGCAGCGGGCGTCACGGCCAGCATGGGGCACACCGACGCGACCTACGAGCAGGCACAGGCGGCGATCCGGCTCGGGGTCAGCCAGGCGACCCATTGTTTCAACGCCATGCGCCCGCTGCACCACCGCGATCCCGGGCCGCTGGCGGCCGTCGTCGAGGCGGAGATGGTGCGCGGGGAGCTGATCGCCGACGGCGTGCACGTCCACCCGGCCGCGGCGCGCCTGCTGATCCGATTGCTTGGACCGGAGCGCGTCATCGTGGTGACCGATGCCCAGGCGGTGACCGGGAAGCCGGACGCAGTCCTCGACTTCGGAGGCCTGCCGGCGCGGGTCGTCGACGGCGCGGTGCGGCTCGCCGACGGGATACTGGCCGGCAGCGCGCTGACGACAGCGGCTGCGCTGAAGAACCTCGTCACCTGGGGCGACGTGTCACTCCCTGAAGCTGTCGGTATGCTGAGCTGGAATCCGGCGCGAGCGATCGGCGTCGAGCGGCGCAAAGGACGGCTCCAGCCCGGCTACGACGCCGACCTCCTGATCTTCGACGCCGCCCTCACCCTCCAGGCCACGCTCTGCCGGGGCGTGGTGGCCTACGCCACCCCCACGTGGCACGAGCGGCTCGCTTGACCAAAGAGCATCGGTGCCGAGAAGATGAGGGCCGGCCACGACACCAGAGCAACGGGACGAAGGGGATTGCAGGACAGCCGTGCGACTGGCCAACAAGACGGCCCTGGTGCCAGCGCTGGCTGGGGTTACAGGAGGCACCGACGCATGAGTGCGGTGGATGTCGTCGAGCTGTTGGCGCAGCTCGTCGCGATTGAGAGCGTCAACCCGGCCTACCCCGGGCCGGCCAGCGGTGAGGCCGCGATCGCCGGCTTCGTGGCCGACTTCTGCCGCGCAGCCGGTGCTGAGGTGCGCACCCGGGAGATCCTGCCGGGCCGTCCGAACGTCGTCGCGACGCTGCGCTCCGGCCGCCCCGGCCCGGCGCTGGTCTTCGAGGCGCACCTGGACACGGTCGGGATCCTGGACATGGGTGAGGCGGCGCTGCGCCCCCGCATCGAGGGCGACCGCCTCTACGGCCGCGGCGCCTGCGACGTCAAGGGCGGCCTGGCAGCGATGCTGGCCGCGCTCGCGAAGCTCGCGCCCCGGCGGGACGAGCTGCCGCAGGACCTCGTGCTGGCCGCCGTCATGGACGAGGAGGCCACCTTCCAGGGCGTCCGCGGGTTCCTGGACGAGGGACTCCCGATTGCAGCCGCCGTCGTGGCCGAGCCGACCGAGCTGCGCGTCGTCATCGCTCACAAGGGGTGCGTCCGCTGGCGCATCCGCACGGTCGGCCGCGCCGCGCATAGTGCGCGCCCGGACGAGGGGCTGAACGCGATCGACCAGATGGCGGAGGTGGTCCGTGCCCTGCGCAGAGAACTGCAACCCCGCCTGGCAATGCGCAGCCACCCGCTGCTCGGCCGACCGACGCTCAGCGTCGGAACCATCGCGGGCGGTACGGGCGTCAACGTGGTTCCGGCCGAGTGCGTGATCGAGGTGGACCGGCGACTGATCCCAGGGGAAACCGGAGCGAGCGCCCTGGCCGAGGTCGACGCGGTGCTGGCCGACCTCCGGCGCGCAGAGCCGTGGATCACCGTCGAGCGCGAGGAGCCCTGGATCGTCGACGGATGCCTCGACACCTCGCCGGACGCGCCCATCGTGCGCGCGGCGCTCGCGGCTTGCCGACAGGCAGGCTACCCCGGGGAGCCGACCGGCGTGCCCTACGGCACCGACGCGAGCAAGTTCGCCGCGCGGGGGATCCCGAGCATCGTGCTCGGCCCCGGGAGTATCGCCCATGCCCATTCGGCGCACGAGTTCATCCCGCTCCCCGAACTGCGCCACGCCGTGGAGATCTACGCACAGATCGCCCTGAGCCCGCTGGGGTCGTGAGACCGGGACCGCACGGTCTCGGTCGGTGTCGCTGGGGCGAGCCACCCGGTGGGGATCGCACCACGCTCCCGGCACGTGGCGATGTCAGCTTCCCAATCTCACGGGGAAGACCTAGACCGTCTCGTTCGCGGCGGGGGACTGGATGTGCTCGATATAGCGCTCGGCCGAGCGGCGTACCGCCGCCTTGGCGTCGGCCAGCACGTGGCGTCCGAAGGCGCCGTAGAGCCGCACGAAGGGGTACGGCTCAACCGCAGCCACGATCCGCCGCACCGTCTCCGGGTCGAGCGGGATCTGGTTCGGGTAGCTGTACATGAAGGTTACCCACCGGTTGTCCGGTACCACCTGGATCGTGTCGCCGCTGAAGAGCAGTCCCTGCCCCTCGGCGCCGTCCGCCCAGTGGAGCACGCTCGCCCCGGGGAAGTGCCCCCCGCAGCGGATGACGGTCACGCCGGGCACCAGCTCCACCGTGTCCTCGGAGAAGAAGCGCACCGCCGGGTCCGGTCGCATCACCCAGCGGCGGTTAGTCTCGTGCAGGTAGATCGGCACGCCGCCGAGCATCCGGGACCACTCGACCATCGTCGCATAGTAGTGCGCATGGGAGATGGCGATGGCCTCAACCCCGCCGCGGCGCTGGATTTCGGCCACCGTCGTCTCGTCGACGTAGGTCAGCGTCTCCCAGAGGACGTTGCCGCCGGGGGTTTCGATCAGGAAGGCCTGCTGGCCGATGGCGAACTTCGGCTCGGTGATGATCCCGGTGACGCCGGGCTCGATCGGGTCGAAGCGGTTGTGGTAGTGCCCGCGCATGGCGGCCAGCGTCGTCCACTGCTGGCCCTGGGGGCCGATGTACTGCCGGTCGTCCTCGCAGATGGGGCAGGCGGCCGGCGGCTGGGCACTCGCCGGGTACTGCGTACCGCAGGTGACGCAGATGTACTCCTGGGAACCGGGTGCGTCAGTGGTCGTCATGGTGGTCCCTCCGCGGTGTGTTGCGTGTTACGTGTTGCGTATTGCGTGGGCTACCCCTCACCCCCGACCCCTCTCCCACAACGGGAGAGGGGAGACGGACGGAGTACGCAACACGCTACGGGTTCGCCTCGTAGAACGCGTTGATCACCTCGCGGGTCACGGGGGCGGAGACGATCGCGCCTTCGCCGCCATACTCGATCATGGTGACGGCGGCCAGCCGGGCGCCGTCGACCGGGCTGAAGGCTGCGAACCAGGCGTGCGTGGCACGCCCCTCCTGGCCGTGCTCGGCGGTACCGGTCTTTGCCGCCACCGGGTGCGTCTCGCCCTGGAAGGCGCTGTAGGCCGTACCGGCGGGCGTGGTGACCACGTCCACGAGCGCGGCGCGGATCCCGGCGATCTGCTCCTGGGAGATGGGCAGCTTGCCGATCTCTTTCGGCTCGTGGGTATAGACCTTCGTGCCGTCGAGCGCCACGACCTCCTGCACCAGGTAGGGCTGCCAGAGCGTGCCGCCATTAGCCAGCGCGGCGTAGGCGTTGGCCACCTGGAGCGGGGTGGCCAGGAAGTAACCCTGGCCAATGGCGAAGTTCACCGCGTCGCCACGCGCCCAGCCGTCCCGGACCGCTGCCAGCTTCCAGGCCGGGTCGGGCACGATCCCGGCGACCTCCGGCAACTCTTCCAGCCCGGTCGGGTTGCCGAAGCCGAATGCCCGCGCGGTCTCAGCCAGGAGGTTGGGATCCTTTTCATCGAGCTGGACCCCGACCTGGTAGAAGAAGGTGTTGCACGAGCGCACCAGCGCGCGGTGGAGCGTCATCGGACCCTGATCGACCCCGGTCCAGTCGCGCCAGACATTGGACGAGCCCGGAAGAGAGAACGCCGCCGGACAGTCGAGCGTGCTCTGCATGTTCATGCCGAGGTGGATCATACCCGCCGCGGCGGTGACCACCTTGAAGGTCGAGCCAGACGGGTAGGCAAACGTGGTCGCCCGGTTCTGCAGCGGTCGCGCCTCCTCGTCGTTGAACCGCGCCCAGTCTTCGTCCGAGAGACCCAGGATGAACTTGTTGGGATCGAAGCTCGGATTGCTGACCATCGCCAGGATGGCGCCGGTGTTCGGGTCGATGACGACGACGCTCCCGGTGTTGTCTCCCAGCGCGCGCTCGGCGGCGAGCTGTACGTCGAGGTCGATCGTCGTGACGATGTCGGCGGCAGGCTCGCTCTGCACCTCGGCGATCACCCGCCGCTCGCCGCCGTCCGGCCCGACGATGACGAGCCGCCCGCCGCGTTTGCCGGCCAGGTACTGCTCGCCCCAGGCTTCGATCCCGGCGCGACCGATGACGTCCCCAGCCGAGTAGCCCCGGGCGCTCAACTCCGGCAACTCATCGGCGGTGATCTCCGTCAGGTAGCCGACGACGTGCGCGGCCGCCTCTCCGGCGGGGTAGACGCGCTCGGGCCACTTCTGCACCACGACGCCCGGGATGCCGGCCAACTGCTCCAGCAGGCCCGGGTCCATCGGGTCGGGATAGCTCTTGATCGGCATGAACCAATCGGGCTGACCGTGCTCGTACCGGCTCTTGATCTCGTCCTCAGGCATGCCGAGCGCCTGGCTCAGTGCCTGGAGCAGCGCGGCCTCGTCCTGAATCTGCCCCGGGACCACGCCGACCTTGTTGATCTGACCGAGGTGCGCCAGCGGCCGACCCTTGCGGTCGAGGATGCGGCCGCGCTGCGGGATGTCGGGCTGCCAGCGCACGAATCCGTCGCCGAGCTCGGCAAAGATGACCGACGGAGTCCAGTCGACCCGGAAGCCATCCTCCTCCTCGACGATGGGGATGACGTTGTCTTCTTCCAGCGTCCCGACCTTGGCCGATTCCCGCTTGACGTGCATAGGCTGTTCGAGGGCATCGCGGTCGGCGTCCAGGAGCGTCGCCTCGATCGCCGTCTGGCCGATCTCCTGAGCGATTCCCTCGTAGCGGGCGATGAAGTCCTCCCGGCTGATGGTGTGCTTGGCGGGTGCAGAGAGCAACTCGTACATCCCGGCGTAGTCACCCGCGTTCCAAAGGCGGGTGAAGGCCGCGGCGACGTCACGCGGGGTCCGCAGCGCCTCGACGCTCCCGGGGCTGGGCGAGGCGACGGGCGAAGCGTCAGGAAGCGAGGTATTGCCCAGCAGGCGCCCACCCAGACGGTCGGCCAGCAGGAACAGGCCGAGCACGATGACGACCAGCCCCAGGACACTCATCACCAGCTTCGGCACGACGCTCCCGCGACGGGGTGCCGGGCGGGAGTAGGGAGACCGGTATCTGGGCACAGACTGGACCTTCCCTGCTCAAGCGGTGTGACATGCGCTGCGCGCCAGGTGAGCGGTGCGGCGGCCGGCTCCGTCCCCAGGAGGATCGACCGGATCGGCGCACCAGCGGTGCCCGGAACTCTGCCACTGGCGATGACTCACCGTCAAGGTTAAGGCGGGGAAACGGTGCGTACGTTCTTGGGATTGGTCGACGTGGACGGGTGTTCGTGGTCGGCACGTGTCCGGGGCGGGTGGTGCAAGGATCCCCGCGCCGTGGCATGTGCCCGGGGCTGAAGCCGCCGGGCTCACAATGAAAGCCGGCTGAAGCCGGCTGGGACGGGGCATGGCTCACGGTCCGGCATTGTGCCTCACCGCGCGGCGCGTGCCCGGGGTACCCGAGGGTAATGGAGTCTGACGAAGAAAATGGATGTCCGCGCTCGGCACGTGCCCGGGGCTAAAACGCTTGGTGTGAGTTAGGGCGCCGTGGCTACCAGGTGATCAGGTTCGCCACGGCCAGCAGCGGCCGCCCCTGCTGCCGATTCAGCCAGCAACAGAGGTTGTGCAGCGCCACCTTGGCCGCCAGTCGCGCCTGGAAGCCCGCCAGGGTGTGCGGGCGCTCCCGCTCGAGGCCGAAGGTGTGCAGCAGTCGTCCAACGACCGTCTCCACGATCTGGCGATGGCGGGCCACCCAGCGGCGGACCGCCTTGGGCCAGCGCCGCCGACTGCCCCGCTGCGGGGTGGCCACCAGCGTCACGCCATAGGTGGCCGCCAGGTGCGCCTTGTAGTCCTCGCCGGCAAAGCCACTGTCGGCCAGATAGGTCGCCACCGGCGTGCCGACACTGGGCAGGCGGGGATCGGGGTGGGCCCGACAGGCAATCAGGGTCTCGGCGAGGGACCGCTCATTGGTGCTGGCCGGGGCCACGCCCCAGCCGGTGATCGCCCCCTCCAGGCTGACGGCGGTCAGCACGCGGAAGCCGGCAAACCAGCCCAGGCGCAAGCTGAAGCCGATGTTGGCCTCGCCGGCCAGCCAGCCCCGCCCGCGGCGCTTGGCGTTGCGCACCGGAGCCGGCGCCACATCGAGCACATCCACCGCCACTGGCCCCCGGCCAAGTTGGTCTGCCAGGTAGAGGGCGAACTGGGCCAGGGCGACCTGATGCCGCCGCAGCAGCCGGTTGTATTGGCTGCGGTGGGGCAGGGTCGGGAAGTAGGGGCGCAGGTGGCGCTCGGCGTAGCGGTAGAAGTCCTGCTCACTGGAGAACCTCATCCACTGCCCGAAGATGGCCAGGGTCAAGACCTCGCTGCGGCTCAGGGCCGGCGCGGGGCCGGGGCGGTGGGGCTCCGGGGGCAGGTGGGTCTGGCAGAAGGTGTCGACCAGGACATAGACTGTAATCAGGAAGGTGTCCACATCCATCGGGTGCTCCTTTCGTGGGAGACGGATACGAGCTATCTCCCGTATGGAAGTGGGCACCTTCCTGTGTCAAGAGGGCACAGCATGCCCCGGCTAACTCACACCAAGCGTTAAAGCCGCCGGGCTGAATTCGGGTAAGCCCACCGAAGGGGCTGCGATGGCCACACCCCGGCGGAGCCGATCCGGCACCCCGCCGGGCGCTGCGTCCCCAGCCCCTTCAGTGGGCTTCACTTCCTAGCCCGGCGGCTTTAGCCCCGGGCACATGCCGGGCGGCGGGATCCAAATACGGGGATGTGAGTGCTGCCTCACCGCAGCCGACTACAGCGGGCTTTTCCTTGTCAGCCCGGCTGACGTTAACACCGGGCCCATGCCACCGCCCGGGGATCCGCACGCCGCCGATCGCCGGGGGCCCATCCCACCGCGCGGCACGCATCGCGTTACCACCCGACGTCCCGACGACGGTACGACACCGTCCCTGGTGCGGCATCATGCCGCGCCATACCAAAGCGGCGGCTCGGGCCGCCGCACTCCAAAGCCGTCGTTCGACTGATGCGCTAGCGGATCGGCCTGCTGCCAACGCCGCGGTAGACCGGGCTGACGCTGGCGCCGGTGTGAATGCGCTGGATCGTCTCACCCAGCAGCGGGGCGACCGAGAGCACCGTGATCTTGTCGAGCCGCTTCTCCGGGGGGATCGGGATGGTGTTGCTCACCACCACCTCCCGGATCGGGCTGAGCGCCAGCCGCTCGATGGCCGGGCCACTCAGGACCGGATGGGTGCAGGCGGCGTAGACCTCGACCGCACCGTTCTCGATGCAGACCTGAGCGGCCTGGGTGATCGAGCCGGCCGTGTCGATCTCGTCGTCGACCAGCACCGCCTGGCACCCTTCGACCGAGCCGATCAGGTTCAGCACCTCGGTCTTGTCGACGTTCCCGACCCGGCGCTTCTCGATAATGGCCAGACTCGCGTCCAGTTCCTCGGCGAAGTTGCGCGCCCGCTTGGTGTTCCCCAGGTCCGGCGAGACGACGACCGGCCGCTCCAGGCGCTTCTCCTGGAAATAGCGGGCGATGATCGGCATAGCGGTCATCTCGTCGACGGGGATGTTGAAGAAGCCCTGGATCTGCCCGGCGTGCAGGTCGACGGTCAGGACGCGGTCGGCCCCGGCGACGGTGATCAGGTCGGCGATGAGGCGCGCCGTGATCGGCACACGCGGCTGGTCCTTCTTGTCGGTGCGGCCGTAGCCGAAGTAGGGGATAACCGCGGTGATACGCCCGGCCGAGGCCCGCTTGAGCGTGTCGATGATGATCAGCAGCTCCATGATGCTGTCGTTGACCGGGCTGCTGAAGGACTGGACGACGAAGACGTCGTTCTCACGCACGCTCTCGCAGATGCGGACGAAGATGTTCTCGTTGCTGAACCGGAACACCTCGATCCGGCCGGGCGGGATATCGATGTAGTTGCAGATCTCCCGGGTGAGTTCCGGGTTGGAGTTGCCGCCGAAGATGGTCAACTGATCATAGCGGCCGGTCATGGTCCTCGGTTATCCCTTCCGCGGCCAGCCGCGCCAGCGCGCTCTGTGCCGCCTCTTGCTGGGCAGCGCGCTTGCTGCTCCCGGTCCCCACGCCAAGGCACTCACCACCGACGACCACCTCGACGGTGAAGACCCGGTCGTGCGCGGGGCCAGACACCGCCACCGTGCGATACATCGGGGTTACCCGCATGTGCTCCTGCACGAGCTCCTGGAGCCGTCCCTTGTAGTTGGTCTCCTGCCCCTCGGTGATGATCTGCTCCGCGTCCTCGATCAGGAGCTGGCGCAAGAAGCGCCGGGTAGCGCGGATACCCCGGTCCAGATAAATCGCGGCAATCACCGCTTCGAATGCCCCGGCCAGGATCCGGTCGCGGATCTCCCCATCGGCGGTTATCTCCCCGCGGCCGAGATAGAGCAACTCGTCCAACCCGAAACGTCGTGCCCAGCGCGCCAGCGTCTCGGTGCGGACCAAGGCGGTGCGGTAGGCTGTGAGCATCCCCTCCGGGAGCCGTGGGAAGCGCCGGTAGAGGAACTCCGCAGTGATCATGCCGAGAACCGAGTCGCCCAGGAACTCCAGGCGCTCGTTAGAGTCGCGCACCGCTTCGATCTGGGAGATGCCGAGTTCGTTGAGGTAGGAGCGATGAGTTAACGCCAGCCGAAGCAGGTCGAGATCGCGGAACTCGATGCCCAGCCGCTGCGCCGCGCGCTCCGGGCGGTCGTCCGGCTTCGGATCGCGCTGGCTCTCCATCGTCGGTGCCGACGCCATGCTCACGCCCCCGCCCGGTTGATGACGGCGTCCAGGTCCACATTCGCCCGGCGGGCGACGGCGGCCACCTGATCCCAATCGATGGCAATGGTGTAGATGTAATGCATCGGCTCCGTCTCGCGAGTGGACGAAGTCGCCATGCCCGGACCGACGAGGAAGTGGACCAGCGCATCGGCGATCAGGTTGTCCTGCGGGTCGCGGTCGTCGAGGGAGATGGCATCGCCGCCGGCACGTCGCGCGGCGTCAGCGCGCCGCAACCCCTCCCGGAAGGGCGCCGCCAGCATCTCCGCACGATGCTCCTCTTCGCGTAGCGCACGCCGCCGACCCGCGACGATATCGTCGACCGCCGAGGCCTCCCGCTCGACCTCTTTGATCTCCTCGCGCGCCGTGTAGTTATGCACGATGTACTTGAGTAGTCGGTCGATATCGCCCGGCACGCCGGCTCCTCCGCGGCACCCCGCTGCCGCCTGACGTCATTATAGGAAACGCGCCCCACCGCGCCAACGCGACTGATGCGCCGGGGGTGGCGGATCACCCGGGTGCGGGCTCGTCCTCCCGGAAGAACAGAACGGCATCCGCCTGCTGCACCCCCGCGTCGCCCCTGCCGCACGCGGTTTGCCACGGAAAATCATCATGCGTCACACGTCATGCGTCATACGTCGCGGGTGGTGCGGAGTAGGTGGTGTCTGGGACTTTGGAGTGCGGCGGCTTGAGCCCCAGGCACGTACTACGGCGCGGGAACCGTCGCACCACCCGGCACCGGGCAGGGTCGTGGTCAGGCGAGGGGGTGAATGCGAGACGGGGGTGGCGAGCCACCCCCGTGTGGTGCCGCGTCACCAGTTGATGATGCGGTGGAACTCCTCGGCGTAGGCCATGCCGTGCCGCGCACCGCGGTCGGCCGCCCAGGTGCGAACCATGCGCTCGATCTGGTCAAAGTGGTCGCCCAACTGGCTCTGGTGCGCCCGGAGCGCCGCGATCTTCAGGTCGATCGTCTCGGTGATGTCGACGGCGTAGTTGAGCACCGGCGCGCCGATGACGTAGATCTCGGAGACCTTGTGCGGCTGCAACCCCTCGGCCAGCAACTCCGGGAAGTCCCAGGGGTTCTGCGGTGCGGGGTAGACGGCGGCCATGACCGCCTGGCCGGCGGCCAGATGGTCCGGATGGTGCCGGCGGACGTTGTACACCGGCTCCCAGACCCGGTCGGGCGAGGGGCTGATAACGCGCTCCGGCCGGTACTTGCGGATGAGCCGGACGATGTCCCGGCGCAGCTCCAGGGTCGGCTCCAACTGGCCGTCGGGGTAATCGAGGAAGATGACATCGGCGAGGCCCAGGATCTCGCCGGCCGCCCGCTGCTCCGCCTTGCGCGTCTCCGAGATGCGGCGCCGTGCCTCCGGGCTGACATCGGTCGCGTCGTCCGGCCCTCCGGCGCCGCCATCGGTGATGATGACGTAGTAGACATCCCAGCCCTCGCGTACCCAGCGGGCGACCGTTCCGGCCGTGCCGAACTCGGCGTCGTCCGGGTGCGCCACGAAGACCATCGCGACCTTGCGCTCCACCTGCTCCTGTGCCTGCTCCATCCCTGCTCCGTCTATGCTAGAACCGTCGACGCTACCTGCCGCGCTCTCGCGAGCCGCCTGACAGGATACCCCCCAACACGCCGGCAGGTCGAGACGGGGCGCTGCCCGCTTGCGGGCCGCCGGGAATCGCCGTACGCTGCCGACACGGTTCGGCGCGCGGTCACGGGATGGGAGGGGCCAGATGAGCCAGTTGCCAGCGGTGGAGGTGGTGGTCGTCGGGGGCGGCGTGATCGGCTGTGCCTCGGCGTACGAACTCCGCAAGGCCGGGCTGTCGGTCGCGATTGTCGAGGCCCGCGAGGTCGCCTCGGCTGCGTCCGGGGCAAGCGCAGGCGGCGTGCGCCAGCAGGGGCGCGACCCGCGAGAACTGGCCATCGCCATGCGCGCCATCGCCCGCTGGCCGAGCCTGGAGGAGGAACTGGGCGCCGACCTCCACTACCGCCAGGACGGTCACCTGACGCTCGTCTGGCGGGAGGAGGATTTGCCAGCCCTGGAAGCGCGCGTGCGCGACGAGCAGGCGCGCGGCCTGGGCATCCGGATCGTTGGGCGGGATGAGCTGGACGACCTCGCCCCCGGGCTGGGGCCGGACATCATCGCCGGTGCCTGGTGCCCCACCGACGGCCACGCGATGCCGATCCTGGTCACCAAGGCGTTCTGCGCCGCCGCGCAGCGGCTCGGTGCCACGCTCTACGAGTGGACCGCCGTGACCGGGTTCCGGCTGGAGGGCGCCCGCGTGGTGGGCGTCCACACCACCCGCGGTGACATCCCCTGCCGGTTTGTCCTGATCGCGGCCGGGGCCTGGAGCCGAGACCTGGCACGGATGGTCGGCGTGGAACTGCCGATCGAGCCGCACGCCCTGCAGATGATGGTAACGAACCCGATGCCGCCGCGGCTCAAGCCGGTGGTGACCTGCGTCGGGCGGCGGCTGAGCCTGAAGCAGCTCCGCAGCGGCGCCTACCTCCTCGGCGGCGGCTGGCCCGGCAGCGTCGACTGGGAGGGGCGCTTCGGCCGAAACCGGGTCGCGAGCATGGCCGGCAGCGCCGTCGATGCCAGCGCTGTCTACCCCCTGCTGCGCCGGACGCGGGTCGTCCGCGCCTGGACGGGACTGGAGGCGATCGCTGCCGACGAGGTGCCGATCCTCGGCCCGGTGCCCGGGATCGAGGGTATGGTGCTTGCCTGCGGCTTCTCCGGGCACGGATTCGCCCTGTCACCCTGCATCGGCGAGTTGATGGCCGAGCTGATCGCAACCGGCCGGACCTCACTGCCCCTCGATGCCTTGAGCCTGGACCGCTTCGCGGCGTGACCGAGGCTGTTGCGTAGTGCGTACTGCGTGTTCCGTGTTGCGAACGCCGCAGAGAGCTCGGCGCCAGGAATACCCATCCGTATCCAAGTTGCAGCTAAGGGGACAGCGGGAGAACACGCAATACGCAGTACGCACTACGCCGCCCCGCCTCCCCTCGACCGCCTGCCTATAATTGGGACGGGTCGCAGTGATTGAGGAGCATTTCATGGTTAAGAACCCACGCGCACCCGTCGCTCAGATCGTGGAGGGGATGGAGGATACACGCCCGCAGCAGCCGGAGGCCGCGGCTCAGCCCAGCGATAAGACGCTGCCGGTCAAGGTCGATGAGCTGGCGCGCGATCCGGAGGTGCAGGCGTACATCGAGGCGGCCAACGCCAACCTTGGCGTCATCGGCTTCACCGAGCACGGCACCCGGCACGCGAATCTCGTCTCGCGGATCGCCCGCAATGTGCTGCGGCGGCTCGACTACGACCCGCACCTGCAAGAACTGGCGGCGATCGCCGGCTATCTCCACGACATGGGCAACGCGATCAGCCGCTACGACCACGCCCTGACGGGCGCGCTGCTGGCCCGCGAGATCCTGCTGCGCTACGAGGTCGCGCCCGCCGACATCGCCCTGGTCATGGGCGCCATCGGCAGCCATGGCGACGACTCCCAGCGGCTTGGCGAGGCGGTCCACCCGGTGTCGGCGGCGCTGATCCTGGCGGATAAGTCGGACGTGCACCGGAGCCGCGTCCGCGCCAGCGACCCGAGCCAGTTCGACGCGCACGACCGGGTCAACTGGGCGGTCGAGTCGTCCTTCCTGCGGGTCGATCCTGAGGAAAAGGCGATCACGCTGGAGCTGACGATCGACACCAGCATCAGCCAGGTGATGGACTACTTCGAGATCTTCCTGCCACGCATGATCATGTGCCGGCGGGCCGCCGAACTGCTCGGCTGCCAGTTCCACATCCAGATCAACGGCGTGGAGTTGCTCTGAGATGGGGACGCTGATCACCAGTCTCCACGCGCGTGGGCGGACGACCAACTGGGGCGCGTTCGACATCTATCTGGTCGTCACCACGCTCGTCCTGATCGGCTTCGGCCTGGTCACGATCTGGAGCGCCGACGGAGCGCAGCCCCTGACCCTGGGGAACCCGGCGGTCCGGCAGTTCATCTACGCGGTGATCGGCCTCGCGATGATGATGGGGGCCGCCGCACTCGACTATCGGTACGTCAAGACGTTCTCCTGGGTGCTCTATCTGGGCACGCTGGTCATCCTGGCCGCGGTCCTGGTGGTCGGCACGACCAGCGGCGGCGCGACCCGCTGGTTCCAGTTCGGCCCGGTTACCGTGCAGCCCTCGGAGATCGCCAAGCTGACGGTCATCATCAGCCTGGCATCGTTCGTCGCCGACCGGGGCGACGAGATGCGCCGGCTGCACAACTTCATCCTCTCGGGCATCCTGGTCGGCATCCCGGCCGGGCTGGTCTACCTGCAGCCGGACCTCGGCACGACGGGGGTCTTTGCCTTCGCCTGGCTGGTGATGATGTTGGTGAGCCGCACGCGCCTGCTCTACCTGTTCGGGGTGCTGCTGGCTGCCATCCCGGGGGCCTGGGTCACCTGGAACTACATCATGCACGACTATATGCGCGAGCGGCTGCTGATCTCCTACCACCCGGAGCGCGATCCCCTCGGGGACGGCTACAACATCCTCCAGGCACGGGTGGCGATCGGCAGCAGTGGCGCGATCGGCCACGGGCTGCAGGGCAGCATGCAGAGCCAGCTCGACCTGCTGCGCGTGCGCCTGACCGACTTCATCTTCGCCCACGCCATGGGGATGTTCGGCTTCATCGGAGCGCTGGCCCTCTTACTGACCTTCGCCATCCTGCTCTGGCGCATGATGCAGATCGGCATCAACGCGCGCGACAGCTTCAGTCAGCTGACGGCCTTCGGCATCACCGGGATCGTCTTCTTCCAGATGTTCGTGAATATCGGGATGAACGTGGGGTTGATGCCGGTCACCGGAATCCCGCTCCCCTTCGTCAGCGTGGGAGGCAGTTCTCTCTGGACGCTCCTGGCCGCGGTCGGCCTTCTCCAGAGCATCCTCATCCACCAGCAACGACTGGGGTTCCAGCGGGAGTGACGGGGAAACCCATGCGTCATGCGTGATGCGTCATGCGTCACTCGTGTCGCGTAGTGCGTACTGCATCCTGCTCCCCTCTCACCTGGTGGGCTCCGTCCGAGAGGGGCCGGGGATGAGGGGGACGCATGACGCATGACGTCTAGTACATCGCCATTTCCGCGTCGACGCCGGGCAGCCCCGTCGGCAGCGTCTCGCCGTTCTGCCGCAGGAAGGCAACGAGGGCCTCGGGCCGAATACGCCACTCACCCGGCTTCGTATCGGGCTCGCCGATCAGCTCCCCCACCCGGAGCCAGTAGCGGATCGCGTCCGGGTGGAACTGCAGGACGTCGGCCACCTCACCGACCGTGTAGACCCGCTCGCCGTGCTGTCCGACCCGTGCCATGTATCTCCGCCTCCGCCTTGTCCCTACACTCTGTACGTACACCAATAATAGCAGAGGACGGGCGGACAGGATAGGGGGATCATGGTCCTAACCCAGGACGCGGTTGGGGATCACCCCTCACCCCCAAGCCCCCTCTCGGACGGAGCCCACAAGGGGAGAGGGGTATTCGGTCCTGAGCGCGCCGATAGAGGCGACGAGTACCTCCCGGCTACGCAATTGCGAGCAGTGTCCGCGCACTAGAGCGTAAGGAGACGATCGTCAGCCCAGAGACTGACATTACTGCCGAACGACGCAGCCTGACTGGCCCGGGCGCTGCGCTGGAAGGAGTCTCGGCCGCATGGACGAGACCCTGCTGCAGACCAAGTTTTCGATCCCGCTCACGCGCTCCGACCCCGCGTCGGGATTGGTTCCGCGCCCGCTCCTGATCGCGCGCCTGAACGAGGGGCTGGCCGGCCCACTGACCCTCGTCTCGGCCCCGGCCGGATTCGGCAAGACCACCCTGGTGAGCTCCTGGCTGCGGCAGGTGGACCTCCCGGCCGCGTGGCTGTCGCTCGATGAACACGACCGTGATGTCGCCCGTTTCCTGAGCTACGTGGTCGCCGCGCTGCAGACGATCCGGCCGGACGTGGGAACCGGCGTGCTGGCCCTCCTGCACGCAACGCCTCAGCCGCGCACGGACACACTCCTCACGCTGCTGATCAACGACCTGGCGGCCATCCCAGAGGGCCTCATTCTGGTCCTCGACGACTGCCACACGGTCGCAGCACCGGACATCGATCAGGCCCTGTCCTTTTTCCGTCTACGCGATGGATCGGCGAGGGCGTGGGCAGAGCGGTGACACCTTGCCCTACGTGGCAGAGCATGAGTTTGAGGATGTCGCCGCTCTGGTCGACTCGATCCCCGGGACCGTGCGTGTGCTCAGGCACTCATACGGCGCGCTATGCTCCCTGGAAGCCACCCTCCTGACACCGCGGATCCACAAACTGATCCTGAACGAGCCGCCGATGTACACCACGACCGACATCTCCTACCCGGAAGACTCGCTCGACCGGTACGACGCCCTCCTCCGCGCGGGCGATGCCGAGCGCGCACTGCTCATGCTCTACGAGGTCGGCCAGACGCCGGCCGACGAAGTGCACATGCTGCAGTCTCAGCCCAACTGGCAGGCGCGGGTCGCTGCGGCACACACGATCCCGCGCGAGGTCCTGGCCGTCAGGGACTACGCCGCTGACCCCGCCCGCTTCAGGTCGATGAGCACGCCGATCCTCTTCTTGCTCGGGGGCGAGACGCTCCCGATCTACACAGCCGCGACGCAGGCATTGCACCGATGGCTGCCACACAGCCAGATCGTGGTGCTGCCCGGGCAACCACACGATGCCGTGGTCACCGCACCGGATCTCGTGTCCCGCGAGGTGCTCCACTACTTCTTGGACGCCGCGTAGCAGGCGCCACGCCCCTGCGTGTTGTGTGTTCCGTGATGCGTGATCCGTGTTTCGTGTTCCGTGTCGGAGGGACACTGGCTACCGTGCGCCAACAAGCTAAACGGAACACGGAACACGCAACACGGAACTCGCCGTCGTGCGGACCGATGGATCTCACACTCCCCGCCCGGCGAGCAACTGCTCCTCCGGGATTTCGCGCAGGTCCAGGCCGCGCATGGGCTCGCCCAGCCCGCGGCTGACCTCGACCAGCACCTGCGGGTCGCGGTAGTGGGCCGTCGCCTCGACGATCGCCCGGGCACGCCGCTCCGGGTTCTCCGACTTGAAGATGCCGGAACCCACGAAGACCCCTTCGGCGCCGAGCTGCATTACCAGCGCGGCGTCAGCCGGTGTTGCTACGCCCCCGGCGCAGAGGAGAGGCACCGGCAGCCGCCCCGTCTTGTGGACCTGGAGCACCAGGTCGTAGGGCGCCCCGAGGTCCCGCGCCGCGGTCATCAACTCCTCTACTGGAAGAGCCTGGAGCCGCCGGATGTCGTCGGTGATGTCGCGCAGGTGCCGCACCGCCTCGACGATGTTGCCCGTCCCGGCTTCCCCCTTGCTCCGGATCATTGCTGCGCCCTCGCCGATCCGGCGCAGCGCCTCGCCCAGGTTGCGCGCACCGCAGACAAAGGGGGTCGTGAAGGCGTGCTTGTCGATGTGGAAGCGATCGTCGGCCGGGGTCAGCACCTCGCTCTCGTCGATGAAGTCGATGCCGAGCGCTTCCAGGATCTGCGCCTCCGCGGTGTGACCGATGCGGGCCTTGGCCATCACCGGAATGCTGACCGCCTCCTTGATCGCCAGGATCAAGTCCGGGTCACTCATGCGGGCCACCCCGCCCTCGCGCCGGATATCGGCCGGGACACGCTCCAGCGCCATGACGGCCCGGGCGCCCGCCTCCTCGGCGATGCGCGCCTGCTCCGGCGTCACAACATCCATGATCACGCCGCCGACGAACGCCCGCGCCGCTTCGACTTTCGCGTGCCAGCCTGCTCGGTCGACCATCCCGGGTGCTCCTTTCTCATGCGTGATGCGTCATCCGTCCCCCTCACCCCCAGCCCCTCTCCCCTGGTGGGAGAGGGGGGAGATACGGAATACGCAGTACCGGTGACGTATGACGCATCACGCATCACGTCACACAATCGGCGTCGCGCGGGCGGCGTCGCGGCGCTCGGCGCCGGTGCTGCGACTGCCGCGCAGGGCGGCGATCGCCTCCCCCAGCCGCGCGATCGCCAGGTCGATCTCCTCTTCCCGGGGCAGGGTGAAGTTGAGCCGCAGCGTGTTCTCGCCCTCGCCGTCGGGATGGAAGCTGCTCCCCGGCGCGATCGCCACACCGCGCCGGGCCGCCTCCGGCAGCAGGTCGCGCGCCCGCAGCCCGTCGGCTAGCCGGCCCCAGACGTAGAGCCCGCCGTCCGGGCGCTCACAGGTCAGCATCCCGGCACAGTGGCGCTCGATGGCAGCCAGCATGGCGTCGCGCCGCCGCGGGTAGGCCTGCCGCAGCCGCTCGACGTGCTCCGCCAGCAGTCCACGGTCGAGGAACGCCCACACCGCCCACTGCGCCAGCGGGTTGGTATCGAGGTCCACGATCTGCTTCATCAGCGCCAGCCGTTCGATCAGCGGGCGCGGCCCAGCGATCCAGCCGATGCGGAAGCCGGGGAAGAGCACCTTCGACAGCGTACTCAGGTAGATCACCGAGCCGTGGGAGTCGAGCGCGCGGAGCGGTGGGATCGGCCGCCCGTCGTAGCGCAGCGCACCGTAGGGATCGTCCTCCACCACCGGCACCTGCTCGCGCGCAGCCAGCGCTAGCAGCCGGTGGCGCCGCTCCAGGCTCATCGTCGCCCCGGTCGGGTTCTGGAAGGTCGGGAGGGTGTAGATCAGCTTCGGCCGCCGCCGCGCGATCAGGTCCTCCAGCAGCCCGACCCGCATGCCGTCCGCGTCCACCGGGATGGGCAGCAGCCGCGCTCCAGCGGCCCGGAAGACCTGGATGGCCCCGAGGTAGGTGGGCGACTCGACCGCGACGAGGTCGCCCGGCTCCAGCAGCGCCCGCGCCAGCAGATAGAGCCCCTGCTGCGACCCGGCCACGACCAGCACCTGGTCGGGCTCTGGCGGCGGGCCGTTGCCGGCCATCCAATCCGCCAGCGCCGCCCGCAGCGGCGGGTAGCCCTCGGTCGGGCAGTGCTGGAGCAACTCCTGCCCCGCCGTGTGGAGCGCCTCGTCGAGCAGCGCCCGGATGGCGTCGATCGGGTACAACTCCGGCGACGGGATGCCGGTCGCGAGCGAGATGACATCGGCGCGGGCTGAGACGAGCATGGTGTCCCGCAGCAGCGGGTCGTTCATCACGTCGGTCGCTTCGGTGAAGAGCTGCCCCCAGGGGATGCCCCGCGGCTCGCCGGTCCCTGCCCCGTCGCCGGCTGCCCCGGCGACGATCGTGCCCCGCCCCACGTGGCCGACGATCAGCCCCTCCGCCGCCAGCTCCCGATAGGCGTTGACCACCGTCGTCCGGTTCACCCCCAGCATGGCCGCCAGCCGCCGCTCGGGCGGCAGGCGCGTGCCGGGCGGAAGCTCGCCGGAGCGGATCTGGTCGCGGATCTGGCGGCTGATCTGGAGGTAGAGCGGGAGCTCACGCGAGCGGTCCAATTCGACGATCATCCCACCCTCCAATTGGATGCGTCCAATCTACCGTAACACGGCCAATTGGGCCGGAAAACAGCCATTTGGTGGGTTGATCGTACCAGCCAATCGCAGCGTAGGCCATTGGGACAGAGCCGTCCACGCGGTATACTTGTCGGATGACAGGGAGTTCCATCCGTGTCGCGGACGAGACGGTTCCGGGGATGAAGCCGATAGCGGACATCACGCTGCGCGATCTCTGCCGGTGGGACCGGCGACTCGGCTTCGTCCCGCCGACCGGGATGAACCGCGAGCAGGCCCTGGAGCGCGCAGTCTCCTGGGCCGTTTCGGTTCGCACCACCCCGCCGCTGCTGCCACCACTGCGGGGCGACGAGCTGGTGGTCCTCTCCCCGCGGGTGCTGGCGCAGATCGAGGCGGACGAGGCGCTGAGCTGGGAAGATCTCAGCGCCGAACTGGCCCGCAACCGGGTGGCCGCGGTGCTGAGCGAGCCGGCCTTCGCCGAGGAGCCGCACCCCGTTCTGCCGATCCTGACCCTCCCGGCCCCCTTCCCCCACGACGCCGAGGGAATGCTCAACCGCCTGATCACCGAGCGGCGGGCCGAGCTCTACCGGCTCGGCAACGAACTCTCCCGGCGCCTCTCGCAGGCGGCGATGGACCCGCGCGGGGTGGAGGCGCTGCTCGGCATCGCGGCTGAGCTGGCCGGACGCCCGCTCGTGCTCCAGGACCGGGAGGGCAACGTCGTCGGCTGGGGCGGCGGCACGATTGTCCCGCCCGCCACCGCCGCGGAGCTGGCCGCCGCCAACGGGGCGACCAGCCCCCTCCTCTGCCCCGGCCCGGACGGCACCGAGCGGCTGATCCTCCCCCTGGCAGCCGGAGCGCCCAGCGGCTACCTCTCGCTGGTCGGGCCGGCCGGCACCTTGAACGAGAGCGATCGACTGGTGCTGGCCCAGACAGCGGCCACCTGCTCGATCCTGCTCGGTCAGGGGCGCACCGCCGGGCTCGGCGGAGGGCGCCAGCGACTGGTGGCAGACCTCCTCCTCGGCCGCCTGGCCTCCGACGCCGCGGCGCTGGCCCGCGCTCAGATGCTCGGCATCGACACCACCGCGCCGGTGATCGTCGGCCTGATCGACGCGCCGGATCGCCCGGCCGCGGCCCGGCACCTCGTAGCCCAGGCGCTCGGCCCGGCCGTGGGCGACAACCTGGCGCCGGTGCCGGGCGGCATCGGCTTCCTCGTGCAGGGCAGCGACCCGTCCCGCGCCGCGAGCGCCCTGCGCCCCACGCTGCGGCGGGAAGGCGGGAATGGCATCGCCGTCGCCCTCAGCCGTCCGGTCCCGACCATCCTCCAGGCCCCAGAGGGCCTGCGCGAGGCGCGCTTCACCCTCGGGCTGCAGCGCGCGGGCGCGGTCACGCTCCCGGTCGCCCGCGCCGGGTCGGTGGACGACCTGGGGCTGTTCAGCCTGCTCTACCCGCTCTGGGGCAACCCGGCCGTGGCCGCGTTCCGCGACGCCGTACTCGGCCCACTGGAGGACTACGACCGCCGCCGGCACAGCGGGTTGATCGAGACGCTGGAGGTGTACCTGTCACATGGCGGCGCGCTCGCCGAGGCCGCCGAGCACCTGGGGATCCATCGCAACACCCTCTCCTACCGCCTACAGCGCATCGCCGAGCTGACCCGCCGCGACCTCGGCAACCCCCGCGACCGCCTCCTGCTCCAGGTCGCCCTCCTGACGCGCCACCTGCCGGAGGAGGGGTGATGCGTGATGCGTCATACGTCATGCGTCAAACGTCTCCCTCACCCCCAGCCCCTCTCGGACGGAGCCCACCAGGGGAGAGGGGAGGATTACGCAATACGCAGTACGCAATACGAGTGACGGATGACGGATGACGCATGACGCATGACGCATCACGCATCACAACTCATCACTCCGCAGCCGCAGGATGACCCGTTCCAGCGACACGGTCTGCACCGCGTCGAGCGAGATCTCTCGCCGGCCGACGAGTCCACCGAACTTCCCCACCCGGATCGCACCGCGGCCGATCGGCTTCGCCGACGCCTGGCCGATGGCGTAGCGGGCACGCGCCGACTGGTTGGCCGGGCCGCGGTTGCCGAGCGGCTGGGTCGGCATCGGCCCCAGCAACTCCCCGCTAACCGCGCTCGACTGCAACACGTCCGGGGAGAGTTCGGGCTCGCCGTCCGGCGCCGCAGGTCCGGGGATCACCTCCAGCACGGTGCCCAGATAGACGTTGTCCCGTGTGTAGACATCCATCGCCCGGCGGATATCCCGCACAGTGAAGCCCATCACCCACCTCCCACGCCCTGCGCCCTGCATCCTGCGTCGCTCTTGTTCGTCCATCATACATAGCGGCATGGGCTGAGCGATCATCGCATCGCGCCCGCCGACGCTGTGCATCCCGGACGCGGGGCTGCGATAGCCAGGTACCGGCATCATCGAGGATACTGCACGCATCACCGGACGACGCCACTGCGAAGGAGCACGCCATGGAACCACGCCAGACCAAGGCCCAACTGCTCGACACGGTCAGGACCACGCGGGCCGATCTGGAGCGGCTGATCGCGGCCGGAGAGGACCGGCTGGAGGAGCCGAACGCCTTCGGTCCGTGGACCTTCGCGGACGTGATCGCCCACCTGACCGGCTGGCGCTGGCTCTCCGTGGCCCGCATGGAGGCCGCGCGGGACAGCACGGTCCCGGTCCCTCCCTGGCCGTCCCACCTGGACCTAGACGAGGACGTCGACGAGATCAACGAGGTCATCTACGCGGCCAACCGCGATCGCGCGGCGGCCGAGGTGCTGCACGACTCGCGCGAGTCGTTCGACCGGCTGGAAGCCGCGCTGGCGGCCATCCCCGAGGACGACCTCTTCGACCCCACTCGGGTTCCCTGGCTGAACGGCCGGCCGCTGGCCGCGGTCATCGACGGGATGGCGAACCACTTCTACGAGGAGCACGCGCCCGACATCCGCGCCTGGCTGGACGGGGCACTGGCGGAGGGAAGAACGTCATGACCACCGAGCACCCACTCACCGCGATCGTCGGCGACATCACCGCCGTCGAGGCCGACGCCATCGTGAACGCGGCCAATAATGAACTCTGGATGGGAACACAACTTCATCCAGCGGCAGCTTCGCCGTGATGACGTAGCGCGGATAGTCCGGGTCGCTCGCGCGGTAGACCTGCACGGAGATCCCCAGCGCGTCGAGTGCGAGCCGCCGCTGTTCGTACGTCAACTCGCCTAGCCGCTCTGCCACGCGCTCGCACCAGCTCATGAGGTCTGCGAGGTTCGCCCGTGCCGCCTCCCAGGCTTCCCGGCGATGCAGGATGCCCTCCCGCTCGGCTTCCAGTTGCCGGCGCCGTGCCGCCACGCGCTCCAGTTCGGCCATCAGCGCGGCTACGGCGTCGGGATCGTCGGTGAGGCCGATCGCCTGCGTCAGGTTGGCCCGCTGCCGGTCGACCTGCTGCAGGAGCCGGTCGACGGCCGCCAGGTCGGCCGCCGTCGGATCATCGGTCTGCAGCCGCGCCAGTTCCTCGGCCACGATCTCCGGCCGCGTCAGGATGGCCTCCACGCGCTCCCACACGGCCGCGTCGAGCACATGCGCCGCGATGACCGGCATGGGGCACGACCCGCGCCGGTACTCCCGCCCATTGCAGCGGTACGCCGGCTTCCCGCTGTTCTTGTGGACGTGCATCGCCCGGCCGCAGTAGCCGCACCGGACGTAGCCACCACGCAGCAGCGCGGCCTCAGGGTTGCGGTTGTTGCGAGCCGCCCGTGCCTGGTTGCGCGCGAACTGCTCTTGCACTAGCTCGAAGGTCGCACGGTCAACCAGCGGCGGGACCGTGCCCTCTGGCAGCGGCAGACCGGCCTCATGGTTCCGCACGTAGCCATTCCGGCTCTGCCATGTCCAGGCGCGGGCATCGCCCGTGTAGTGGGGATGCTTCAAGATCTTAGAGACGGTCGTCATTGACCAGGTCGGCTTGCCTGTCGGCGTCGGGATACCGTCATCGGTTAGCCCCCGCGCGATGGCCCGCAGTGGGCGCCCTTCGGCGGCCTCGCGAAAGATGCGCTGCACAATCGGCGCCGTCTCTGGGTTGACCACGAGCCGCGTCTTATCCGCATCGGCCCACTGGTAACCGTAGAGCGGCCGCGGGCCGTGGATCAGCTTGCCGGTTTCCGCCCGCGCCCGGCGCCCGCGCATCGCGCGCTCACGGAACTTCTCATGCTCCACCTTGGCCGCGTAGCCCCGTACGAAGCGGATCAGCTGCCCCTCCGGGGAGTTGTCCAGCGGCTCGGTGACGAACTCCACCGCCGCGCCGTGGTGGTCGGCCTCCGACAGGATCACCCCGAGGTGTACCGGGTCGCGGCTCAGGCGATCGATCGCGTAGGCGATGACAACGTCGAACTCCTTGCGCCGCATGGCCTCACGCAGCGCGGTCAGCTCCCGGCGATCCCAGAGGTTCACCCCGGTGAAGACTTCGCGGTACTCAGCAACCACCTCGTAGCCGTGCGCCGCCGCGTACTGGCGGCACGCCGCAAGCTGCGTGTCCAGGGACGTGCCGTCCCGCTCCTGCTGCTCGCTGCTGACGCGGGCATAGATGGCCGCCCGTCGCCCGTTGCCCATGATGCGTTCTCCTGGTACGCTCTCGATACTCCCAGCGTGGCCCTACCGCGCTGGGGCAGTGCCGCCGTCGCGTGGCCTGGTCACGCGGCGGCTTTTTTTGTCTCGCTCGAGGGGGTGAAGTCGATTTCATCCATGCTGACGCCGAAGATCTGAGCAAGCTTTCGAAGCTGCGATGCCTTCGGCTCGTTCCGCCCTGCTTCCCAGTTGTAGATCGTGGCCGGCGTCACGCCCACGCGATAGGCCAGCTCCAGTTGTGTCCAGCCACGCGCTTCGCGTAGCTCCTTGATCGTCTTCATGTCGCCCCCTTTCCATCTCACGTAGCATAACAGATTTGTGTATCCCTGTCCATGCAAACCTGTTGTTGACAAGACTCTCAGAAAGCGTTACTATGAACGTGTTAGAGGCGCGGCACCGCCTCAGTGTCGGTAGGGTCACATGAAGGGAGGTCCCCATGACGATCATCCCGTTTCGGCGTCCGGGCGAAGTGGCCGCCCCCCCGCCGGGCATGGTCGACTTGCCCGCCTTGGTGACGCGCTATGTCGAGGCCCTGAAGGAGGACGGCATCGACCAGCCCCTGACCGAGCTGTACACGCTGGGTTGGGTGTTGGCCGACCTGTGTCAGATGGCGGGCGTCCCGGTCCCGCCGGCCCTCGAAGGCCCCCATCTGGAGTGGATGGACGAACCGACCCCCGCGTAGGGCTATTGTCCGAAAACGTCCGAAACGTCCGCAGTAGGGACCAGGTGAAGGAGAGAAAGCGGAATGGAACTCAAGAATATCGCCGGCCGGACCATCACTATCGAGTTGTCGCCCGAGGAAGCGATGAGACTGGCCGTGGCCTGTCAGGCGGCAGCAGATCATTGTTGTGCTTCTACGAGAGACTACGGGGATCTACTACCGGACGCGGACGCGGGGCCGGTGGCATGGGTTGCAACCGAACTCTACGAGGCAACAGCGGCCATGTTCGAGGCTGCGGCGCTGGCGGCGGCCGCGGATACCTACATCAATGACAACCCCATCAGACTCGACCGGCTCCGCGAGGGCAAGCTGCTTGGTGAGCTGTGGCCGGTTGCCCGAGACGCGCACGTAGTGATTCAAGATCGCGACCAGGCAACGCACCAGTTCGGGATGCATCAACAGCGTGCCGTTCTCGAGCCGGATCAACGGCCGCAGATCGCGAACGATCGGTTCCATGTCGCACCTCGCTGTTGCGGATAACGAAACTTATCTGCATGACCTCCCCCCTCCCCGCCCATCGTCGTCGTCGTGTTCGGCCGCACTTTGGCCACCTTCCTGCGCATGTCGGCACGAATGGCCGGGAACGCAGCCGAACCAGCCCGCGCCCGTCAGGCCGCATCGGCCGCCGGATTCGGCTGTTCACCGACTGGCAGCCCGAGGGCGGCCGCCTGGGCGATCACCTGCCGAGCGCCCGCCAGCACCGCCGGCCAGGCCGGGTCCGGTGCGAGCGTGCCCTCGGCCAGGCGCCGCGCCACGTCGTCGCAGACCGCCCGCAGCAGCCGGCAGCTCAGCGTCAGGGCCAGGTCCTGCTCTGCCGGTGCCAGCGCGTCGTACGGCCCGACATTGCCCTCAGCGGCCGCCAGGGCGGCGTCGATCGCGCGGTCGATCTGCACGTCGGTGTCACTCATGGTGCCCCTCCTTCGTCCTCAGCCAGGAAGCGGGTCATCTGCTCGATTCCCCGCGCGATGCGCTGGTAGACGTCGCGCCAGCCGACGCCCTCCGCGTCGCCCACGGCGTTGATCCGGATGAAGAGGCTCTCCCGCATCAGCGCGGGATCGCAGAAGACGGCCCAGATCGCCGCGGCCGCTTCCGGGTCGTTATCGACCTGGGCGAGCCAGGCCAGCGCGCGGTCAAGGTCCGCCTTGATCTCGACGCGGACTTTCTCACCGTCGTAAGCGGGCCGACGCCCCCGTCGGACGGGACGGTCCGGGCGCGGCGGTCGGATCCTAAGCCGGAAGTAGTGATAGTCCAGGAGCGCCCGACGCACCCGCTGTAGCGACCAGTACGGGTCCCGGGTCGCGGCCGGCTCAGGCGCTGCACTCACTTCTCCACCTCCTCGCGACACCACTGCCGAATCGCGCCGAAGAGCGCCCCCTCGCCCGGTTCAGCCTCCGACGCGGCCAGGTCCCGCGCGAGGCCCAGGTCCAGTGGGGCCTGCTCCGCCCACTCGGCATCGCCGGAACGCAAGGCCATCAGGGCCTCCCCGACGTCCAGGAGCGCCCCCACATCCACCGCGCGCCGGCGGCCGCCCGGGAGCAGCAGGATGTAGACGCCCGGCCGGTGCTCCAGCGCCGCCTCCAGCCGCTCAAGCCGACGACGCAGATCACGAGACACGGCGCCCCACGTCCTCGCCCTGAGCGGCCTCTTCCAGCTTGCGCAACCGCTCTTCGAGCTCGCCCGCCTGCAGCACGTCTACCAGCGCCCGCGCCACGCTGGCCGCGGCCATCGCCCGGCGCGGTTCCAGCGAGCCGCCTAGCACGTCCCTCAGCGCCTGTTCGAGCTGGTCGAAGACGGGCAGCAGGCGCGGCGGCACGAGGCGCCGCAGCCGCACGACCTTCGCCCGGTTGCGGCCGCCCCGCCGGCGCGCCTCGGTCCGCTCCGCTTGCAGCTCGGGGTCGTGCGCGAAGCAGTACGGCCGCCCGGGCAGTGCGCGGGCCGTGCAGCGCCCGCCGTCCCGGCGGGTTGCCGTGCATTGGTCGGATCTAGTAGCCATTGCTTCCTCCTGTGCTTCCGCCCGGTGACGCCGGGCGCCCCATGGCGGAGGCGCCCGGCACCGTGGGTTACGCCGGTCGCATCTCCACGACGGGCGCCGGCTGGTCCAGCTCGACCGGGCGCGGCGCGGCCGCGAAGTTGCTCCGGAGGGCGAACCGCCAGCCCGGATCGCCGACCCTCTCCTCGAAGTCGGCCAGCTCGCCGACGGCCTGGGCCATCTGCGGCCGGGTGGTGAGGTAGGCGTCCAGCACGGCGCGGTAGCCCCGTTCGGCGGCGATCAGGGCGGCCGCCTTCGCCAGGACCTCGTCGCCGGTGTCTTCCGCCCGGCGCAAGGTGCGTTGCAGCTCGTTCTGATCGGCCGCCCGCTCGGCAATCTGGATCGCGCCGCGGTAGCTATCCACCTGGCCGGGATCCGCCCCGAACGCCGCCCGCCGCAGACGCTGGCGCGCGGCTTGGATCGCCGCGTCGGCCTGGCGTCGCAGGGCGGCCATCTGCTCAGCGTGGGTCTCGTAGAGCGCCTTGAGCTTCCGCTGCCGCGCCGCCCGCGTCAGGTCCCGATCCCGCCGGATCTCGTTCGCCTTGGTCTGGTACGTGGCCCGCAGCTCCTTCGCCTGCTCCACCAACGTGTCGAGGTTCATGACTCACCCCTTTCGGTCGCTAGTCGTTGCCAACACTCATCCGTAGCCCCGCTGCGTGGGCCCCCGGCGGCGCCCGCGTGGGCAGCCGGGCCAGCAGCCGCGCATGCACCTGGTCAACGTCGACCCCGTCCGGGGCGATCAAGTGCAACCACGCCCGGCACACCGGACCGGCCAGCCATTCGGCCGCCTCAGCATCGCCCCCGAGCGCGTCCTCGTAGGCCAGCCGGATCACGGCCGCCAACAAGGCCGCCTCCGGCGCGCTAGCCGCGACATCGTGGATGATGCCGCCCGGTGTGACCGCGCGGGACATCACGCGGCCTCCTTCCCACCGCTGGCACAGTGCGGACAGACGAGCCAGTCTGGCGACGCCATGACCTGCTCGGCTGAGACGAAGTAGGACTTCCCGCACCGTGGGCAGCCGACCACCCAGCCGCGGCCGGTCAGCGGCCGGTCATTCCGCCGGTCGGGGTCGTGTTGTTGAGCAGCGATCCCGTCCATCACGCCACATCCACTTCCCCGTACAACCTGCACGTAGTGCAGAGACCAGCACGCAGGGACTCCTCGAAGTAGAGCGGCCCATAGCACCGCGAACAGGCGGTCCGCAGGTAGGCGATGACTTCGGCCTCGCGCTTTCGGAGCGCCGCGGCCAGGAATGCCGCCCGCCGCGGCCCACGCAGGCGCAGCGCGCCGTCCTCAACGGAGAGCCGCACCCCGGCGTCGGCCGCCTCCATCACAAGGAACCGAATCGGCGTCTGCATCAGTACTCGACCTCCTCCTCATCCTCACTTGTATGGCCGTTGGGGCAGAGGAGCCCGAAGTTCATCACTTCACCGCCCTTAAGAGCAGTGAAGTGATGAAAATGAGTGACGCGCCAGACGCCGCGCTCGACTTGCTCCACGCGCCCCGCCTTCTTCAGTGCGGTGAGCGCGTTGCGGACCGTCCCGGCGCTCAGTTCGAGTTCTTGAGCGAGGGCATCCGGGGTCGTGCCGCGCTCGTACTGCATAAGAACCCGGAAGACGCGCTCACCGGTGGGAAGGTGGTCGTCGATTCCGGCGAACCGGTCGTCGTTGATCGGCACCTCCGCGAACGTCACCCGGTCCGCTCCGAAGTCCATGGCGATGCTGAGCGGCGCGCTCTTGGGGCCGAAGTTGTGCTTCGTCTGCCGAAGGATCAGGCCGCCCGCTTCGGCCTGGATCAACTGGAGAACCGAGCGGCTGAGGTTGTACTTGAAGACACTACCGTACGCGCGGAGCTGCGACAGATTCGCGCCCGGCGCGGGTTTGGGAACGTGGTCCAGGGCCAGGACCGTGCCCCACCGCTCAACGCTCTTGAATGTCGCGGTCGTGTCCGGTGCTCGTTCGAGGTCTGCTCCGAACGCGGCCGCCATGACACTGTCGAGGACCACCAGCACCGGCGTCACCTTCTCCACCACTGCTTCCACGTCGGCCATGACAAGCGGGTCCGCGAGGGAGCCGGCGATCCGGTGGTAGAACAGGCCCTCCGGTGGTCGCTCGAGGCCCAGCCCCCGCGCCACCTCGTAAGCCCGCCTCACGAATTCTTCGGCGTCGAGTTCAGCATCCACGAAGAGGACCGGCCCCTGGATGACGGCGCGGTTGAAGACCGGGCGCCCCAGCGCGACGCAGACTGCGACGTAGAGCGCCAGGTAACTCTTGCCCGTCCCGCCGTCGGCGAAGAGCGAGGTGATCCTGCCAGCGGGGATCAAGCCTTCGACGATGTACTGTCGCGGGGAAGGCTCGGGCTGCCGCCACACCTCCACAACCGTGAGGACGCGCTCCGAGGGCTGGGCCTCGGTTTTCATCATTTCACTCCCCTTAAGGGAGAGTGAAAATGAAGAACGAGCGTGAGCGGTGCGGACGGTGGACGCACTCATCGCAGCACCACCTCCCGCACCGGGCCATTCGAAGGCGGTTGAGGCCGCCGCCGCATTGGGATCGGCTCACCCGCCATGACGGCCAGCCGACGCAGGGCCTCGGTGAATTCGCAATGGTTGAACGCCATGATCCAGGTGAGCACGTCACCGCCGACGCCGCAGCCAAAGCAGTACCACTTGCCGTCATGGCCCGGACGGACGGCCAAGGACATGCCGGACTTGCTGGGGCTGTGGAAGGGACATCGCCCACGGAGGCTCTTTCCCCTCGGTTTTAGTTCGACGTCGAGCCCGATCACGGCCTCGATCGGCAGTGCGGTCCGGATTCGCTCGATTTCGGACCGGGCGAACCCGAAGTCGCAAGCCGGGTAGGTGAGCCCCCGGTCCCAGCGGCGGTAGAGCTCCCACTGATAGACCTCTCGCTCGATGACCAGGAGCTCGCGCTGCTCATCGTCGAGCTCGTCTCCGTCGCGGAGCAACCAGGCGATCAGGTCGATATCGCCCCAGAGCTGGTCGTCGGACCGCAGGCGCGCTTCCGCCTGATATAGCTTGCGTATGTCGGTGTTCTCTGCCAGACTAGTTGCTGAGTTCCCCATCGGCTCACTCCAACAGATGCCCCGGCCGGGTTCCCGCCCCGGCCGTTGGCGTCTTATGCCGCTTTCCGCTCCACTTCGCAGTCATTCCGGATTGGCTCAGGCTCCGTCTTGTCCACTGGCTCAGGGGCAAGCAGGATCTGCCAGAGCCGCCGCCACGCCGCCGACTGGCGCACGTCCTCAGGGGTCTGGGTCGGCTCACGCATCCGCCCCCGCCTCCAACCGCTCAAGCCACTCGGACAGCGCCGCGCTGGGAACACGGACCGCCCGGCCGATGCGCACGACACGAAGGTCGCCGCGGGCGATCGCGCGCTGGATTGTGGACTTCGACAGGTTGGTCATCTTCATGACTTGGTCAACCGTGAGCAGCAGCACGGTACTAGGTCCGGGGTTCACCGCAACGGTCACGTCACATCACCTCCTGACACCGCCTGAGGGGCCTAGACGCGCCCCGCGCTATCTGCTAGACTCAAGCCTAGTTCTGTCGCAACGCTCGTTCAACGAACTTAAGCGACATTAGGAGGTATCATGACGACACAAAAAGGGGCGCAGCGACGACAAAGGCGGAGGATTTCGGGTGAGATCGAAGACCGCATCGCGGTCCTGGCTCAGAGGGAGCCACGGTGGTCAGCTGGACAGATCTACGAGCAATTGCTACTTGAGTACGACGAGAAAAAACTCAAGAGCCCCCCGCCTTCCAAGCGCACAGTTGAACGCATCGTCAAGGAATGGAGGGGCGTGGACCTGACCGGCCCATGGAACCTCTACACAGCGGCCCCTGAGGATGTGCCGCTGGTGCTCCCGGTCTTAGCGGCCGTCATCAATTGGACGCAGGGCGCTATAACCTCCCTGACGAACGGTGAGGCACGGATCATCGCGAACATTCGATCTGTGGCCCCTGACTTCGGGTTGGTCGATTCGTTCCTGTGGGCGCGCTTATATCGCCGCCGGATCGAGAACAACGAACCCACAGACGACTTCGACGCCTACCTCAGCTATGCGCCATGGCGGGATGAGAATCGAAGGGCGCTCTACCGGAAAGCTGTTGAGCAGGGATGGGTGCGTGAGGTGCCAAGAGCATTCATTCTTCATCACGAGAACGGTGAGATAACGACCACCAACGTGTTCTAGGGAGAGACAGCAGGGAACGGCAACCGGGCGGCTCAGTGCCGCCCGGTTCTTGTTATGCCGCCAGTGCGTCGCGGTCGGTCCAGCGGAGCGTCAGGTGATTGTGTACCCATCCAACTGTGGATGGGGGCCGGAGTGGCCGGAGCGATCAAGGCGGCGGGCGGCGAGGAGATCGAGCGCGAGGCGATGGCCCAGGGGCCGATCCGGGTCGGGGAAGCGGTGGCTACCGGGGCCGGGCGGCTCCCCTACCGTGCCGTGATCCACGCCGCGGCCATGGGCTATGAGGGCAACCGGATGATCCCGCCGACCTCCGAGAGCATCCAGGCGGCAACGCAGGCCGCGCTGGAGGTCGCCGATCGGCTCGGACTCGAGTCGGTCGCGTTCCCGGCGCTCGGCACCGGCGTCGGCGGCTTCGACCTGGCCGAGGCGGCGGCGCTCATGGTAGCGGCGGCGCGCCGCTATCTGTCACAGCCCAACGCCCGGGTGCGCCGCATCATCTTCGTCCTGCGCAACGAGAACGCCCGCCAGACCTTCCAGGAAGCCATCGACCAGGACGGCGCCGTGGCATAGCGGCCAATGCCGTCGGGGAACGTCCGCCAAGACCAGGAGCGTGGCCGACGTGCGCGGCCACCCGGCCTCGGCGCTCATGGTTGCCATGCGCGGCGCCGGGGCGCCGGGCACAGCCGTGCTGGATCGTCTTGCCTATCCGCATTGGGACAAGCACACCGCGCAGAATAGCATCCCGATTGCGCACACCGTACGCGGTCACAATTATGGAACCGGGCAGAATCCTCCCAAACGTACGCGTTCGTTCCTACATACCCAGCAACGGGGGATGGGGGAGCCGCGTTGCTCCTTCTCGAACGGGACACGTTCCTGTCCGAGCTACGCCAATGGTTCGATGTGGCGGCCTCAGGGAATGGGCACCTGGTGTTCGTCGCCGGGGAAGCCGGGGTGGGCAAGACCGCCCTGGTGACGGCGTTCGGCCGGATGGTGGAGCAAGAGGCTTCGCCCTTCTACGGTGCCTGCGACCCGCTCTCGACGCCGCGACCGCTCGGGCCACTCCTCGACATCGCCGCGCAAGCCGGCGAGGGGCTCCGGCACGTCCTTGAGCAGGACGACCACCACCAGCGCGCCCTTCCGGCCTTCCACTCCTTCCTCGCGCGGCGAGCGCAACCCGCGCTGGTGGTCATCGAAGACGCCCATTGGGCGGACGAGGCGACGCTCGACCTGCTCCGCTTCATCGGCCGGCGCGTCGCCTCGACCCGGGCACTCATGCTGGTCACCTACCGCGACGACGAGATCGGGCCAAGGCACCCCCTCCGAGTCGTGCTGGGCGATCTGGCGACATCGCCTACCGTTCGCCGCATGCACCTCCCACCCCTCTCAGAGAGCGCGGTGCGCACGCTGGCCGCGGGCACGGACTTCGACCCCGTCGAGCTGCACCGGCAGACGGGCGGGAACCCCTTCTTTGTAACCGAGGTCCTGGCGGCCGGCGGGCAGGGGATTCCGCTGACGGTGCGGGACGCCGTCCTGGCACGGGCCGCTCGCCTCCCGTCGGCGGCGCGGGCGATCCTGGACGCGGCCGCCGTCATCGGGGCATACGCGGAAACCGACCTCCTGAGCCAGGTCGTCAGCGCCGAAATGAGCGCGGTCGAGGACGCCGTGGCCGGGGGGATGCTCTTGCCGAGGGACAACGGCTATGCATTCCGCCACGAACTGGCCCGGCAGACGATCCTCGATGCGCTGTCCCCCACGCGCCGGGTGACCTTGCATCGGGCGGTGCTGCAGGCCCTCCGCGCAGTCGGGACGGGTCCGGATGACCTGGCGCGGCTGGCCCACCATGCCGAAGAAGCAGGCGACCGGGAGGCGGTCCTGGCATACGCACCGGCAGCCGCGCAGCGAGCATCGAGCCTCGGCGCCCGACGTGAGGCGGCAGCGCAGTACGAGCGGGCCTTGCGCTTCGCCGGGGATCTTGACCCGGTCGAACGAGCGGCGTTGCTGGAGGGGTTCGCCCTGGAGGCATACCACACCGATCAGATGGACCGGGCGATCGCCGCCCGACAGGAAGCCGTCGAGATCTGGCGCGCGGCGGGAAATCCCCGCAAAGTCGGGGAGAACCTGTGCCACCTGACGCGGGTGCTGATCATGGCAGGGCGGAACGCCGAAGCCAAACAGGCAATCAGCGAGGCCGTTTCAGTGCTCGAGTCGCTCCCGCCGGGCGCTGAACTGGCGTTCGCGTACCAGGTGTACGCGCACTTCCACATGCTCGATCGTGACACCGATACTGCAGTCACCTGGGGAGAGAAGGCGCTCGAGCTGGCAGAGCGCTGCCAGGACGAGATAACGGTGATCGCCGCCTACAACACGATCGGGTCCGCGCTCCTGGTGGGCGGCGACATGAGCGGCACCGGCCCGCTGGAGCGAAGCCTGCAACTGGCATTGCAAGCGGGCCAGGAAAACCACGCCGCGATAGCGTACACCAATCTCGGCTCGGGCCTCGGGGAGATGCACCAGTTCGCGGAGGCGATCCGCTGGCTGGAGGAGGGTATTGCATTCACCGCCGAGCGCGACCTTGATACCCAGCGATGGTACATGTGCGCCTGGCTCGCCCTGGTGCGTCTGTATCAGGGAGAGTGGGACGCAGCGGTCGATGCCGCCCTGGATGTAACGCGTCGTCCCGGCATCTCCGCCATCTCCCGAATCATGGCGTTCGTGGCACTCGGTCGCCTCCGGGCACGTCGCGGCGACCCGGACGCCTGGATCGCACTCGACGAGGCGCTCGAAATGGCGAGAGTCACCGCCACGCTGCAGCGGCTCGCGCCGGTGCACGCAGCCCGCGCCGAAGCCGCCTGGCTCGCCGGGGACGCCGACCGGACCCTCCACGAGGCGTGCGCGGCGTACGACCTGGCGCTCCACCACCGACATATCTGGTTCACCGGCGAACTGGCCTACTGGCAGTGGCGTGCGGGCGCGCGGGTCACGGTGCCGCCGTGGGCCGGCGAGCCGTATCGCCTGCAGATCGAGGGTGACTGGGCTGCCGCCGCCGAGTGCTGGCGCGAGATGAACTGCCCATACGAGATGGCCCGCGCACTGGCTGAGAGTGACGACGAAGCAGCGCTGCGCCAGGCATTGGACGTCTTCCGCGATCTGGGCGCTGCCCCCATGGTCGCCCATGTCTCACGCCGCCTGCGGGCGGTCGGCGCGCGCGGCATCCCGCGCGGGCCGCGCCCATCGACGCGCCAGCATCCTGCCGGACTCACGCGCCGCGAGGCCGAAGTCCTCGACCTGATGGCGCAGGGCCTGTCCAACACCGAGATCGCGGGCCGACTCTACCTCTCCCCCAAAACGGTGGAGCACCACGTCTCCTCGATCCTCACCAAGCTCAACGTCTCCTCCCGTCACGAGGCCATCCGCGTCGCCGAGCGCCGGAGCGGCGAGCCGCGGGCCAGCGTGGGGACCGGGCAGCCTGAGTAAGTCTCCCGCCCCCGGAGTGCCGGCATCCTGCCGGCTCCGGTGCATCGCTCCCCTCTCCCAAAGTTGGGAGAGGGGTCGGGGGTGAGGGCCGCTCCCACGCGAACGCCGGCACGATGCCGGCGCTCCCGCATGTGCTCGCAGCTCCGCCCGAGCGAAGGTTTCGCCCAATATAGGGGACCCGATCTCCCAATTTCAGGGTGTCTCCCGATGCACTGCGTTGGGTGCATGCGTCACCATGGTCTCATCGGAACAACGTCGGCGATCCGCTCTACCTCACTCAACCGCGATGACGGGCAGCGACGCGAGACGGGGCGGAATCGCTAGCTGCGTCAGGCGACACGCCACCACGACACGCGCCCGACGGAGCTGCGTGGTGGCCGGTTTGGCCACCGAGGGATTGGAGGAACACCATGCTCAGGCACCGTCTTCGACGTGTACCAGCGATACTCGCGGTGCTCGCGCTGCTCCTCGTACCAGGCGGGATAGCTGTGGCCCAACACCACGTCAGCAGCAGCACCGGCCCGCAGGCGGACTGCCTCTACTTCGAGGAGACCGGCCACAACATCTGCGGCGGCTTTCGCCGCTATTGGGAGACCTACGGCGGCCTGCCAATCTTCGGTTATCCCTTGACCGACGAGTTCGTCGAGAACGGGCTGACCGTCCAGTACTTCGAGCGGGCCCGCTTCGAATGGCATCCGGGCGTGTGGCCGGAGCGGTGGGATGTCCTGCTCGGCCGGCTGGGTGCCGAAATGCTGCTGCGATCGCCACAAGATGACACCACGGCCATGCTCAACGCCCTGCGCGCCGTGGTGGAGCCGTTCAAGGACATCGAAGTCGCCCAGAGCGCCGGTTGGAACCTCGTCGAGGGACTCGACTACTGCTTCGACAACCCCGGTGTCGGCGGCATGGGCATCCACTACATCAACGTCGACCTGCTCGACACGACCCTGGACCCGCTCAAGCCGGAGGCGATGGTCTACCACTATGGCCCGAACGGCGAGCTGACGCTGGGTGCGGTCGAGTGGATCGTCCCGGCCGACGCCTGGGACGCCGAGGGCCACGGTCGGCTCCCCGAGGTCATGGGGCATCACCTCCACCTCAATGAGGCGCTCGGTGTCTACGTCCTGCACGCCTGGATCTTCACCGAGAACCCTGCGGGGATCTTCGAGGACTGGAATCCGAATGTGAGCTGCTCGGGCTAGGCATCCGGCAGAATCCCGGCCGGACGACGGCAGAGGCATGAAGTACATGAAGTAAAGGAGAGCGACTGCTATGCCACGCTACATCGTCGAGCGAACCTTCCCCGACGGACTGGCGATTCCGGTCAATGATGAGGGCGCCGCGGTGTGCATGCGGGTGGCCGACACCAACGGCGAGCTCGGCGTCACCTGGATCCACTCCTACGTGAGCGAGGACAAGAAGCGGACGTACTGCGTCTACGACGGCCCGAACCCCGAAGCGCTCCGCTGCCTTGCGGATCGCAACGGACTGCCGATCGACCGCATCACCCGCGTGACGGTCCTCGACCCGTACTTCTTCAAGTAGCATTCATCGCCCGCGCAGCTCTCCACGCTCGGGGCCGCGACGTGGGGGACGTCACGGCCCCGAGCGGCTTTACGCGAAGATTCACGAATTGCCGTGATACACCGGATCCGCCTGCATCTCGGCATCACAGCCCCTTCAGTGGGCTTCGTTTCTTAGCCCGGCAGCTTACGGACATTGACGAATGATATGGGTGTCCGCCGGTTGGCTCGTGCCCGGGGTGGGTGGCGTATGGATCCCCACGCCGTGGCTTGTGCCCGGGGCTGAAACGCTTGGTGTGAGTTAGCTGGGGGCTAGATGGGCCTGCTTGACACAGGAAGGTGCCCACTTCCATACGGGAGATAGCTCGTATCCGTCTCCCACGAAAGGAGCACCCGATGGATGTGGACACCTTCCTGATCACCGTCTATGTCCTGGTCGACACCTTCTGCCAGACCCACCTGCCCCCGGAGCCCCATCGCCCCGGCCCCGCGCCGGCCCTGAGCCGCAGCGAGGTGCTGACCCTGGCCATCTTCGGGCAGTGGATGAAGTTCTCCAGTGAGCAGGACTTCTACCGCTACGCCGAGCGCCACCTGCGCCCCTACTTCCCCACCCTGCCGCATCGCAGCCAATACAACCGGCTGCTGCGGCGGCATCAGGTCGCCCTGGCCCAGTTCGCCCTCTACCTGGCAGACCAACTTGGCCGGGGGCCAGTGGCGGTGGATGTGCTCGATGTGGCGCCGGCTCCGGTGCGCAATGCCAAGCGCCGCGGGCGGGGCTGGCTGGCGGGCGAGGCCAACATCGGCTTCAGCTTGCGCCTGGGCTGGTTTGCGGGCTTCCGCGTGCTGACCGCGGTCAGCCTGGAGGGGGCGATCACCGGCTGGGGCGTGGCCCCGGCCAGCACCAATGAGCGGTCCCTCGCCGAGACCCTGATTGCCTGTCGGGCCCACCCCGATCCCCGCCTGCCCAGTGTCGGCACGCCGGTGGCGACCTATCTGGCGGATAGTGGCTTTGCCGGCGAGGACGGCGAGGCGCACCTGGCGGCCACCTATGGCGTGACGCTGGTGGCCACCCCGCAGCGGGGCAGTCGGCGGCGCTGGCCCACGGCGGTCCGCCGCTGGGTGGCCCGCCATCGCCAGATCGTGGAGACGGTCATCGGGCGCCTGCTGCACACCTTCGGCCTCGAGCGGGAGCGCCCGCACACCCTGGCGGGCTTCCAGGCGCGACTGGCGGCCAAGGTGGCGCTGCACAACCTCTGTTGCTGGCTGAATCGGCAGCAGGAACGGCCGCTGCTGGCCGTGGCCAACCTGATCACCTGGTAGGCGCGGTCCCACAACTCACACCAGGCGTTGAAGCCGCCGGGCTGACAAGGAAAGCCGGCTGAAGCCGGCTAGGGAAAGAGCGCTCACACTCAGGCAGAGAGGTGTCCGGCGCGCGGCGCGTGCCCGGGGGTAAACCCTTCTCTCCCGGACAGTTTCAGTAGCGCCAGCGACAGGTCCACTGCTGGTGGTGGTACCGAAAGGGGAGGGGCGGCAGCCGCTGGTGGTCTAGCAGCCAGGTCATCCAGCGTCGGCCCAGGCGCACCAGGCGGCCATCCCGCCGGTCGGTGCGGTCGAAGCGCCGCCGCTCCCCCCGTCGCACTACCTGCTGCCCGCGCAGATGGCTCCACCACAGGGCCAGGAACAGCGCCAGCGGCAGGCGGTTGAGTCGGTTGCGCGCGGTCCGCGTGCTCGCCTCGAGATTCCAGCCGCGAGTCGTGCCGTCCTGGGAGACGGCCTCGACCTGCTGCCGACGCCGATACTCCCGCACGCGGGCCGGTCCGGCTGGACGGTCGGACAAGAGCACCCAGGGTTCGCGAGAGCGGACCGGCCAGATGCTGGTGAGCTCGGCGGCATACCAGCCCTGGGTCTGGAACGCCGCCACTGGACCGGCCCAGCGCCGTCCGGGTCCCGGCACGCAGGCCCACGCTGGACAGACCGTGCCGTCCGGGAGCCGCACGTGCACCCCCTGGCGGGCATCGACGTTCCGGCGCATCAGCCAGTGCCAGCCCAGGCGCTGGCACCAGTCGATGACGGCGGCGCTGGCCAGCCCGCGATCGACGACGCGGGTCACGGTGACGCCGGGCGGCAGCACGGCGGCCACGCGCTGACCGAGCCGGGCCAGATAGGCCGTGGTGGGATGGGCCCAGGCGGTCTGCCCGGGGACGATGTGCCAGGCCAGGGGCAGGACGCGACGATGCACGACCAGGCCGAGCACCAGCAGCGTGGCGTCGTCGCGCTCGGGCGTGGGATCGACGACCAGCAGCAGCTCGCGCTGGCCGCGGTGGGCCAGGAAGGCGCGGGCCAGGGGCTGCCAGGTGGCCACCACCGGCACGGCACGGGTGGCCAGCCAGCGGCGGAGACGCCGCACGGTGGAGAGCTGCTGGACCGGGAGCGGGAGCGTGGCCGCGATGTGGCCGAGCTGGGGCGTGCCGGCCCAGATGAGCCCCAGGCTGAGCAGGGCCAGCCCTCGCACCCGGGTCACGCGCAGGCCGGGCAGCAGTGCCTGGAAGTGATGGGTCCAATCCTGCAACAGGTGAAGGCGGGTCTGCATGGGTTCCTCCGGGGATGACACCACCGAATCAGCGTGTGTCATCCCCGCACAGGAGGGGCCCCGCAGACCCACCTCCCAAACTGTCCGGGAGAGAAGCGTAAACCCCCGGGCACATGCCGACGCCGTAGACCCGTCGTATTCGTCCAACTCCATAACCTCGGCACGCGCCACGGCTGGAGACCTATTGTGTCTGTTGATCGCCGTTGGCCACCGCGCACCTGCCACCGCGCTTGATCCGCGCTACCCCTCCTCGCCGGCCGCGCGTTCGACGAGGGCGGCGATCCGCTCCAACAGGACGTCGAGGTCGAACGGCTTCGCGAGATGGTTTTCGGGGTGGATTTCCTCCCGACCCCTGAATGGATCCTGGGAGGCGGTGAGGATGATGATCGGCGCCCGGTGCCCGTGGTGCTCGCGGTAGCGTTCGACGAAATCCCAACCGTCCATTCCGGGCATTCGCATGTCGAGGAGGATGACGTCAGGGTGGTGCAGGTCGATCGCTGCCAGCGCGGCCTCGCCGTCCGGCGCCTCATCGACGGAGTAGCCTTCGTCCTCCAGGGCGAAGCGGATCACCTGGCGAATGCTGAAGTCGTCGTCGACCACCAGGACGTGGACCACTTGATTGGCCTCCTCGGCAGTGCCCGGAGCCATCTGACTACCGGCAGGCGGGAGCGGCACGACGAACCGTGAGCCGGGGTGAGCCAGAGTACGCCGGGTCCGCGCCCCGCCGATCTACCGCGCCGATGCACGATTCCCCTGGCGATCGAGACGCCCAGCACCAGGCCGCCGACTCAGCCCTGGGGCTGCTCTTCGTCCCCCGCGATCGCGTCGGTGACCCGATCGATGACCGACTTGCCCCGCTCGGACTTGCCACGAGCCGGCTTTTCTCGGCCAACGGGGCCGCCCATGAGCGCGTTGTGGAGGGTCGGCGGCGCGGCGGCCAGCGCTGGTGCCTCGCCCCGGGCAGTCGGCTGCTCGACGTAGGTGAACCGCCCCTTGCCGTCGATGCTTCGGCCGTGGGCCCATCGTCCCCTGCGGCTGGCGCCATCGGGGTCCTTCGAGAAGTCGATGAAGGCGTAGGAGACCTCCTGGACCTCCTTCTCGAGGGGGAACGTCACCGGCACCGGCATCACCTCCGTCGGCCCGCCCAGCTCCTCGATCGCGGCAAGCCACTGGTTCTGGTGCATCCGGTCACGTGCGATTAGGAATGAGAGCATGTCCCGCACACCCGTATCGCTGGTCATCTCGTACAGGCGAGCTGCCTGGAGCCGCCCCTGCATCTCGGCGTTGACGTTGGCGTACAGGTCGGCGACGACGTTGCCGCTGCCGATCGTGTAACCCGCGTTGAAGGGGTTGCCTGCGCTGTCGACCGGCCGGGCCCCGAGGCCGGAGACGATCAGGTGGTGCGGGTTCATCCCGCTCAGGACCCCGTAGACGACCGGGTCGCCCTTGGCCGCCTCCTCCTGCTGCTCAGGCGACGCGCCGTCCAGGAGCATCCCCACACAGGTGGCGAGCATCTCGACATGGCCGATCTCCTCGGTCGCGGTGTCGAGCAACATGTCCTTGATCCGACGCAGCCGCTCGTCGTCCGTTGCGCCGCGCAGATTCCAGCCCTGGAACAGGTACTGGGTCATGACAGCCATCTCACCGAACTGGCCGCCGATCAACTCCTGCAACTGCCGCGCGTACACCGGATCGGGCTTGTCCACGCGGACCGGATACTGAAGTTGCTTGGTGTGGAAGAACATCCTGGTTGCACCCTTCACCTCGCTCTGTCGATTCATCCACCCATCCCGTGCGGGGCCAGAGATAGTTAGCCTCCGGCAAGGCTTATGCCCTCGATCCGCTTCGCGCATGGCCGCCATGGGGTGCGGTCCACGTGGGAGTGCGAGCGGGGAGATGGCACGACCCATGCATGCCAGGCACAGCGATCCCGTGGGGTTCACGGGCGACCTGGGAATCACGGGAGCATCGTGGAGTCATGGCTCACTGGGAAGGTTTGAGCGGTGCGCTTTATCCCGACCCGCATTCACGGCATCCTGGACTACGTGATCGGCGTCGCGCTGATTGCCGCGCCGTGGATCTTCGGCTTCTCCGATCAACGCGCGGCGATGTGGGTACCCATCATCCTCGGCGCCGGGTTGATCCTGTACAGCCTGCTCACCGACTACGAACTGGGTGTGATCAAGGCCATCCCGATGCCGGTGCACCTTGCGCTGGACGGGATCTCCGGCCTCTTCCTTGCGGCATCGCCCTGGCTGTTCGGCTTCGCCGATGAGTCGTGGAACGTCTGGGTGCCGCACGTGGTGGTGGGGGTGTTCGAAATCCTGGCAGCCCTGACGACGCAGACCCGCCCCGCCTACGAGATGGTCGAGGGCGGGCGCCGGATGGGCGTCTAGGGATCCGGCGTCACCCGATCGTCAACGACGACCGCGGCGGGGCATGCCCCACCGCGGTTTGTTTGTGCCGCCGGGACGGGCTCGTGCCCGGGATGCTGGCGACTTGAGCGCCTTGCCGGTCGCACCAAACCGGTGGAGGCGTTTGAATTGACGGACGCCCGGCCGTTCCCGGCGCTGCATCGGGTCATCGCCGCCGGGGTGTTCGACGAGCCGGACGATCCGGACTTTCAATTCGTCTTCAGGCTGGAGCGCATCCTCGACGGCGTCGAGGCGCTGATGCGCCGGAAGGGGTGAGGGAGGTCACTCGTCGCGGCGCTGCCGCTCATACATCTCACCGATCCCTGCCCCGATCGCGATCCCCATGGCGATCCCGAGCCCGAGGTTCTCCATCGCCAGGCCGAGCCCGACCCCGAGCGCGATGCCCATACCGATGCCTGTGGTCATCCCCTGCCACCGGTCTGTGCGACGTGGCTCGTCCGGCCGTTCCGGTGTCTCGTTGTTTCGCGGCTGCCGCTCGTCGTCCACGACGGAAAACCTTCCGGTGACGCCGTGCTCTTACCCCGGGAGCGCGGCGGTCAGATCGAGTTCGACACGCTGCCCGGGGAAACCCAGTTGTGCCACACCCAGCAGGGTGCTGGCGCTGGTGAAGGCCGGAGCCAGCTCCGAGGCCCGGAAGCGCCGCCAGACCGCAGCCAGCTCCGCGCTGTCATCGCTGACGACGTAGATCACCGAGCGGACCACGTCCTCCGGTCCGGCATCGACCGCGGCCAGGGCCGCCAGCGCGTTCGCCGCCACCTGATCGACCTGCGCCATGAGGTCGTCGGCACCCACCACCGCGCCGGAGCGGTCGAGCGGGCACTGCCCGGCCAGGAACGCCAACCGTCCGGCCTCGACAACGGTGACGTGGTGGTAGCCGGGCGTCGCGTGCAGTGTCTCGGGATTGATGCGTGAGATTCTGTCTTCCATGGGTCCGGAGTATAGCAGGCAACGTGCGCTTTGTCTGGCGCATTCGCACATCCCTGCTCTCCGAACCAGCGCACGTCAACGAACGAGAGGGATCCGTTTTCTCTCATCCCCAACGTGTCGTGCTCGTGAATGAGAGGACGGATCCCTCTTGGTCGCCTCACGCTGCTTGCGTCGGGCGGGAGCTAGCGCCGCTCCAGCTCGAGTGACAGGCTGTTGATGCACCAGCGCTGGCCGCCGGCCTCGATCGGCCCGTCATCGAAGACATGCCCGAGGTGCGAGTCACAGCGGGCACACCGAACCTCGATGCGGTGCATACCGAATGAAAGGTCCTCATGCAGCGTCACGGCGGTGGGCGAGATTACCTGGGTGAAACTGGGCCAGCCGCAGCCTGCGTCGTACTTCGTCTCACTGTCGAAGAGCGGATTGCCGCAGGCACGGCAGCGGTAGATGCCCTCGTCGTCGGTGTAGGTGTACTCGCCGGTGAAGGGCCACTCGGTCCCCGCCTCTCGCAGCACGGCGTACTCCTCGGGCGTGAGACGCTGCCGCCACTCCTCCTCGGTGCTCGCGAGCGGCTTCAGCCCGTCATCCTCGCCACCGGTGATCGCCGGAGCCGGACAGGCGACACCAGTCCCCTCCAGCCCGCAGTAGCCATTCGGAACTTTGTGCGGTGAATTATCACGGTGACTCATTGGAACTACTCCGTCGCTATCGGGTCGCGGCCGATTGACCGCGTTCGTACAATAGAATCGCCCGCGCCGATGGGGCGGCCGGGCGAGTGGCATCGACTGCGAAGGAGCGATGCATGCGTAGCGTACCACCGGACGACCTCACCGAGCAACTGGAAGCCGTTACCAGGCAGTTCCGCGCAGTTGGGGACCAGCTTCGCGGCATGGGCCAGCACCTTGAGCATGTTCTTGCCTCGCTACGCCCAACCTTCCGCGAGATAACGCGGTTCATGAGCAGTCACGAGTACCAGGAAATGACCCGCGTGCTCAATGAGCTCGAGCACCGGGACGGCAACCTCCCTGAGATCATCCTTGATGCCACGCCGGCCGAATTAATCGACCTACTACGCCGCCTCGGGATCATCCGACCGCCTCGACGGCGCGGGCGGCCGCGCATGGAGGACGACGGCGGCGGCGTATGGCGTGAAATCGCGCGCGAGGCCCGCGCCCTCAAGGCCCGCAAACCATTCCTCAGCTGGGAAACCATTGCCAGAACGCGCTTTGGGATTAGTGGGCGTCATCTGCGCAATATCCTCAGTCGCTTTCCCGAGGAATAGCGCGCGCCGATTATAGTTCCTTTTCGTTCCGCTCACGCCTCCTATCCTGGCTCTCAGGAAAGGAGGCTCACACATGGCCGGAAAGCCACGGCTACTGCCCATCGTGCTGAGCCGGGACGATTACCGCCGGCTCGAAGCCCTCGCGCGTGCTGAAGAGCGCGATCCCCTACAGCAAGCGCGCTGGTTGCTGCGCCGTGCGCTCGGCGAGAGTGCAACGCAACAGCGGCCGGCAGAGGAAGGGGGGCGCGATGCGCAGTAAAGAGTGGGACGCGCCGGTTCCCGTCCTGGCAGACCGACCGGCGCGCCACGATGCGACTCTGGTGTCTGCACCGCAACGACAGGATACCGCACAAACACGCCCGATGCGCCGGCACAGCGAGCCGGACGTGTACGCCTGCCTGCGAGCGCTTCGGGCTGTGTTGGGAATGGAGTCATGAGACGCCTACGGCCGGGTGGCGGACCGGGCGCGGCGGCGACTCACGCGAACGGAATGGAGTCATAAAGATGGTAACACAGAGCCCCGTAATCCGAAAGACCCAACCCGATACGAACGTCCCGTTTGACCTACACGACCTCGAACTGCGTGCCCGCCTGGACGCGCTGCGATACACGCGCGCCGATCTAGCAGAGATCTACGGCCCCGAAGCGGAGTACTCCCGGTGGATGCTGGGAGAGCTAGAGCAGGCGCTGCGGTACGAACTTCGGCGCCGGATTCGGCTTCACCGCGCTGGTGCCGACGTGCCCGACCCCTTCGACGCCCGGCACGATGCGTGGCTCGCGCTGGCCGCCGAAGTTCGCGAGCGCGCCGATATCGTCCAGGTGCTCACCGAATCCGGTCACATGGTCTACAGCACGCGCGGCTACTCGAAGCGCCGTGAGGCCGAAGAGTGGGCCGGGCCGTGCCCGTGGTGTGGCGGCCGGGACCGGTTCCGCGTCTGGCGCGGCCGTGACTCCGGGTACTGGTGTCGTCAGTGCGGCATGGCGGGCGATGTTATCGCGCTGGTCCGCAACCTCGTGCCGGGCTGCGAGGACTTCTATCCTGCGGTCGGCTACCTGGCCCGTATGCTCGGGTTGCCGCTCCCGACCACACAGAATGCCCAAGCGCGGCGCTCGCGGAAGCGGCGGCCGGTCACCCGCATTGTCGGCGGAAAGGTGGTGGCGGCATGAGCGGAAGAGAACTCGACGCCACCATCGAGATTGTGGAGGCACCGCACCGCATCAGCCGGTTGCTGGGCCTCTTGCCAGACGGGCGGGCCTACCTCGCAACGTGGGTCACGCTGCGAGTCACGTTGCGCGAGACGATCAACGACGCCGGCCAGATTGTGAAGCTGAAGACGCCGCGGGTAGAGCACCGCACCGAGCTGGTGATCCTCACGTTAGAGCCGAGTGGAAAGGTCAAAGCCTGGGGACCGCTCGACAATAGCGCACCCTTCCCACCTGAGTGGGACATCCGGCTCGGCTACCAGCCGCCGGCGGATTGCCTGATATCGCCCGCTGGCTTCAAGCGCGCGATGGAGGGCGCTCGGCCGGACGCGGCCAGGCTCTTCGAGCAACTGGTTGATATCTTCGACCGCTTCCTTGATCTGTCCTTCGGCATTGCGGACCAGCGCACCACGGCGAAGGCTCTGGCGGTTTACGTGCTGAGCACCTGGCTCTCCGATGCGTTCGCGGCCTTCCCCTACCTCTGGCCGAACGGGGACAAGGGGAGCGGCAAGACCAAGACGCTGACTCTAGTTGCCCGCCTGTCCTATTTGGGGCAAGTGATCTTGGCTGGCGGCTCGTACGCGGCGCTCCGTGACTTGTCCGAATACGGCGCGACGCTCTGCTTCGATGATGCTGAGAACCTGTCCGACCCAAAGACGAGCGACCCGGACAAGCGGGCGCTACTCTTGGCCGGCAACCGGAAGGGCGCCGCTGTTCCAGTGAAAGAGCCGAACGGCTCGCGTGGGTGGATGATCCGGAACGTGAGCGCCTACAGCCCGAAGGTGTTCTCGGCGATTCGGCTGCCGGACCCGGTGCTCGCTCGCCGGACCATCGTCGTGCCGCTGGTGCGGAGCGCGGACCCGAGTCGGGCGAACCACGATCCGGAAGAGGAGCACTACTGGCCGCATGACCGGCGGGAGCTGGTCGATAACCTGTGGATCTTCGGCCTTCACTACCTGGCCGCGGCGAAGAAGGCCTACGAGTCCACGGAGAGCCACCAGCTCACGGGACCGGGATTCGAACCGTGGCGGCCGCTCTTTGCGACGGCGCGCGTCATCGAAGATGCCGGGGTGCCTGATCTCGTGCAGTGCATCCGCGACGTGGCCGCGGCCTACCAGCGGGAGAAAGCCGACTTCGAGTATCCCGATGCGACGCGACTGGCCGTGATGGCGGTTGCCGAGATTGCGGACGTTCGGACGTTTTCGGACGTTTCGGACGTTTCGTTACAGGCCGATCCCGGGATGCAGCGGGAGGTCGAGTTCACGGCGGCCAGCGTTGCGGAACGGATGAACGCGCTTGCTCGCGACGAGGGCCTGGTCGATGGGGATGAAGAGTTCACCAACGCCAAGAGGGTGGGCAGAATCCTTGACCGGTTGCGGATCGCGCGGAAGCGGGACGAGGGCAAGCAGCGGACGCGGCTGCGGACCATCCGCCGCATCGACGCCCTGAAGCTCTACCGCGCATACGTGCCGTCGGACGTTTCGGAGGACGCCCAAACCCCTTACGTCCAAACGTCCGAAACGTCCGAAAACGTCCGAACATCCGACGCATACGTGCCGCCGGACGTTTTGGAGGGCGCCCACACCTCTTACGTCCAAACGTCCGAAACGTCCGAAAACGTCCGAACGTCCGACATACCACAGCGGGCGTCCTTCACTGACATGACCGAATCGGACGCACCGGACGTTTCGGACGCTGAAATACAGCCCTATTCCAAACGGGGTGCGCCGCGCTGTCGGGGATGCGGTCGCGAGATCTCTGTCGTCAATGCGGCTGGGTTCTGTGGGGCGTGCCTAGTAAAGGAGAGTGCCGCGTGACCTGGCTTATCGAGTGCGGCCGATGCGCTGCGACTTACGAGGTAGACCGGGCGGCGATCATGGGCGGCCGGTGGCTTATCTGTCCACAGTGCAGCGGCCAAGGCCATAAACCCGCTGTAGGCCCTTCTGCGGCTTCTGGAGGCCAAATACGGCCAATCCCGGGTCATGAGGGTGATTCCACCTGTAACGGCGAATCGGCGCGTACAGGCGATTCTGACAAGCCGGAAACGGAGCCCGGGCGGGGTTGGCTGATCCAGTGCGCCGACTGCGGCCGCACCTACCTCGTCACGCGCGAGGAGATTATGAGCGGCAGTTGGCTTCACAAGCGGTGCCCGCACTGTGCCGGCGGCGACGGGAAGGAGGCTGCCTAATGACGCGCGCGACCACGCCGGGTGCGCTGATCCACGCCGTGGCCGGCCAGGAGCCGGAGCGGGCGTTGGTCGCGGCGATCGTGCGCCAGGCGGTGGACGACGCCCGCGCCGGCGATGCCGAGGCGCGCGCGTGGCTCGGCTCGGAGGCCTGCGCACGCTGGCTGGCGTGGCTCGTGCCGGACGGAGCCGACCCGGCTGCGGTGCAGGCGCAGCTTGTGGCCGATGTGGACGCGGCGCTCGCACGCCGCCGTACCACGACTGCCGCGCGGCAGACCAGGCGGGCCCAGCGCCGCGCCGCCGCGTGATCCGGGATATATAGGGGGTGCCGCCATGCAGCACCGCAGACGCCGCGACACCGCACCGCTCCGCACCGCTCCGCAGCCAGGCGCTGCCGTACGCACGACGCCACGCGGCCGCCAGGCGACGCCGCGCACCACGGCGGCACGACCCGCAGGCCTGCGGGCACGACCGCACCGGCGCGCGACGCACGACGCACACCGCAGGGTGGGGAGTACCACGCACAGCGTTGCGCCCGCGCCGCGACCGCGCATCGTGGGCGACGCCGGCCGGAGCTGCGCGGGCATGCGGGCGAGGGGGGAGGGGCGGGGCAAATCTTCAAACGGTGCCGCCTATAGACCGCGCGCGGGCCTCGATAAATGTACGCCCAATCGTGGGACTTTCGCTGAGGAGGTCAGGGAATGGCAGGACCGGGACGTATCCCAAAGCCGGCGCACCTGGTGCGAGGGCATCGGAAGGTGATGGCGGTGAAGCTCGCGACGGGCACACCCGCTCGGCAGCGGGCGCCGCGGCTGCCCGCGATCGACGGGCTGGCGTGGCACACCAAGACGCGGGCCTGGTGGCGCAATGTTTGGCGGTCACCGATGGCCGAGCAGTACACACCAACTGATGAGGACGGGCTGCTCCGTCTGGCGATCCTTGTGAATAGCTTCTACCAGACGCACGACCCGAAGTTGATGGCTGAGATTCGTCTGCAAGAGCAGCGATTCGGCCTCGATCCGGTGTCTCGCGCTCGGCTGCGCTGGGAACTTGCGCCGCCGGCGACAGAGCGAGAGCCGGGGAACGTAACCCAGCTTTGGGCTGGAACCGACCCGCGACGAACGCTCGATCGCGGCGGGAAGGAGGCAGATAGCGATGGATAAGGGGCGCGAAACGGGGACGGGGCGCCCGCCACGCACGGGGGAATTCGTGTTGACTGCGGTGCAAGCGTGCCGGGCGGTAATTGAGGCGTGGGAATTGCGTTGCGCGGCGCCGGAACCGTTGTCCGATGAGGCAGAGGAGCTGCTTTGGCGCGCATTGCGGCTTGCTCGTGATTGTTCGGCCGATGCTTTCGCGAACTCGCCCGCATCTGGTAAAATGTAATCGGAGCTCCTGTCGGAGCTTGTGGATATCACCCATGGCGGCGCGGGAGCTGGACGGCGCCGCGCCGCTCATCCTCCACAGGCTCCACCGGCGCTGGGGACGCCGGCTGGACAATCGAAAAGCGTTCGCAACAGGTGTGAACGAACCCACGCAGCAGCGTGCGGGTGACACCGGACCGCTCGGCGGCTGGACGGCGCCGAGGGGGAAGGAACTTCACCTTAGCAGCGCTGTTTTTTGTTTTCTCTGAGGCAGACAAGGAGGGTGTGTCATGAAGATCATCAGTATCCCGGAGGTGCGTGACATTCACCAAGCGCGCGCCAAGCGCCGGGAACTGCTGACGCGGATGGCAGATCTTGAACAGCGCGTCGCCAACGGTGACACTGCGTGCCGGCCGCTACTGGAGGCCGACCGGGAGACGGTGGCAGCGCTCGAAGCGTTCATCGAACACGAGCAAGAACGGCGCGAGGCGCGCGACCGCGCGGAGAGCGCGGGAACGGGAGGAAGCGACCCGTACGAGCCGCCGCCAGCCGACGGGCGCACCATGCCGATTGCCGGCGGTCGAGCGGGTGGGCTGTGGCGCGCGCTCCAGCAAGGCGGCTGGGATCTGCGGAGTAACCCTGGCGTCACCGTCTTGCTGCGCGAGGCGTTGCCGCCGTCGTTCCCGGACCCTGCGACGTATAGCCCACGCCCGGCCGGCGATATCGTGCCGATGCCAGCTGACAGCCGCTATCTGTGGTCGGTGTTCCCGTCGGCTGATATCGGCATGGACACGAGCGTACAGGACTTCCGGCAGACCGCGCGCGAAGTCACCGGCACGGTCGAGCGCGACCTCGATGCGACCACGGACAAGGCGACGCTTTCCGTCGGTATCGAGCACGTGGTGGCCGAGGTGAGGCAATTCGCGGTTGTGCTGAAGGATGTCCCGACTGCGGTCCTGGAGTCGTTGCCGACGGCGCAGCGCTTCTTCGAGACCGAAGCGCGGCGGGCGCTGAATCAGGCGATTGACCAGCACTGCTACAACGCGATCATCAACGCCAACCCGCCGAGTGGCGACACCGGCGCGGACCTGATCCAGCAGGTGCGGCATGGCGTCGCGGCCATGCGGAGCAATGGGGCGAATCCCACGGTGCTGGCGCTCAACCCCGCAGACGCGGTGGCACTGGACCTAGCCCAGCAGCCCAGCGGCGATGGCGATGGCGACTACATCTTCCCGACTCGGGCGACCGGCAGCGCGAGCCCGCTGTGGGGCCTCACCGTCTTCGAGTCGCCCATCGTGACCGACCCACTGTTGATCGATCCACAGATGATCGGGCAGTTGTATTTGGGTAGCTTGGCAGTGTTGGCAGACCCGTACTCGAAGCTGGCTCAGAACCTGGTCGATATCCGCTTCGAGCTGCGGGCCTTGCTCCACGTGCGGAGCGCGTTCGGCGCCTATGTGATCGCCGGCGCCGGTGCATAGCACGCTCCCTTCCTCCCCAATTCACCCCTACCGACGCACGGCCGCGGTTGATCGCCGCGGTCGTGCTCTATGCAAGACCGAGATTGTGTGTCACAATGCTCTCGATGGGACGAGGAAGCCCCGCGCTGCGGACACAGCCGGGGCGTTGGCGAATCACCTGCTAGGGAGGTGACCGCATGCATAGTCTACCCCCTCACGGCGGACTGCGGCACGCGACCGCGCGATACTCGCGGCCGGCATCCGAGCTCACCAGATTCTCAAGGAGCCGGCCGTCTCCCGGGGTATGGAAGCTATCGCCGGAGCGCTGCTGCGTCGGCAGTGGCTGCCCTATGTCGCAGCGCGCGCGGTCTACGGGGCGGCGGCAGGCCTTGGAGTCTAGCCGGGAGGACTGCAATGGCGAGTGTATCTAACCGCACGACGGCTGCACAGTCCCGACGGGCGGCGATCTACGCCAGAGTCTCGACCGATCGGCAATCAGTCGAGGGTCAGATCGAATTTGCCCGGGAATGGGCGCCCAAGCACGGCTACACGTTGACGGAGATCTACGCCGACAATGCGCGCTCTGGCACGATCCCGTTTGCGGAGCGCGAGGCTGGCCGGCGGCTCCTGATCGATCTTCGGGCCGGCCGGTTCGACGTAGTATTGGTCTACAAGTACGACCGGCTGGGCCGTGACCGCGAGGTCGGCGATATCGAGACGCGGCAAGCCATCCTCGATATCGAGCGCGCCGGCGGCCAGATCATCGCCATGACGCAGCCGATTGACGCCTCGACGATCATGGGGCGGTTCACGCGCTCGGTTCAAATCGACATCGGCACGATTGAGCGACTGAACACGCTTGAGCGGTCGGCTGACACGCTCGCAACACTGGTGAGGCGGCCGGGATTCTTCACCGGCGGCACAGCGCCTTACGGCTACCGCGTCGAGGGCCAAGACCGGGACGCTCGGCTCGTGGTGGATGAGGAACCGATCCCGGGCCTGGATATCAGCCCGGCCGATGTCGTGCGAATGATCTATCACTGGCTCGTCGCCGAAGGCCGCTCTACCGTCTGGATCGCTGCTGAGTTGAACCGGCGGGGCATCCCGACGCGGGCCCTGCTTGCCGGCCGCGCTCGTCCGACGGCCGGTATCTGGCGGCCGGGCCGCGTCAGCACGATGGTGCGCAATACGGTCTATAAGGGCGTCGCGGTCTATGGCCGCCGCAAGTCCGGCCGCAGCCCGTTCCCGGTCCCCGTCACCGAGCGGGAAGTCCCCGCTATCGTGGATGCCGAGACGTGGGAAGCCGCACAGGAGCAGCTTCGACGCAACAAGAAGCGAGCCAAGCGCAACGCCAAGCGGCAGTACCTCCTGAGCGGGCTGGTGAAGTGTGGCGCCTGTGGCTCGAACTATACCGGCCTCGCCTACACCACGAAGGACGGGCAAGAGCGTCGCTATTACACCTGCAATAACATCCACCAGCGCCACAACACGGGCGGGGAGCGCTGCACGAACCCCGCGCTGAGTTGGCAGTACGAGGAACTGATCTGGCGCGACATTGACGCCTGGCTCGAGAACCCCGGACCGATCCTCGAAGAGCTTGCCGCGCAACTGAACACCGATGCGGACGACGCGGGCAATATCGAGGCCGATATCGAGCGCCGGCGGCGCCAACTGGCGGGCCAGGAGAAAGAGCGGGAACGACTGCTCACCGCTTACCGCAAGGGCATCATCGACGATACCGACCTCGAGCGCGAGCTTGCGGCCATGCGCCGCGAGCGGGCCGTGCTCGAGGAAGAGATCGAAGCACTGAAGCGGGCGCAACAGCGTCGGGAGGAGCGCCGGGCCGGGCTGGTGACCGCGGCCGCGCTGCTCGAGGAACTGAAGGCCCGGCGCCGCGAAGGGTTGACGTTCGCGGTCAAGCGGCAGGTCGTGGAGGCGCTGGTGAAGGAGATTGTGGTGCAGCCGGACGGGACGCCGGATGTCACCTATCGCTTTGCCGTGATTAACAACCGCACGGAACTTTGTGGAGGTACTGCTGGTGGTACTCCTCGGCGTAGTAGAAGGGGCCGAGCGGCGCGATCTCGGTCGTGATCTCCTCATGGTAGCCGGCCTGGCGCAGCGCCACCTGGTAGGCCGCGCGCATCCCCTCGGCGATCCGCCGCTGCCGGTCGTCGGCGTAGAAGATCGCCGAGCGGTACTGCGTGCCGATGTCGTTGCCCTGGCGCATGCCCTGGGTCGGGTCGTGCTCTTCAAAGAAGGTGCGCACCAGTGATTCGTACGACACCTTCGCCGGGTCGAAGACGACCAGCACCGCCTCGGCGTGGCCGGTGCGCCCGGTGCAGACCTCCTCATAGGTCGGGTGAGGCGTGAAGCCGCCGGTGTAGCCGACCGCCGTGGTGTACACCCCGTCGATCCGCCAGAAGAGCCGCTCGGCGCCCCAGAAGCAGCCGAGGGCAAACACCGCCGTCTCCAGCCCCTCCGGGAAGGGCGGCTGGATCGGCGTGCCCAGCACGGCGTGGTGACTGGGGATCGCGAACGCCGGGCGGTCACGACCCGGCAGCGCCTCCTCGGGTGCGATCAAAGTCGATGGGGTGCGATGAAACCACATAGTCATTCCTCCGCGATAGCGCCGACCGGTACGGAGCCCTTCCAAGCAGGTCGCATTCCGCCAGCCCGCACGCCACGCCCGGTCGTTGCTCGTCTATACACTCAATTGTATCGAGGCTGGGAAGGCTCCAAGCTCGGGCGAGGGGATCAGGCCTAGAAATCGGCTGCGATTACGTCGGTGACGACCCCGCGCTGACAGCAAGTGGACGGCGCCGCTCCCCTCTAAACTCAAGGAAGCGCACCTCGGTTAGATGACCCAGAGTCAGTGGGTCGCAGCAAGGTTGGTCCTGGGTTGATCGAGCGTCCACCCGACAACGATCGGGTGGCGCGGGGTCAATTGAGATCCTTCGACCTAGCCTACATTCTTCTGGTCGGCTACTGCTCGAAGATACTCCTCGCGCAACTCCGCGAGTTGCACTCGACCTCTCGGCAACACTGCATACCAGTGTTTCCAACCGTTGAAGGAGACGCGGGGAGGACTAAACGCCGCGCAGAAGGCGCGATCTGACAGCGAGCGATACCGCTTTCCACCCCAGATGATGTGTCCATCCTGACTCACCTCAGCATGGGCCAGGTCTTTGTTACGCGGTCCCACCAGGATCACGGGAGTACCCGCTGGCAAGACCCCGCTTTTGACGAGGTCACTCAGGTGCACACCATAAGAGTGCTTGTACCTTCCCTTGTTCTGTGGCGAGGAAGCAGGGATGTGCCATAATGCACCGACAGACGCCGAGGACAGAGAAGGCGTAGATCGAGTATGGTCCGTCGCGGAACCCGAATCCGTCGATCCATAACGGGGAGAGACGTGTGCCGCCGCTTCCTGAGGTCGGCGTGGAACTCGCGTCACCGGAGTGCCGAGATGCGTTCGAAACCACTGAACGAGTTCCTGGGGAGATGTTCGAATATCGACGGCTGCCAGCTCTTGTTCAAGAAGCTTGACAACGGGGGAACTTGGATTGAGGACAGCATCCCGAACGGCTTTGTCGAGCCGCACTTGGTGAAGCCAGTCACGGATGCTGGGTGACTTGATACTCTCACGTGAAAGCTGCCAAAGCTGCTCAAAGAGGACCTCAAATTCTTCATCGCTATTGAACGCGAGCAGATCCAGACGCATCACGCGCTTCGCGGCGAGATCGGGGCGCAAAAACGTATTGAAGAGCTGGAGTTCGCGTGCGTTGGTCAGTGCCGCCCACTCGATCCCCTCGACCGCACAATACTGGATCAACTGAGCCGCATTCTTCTCAGTCAACTCGGTCTGAAGCGCCTTCGCCTCAATGGCCAAGACCGGGCGTACCTGTGATCCGTGGGAGTCTGGGTCGAAGAGAACATAGTCGATGAACTCCTGAGAGTTCCTGACGTAGTATTCTCGCCTCACTACACCGATGCCCACCCACCCAAGGGCTGCCAGGATTGGCTCGATGAAATAGGCCTTGGTGTCCGCTTCACTGAGCCTCGGGACGGATTCCTGTGCCAGGAACGTCTTTAGTTCAGATAGCGTTCGTCGAATCGAGTCCCGAGCATCGTGCATACTCAACATCCTCGACCTCTGCCGTTCACTCGATCAGCGCCAGTGTACCCCGAAATTGCACGAAAGGGCACATCGGGTTGGCTCGTTCCGACATGAAACAGGACCTAAGATGGATGACAGGATTCCCAGCAACATCGTGCTCGAACATCGCGAGAGGTGATCAGAGCTATCGCCGCTCAGAAAAAGAGCAGCCAGAAGAGCGTGATCGCGGCGAGGTCCACCACCGCCGGACCGGCGGCGACTGGCCGCCGCCGGAGCCACCCTGATCGCTCGAGCTGATCGACGTGTAGTCGTTGGATCTCTTCGACCTTCATCGCCCCCCGCTCACCACGCACCCCACCGGCTTGGGCGCTGGATTCCCAGACACACCGGACGCCCGCGAGAGCATCCGGGTACCCTTAGTCCTAGGTGCCTGGAACGGGGACGGCGTGCACATTGAGTGCATCGAGGGACAATGAAGCGATATCTCTGAGTACGACAACTGTACTGAAATCGCTGGTTAGGCCAGCGCCTGATTATCAGTACAGAACACACTATTGATAATAGCATTGGTTTCCGTGCGCGGGGGCGCTCGGTCGTGTGACTGGACAGCCCCGCAGGGCGTTTAATCCATGGTGCCGCGCCGCCGAAGGCAAGGCGGTGCGGGGTGGGGGTCGGGTGCAGGAGTCGCGATGACGGTCACCGAGAGCGCGAGAGCCGGGAGCGAGCGGGCGGGGCGCCTCATCTATGCCCGGCTGGCGCACTATGGCGTGCTGGCGGCGATCGTCGTCGCCGGGGCGGCTCTGCGATTGACGGCGCTGAACCGCCAGAGCCTCTGGTTCGATGAGATCGACGTGGTCGTGCGCGCCCAGCGGCCGCTCGACCAGGTATTGCGCACCTTCGTCGCGGCCGGGGAGAACGGGCCGCTCTACAACATCCTGCTCGCGCTCTGGGTCCGCCTAGCCGGCATCTCCGAGATCGCCGTGCGCGCGCCGTCGGCAGTAGCCGGGGTGGTGGGGGTCCTCCTGATCTATCTCCTCGGCCGCCGGGTGGCGGGTGCGACGGTGGGGTTGATCGGCGCCGGGCTGCTCGCCATCTCCCCCTACCATGTGTGGTACTCGCAAGAGGCCAAGATGTACGCCATGGTGGTGGTGCTGGCGCTGGCGTCCACCTACGCCCTGGTGGAGGCGCTGGAGCGCAACGAGCGCCGCTGGTGGGTGGCGTACGCCGTCTCGACGACGCTGCTCTTCTACACCCACGTCGCCACCGTCCTCGTCTTCGCGGCTCAGTCGCTCTACGCCTTCTACACCGTCATCCTGCGCCGCGCCTGGCCGGGGCGGGCGCGCGGCTGGCTGCTGGCGGTCGCGGTGCTGACGCTGCCCTACGTGCCGATCGCGCTCTGGGCGCTGCGGGTCATCGGCGGGCAGGTGGCGACCTGGCACGCGCAGGTCGGCCTGTGGGACGCGCTCCAGATCTTCGCGGTCAAGTTCGCGGTCAACCGCTACGATGTGGTCGTCCAGGAACGGGCGGCGGTCCTGTACGCTGTGCTCGCCGGCCTGGGCGCCGTGGTTCTGGCGCTGCGGCGGCAGCCGGCGCGCTGGTGGCTCCTCCTCCTCTCGCTCAGCGTCGTGCCGGTAGTCGGCCTGTGGCTCGTGTCCCTGCGCCAGTCGGTCTTCTCCGACCGCTACGCGATCGTGGCGCTCCCCGCCTACCTGTTGCTCGTGGCGGCGACCGTCGCCTGGCTGATCCGCCAGCGCTGGATCTGGCCGCTGGGGCTCGCCGCCGCGTTCCTGCTCGTCACCTTCGCCTGGGGGCCGCTACGCGACGTGAACCGCGCCCACACGGCACAGAAGGAGGACTGGCGCTCGGCCTACGCCTGGGTGGCAGACCACGCCCAGCCCGGCGACGTGCTCGTGGTCACCCCCGGCTACCTGATCACCACCTACGACTACTTCGCCCAGCGCGAGCCGCGCCTCGCCCAGTACCAGGCGATCGCCATGCGCAGCTTCACCGCCGACGTCTGGTTCAATGAAGAGGAAATGGTGCGCCTGCTGCAGGAGCGGGCCGGGTCGGCCACCGGCTTCTGGCTCATCGAATCGCCCGACCGGGTCGGCGCTGACGACCCCGAGCGGGCGCTGGAGCGCTGGCTCGACACCCACGGCAACCCGACCGAGGAGCTGGTCGTGAACGGCGTCCGGGTGACCCGCTACGAGCTCAGTGCACCACCGGCAGAGATCGACACCGCATGACGCGCTGTAACGCGGATCCGTCCCGCCACCCAAGAGGCACTGGGGCGAGATAGGTGGAGGGCTCTACGGAAGCCCCAGATACTTCTTGAGCTCCGCTTCAACCTTCGCTCTGCCCGACCAGTGCACTTCGGGAAAACGATCGAACAACGCGATTGCGGCCTTCTTCTCCGGACTGATCCAGCCGATTGCCTCCAAGATCTGGGAGTGTGTCTGATCAAGCTGGGGTCGGTTCCATACTGGCTCATAATGGAAGACTCGATTGCGGAGGAGGTTGATCTCATAGAACCGGTCGCGGAGGAACTTCAGCTTCCGGGCTCTTCGAGGGGCATGGGGGAAGACCTTTCGCAGGAGATCGTACCCGTTGGGTGCCCAGATCTTCGCCTCGTACGGCCTATTGAGCAATCCAACCCAGAACCCGAAGGTTAGTTCAGCCACGATCCGCCCTGCCGTCTCCTCCTTTTCGCGGTGGCGCAGCGTTTCTCTCGCCTTCAGTACCTGCTGATACTGCCTGGACTCGACAACATTCTCATCATCGAACCAGTAGTCGTTCTGGTAGTGGCTGCTCAGCGCCGTATGAATGCTGTTTCGGAGCGAAATCTCCGCTGCGTTTAGTGATGGGTAGAGCGCCTCGCAAAGACAGAGGTTCCAAAAGTAGTTGACGACCGTGTCCAGATCGGTGCCCGCGGCCGGACGGTAGGATTCCAATCGCTCAGGTGAGATGGGTAGACGCAGTTTCCCGATGTAATCCGTGGCCACGTGCACATACTCTCGACAGGATTTATCAACTCTGCTAAGATGACAGTGTTATTCCCCAGGTATCTTCCCCCGGCCTTCGGGCCGGTGCTCAGGTCCTGGGGTTATGACTTTAATGGCCTGCCTTGCTACCGCATTGGGGTTTGGACCACTTGCGATTGTAGCACACCTACATGCGTCACGTAAGACGTGGCGATCTCGCTGCAGGAACATTCCGCAAGAATACCTTCTAGGGCATGTCATCATCCGTGAAAATTCGTTACGAACAGTCGTGCTCGCGTGTACGGTAGCGATCGCGCCCTCATTGCTACCAATCGCCACAGTCGCCCCGACCGCCCCTAGTCCGTCCGCCGACATGGCCTCTCCGCAAGCCCTGGCCCTGATGCCGCGGTTCAAGTCCGTCCATCGGACGGCGTGCTGGTAGCCAGGCTCATAGCATCGAGACGTAACGACACCCGCCCAGAGGCACAGCGGCATGCTAGTCGCCACACTGGGACACGACGGGCATGACGTACTCGCGCCAGCGCGGCGAGCATCGTCCGTCGGCACTTCCGGACACAGCCGTGGTGTATCCTGTTGGGCGGCAATGCACCGGCCGTCGTGCCTGCACGGCTGGCGGCGTGTGAACCGGAGAGGTGCCCGTGCTCGATCCGTCGGTCCGCGAATATGGCTCCTGGGGTCGCTACCCGCGCGTCCAGCACCGCGCCGTGGTGCCGATCTCCTGGCGCAAGGAGATCCCCGACCTCGCGGCGCTCCCAGGTAGCCTGCTTCCCTACGGCTACGGCCGCAGCTACGGCGATAGTTGCCTCAACGAGGGCGGCACCCTCCTCGACGTCACCGGGCTCAATCGCTTCATCCACTTCGACAAGGAGACCGGCGTCCTCCGCTGCGAGGCCGGTGTCCGGCTCGACCAGATCCTCGCGGCGTTCGTCCCGCGCGGCTGGTTCCTGCCGGTGACGCCGGGCACCAAGTTCGTCTCGGTCGGCGGCGCCATCGCCAACGACATCCACGGCAAGAACCACCACGTCGCCGGGACCTTCGGCCGCCATGTGTTGCGCTTCGAACTGGTCCGCTCCAGCGGCGAGCGGCTGATCTGCTCGCCCGAGGAGAACGCCGACCTCTTCCGGGCCACGATCGGCGGGCTGGGGCTGACCGGGCTCATCACCTGGGCCGAGATCCGGCTCAAGCCGATCACCAACGCCTACATCGCCGAGGAGCAGATCCGCTTCGAGTCGCTCGACGAGTTCCTGGCGCTCTCGGCCGAGTCGGCCGACCGCTACGAGTACATCGTCTCCTGGATCGACTGCTTCGTCGGCGGGGGCCGCTACGTGCGCGGCCACTTCATGCGCGGCAACCACGACCCGTCGCCGGTGCGACCCAACCGCCCGCCGGAGCGGAAGCTGCGCCTGGCGGTGCCGGTGGACCTGCCGGGTATGCTGCTCAATACCTGGACCGTGCGCGCCTTCAACACCGTCTACTACCACCGGCAGCGGGCGCGGTGCGTGCGCAAGGTGATCCCGTACGAGCCGTTCTTCTACCCGCTCGACACGATCCACACCTGGAACCGCATGTACGGCCGGCGCGGATTCCTGCAGTACCAGTGCGTCGTGCCGTTCGACGGCGACAACGTGCCGATCAAGGAGATCCTCGACCGCATCCGCCGCTCCGGCCAGGGCTCGTTCCTGACGGTGTTCAAGACCTTCGGCGACGTGCCCTCGCCGGGGATGCTCTCCTTCCCCCGGCCGGGAATCACGCTGGCGCTCGACTTCCCGCTCCAGGGCCAGGAGACGCTGCGCCTGCTCGACGACCTCGACACGGTGGTGCGCGAGAGCGGCGGTGCGCTCTACCCGGCCAAGGACGCGCGCATGAGCGCCGAGAGCTTCCGGGCCAGCTTCCCCCGCTGGGAAGAGTTCGCCCGTTATGTCGATCCGAAATTCTCCTCCAGCTTCTGGAGGCGCGTCACGAGCGAGGACGGACAGAGCCGATGACGACCGCGATGCACGCGACCACGCCCGCCGTGCTGATCATCGGGGCCACCTCGGCCATCGCGACCGAGGTGGCCCGCTGCTACGCCGCCGACGGCGCGCGCCTGTTCCTCGTCGCCCGCTCGCCGGAGCGGCTGGAGGCCATGCGCGACGACCTGCGCGTGCGCGGCGCGACGCAGGTCGACACCTACGCGCTCGACCTGACGGACATCGACGGTCACGCCGCCATGCTCGACGCCGCCAAGCAGGCTCTCGGGCGGATCGACGCCGTCCTGATCGCCTACGGGACGCTGGGGGACCAGAAGAAGAGCGAGTCCTCGGTCGAGACCACCCTGCGCGAGTGGCACACCAACGCCACCAGCACCATCGCCCTGCTGACGCTGCTGGCCAACGACCTGGAGCGGCAGCGCCACGGCACACTGGCGGTCATCAGCTCGGTCGCAGGCGACCGCGGCCGTCGCTCGAACTACGTCTACGGCGCCGCCAAGGGCGCCCTCAGCATCTTCCTCCAGGGGCTGCGGGCACGGCTCAGCAAGGCGGGTGTCAAGGTCGTGACGGTCAAGCCCGGCATGGTCGACACGCCGATGACGGCCCACATGCGAAAGAGCCCGCTTTTCGCGTCGCCCCAGCGCGTCGGTCGCGACATCTACGAAGCCATGCAGAAGGGCAAAGAGACGGTCTACACGCCCTGGTATTGGCAGTTCGTCATGCTGGTCATCAAAGCGGTGCCCGAGCGGATTTTCAAGCGGCTGCCGCTGTGACCAGACCTGATGAGATTCACACCTCGGCGTTGAGTCCCACTGCCCGGCCTGTGCCCGCGGCGTGGGATCCTTCGCACCACCCATCCCGGGGCGCGTGCCACAGCGCGGGGATCCTCGCGGCATCCGTCCCGTGTCCCAACGGCGGCACGGCACCCACCCCGGCGCGCGGCTGATGCCGCGCGGTACCAAAGCGGCGGCTCGGGCCGCCGCACTCCAAAATTAGTTCCCAGCCCCTTCAGTGGGCTTCGCTTTCTAGCCCGGCGGCTTCAGTCCCGGGCACGCACCGCAGCACGAGGACCCTTCCGCCACCCACCCCGGCGACGGTCGGCAGCCGCCCGGGCCGGGGCAGGCGGGCGGGAGACGGAGCGGCCGGTATACCTGAGCATGTCGTCAATCTCCCGATGGGCACGATGGCCGAGCGCTTCCGACGTGATCCCCCACGCCAGAGAAGGCCGGGTAGCATCTTTGTCAGTTGAGAGGGATTGACGGTAAGCTCGCTGAGCCGTACATTCGCTCCAACGAACAATCGAATGATGACCGGGGACCCCCGTTGGGCCGGGGGCAGTGCACGCCGGGGTGGACCGAGGTGCCGGTGCGGCGTAGTGGGCAGGGGAAGGACAGGGTCGATGTCGGCGAGGGGATCGGCGCGGCAGGCAGCAGTGCGCTGGGCCATCGACATCGTCGGGCGAGACGATGTGGTCTACCTCGACACGGAGACCACCGGTCTGGGGCCGGACGCCGAGATCGTCGATATCGCCGTCGTGGATCAAGCCGGGCGCGTCCTGCTCAACTCCCTCGTCCAGCCACGGAACCCCATCCCCGCCGAGGCGACCCGGGTCCACGGGATTACCAACAAGATGGTCATGAACGCGCCAGAGTGGCCGGAGGTCTACCAGGAGCTGGCGCGCATCATCCAGGATTACCCCACGCTCATCATCTACAACGCCGCCTACGACCGGAGGTTGATCTCGCAGACCTGCCGGCGCTACGGCATCAGCGTGCCCCGCGCCGACTGGCAGTGCGCCATGCTGAACTACGCGGCGTACCGCGGCGAGTGGAACGCGCGCTATGGAAACCACCGTTGGCACACGCTGGAAAAGGCGGCGATCGAGACCGGCGCGCCGATGCCCCCCACCCACCGCGCGCTCGACGACGCCCAGGCCTGCCGCCATGTGGTGCTGTCAATGGCGGGCGTGGCGACCGCGCGGCGAGCACCCACGGTGCGGGTACCGGCCCGTCCGGCAGCTTCGCCCGCGGTGGCGCCGGCTACGAGCGGCGTACGCTCGGCCCAGCCCAGCCGGGCAAGCGCGGCTGCCGCCGAGCCGGTCGTCACGATCCGCGAACTCCAATCTGATTCGACCGAGGCTGAGAGCGCCGAGGTTGAGCGCATCGAGGTCAAGCCCACCGACGTCTCCGATACGCCGGCAGCCGCGCCGCCAAGGCAGCGCGAGTGGTATCAGCACTGGTGGCTCTGGCTTATTATTGTCCTCCTCCCGATCCCATGGATCGATTGGATCGCGATTCCCCTCCTGATCTATTACCTGCCATTCACGGCCAAGACGCGCGCCATCATCGGCGCCACCACCGGTGTGATCGTTCTCTTCGGTTTCATCGCGATGGCGCTGGGCATCTAGCCCCAGCGCCACTTCCCCCGGCGCGGTGGCAGCGCCTCCGTGGTCGAGGTGGGGCTGGTCGGACAACACCCGACCCCGCTGCTGGCGGATTCCGTCCGAGAGGGCGCACGGGAGGAATAGATCCTTCCCCCCGCCGCTGGGCGGCTCCGATCGGGATGACGTGGGGAAGCGGGTCCGGGGCGAACGTAATGTTCGCCCCGGACGGTGAGTCTGCGGGATTGGCCGGTGGGCCAGGCTAGCCCAGCGGCGGAATACCCGATTCGGCGATCTTGGCGTTGAGGGCGCCGATCTCGGACTCGATCAGCTCGTTGAGCCGGGCGATGCCCTCGTCGGCCCAGCCGCTCAGGTACTCGAAGACGCCGTACGCCTGCTGCGTCGGGCGGGCGTCGGCGTAGGAGACGGTCCCCTGGAGCGACGCCAGCTTGCTGTTCACCTTCGGCGGGTAGTTGAAGGCGTCCGCGCCGCCCTTGTGGCGCCACTCCACCAGGTAGTTCTCCGCCTCGGCCAGCTTCTCGGCCACCTTGCCGGCTTCTTCAGCCAGCGCTTCCTGGCCGGACGCCCGCAGCCGCTCCTGCCAGGCCGCGATCTGCTCGCGCAGCCGCTGGCTGCGCAGCACCGTCTCGTGCACGCTGCTCAGCTTGGCCTGGATCGCCATCAGCAGGTCGAACTGCGCCTGCAGGTCTTCCTGCGTGGCCGAGATGCGCGGGTCCTTGCGGATCTCGAACTGCTGGGACCCGACCTCCTGTCCGTCGATCTCCAGCCGCACCTCATAGGTGCCCGGCACCGCCTTGGGCCCGATCACGCCGCCACCCCAGTAGGCAGCCAGCCGCACGCCCTCCAGGTCGACGCCGTCCGGGTAGCGCATGTCCCAGACGAAGCGGTGGACGCCGGGCGTGGCCTTCGGCTTCGGCCCCTTGGCTTTCTCATCGTCGCTGGCGATGCGCTTGATGAGCTGGCCGTCGGCCGTGTAGAAGCTCAGGGCGACCGACTTGGGATTCTCGACCCCGACCCGGTACTGCACCAGCACGCCGACCGGCGGGTTCTCTCCGGCGCCACGCAGTTCGACGCGGGTGCCGCCCTCGCCGTCGGGCACGATCTCGCCGAGCACCTGGTTCCCGCCGGCGGTGACGTAGGACTTGTAGCCGACCGTCTTGGACTCGGGCCAGCGGCGCGGCTCCATGAGCCGGTAGGCCGGCCGGACCGGGAAGAGGGTGCCGGGCGCATCGGGGTCGATATCAGGCCAGGCGCGCAGGGCCGACAGGTCGTCGAGCACCCAGAAAGAGCGCCCGTGCGTCGCCAGGATCAGGTCGGTGTCGTGGATGACCAGGTCGTGGATCGGCACCACCGGCAGGTTGCCGGTCACCCGGTGCCAGTTGGCCCCGTCGTCGAAGGAGACGTAGAGGCCGGTCTCGGTGCCGCAGTAGAGCAGCCCGCGGCGCACCGGGTCTTCGCGGATCACGCGAGTGAAGTCATCCTCGGGGATACCGTTCGTGATCGGCTGCCAGGTCTTCCCGTAGTCGTTGGTCTTGAGCAGGTAGGGGCGGAAGTCGTCCAGCTTGTAGCGCGTCGCGGCGACGTAGGCCGTGGCCGCGTCGTGCGGGGAGGCCTCGATGATCGAGATCAGCGCCCACTCCGGCAGGTCGGGCGTGACGTTCTCCCACGTCTTCCCGTTGTCGCGCGAGACGTGGATCAGCCCGTCGTCCGAACCGGCCCAGAGCACGCCCTGCTGCACCGGGGATTCGGCGAAGGCGAAGATCGTGCCGTAGAACTCGGTGCTGACGTTGTCCTTGGTGATCGGCCCGCCGGAGGGCTTGAGCGTCTCCGGCTCGCCACGGGTCAGGTCCGGGCTGATCTCCTCGAAGCTCTGCCCGCCGTCGGTCGAGCGGAGCAGGTGGTTGGCGCCGACGTAGAGCACGTTGGGGTCGTGTGGCGAGAGGTGGATCGGGAAGGTCCACTGGACGCGGTACTTCATCGACTCGGCACCGTAGCCGATCGGGTCGTCCGGCCAGACGGTGATGTCCACCTCCTGCCGGCTGCGGTGGTCGTAGCGGGTCATGCGGGAAGCGTAGCTCCCGGCATAGACGATGTTGGGATCGTCCGGCCGCACGGCGATGTAACCCGACTCCCCGCCGCCGACCGGGTAGGTGTCGTCGGCGCTGATGACGCCGCGGTCGGAGTAGCTCGGGATCGACAGCGTGGTGTTGTCCTGCTGTGCGCCGTAGATGCGATACGGGAACTGGGTGTCCGTGGTGACGTGGTAGAACTGCGCGGTCGGCTGGTTGTAGATGCTCGACCAAGTCACCCCGCCGTCGAGCGAGACGCAGGCGCCGCCGTCGTTGCCGTGGATCATGCGCTTCGGGTTCTTGGGATCGATCCAGAGATCGTGATGGTCGCCGTGCGGGGTCGGGATGCCGATGTAGGTGGCGCCGCCGTCGGTCGACTTCCAGAAGCGCAGGTTCAGCACGTAGACGACATCCGGGTTAACCGGGTCGGCGAAGACGTGCATGTAGTACCAGGGCCGCTGGCGCAGCTCCGGGTTATCGCTCAGCCGCGTCCAGGTCGCGCCGCCGTCGTCGGAGCGGAACAGGCCGCCGTCCTTGGCCTCGATCAGCGCCCAGACCCGGTCGGGCTTGGCGGGCGAGACGGCCACGCCGATGCGCCCCTTGAGCCCCTGGGGCAGGCCGGGGTTGTTGGTCAACTCGACCCAGGTATCACCCCCGTCGGTCGTCTTGAAGATACCGCTCCCCTCGCCGCCGCTGACCAGCGACCAGGGCGAGCGCCGCGCCTCCCACATGGCGGCGTAGAGCACGCGCGGGTTGTTCGGGTCCATCGAGAGGTCGCAGGCGCCGGTGTTCTCGTCCCGGTAGAGCACCTTCTCCCAGGTCTGCCCACCGTCCTTGGAGCGGAAGACGCCGCGCTCCTCGTTGGGGCCGAAGGCGTGACCGAAGGCGGCCACGTAGACCAGATCCGGGTTCTTCGGGTGGATCCGCACCCGCGCAATATGCCGGGTCTCGGCCAGGCCCAGGTGCCGCCAGGTGGCACCCGCGTCGTCGGACCGATAAACGCCGTCGCCGTGGGAGACGTTGCCGCGGATGCACGACTCGCCCATCCCGACATAGATCACGTTCGGGTCCGCCTCGCTGACAGCGATCGCGCCGACCGAGGCGGTCTTGAAGAAGCCGTCGGAGATGTTGCGCCAGGTCGCGCCCGCGTCCGTCGACTTCCACACGCCCCCGGCGCAGGCACCGAAGTAGAAGGTCAGCGGGTCCACAGGGTCGGCAGCCACCGCCACCACCCGGCCGCCGCGGTACGGCCCTGCCAGCCGCCACCGTGTCGAACCGAGCAACTCCTGAGGATCTCTCATCGAAATACTTCCCCTTTTCTCCGAGCAGTACGCCGATCCCGGCAGGATCAGCCCGGCAGCTCAGCCGAAAACCCACCTGAGCGCCCGCATCGTAGCCCGCCAGCAGGAAATGTCAAGGCACGCCCCCACATCGGGGCCGGCAACGTGCTAGAGTGGAGGTCCACGGACTCAGGAACGCGCGAAGATCAGAGAGGCGAGCCATGCGCGTCGCAGCGATCTACGACATTCACGGCAACCTCCCGGCATTGGAGGCGGTCCTGACCGAGATCGAACAGGACGGGGTCGACCTCATCGTCGTCGGCGGCGACGTCGCCGCCGGGCCGATGCCGGGCGCAACGATCGACCGGCTGATGTCGCTGGGACCACGGGCACGCTTCGTCCGCGGCAACGCCGACCGGGAGATGGTCGCCGCCTGGGATCGGCAAGCCGGGAGCCCCGACCTGGGGACGGCGTCTCCGCTGGAGCGTATTTCCGCCTGGGCCGCCGGGCACCTCACCCGGGCGCAACGCGACTTCCTGGCGTCGTTCGACGAGCAGGTGGTGATCACAATCAACGGGCTGGGCACTGTCCGCTTCTGCCACGGCTCCCCGCGCGGCGACGAGGAGGTGATCACCGTCGCCACCCCGGGCACGCGCCTGCGAGCCATCCTGACCGGCGTCACCGACGACGTGGTCGTCTGCGGCCACACGCACATGCAGTTCGACCGCTGGCAGCACGGGACGCGCGTGGTCAACGCCGGGAGTGTCGGCATGCCGTACGAGGGTGTCCCCGGCGCCTACTGGGTCGTTCTGGGGCCGGGCGTCGAGTTCCGTCGTACACCGTACGACGCGGAACGCGCCGCCGAGCAGATCCGCGCCACCGGCTTCCCGGGTGTCGAGGAGTTCGTGCGCGGCAACATCCTCGCCCCGCCGTTCCCCATCGAGGCGGTCACCGTCTTCGAGGGCCGGAGCGGCACGGCCTCGGCGGGAGGTTGACGGCGCGGTGGCACATGCCCGGAGAGGGTGGTGCCAGGATCTCGCACCCTGTCACGTGCCCGGGAGTAATGGACATTGACGAAATAGACCTGCATACCGGCCGCTCCGTCTCCCGCCCACCTGACCCGGCTCGGGCGGCTGCCGACTGGATCCGAGGCGGGAGGTGGAAGGATCCCCGTGCAGTGGCGCGTGCCCACCCTCCGAACGCGCCTAACACCCGTGCCACTGGCACATCCCGCCACGTGCATCCCATTCACCGGCCATCACCGCCTACGCCCGGCGGAATCGCGCGAGCGTGGCCGGGCCCCAGAGGAGCGTGACGGTCGCGGCCGCGATGGCCGTGAGCGGGGTGGTGATCACCGGGTCGTAGAGGCCGCCGTTGATCTCCATGAGCTGCCAGCCAACGTTGTCGGAAGTGTGCAGTAACGCCGCCGCCAGGGCGCTGCGCCCGGTGTTGCTGTAGGCCCAGGCGATCAGCACGCGCAGCGCGACCGCTCCGGACCGGTGCCAGGCGATCCAGTCGAGCGAATGCCCACCCTGCAGGTCCGCCACAAGGTGAAACGCCGCCCAGACCAGTCCCAGGATGATCGCCGCTCCCAGAGCGCCCCAGCGAGCCTGCAGCGGATCGGTCGCGTAGCCCATCCAGCCGATCTCCTCCGCCAGGGCGGCGATGAGGAGTACGACGAAGAGCACCAGGATCGTCCCGATCGGGAACTCGAGGCCAGGGAGCGGGCGTCCCAGCAGGCGCTGGATGCCGTAGGCCAGCAGGTAGATCGCCGGCATCAGCAGGAGGATCGGGAGATACCAGACCGGGGCGATCCCACGCGGGCTGACGGCGCGCGCCAGCAGCCGACGGACACCGGCACCCCCACCCTCACGGTAGACCAGGATCACCGCGGCCAGGAAGGGACTGACGAGCTGGAGCGCGCTGAGCGGCAACCCGATGAGCGCGCCCTCCGGCGTGGGGATCCACGCGCCGAGCAGCCAGAACGGAACCGAGAGGGCGAACGTCAGGAGGAAGAAGGCGAGGGGCGATCTCGGCGCCGTCATGGGCGTGCCCGCACCGGTTCTGGCACCTTGGCCCGGCGCGGGAGGCGCGCGCCGAGGACGATCAGGATGAGGCCGGCCAGCACGACCGGCGCGAAGGCCAGCGCCGGCTGGTCGAACTGATCCCAGAGCCAGCCGCCGAAGAGCGGCCCGACGAAGGCCACACCGTAGTTGATCGTGAGCGTGGCACCCGTCAGCCGCGCTACCTCGCCCGGCCCGGCCAGGAGCGGAGGCAGCGCCGTGCCGAGCACCAGCACGGCGACGGAGCTGCTGCCGAGGATCCCGACCCAGATGGGCTGCCAGGAGAGGGGTGTGGTCGTCATGCCGATGATCGCGCTGATACCGACCACGCCGACGGTGATGAACGGCCAGCGCTCCCCGGCGAGCCGCTGGGCGACGAACGTGAGCGCAATGCTGACGGGGAGCTGCGCCGCGTTCAGGACCGTCAGGGCGAGCGCGGTGGCGTCGCCGTGACCCAGTGCATCGTTGTAGGGCGGAATCCAACTGTTCATGGTGAAGTAGATCACCGCGCCGCCGCTTGAGACCAGCCCGAGGTGCCAGGCGCGCACCCGCGGCCGGCCCGCCGCGTCCGGTTGAGGCGCCACAGGTTGCGGCTTATCCACGCGTCGAGGCAGACGTGGGCTCGCCGGCTCTGCGGCCGGGGCCAGTACGTGCCAGAGGAGGATCACCGGGATGACCGTCAGGCCCCAGGCGACGAACGAGGCACGCCAGGCATCCTCCCCAAGCCAGCCGAGCAGCACCGGGCCGGTTGAGGCGACGGCCAGCACCTCGCCCGCGATGATGCCGTCGGTGTAGAGCGCGGCGGCCAGGCCGATGTGGCGAGGAAACCAGGAGCGCACCAGCACCGGCACGGCCGTCTGGGCCAGGGCGATCCCGAGACTCAGCACCGCGGTGAAGAGATAAAGGAGCGCGACGCTGGTGAAGGGCGCCCGCAGCAGCGCGCCGGCCGCGAGGAGCACAAGCCCGATGGTGACCGCGCGCCGCCCACCGATGCGTTCGATGGCGCGCCCCGACGCCCAGGCGGCCCCGCCCATCATCAGCATCGGCAGCCCGGTCAGCAGGCCGGTCGCGGTGTACGACAGGCCCAGGTCGCGCTGGATGAGCGGGAGGACCGGCGGCACGCCCAGGAGGACCGTGCGGAGGGTCGCCCCGACGAGGAAGACGAGGCCCAGCAGCGCGAACCAACGCCACCCACGCCGGTTGTCCGCCGCGGCTGCCTCCGAATCGCGAGCGTCCACGCGCCTCCCCCCATCGATACGCGTCCAGTCGTCCCGAGGCGGTCGCCGCCCTCGATCGCTAGCATACCGCCTCGGCACGACGGCGGGGCGTGCGCGGGCACCCGGCTGTCCCCTGCGGCGCCGCTCTTCCCGCTGTCATCCCGGCCGATGCCGCGAGTGGGGGCGGGCGTCGTCGCCCGTCCCCGTTCCCTGGGTGTACCGGCATCCTTGCGGGCACCGGGAGAGAGGACACGCCGAGGGCGCGGGAGTCCAGGGGATCAGCCTGTCGCGGAAAGCGCGGAGCGGGTGAGGACGGCAGCGCCGGGCGCTCAGCGGCCAAGACGCTCCCGGTAAGCGTGGAGGTCGGCGATGTGCTCCGCGTAGTGGTTGTAGGTGCAGTTGTCAATCACGCCCGGCGGGATCACCGTGCCCGCCTCCCGCGCCGCCTGGAGCGTCGCCAGCATCGCGGCGTGGGTCTCGTGGAGGTTGCTCCAGGCGCGCTCCAGCGACCAGTCCGCGCGCTGCGCGACCGCCTCCACGCTATGTACCTCCCAGGACGAGTCCTCAGGGAGTTCCGGCGACTTGCCGGCCATGATCCGCCGCACCCGCGCGTCGGCATCCGCGTCCCAGTATGCAATGTGCACGAGCAGATCCTTGACCGACCAGTCCCCGACCGCACCGGGTACGAGCCAGTGCTCCTCCGGGATGCCCTCGAGCGCCTTTAGCAGCTCCCGCCAGTACGTCTCAATCCGTTCGATCAGGCCGTTATCTGCGTGCATGTTCTGCTCCTCCTCTGCCGGGTGCTCAGCGGCCGAGGTGCTCTCGGTAGGCGTGGAGATCGTCGCGGTGCGCCTGGTAGTGCTCGTAGGTGCAGCCGGCGATGATGTTGCGCGGGATGGTCTTGCCCGCCTCGCGGGCCTCCTGCAGCGCCAGCAGGAGCGCCAGATGCGTGTCGTGCAGCTCGCTCCAGACGCGATCGAGCGGCCAGTCTGCGCGAAGCGCCGCTTCCCGTGCGTTGCGCCGCTGCCAGTGCGGTTCGCCAGGGCGGCGGGCCGGCTCCCCGGCCAGAATCCGCCGCACCCGCGCGGTCGCCTCGCCATCCCAATACGCGATGTGCCCGAGCAGATCCTTGACCGACCACGTTCCGACCGCGCCGGGCGCGAGCAGGTGTTCCTCCGGGATACCTTCGAGCGCCGCCAGCAGCTCCCGCCAGTGCGTCTCGATCCGCTCAATCAGACCGTTGCTAGGGTGCATCGCCCACCTCTCCTCTGCCGGGGCGCTGGGCCCACTCGATTCTAACTAGCGTATCGCTTATAGCAGGTTATTCTTGATCGGTCAAGCCCAAGGCACGGGCGGGCGCCACGCCACGTAGCTGGCACGCGTTTAGGCGTATTGGCACGGATTTTTCATTGACAGCCCGGCCAAGGGTTGGTACACTGAGGCGCGAATAGGACTTATTCTCAACTGGGCACGGCGCCCCGGTCGCCCGTCCGGACGTAACGGCGGTGAACATGAGAGAACAAACGATTCCTGTCGAGATCGACGGCAACGGCGCGCACTGCGCCGATTTGTTGCTCGATACCCTGATGCAGCACAAGGGGATCGACGCCATCGAACTCGATGCTGACCGTCGTGCCCTGCGCATCCGCTACGACCCCGATGTCATCTCCCTGGCGACCGTCGAGCGCCTGGCCGACCGGATCGGCGTGCAAATCGGCGAGCGCTACCAGCGCTGCGTGTTCGCCATGAACGGGGTCTCCTGCCGCGGCTGCGGCAGCGTCATCGAGCGGCGCCTGCACGGGCGGAACGACATCATCTGGACCAGCGCCAACCCGGCCAGCCGCCGGCTGGCAGTCGAGTACGCCGGCACCCGGGAACGCCTCTCGGAGATCACCCGGACGATCGAAGATGCCGGGGTGCGCGTGCGCGGTCAGGTAGCCCCGCCGGCGCCCACACGGCAGAAAGAGGAGGACGAGGAGAGCTGGTGGGACCGCTACCACCTGGTGGTCGCCACCGTCGCTACGCTCATCTTCCTCGCCAGCGGCTGGCTGCTCGGCCGGCTCGGCCTGATCTCGCACGAGGTGCAGATCGGCTTCTACGTGCTGACCTACATCGCGGGTGGCTTTTACGCCACGCGCCAGGCGATCTCCTCGCTCCTCCAGCGCCACGTCGACATCGACCTGCTGATGGTCACCGCCGCGATCGGCGCCGCGACCATCGGCGGCTGGGTCGAGGGCGGCATCCTGCTCTTCCTCTTCTCGCTGGGCAACACGCTGGAGCACTACGCCCTCGGCCGCACCCACCGCGCGATCCGCGCGCTGATGGAGTTGAGCCCGGAGGACGCGCTGGTCGTGCGCGACGGGCAGGAGCAGCGCATCCCGGTCGACGAACTCGTCATCGGCGACACGGTCATCGTCAAGCCGAGCGAGCGCATCCCGGCCGACGGCAAGGTGATCAGCGGCGAGTCGGCGGTCGACCAGTCGCCCATCACCGGCGAGTCGATCCCGGTCGGCAAAGGGCCGGGCGATCAGGTCTTCGCCGGGACGATCAACGGCCACGGGCTGCTGCGGGTCCGGGTCGAGCGCCTGGCGCAGGAGAGCACCCTGGCCAAGATCATCCGCATCGTTGAGGAGGCACGCAGCCAGAAGTCGCGCACCCAGCGCTTCACCGACGCCTTCGAGGGGATCTACGCCATCGGCGTCATCGTCGCCTCGGCGCTGGCGGTCATCATCCCGGTGGTCTTCCTGGGGCGCGACTTCCACGACATGTTCTACCGGGCGATGACGCTGCTGGTGGTGGCCTCGCCCTGTGCCCTGGTCATCTCGACGCCGGCCTCGATCCTCTCGGCGCTGGCCAACGGCGCCCGCCAGGGCATCCTCTTCAAGGGAGCCGTCCACCTGGAGAACGTCGGTGCCGTCGACACCGTCGCCTTCGACAAGACCGGCACCCTGACGATCGGCCGCCCGCGCGTGACCGACGTCATCACCTGCGAGGGCGTCGACGAGCGGGAGATGCTGATGCTGGCGGCGGCCGTCGAGCGGCTGTCGGAGCACCCGCTCGGCCTGGCCGTGGTGCAGTACGCCGAGGAACTGGATATCCCGTCGCTGGATGACCAGGAGATCACGGGACTCCAGTCGGTCCCCGGCCGGGGCGTCCGCGCCGTGGTGCGTGGGCAGACCCTGCGGATCGGCAACGAGGCGCTCCTGGAGAGCGAGGGCGTGACCCTGCCGGACGATCTGCGGCGGCAGGGGGATGCGCTGCGCGAACAGGGCAAGACCCTGATGTTCATCGCCAGCGATCGCGCGCTGGGCGTGATCGCGGTGGCCGATGTCATCCGCCCGGTCGTCCCGGCGGTCATCGAAGACCTGCATCGCCTCGGCGTGAAGCGGACGATCATCCTGACCGGGGACAACGAGCGCGCGGCGCGGGCCATCGCGCGCCAGGTCGGTATCGACGAGTGGCGCGCCGGGCTGCTGCCGGAGGAGAAGCTCACCGTCATCCGCGAGATGCAGCGCAATGGGGAGATGGTGGTCATGGTCGGCGACGGCGTGAACGACGCCCCGGCCCTGGCCACGGCCGACATCGGCATCGCCATGGGGAACGCGGGCACCGACGTGGCCCTGGAGACGTCCGACATCGTGCTGATGGCAGACGACCTGACCAAGCTCCCCTACGCGATCGAGCTGAGCCGCCGGGCCCGCCGGGTGATCCGGCAGAACCTCACCTTCGCGCTCACGGTGATCGTGGTCCTGGTGATCGCGACCCTCATGGGTCGGGTGCCGCTGCCACTGGGCGTCGTGGGCCACGAGGGAAGCACGATCATCGTGGTTCTCAACGGCCTTCGCCTGCTGCGATTCCGCAAGCCAGCCTTGCACGCACCTGCCGTCCGGACCGCTCCGGTTCCGGCGGACTAAGCGCTACCGGGCGCTAGCGCCCGGCATCACCTCCTCCACCCCCGCCCGCGGCAGAAGCCGCGGGCGGGCGTTTTGTCCGAGTGGAGGGTTTCGGTACCCCTCACCCCCTCCCCCTCTCCCACAAGGGAAGAGGGGGAAGACGGCTTCTCCCCCCGCCGCGATCCTTCCAGGTTAGTAAGTAACAGACGTATAGATTGTGTTTAGCTTTTCATCTTCGGTCCCTAGCGTGGACCGTGGTGCAACCGCACCGTGCGGGTAGGGAGTCGTCGGAACACCGGGATCGGAGGAGTGTCATGGGGTACCGTCCTACCCCGACCTGGCGCCGGCTGGCGTCCATCATCGCGGTACTTGGCTTTATGGGTGCGCTGCTACCCCTCGCCGGCGCATCAGCCCAGCCCACGGTCACCGTCTTCGCGGAGGGGCTCGACAATCCGCGGGGGGTGACCTTCGGCCTCGACGGTGCGCTCTACGTCGCCGAAGCCGGGAGCGGCGGCGACGGTCCTTGCCGGGAGAATCCGGAAGGCGACACCGAATGCTACGGAGAATCCGGGGCCATCACCCGCATCACACCGGATGAGCAGGAGCGCATCGTGAGCGACCTCCCCTCGCTGGCCGCGGATGACGGCAGCTTCGCGACCGGCCCGACCGATGTGGTGCCGCTGGCGAACGGCATCACCGCCGTCGTGGTTGGCTGGGGCGGTCCGCCGGACGGCCGCACGGCCCTCGGTCCGGAGGGTGGGCTCTTCGGCCGGCTGGTCCTGACTCTCCCCGATGAGGAGTGGAACCCGGGGCCGGATATTACGGCGTACGAGGCGGCCGCCAACCCCGACGGTGACATCGTCGATTCGAACCCGTACGCCCTGGTGCCCGGATACCCCCAATTCTTCGTCGTCGATGCCGGAGGGAACAGCCTGCTCGCGGTCGGGGCCCAGGGGGAGATCCAGACGGTGGCCGTCTTCCCCACGCGGATGGTCGATGCCCCGCCGGAGCTGGGGTTGCCGCCGGGGACGCAGATCCCGATGCATGCCGTGCCGGACACGGTCACCTACGGCCCGGACGGCGCCCTCTATGTCGGGGAGTTGACCGGATTCCCCTTCGTGCCGGGGGCAGCCCGCGTCTGGCGCGTCGTGCCGGGTGAGGAACCGCTGGTCTACGCCGAGGGCTTCACCAACATCATCGACCTGGCGTTCGCGCCGGACGGCAGCCTGTTCGTGCTCGAAATCGCACGGGATGGGCTCCTGGCCAGCGAGGCGACCGGCGAACTGCCGACCGGAGCGCTGATCCAGGTCGCGCCCGACGGGACGCAGACCGAGATCGCCAGCGAGGGGCTCGTCGCCCCGACCGGCGTGGCACTCGGTCCCGACGGCGCGATCTACGTGTCCAACTTCGGAGTCTTGGCCGAGATGGGCCAGGTGATCCGCATCGCCCCGTAGCCCCTGTACCGGACGAGGCGAAGCAGACCGGCCGCGACGGGTTGGGCAACCCGTCGCGGCCGTCTCCATTTCGGATGACTAGCGCGCGGCGCGGGCCGCGCCCCACCCGTTCGCGTCCCCCGACTCAGGCACGGCCGAGGGGAGCGAGACAACGTAAGCCGACTCGATCCCGGGGATCGTCACGATCTCGGCCAGCGCCGCCTCCGGGATGATGTCGTCCACGTTGAGGACCATGATCGCCTGCCCGCCCCGCTCATGCCGGCCGACCTGCATCCCGGCGATGTTCACGTTATAGCGGCCGAGGATGGTGCCGACGCGGCCGACCACGCCGGGGCGATCCCAGTGGCGCGTGATGAGCAGGTCGCCCGCCAGCGGCCGCTCCAGCGAGAAGCGGTCGATCTCCATGATGCCCGCCTCGTTGCGGTCCCAACGGACCGTGACCCGGTGAGGGTCGTCGCCGTCGACCTCGAAAGCGAACTCGGGCACGAGCGCGGGGTCGGCATTCCCGGTGACGATGTGGACGTCCAGGCCGAGGTCCCGGGCGACGAGCCGGGCATTGACCGGCGTGACACGCCGGTCGGTCCAGCGTCGCAGCGCCTCAGCCAGCGCAGCCGCCGTCACGCGCTCCGTCACGTCGAGCGGCACCGCCCCCTGCACGATGACCTCCAGGCGCTCCGGTCGCGCCGACCGCAGCACCGAGAGGAGCCGTCCGGCGGCGGAGGCCACACGAGTCAGCCGCTGCAACTCCGGCCCCTGGAGCGAGGCCGGCGGCAGGTTGACGGCGTTCGGCACCGCCTCACCCCGCAGCGCGGCCAGCGTCGTCGTGCTGATCATCTCGCCGACCGCCGCCAGCGCCTCGCGGCTCGACCCGCCGATGTGCGGCGTCAGGATCACGTTGGGCAGGCCGAAGAGCGGGCTGGTGTAGGCCGGCTCATCCGGGAAGACATCGACCCCGGCTGCCGCCACCCGCCCCGTGCGGAGCGCCTCCGCCAGGGCCTCCTGGTCCACCACCTCACCCCGCGCGCAGTTGAGCACGATCGCCCCCGGCTTCATCCGGGCGATCGCGTCGGCGTCAAGCATGTTGATCGTCTCCGACGTGGCCGGGACGTGGAAGGTGACCACGTCCGCCTCGGCCAGCAGCCTCTCGTACGGCACCGGCTCGACCCCGAGCTGCTGGAAGCGCTCCCGGGCGATGTAGGGATCGTAGCCGATCAGGCGCGTCTCGAAGGCGCGCAGCCGCTGGGCCACGACCGAGCCGACCCGCCCCAGCCCAACGATCCCGATCGTCTTCCCCTGCAGGTCGAACGGCTTGAACCGCTTGCGCTCCCAACGACCGGCGTGGACCGCGGCGTTGGCGTCCGGGATCTGGCGAGTGAGCGCCAGCAGCAGCGCAATCGTGTGCTCTCCGGCCGAGACGGCGTTAGCGCCCGGGGCGTTCAGCACGAGGATCCCGGCCTCGGTCGCGCCCTGGACATCGATGTTGTCCACTCCAGTGCCCGCCCGGGCCACAACCCGGAGCGAGGGGCCGGCCGCCAGCACCTCCCGCGTGACCTGCGTCTCGCTGCGCACGATCAGGGCGTCGGCATCGCGCAGCGCGGCGGTGAGGGCCGCCACATCTTGTCCATCGACATCGATCAACTCCGCCTCGCGCGCCAGCCGGGCGCGGGCGGCAGGGTCGATGACGTCACTGATGACGATCCTGTAGCGAATGGGACCGCTCTCCACTTCTTCCTCTTCGTCCGGTGCCCCGAGCAATCGTTCCCAGGCCGCCGCCAGGTCGGGCACCCGCTCGATCAGGGGCGACTCCCCCTCCGGCTTCGGGTCGGTCGTCAGCAGCAGGCAGCGGATGCCGGCAGCGGCATACGCCGTCGCGTGCCGCACGCTGTCCTCGACCGCGTGGGACACGCCCAGTGCGTGGGCGACCGCGACCTTGTCGTCGGCAAACCTGATGGCGCAGGCCGGGAAGCCGTGCTCTCGCAGCCACTCCTCCGTCGTAGCCCGCGCCTCCTGAGGGCGAGCGGTCAGGATAAGCACGTTCTCCGCGCCGAGCGCCGCCCGGGCGGCCTCGACGAAGCGGCGTCCCTTCGGCGCCGGCCGCAGCCGGCGCGCCGGGCCATCCGGCCCGTAGACCCAGCGCCGAATCTCAAGCGGCACATTGCAGCCAGCCGAGTCCACGAAGGCGTGCAGCGGCAGCGTCAGCCCAAAAGTCTCGTTAGCAGCGTGGGCAAGAATCCGGGGATGCTCGGTTAGAACACCATCGAGATCAAGCGCGAGTCGGATCACGTCGTTCACCGGGTACCTCCAGCCGCAGCGTTCTCTCCAGCATCGTCACGTCACTCCCACTGGAAGAACTACTGGGACTACTGGAGCCCCGGCTCGAAGAACTCGACCACCAGCGCCCGAGCGTGGCCGTCGTCATGGCCGCGGCTGCGAAACGCATGATGGTCATCATCGTTCTTCTCCGACTCCATTCCGCCGGGTCACGACGACCGCGCCCGCGGGCCGCCCCGGCTTTACCAAACAACAATCATTCCTGAGTATAGCCGCTTACCGTACCGCAGGAAAGTCCCGCTACATGAACACGACGCCCAGCAGACCTAAGAAGATGCTCACATATCAGGGGAGATGGATGCCGATTCGGACGAGAACCCGGTGCTCCCATAGCGAACTCAGGCGGACGGCGCCCGCGAAACACCACCTCAGCGAACGACATCCCACCCCGAGCACGGTCGGGCTCGCACCCCCGGATTCCGCTCGTGGTAGACTTGGCGGCATGATGATTACCAGATTGGACCATGTCAGCGTCGTCGTTGACGACTTGACAAATGCTACCGCGTTCTTCGCCGCACTCGGCATGACGGTCGAAGGCGAGATGCACGTCGAGGGCCCGTGGGTGGACCGCGTCAATGCGATCGACGGTGTCCAGATCGACATCGTCATGATGCGCACTCCGGACGGGCAGGGGCGGCTTGAGCTGACGAAGTTCCACAACCCGGAACTGATCGAGGTCGAACCGGCGATCGCACCACCGAACGCGCCGGGCCTCCGAAGCGTCATGTTCACCGTCGACAGCGTCGACGACGCCGTCGCCCGCCTGCGCGCCATCGGCGCCGAACTCATCGGCGAGGTAGTCCAGTACGACAACATGTACCGCCTCTGCTACATGCGGGGCCCTGCGGGCATCATCGTCGCACTGGCCGAGGAACTCGCCTGAACCGTCTGCCGCAGTGAGACACCGACGGCGACCGGCTCCCGCACCGCGGTCTGTGCACCGGGGCGCGGGCCGAGCGTGGTCGCCTGCGCGGTGAACGGATCCGGCACCGTGGTCGGCCCGCGCCCGCCCGTGCCCGGGGGTAACCCCCCGGGCACCGACCACCGCCCTCAACCCTCCTACCACGCGGCGAACCGAGACCGCCCGCGCCCCGTTACCCGGCCTCCGCGCTGGATCCTCCGGCCACACGCCCCGGAGCGTGCTATGGTGTGGCGCGGGCGCGCTGGGCGCAGCCATGGGAGAACGAGGAGTGGAGCGATGGGCCGCAGGGAGCCGCGACCGACCGGCGTCACGTTGATCGCGCTGTACGAGTTCTCCACCGCCGCGGTGTGCTTGCTGGCGACCTGTGTCGTGCTCGTGTTCCTCACGCCCGCCATGCTCTTCACCGCGAGTCGCCCCAGCGAGGCGGTCGGCGGGCTCTTCTTCGTGCTGCTGCTCTTCGGGTTCTTTCTGGCCTTCGCCATCGGCTCGGCGTTGGTCGGCTGGGGATTGCTCCTGCAGGAGCGCTGGTCGCGGATCGGGGCGATGGTGCTGGCAATCCCGGCCCTGCTCGGCTTCCCGGTCTGGACCGTGGCCGCGATCGCGGTGCTGGTCTATCTCGCCAGCGGCGAGGGGCGAGCCGCGTTTGAACAGGTGTCCGCGCCCGAGGAGAGGGCTCCCGTCACGAGCCTGGCGCCGCCCGCACCGCCGCCTCCGCCGCCCGGTATGGGTCGGAGCGGCTCAAGGGCGGGGGACGAACACGGCGGCGCGGACTCCCCGGCGGAGGAGACGCGCGAGGTGCAGCCGGCAGACCGCGAGCGACCGGCCTCCGGCCCACCGGATGATTGAGCCGCCGGGCCAGGGTCGGTTCGCCACCCGCGACGAGACGCTGTGTATACGGCAGCCCACGACACCGTGTAGATCAATACCCGCGCCGGCCGGCTCCGTGTCTGCGCGTCGCCGGGCCCGCGCGACCGTTGGAGGAGGGGTTGCGGTGCGCTATTCGGATGAGGAGACAGCGGCCCTCTATAACGTGCTCAACCCGTGGGGACCGAGCGACGAGTTCTACCTTGGCCTCGTCATGGAGGCCCGGGCGGTGCTCGATGTCGGCTGCGGGACGGGCACGCTGCTGCACCAGGCGCGGGATGCCGGGCACACCGGCCGGCTGTGCGGGGTGGACCCGGACCGTGCGATGCTCGGGTTGGCACGGAGGCGGACCGATATCGAGTGGTGGGAAGGCAAGGCGGCGGCGATGCCATGGTCGAACGAGTTCGACCTCGCCGTGATGACCGGCCACGCCTTCCAGTGTCTGGTCGACGATGACGACTTGCGCGCCTCGCTGGCGGCGATCCGCCGCGCGCTGGTCGAAGGCGGACGCTTCGCGTTCGAGACCCGGAACCCGCTGGTCCGCGAGTGGGAAACCTGGACGTCGGACCATCCAATCGATGTCGTCGATCCGGCGGGCCGGCCGCTCCGCGTCTCCTATAGGGTGGAGGCGGTTGTTGGCGACGTGGTCACGCTCGTTGAGATTACCAGCGAGCGGGACGGCACCGTGCTGCGAGAGGACCGCGCAGACCTGCGCTTCCTCGACGCCGACACCCTGGCCGCGTTCCTCACCGAGGCAGGATTCCGGATCGAGGCCCAGTACGGCGACTGGTCCCGCGCGCCGTTCACCGAGACGAGCCGGGAGATCATCACCATCGCCCGGGTCTAGGGGGTGTGGCGGCCGGCACGTGGCCGCCACAACGTGTGCGATCGAGAGCGGTGGTTAGTTGCCCGCGTCGCCCGACTCGGCGATCGCCCCCTTGGGCTTCACCATCATGACCGGCGTCTTGCCCAGCTTCAGCACCCGCTCGGCCACGCTGCCGAAGACAAGCCGGCTGAAGCCGCTGCGGCCGTGCGTCGCCATCACGACCAGATCGATGTCCTCCTCCTGCTCATAGGCTAGGAGCTGTTCGGCCGCGATCCCCTCCAGCGTCTGGGTACGCACGCGCAGCCCCTCGCCCTGGAGCCGCTCGCCCACCTTGGCCAGATATGCGTTGGCGTCGGCGATGAGCTGGGCGACGACCTCGTTCAGGGATTCGACGGCGGGCGGGGTCTGGGCCGGCGGCGTCAGCATCGCGTAGATCTGGGTCGTCTCGGCCACACGCACCAGCGACAGCTCCGCGTCGAACGCGCGCGCGATCTGCACGGCGTAGGAGAGCGCGGCCTCCGCGTAGGCGGAGCCGTCAAGGGGCACCATGATCCGGCGGAAAGTGCCGCCCTCGGGCTGTGCCATCCCGGAGCGGATCAGGAGCACCGGAACGCCGGCCCCACGCACCACCCGCTCGGCCACGCTGCCGTAGATCCAGCGGCCGATCCCGCTGCGGCCGCGCGTGGTCATGACGATGACCGGGTCGATCATCTCCTCGGCGCCGTCGACGATCTGCTCGGCCGCGTCGCCGATGCGGATCGAGATCTGCACGCGGTCGCCATAGCTACGGGCCTTGCCGCGCAGGTAGGTGCGCGCCTCCTCCTCCGCCGACGCGGGCTCGTCGGGCGCGATGACACGCATCAAGTGGAGCGGGGCACCGGAGCGCTCGGCGATAGCCGCTGCGAAGGGCAGCGCTTCTTCCGCTAACTCCGACCCATCCAGTGGGACGATCACCGTTCCGATCATCGCGTATGCTCCTATCCTGTGCCCGAGCGGCGTACTCCTCTCGCAGCGGCACGCCGCGTGCCCAGACGGGACGACTGTCTCTCAGTCTAGAACAGGCACCATGGCAAAGGAACCACCGAAGTGGGGCACCGCGTGACAGACCCGTTGCAGCGACCGGCTCCGGGGCGCGGTATCATGCGCAGCACGGAGATCCGGTCGTGGGAACCCGCGGAGAACGGGGGGAGATCGAATGGGCGAGCCGAACGTGCGAGTCGACGCCGCGGTGCTGCAGCAGTTCACGGCCGATGTGCTGGTCGGATTCGGGCTGAGCCGTGACGAGGCGGCCATCACCGCCGAGGTGCTGATCGCGTCCGACATCCGCGGCATCGACTCGCATGGCGTCCCCCGCCTCGGCTACTACGCCGAGCGGCTGCGGAAGGGTTTGATCAACCTCACGCCGAACTTCCGGGTCATCACCGAGACCCCGGCCACCATCGCCTTCGACGCCGACAACGGCATGGGCCACCCGGCCGCCTACCGCGCCATGCGCCGCTGCATCGAGAAGGCGCGCGAGACCGGCCTCTGCATGGCCACGGTACGCCACAGCAACCACTTCGGCATCGCCGGGTACTACGCCATGATGGCGCTGGAGGAGGGGCTGTGCGGCGTGGCGATGACCAACGCCACCCCGCTCGTGATCCCCACCTTCGCCCGCGAGCCGTACCTGAGCACGGCGCCGATCGCGGTGGCCATCCCCGCCGGTCGTGAGCGGCCGATCGTCGTCGACCTGGCGACCAGCACCGTCGCCTGGGGCAAGATCGAGATCGCCCGGCGAGAGGAGAAGCCGATCCCGTGGGGCTGGGCCCTCGACGCCGAGGGGAACATCACCACCGACCCCTTCGCGGCCGTGGCGCTGACCCCGCTCGGCGCCACGCGGGAGCTGGGCAGCCACAAGGGGTACGCGCTGGCCCTCGTAGTCGAGGTGCTTTGCGGGCAACTGGCCGGCGCGGCCTGGAGCCGCTACGTCGCCGGGTCGCGCACCGTGCCGCCCCGGCCGGCGAACATCGGCCACGCCTTCATGGCCTGGCGCATCGACGCCTTCCGCCCGGAGGAGGAGTTCCTGGCCGAGATCGACCAGATGCTGGCCGAGTTGCGCGCGGCCGAGCCGGTCGAGGGCCAGCCACGCGTCTACGTCCCCGGCGACCCGGAGGACCTGGCCGAGGCCGACCGCCGCGCCAACGGCATCCCGGTGCACCCAAAGGTGCTGGCCGAGCTGCGCGCCCTCGGCGACGAGGTCGGCGTTCCAGCGCCGTTCTAGGCCGCTCGGGCCCGTCATCGGCCCGGTGCTATACTCAGGAGCGGACCGGGAAGCCGGTGCAGGGGGGTCTGCGCCGGCTCCGACCGTATCCGACAGCGAGCGAGGCGCGAGAGCGCCGTCACGCGACGGACGGGGGACACGCCGCGATGAAGGGGATCGTCCTAGCGGGAGGATTAGGCAGCCGGCTCTATCCGTTGACCCACGCGACCAACAAGCACCTGCTGCCGATCTACGACCAGCCGATGATCTACTACCCGATCGCGACCCTGGTAAACGCGGGGATCGACCACATCATGGTCGTCACTGGCGGTCCACACGCGGGGCACTTCCTGCGCGTCCTGCGCGACGGCAAGCACCTGGGGGTGCGCCACCTTGAGTACACCTACCAGGAGAACGAGGGCGGCATCGCCGAGGCGCTCAGCCTGTGCGAGGACTTCGCGGATGGCGACGATATCTGCGTCATCCTGGGCGACAACACGACCGACGCCGATATCCGCCCGGCCGTTGAGTCATTCACGGGGGGCGCGCTCCTGTTCCTCGCCAAGGTGCCCGACCCGCACCGCTTCGGGTGCCCCCGCTTCGACCCGAACGACCCGACGCGCATCCTCCGCATCGAGGAGAAGCCGCGCGAGCCGGCCAGCAACTACGCGGTCACCGGCCTCTACATCTACGACGCACGCGTCTTCGACTACATCGCGCGCCTGGAGCCGTCGGATCGCGGGGAGCTGGAGATCACCGACGTCAACAACTTCTACCTGGAAGACGGCCTCCTCCGCTGGGTCGAACTGGAAGGGTTCTGGACCGACGCCGGGACGTTCGAGAGCCTGCACCGCGCCAATCGCTACTGGGCCGAGCGCCGTGGCTGGCGCGCGCAGCCGGTGGAGGATACGTCATCCGTCGTGCGTAAGGCGTAGGGCGAGTTGCGTGTTCCGTGTTGCGTACTGCGTAGTGCGTAGTGCGTACACCTCCCCTCGCCCCTGGTGGGCTCCGCCCAAGAGGGGCCGGGAGCAAGGGGAACGCCTGACGCACGGCGGAACACTCAGTGCGCACTACGCGATACGGAACACGCAATACGCAACACTAACAGGAGCCCGCGATGGTAACGACGTTTCAGACTGAGGAGCGGCGGGCCGCCGCGCTGATCAACGACGCGCTGGAGGAGCTCGGCTACGGCCGGCGTGAGTTCGACATGCGCGCCATCCCCTTCGCCGGCGTCTGGGGCACCTCCGCCTCGGTCAGCTATCAGATCGCCACCGAATTGGTGACGGCGGAGGCCGCCGCCGAGCTTGAGGGACTCTCCAAGAAGGAAGCCAAGCGCCGCACCCAGGAGCTGGTCCGCCAGCGCGCGCAGGCGATCGCCGAGCAGGTGGCTGAGCGGCTGCGGGCGGCCGACGGCTTCGCCAGCGTCGAGGCGGTCAACGGCTACATCAACATCGGCTTCGACACCAACCGCTTCAGCAATGAAGTGGTCCACGCCGTGCTCACTACCGGCGAGGACTACGGCCGCGGGGAGCCGAAGACCGACCGGGTCATGGTCGAGTACTCCCAGCCGAACACCCATAAGGCGTTCCACGTCGGCCACCTGCGCAACGTCTGTCTCGGCAACGCCCTCAGCCGGATCATGAAGTTCGCCGGGTTCGACGTGCTGCAGGCGAACTACATCGGCGACATCGGCCTGCACGTCATCAAGACGCTGTGGTGCTACCAGCGGTTCCACCAGGGCGAGGAGCCGCCGCGGGCGCAGCGCGGCCGCTGGCTGGGCGAGATCTACACCGAGGCCGATCAGCGGCTGAACTACCGCCAGGACGTGGTCGACCTGCTCAACGACCTGGCCCGCAACGACGCCACCTTCCGCGAGGCGGTCGACCGCATGATGAAAGAGCTCTGGCGCGAGCATAAGGTCGGCGAGGATGTCGCCTACCTGCTCGGGCAGATCGCCAACGCGCGCGAGATCAAGACCGACGCCTTCTACGACGACGAGACGATCAAGAAGTTCTGGCCGATCGTCGGCAAGCAGCTCACCACGTCGCTGGAGGCGGTGCGCGAGAACCCGCCGCAGCCGGCCGCCGAGGGTGAGCCGCAGCCCTTCACCGCCGCCGACTACGAGGAGCGCCTGGAGCGGTGGCGGCGGCTCGGGGAGCACCTGGACTGGTGGCCGCACGTGCCCGAGTGGCAGCGCGAGGTCCGCCAGACCTTCCAGCTCTGGGAGAAGAAGGACCCGGCCTTCGTCCAGCTCTGGGAAGAGACCAAGGCCTGGAGCATGGAGGAGTTCCACCGGATCTACGACCAGCTCGACGTCCACTTCGACGTCTGGTTCTACGAGAGCGAGGTCGAGGAGCCGGGCCGGCAGATCGTCCAGGAGCTGCTGGAGCGAGGCATCGCCGAGATCAGCGACGGGCTACCGGTGGTCAAGATCGACGAGAAGCTGGGGCTGGAGAAGGAGACGTATCGGACCCTGCCGATCCTCCGCTCCGACGGCACCACCCTCTACTCGACCAAGGACCTGGCGCTGACCAAGATGAAGTTCGAGCAGTACCACGTCGACCGCTCGATCTGGGTGGTGGACGTCCGCCAGAGCCTCTACTTCCAGCAGATCTTCAAGATCATGGAGCTCTGGGGCTTCGAGCAGGCGGAGAAGTGCTACCACCTCAGCTACGAGACGGTCATGCTGCCGACCGGGGCGATGAGCAGCCGCTCCGGCAACGTGGTCCTGTACGAAGACATCGCCGCGCGGGTGCTGCAGCGGGCACGGGAGATCATCGACGAGAAGAACCCGAGCCTGCCGGACGAGGTCAAGGATCGCATCGCCAACGATGTGGGCCTGGGCAGCATGAAGTACGGCATGCTCATGCGGGACAACAACCGCGTGCTGGTGTTCGACATCGAGGAGGCCCTCTCCTTTGAGGGGCACGCTGCCCCCTACATCCAGTACGCCCACGCCCGTGCCTGCCGCATCCTGGAGAAGGTCGACCAGATCCCGACCGAGGGGCTGACCTTCACCGACCTCACGACGGAGGAGATCAACCTGATCCAGCAGGTCGCCATCTTCCCGAGCGAGGTCGAGCGAGCCGCCGCGGAGTACAAGCCGCTGGTCATCGCCAACTACGTGTACGAGCTGGCGAAGCGCTTCAACGACTTCTACCGCGCCTGCCCGGTGCTGCAGGCGGAGGAGCCGCAGCGCTCGGCCCGACTCGCGCTGGTCGCCGCCGCGCGCCAGACGCTGGCCAACGGACTGGGCCTGCTCGGCATCGCCGCGCCGGAGACGATGTAGTGGAGAGCGACAGGATCCGCGAGGCCGTTGCCACGACCAACCGCCTGAAGGCGGGGCCGATCCAGCCAGTGTGCTTCCCGCTGGCGCTCGGCGCCGTACGCGCGGGGGTCGAGCTTGGCGCGGCTGCGCTGGACGACGCCCTCCGCGCGCGCCTGATCCGCCGCGGGTTCCCAGACCTGCTCAACCGCCTACGCCCAGCCATCACGATCCCGGCCCCGCAAGCCGGTGACGAACCGCTTGACGGCCGCAGGCGCCCGGGCGAGGCCATGTACCTCGACGAGATCGCCGCGTCGATGCCACCGCTCGCTTCGGCCGTGGCGGACGCCATCCGCGACGGCGCGCTGGCGCTGGCGCTCGGCGGGGACCACGCGCTCTCCCTCGGCACACTGGCCGGCGCCGCCGCCACCGCCGAGCGGCTGGCCGTCCTCTGGATCGACGCCCACGGCGACATCAACACCCCCGAGACCAGCCCCTCGGGCCATGTCCACGGCATGCCGCTGGCCGCCGCGCTCGGCCGCGGCCCGTCGGTGCTGACCGACCTCTTCGCGGAGACGCCGCCGATCCGCCCCGAGGACACCGTCATGCTCGGCCTGCGCGATCTCGACCCCGGCGAGCGCGCCTGGCTGGCCGAAGGAACCATTCACTACGCCACGATGGCACACATCGACGACCGCGGGCTGGACGCCACCATCGCCGACGCCATCGACCGCCTCCGCGCCTCCGGCGCCGACGCCGTCCACGTCAGCTTCGACCTCGACGTGCTCGACCCGCTGCTGCTGCCGGGGACCGGCACCCGTGTGTACGGCGGCCTGACTTTCCGCGAGGCAGCGCGCCTGCTGCGCATGCTACGCGACTCCGACCTGCCGATCCGCTCGCTCGACTGGGTGGAACTCAACCCCGCCCTCGACCCCTCCGGCGGCAGCACTGCCGTCGCCGCCGAGCTCCTCGCCATCGCCCTCGGCGAGACGACGGACTGATCCGGCATATGGGGTCGGCCGGGAGGGGGTCCCAGCGGCAGTACGGGCCCGGGGCTGAAGCCGCCGGGCTGACCACGAAAGCCGGCTGAAGCCGGCTGGAATCCCGCAGGGCTCAGATGCTGCTAGTACGGTGTCCAACGGCCAGGTAGGTGCCCGGGGCTAAAGCCGCCGGGCTGACCAGGCGAAGTCCACTGAAGGGACTGGGGACGCTGTGTCCGCTGGGATGCCGAGGCGGATACGCCTGGATGTCGCCATTACAGCCCCTTCAGTGGGCTTTCCGTTTTCAGCCCGGCGGCTTTAGCCCCGGGCACGCGCCGAGCGGCGGGACCGAATGCCGGGGTGTGAGTTCTGTTCTGCCCCAGCCGGCTTATGATGTTTCACAACTTAATCGGACGATCTCTCCGAGGACCACTGCCAGGTGCGACGGGACACGGCAAACGCTGCGCTGAGCGCTCCGCACGCACCGATGTGCCCAGGCAGGCATGATCCGAATTAGTTGTAAAACATCATCAGCCGGCATTCGTGGTCAGCCCGGCGGCTTCAGCCCCGGGCCCGTACCGACCGCGTGCGCTCGATGAGGCCCACCTCTGCCGGCACACGACAGAGACCGCCGCCCGGCTCAATCTGCCGCCTGGGTCGCCGCGGGGCGGACGGCGGGGGCGAGGCGGGTAGCCAGAACCTCGGCGATGTGCAGCGGGCGGCGGTGGGTGAAGTGGCCGATCTGTTCCCGGCAGGAGACACCGGCGACGGCGATCATCGTCCCCGCGCTCTGCGCCTCCACCTTCGGGAAGAGCCGCTCCGCGCCGATCTTGCGCGACACCTCGTAGTGCTCCGCCTCGTAGCCGAACGACCCGGCCATGCCGCAGCAGCCCGCGCCGCTCTCCTCCGCCTCGCAGCCGGCGGCCCGCAGCACCGCCATCGACGGCCCGACGCCGATGAGCGCCTTCTGGTGGCAGTGGCCGTGGAAGAGCACCTTCGGCCCCGGATCCTCGCGCCACGTGATGTCCAGCTCCCCGTTCTCGGCCAGCCGTGCCAGGAACTCGTCGATCATGAAGCTGTTGGCAGCGATCTGCGCCACCGCAGGATCGTCCGGCAGGAGGTCGGCGTATTCGTCGCGCAGCGTCAGGATGCAGCTCGGCTCGGTGCCGACGATCGGCACCCCGCGGCGCGCGTAGTCGGCCAGCGCCTCGACGTTCCGGCGTGCCAGCTTGCGCGCCCCGTCGACCAGCCCCTTGGAGAGCATCGGCCGGCCGCAGCAGGCGCGCTGCCGCACGATCTCCACCGTGTACCCGGCCGCCTCCAGCAGGCGCACCGCCGCCTTGCCGATCTCCGGGTAGTTATAGTTGGTGAAGGTGTCGTGGTAGTAGACCGCCACCCCGCGCGTGCCGAGCGGCGCGCTCGGCTGGCGAGCGCGGAACCACTCCTCGAAGGTCTGGCGCGCGAAGGGCGCGATCTCCCGCTTCGGGTGGACGCCGATCGCCCGCTTGCCCACGTCCCCAAGTGGGCTGCGCAGCATGAAGTTCGCCAGCGGTGCCACGCGCGAGCCGAGCCGGTTCATGGTGTGGATATGGCCGAAGACACGGGCGCGCAGCGGCGTGCCGTGCGCCTCGTAGTACTGCGCCAGGAACTCGGTCTTGATCTTCGCCATGTCCACGCTGGAGGGACACTCGGTCTTGCACGCCTTACAGGAGAGGCAGAGGTCGAGGACGTCGTACGTCTCCTTGGCGGTGAGCTGGCTGTGGGACAGCAGCCGGCCGGACAGCGCGGCGCGCAGTGCGTTGGCACGGGCGCGCGTCGTGTCGTGCTCGTCGCGCGTCGCCATGTAGGAGGGGCACATCGTGCCGCTGCCTACCTTGCGGCAGACCCCGGCCCCGTTGCACATCTCGATCGCGGCTGCGAAGCCCCCCTCGCGGGCGAAGCTCAGGTGCGTCTTCGGCTCCAGCGTGCGGTAATCCGGGCCGTAGCGCAGGTTCTCAGTCATCGGCGGGCAGTCGACGATCTTTCCCGGGTTCATCAGCCCGTCCGGGTCGAAGGCGGCCTTCAGCTCACGCATGCACTGGTACAGCTCGGGGCCGAAGATCCGCTCGTTCAATTCGCCCCGGGCCAGCCCGTCGCCGTGCTCGCCGCTCATCACCCCGCCAAACTTGATCGCCAGGTCCGCCGCCGCCTCGGTCAGCTCCCGCATCGTCCGCACCCCGGCGGCCGTCTTCAGGCTCACCAGCGGGCGGACGTGGAGGCAGCCGGCGCTGGCGTGGGCGTAGAAGGCCGCGCGGGTGCCGTGCTCCGCCACCAGCCGCAGGATCTCGCGGACGTACTCGGCCAGGTGCTCCACCGGGACGGAGACGTCCTCGATGCAGGCGATCGGCTTGGCGTCGCCCTTGATGCTCATCAGCAGACCCAGGCCCGCCTTGCGTACCGACCAGACGTCGGCCTGCTGCTTCGGGTCGTAGACGGGCAGCGGGTCCTGCACCACGCCCTGCTCGGTCAGGTGCCGGGTCAGGCGCTCGACCTTGGCGCGCAGCTCCGCCTCGCTCTCGCCGTAGAACTCGACGGCCAGGATCGCGTCCGGGTCACCCTTGATGAAGGAGATCTGCCGCGCGTAGCCCGGCTGCTGGCGGGTGAGCGAGATGAGCATGCGGTCCATCAGCTCCACCGCCGACGGCTCGCACTCCAGGATCGTCGGCGTGGCCTCCATGGCGCGCACCAGGTCGTCGAACTGCAAGAGCACCAGCGCGGTGCGCGTCGGCCGCGGCACGAGGTTGATGGTGTACTCGACGCCGAGGGCCAGCGTCCCCTCGGAGCTGGCCAGCAGGCGCGCCGGGTTGAAGCCGTCCTCGACCAGCAGCTCGGGCAGGCTGTAGCCGGTGGCGCGGCGCCAGTGGCGCGGGAAGTCGCGCTGGATGGCGGCGCCGTAGCGCTCGCGCAGGCTGAGCAGGGCGCGGTAGAGCCGCCCCTCGCGGGTGTCCTGCGCCGCCTTGGCGGCCACCTCATCGGGCGTGAGGGCGCGGAAGGTCAACTCGGTGGCGTCGGAGAGGAAGACGTGCGCGGCCAGGACGTGGTCCTTGGTCATGCCGTAGAGAATCGAGTGGGAACCGGAGGCGTTGTTCCCGACGACGCCGCCGATGGTGGCGCGGTCGGAGCTGGCCGGGTCGGGGCCGAACATCAGACCGTAGCGGGCCAGCTTGGCGTTGAGCTGGGCAAGGACGATACCGGGCTGCACACGAGCCACCCGCGCGCTCGGGTCAACCTCCAGAATCTGGTTGAGGTATTTGGAGGTATCGACTACGAGCGCTGCGCCGACTGTCTGTCCGGCCAGGCTGCTGCCCCCGCCGCGCGGCAGGATCGGCACGCCGTGCTTGGCGGCCAGCTCGATCGTGGCGCGCACGTCGTCGACCGTGCGCGGCAGCACCACACCGACCGGCTCGATCTGGTAGTTGCTGGCGTCGGTGCTGTAGAGCATCCGGGAGTACTGGTCGAAGCGCACCTCACCGCTGATCCGCCAGCGCAGCTCGGCCTCGAGCGCCCGCGCCGCCTCGCTGCCCGGCGTCACGGCCCGCACGGTCGCCACCATGGTCGTATTCCTCTCCAGCACAACGCTCCTCGGGCCGGCACCGGCGGTCGTCCCCAGCCCGCCTTGCCGCACCCAGCCAGCACGGCACCTCGGTGCCCACATCCCGTGGTGTTGAGTGTAGCACCTGGCGGGCGGGCCTGCCCGGCATCTGCATGGGGAGGCAGGACGAGTTACGCGTGTTTTCGGTTGAGTGCTGATGAGATAGAAAAAAAGGAATTGACGTACCTGTCTTTGTCAGTTATGATGCAATTCAAGATCATCAGTGACATCGGGCCCAACGGCCCTCAGGAGAACAAGGCCCTCCGTACACCGGATGAAACGACGCCGGCAGTTTGGTGTTGGTGTCAAGAGGTCGCCGCGGCGGCTACGATCGCCGATGATCTCTCCGTCCTTATGAGCCCCGGAGGGCGTTCAGCAGCGGGAAGTGCGCGATGGCACGCAGGCAGCTTCTAGTCGTACCGCTCGTGGTGCTCGCAGTGCTCGTTGTTCTGGCTATCCCAGCATCCGCTGAGGGAAGCTGGACGTCATATCTCTCGAACGTCAGGGTCGGTTTTGAGACCCGCCGTTGGTGGGACAATCACAATGACGCGGCAGGTACCATGGCTGGGATATACGCCTGCCGCGATCAGGCCCCAGATCCTTCGGACAGTATCGGCCTCGAGCTGCGAAGACATGTTCCTGGATGGTTCGATGAATCCAAAGGAACTCGTGAGGGGACGTGCTACAACTTGGTCTATCTGTACTGGGGAGAGATGAAGGACCCAGGGGAGTACTGGTTCAAAGTATCTGACATATCCAACTGCGCGGATCATGGTGGGTGCTACTTGTACTCAATCTCGACGAGGTATCCTGACGGCTTCATGGTGAGTTACTGATCTACAACCCTGGAGAGTGGGGCGCCGCCGTGGAGCTGTCCTTCGAAGAGGTGAGCTTCCGCTACCGCCGCTCTCCGCGCCCGGTGTTGACCGACTTCACCTGGCAGGTGCCGCCGGGGCGGACGGTGCTGCTGGGGCCGAACGGGGCCGGCAAGTCCACCTTGCTGGCCCTGGGCGCCGACGCCCTCCGCCCCTCGAGCGGTCGAGTCCGCTTCGGGGACCTCTGCCCGTCGCGCGGCCGGGATCGCGCCGCCTACCGGCGGGCGGTCGGCTGGATGCCGCAGCAGATTCACGCCGTGCCCGGGCTGCGGGTGCAGGAGCAGGTGGCCTACGCCGGCTGGCTGAAGGGGCTGAGCCGGCGCGAGGCCTGGGCGGCCGCTGCCACGGCGCTCCGCCAGGTGGCTCTCAGCGACCTGGCGGAGCGCAAGACCTCGACCCTCTCTGGCGGGCAGCTCCGCCGGGTCGGGCTCGCCCAGGTTCTCGTCCATGATGCGCAGGTGCTGCTGCTGGATGAGCCGACGGCCGGCCTTGACCCGGCACAGCGCGCGCGCTTCCGCGAGCTGCTCGCAGCCCTCCCCCCGGAGCGCCCGGTCGTCGTGTCCACCCACCAGGTGGATGACCTGACCGACCTGTTCGACACGGTGGTGGTGCTCGACGACGGCGTCATCCGCTTCGTGGGTACGGTGGCGGAGTTCATGGGTCTGGCCCCCGCGGGCGGCGGGGCGCGCCCCGCCGAGGCGGCTTACGCCCAGATCGTGACGGGGGAGCGCTGATGGCCGTCCAGACGATCCTACGGATCAGCCCGGCCGCCTGGCTCGGGCCGATCCTAGCCCTGGTCGCCATGGGCTACGCCCGCATCATCTACCCCGCGACCTACGACCCCTACCCGCTGGCGCTGACGTCCGTGGCCGGCTGGACGGTGTCGGTCATCGGCCCGACGGTGGCAGCCTTCGGTGCCTGGGAAGGCGGCCGCCTGCACCGTGCCGGCTGGTGGGGGCTGCCCCACGCACGCCCGGCGGTCGTGGTAGCAGGGGCGTCGCTGGCGCCGGTCCTGGTCGCCGGGCTCGGGGCGCTCGGCGCCGCGATCGCAATCCGGTTCGCGGATGCGGGCGTGCTCGCCTGGCCGGACCTCCGGGTCGTCGGCGTGGAGACCTGCGTCGTCACAGCGCAGGCGCTGCTCGGCTTCGCCATCGGCCTGCGCCTCCGCCCGGTGGTGGCGGTGCCGGCTGCCTTCCTCCTCATGTTCACCTGGATGGCGCTGCCGGCCGCCATTCTCCCGGTCTGGCTCGACTTCCCGACAGGGGCCTGGGCCGGCTGTTGCGCGATCGACTCGGATCTCGCCCCGCGGGCCGTCGCCAGCGCGCTCACGGTCGTGGCCGGCTTCCTCGTGGCTGCCCTCGTGCTGCTGCGGCAGCCGTTCGCCCGGGTTCAGTTCGGCCTGGCGCCGCTCGCCGCCGCGCTGGGCATCGCGGCCGGCCTCTGGCTCGTGCGCGGGATGGATTCCAACCCGACCGTGCCGCGCGATCCGTCGGTGCTGGTCTGCGCCCCAGGCCCACCGGAGGTCTGCGTCTGGCCCGAGCACCGCTCGCGGCTGGCCACCGCCGCCCGCGTGGTGGCAAAGGTGGCGCCCGTCTGGCAGGCGGCTGGGGTCCCTCTCCCGGCCAGGTTTAGCGAGGAGTGGTCAGAGTCGCTCCCGTCGAGCACCGGCAGAGTCATAATCCGGTCGGACAACGAGGAGGAGATCGTATTGTCCCTCGCGCGTGGCGTGCTACCGCCGGTGCCGCCCTGCGCCCTCAAGAGCGAGGTTCCCTATTTTGGCTTCGAGGCGCGCGCCTACGTCATCGCCTGGCTCGTCGATGTCGCCGGGGTGCCGCCAGAGCGCTATGCGAGCACCCACGTGAACGGAGTCGAGATCCTCGCGACCGTCGCGGCGGTGCGCGCGCTGCCGCCGGACGAGCAGCGGGCCTGGCTCGCGGGCAACCTGGCCGCCATGCGCGCCTGCGGGGTCAGGCCACCACTGGAGCCCACCCAATGACGCTGTGGCTCCGCGTGCGGCGGGCGCGCACCTGCGTCGCGGTCGCCCTGGCGCTGGCGGCCAGCCTGCTGCTGACCGGCGACCTGGCGCTCCCGATCCCCAGCCTGCGCGTCGGGAGCACCCTGGCCCTGCCGTTCGCCTTCCTCCTCCCCCTCGCGGTGGCGACCGTCGTGGCCTACGCGCTCGGGGCGGGTGACCCGCGGGCGGAGGCCGTCGCCTGCCGGCCGATGCGGCTGCTCGACACGGCCTACGCCCTGGCGGTGGCCGCGCTGGCCCTCGGGGCCTGCGGGCTGCTCTGGGCAGCGGACGTGAGCGACACGGCCCCTGCCGCCGGGCGAAACGCGCTCGGCTACGTGGGGCTGACCCTCCTCGGCCGCCGCCTCGTCGGCCCGCACGCGGCCCCGATCCTCCCGGTCGGCTTCGTCCTCCTGACCGCCATGTTCGGCGTGCGCCCCGGCGTGGAGCGCGACTGGTGGGCCTGGCCGCTGGCGGGCGCGTCCGACCCCGCCGCCTGGCTCTTCGCCGGGGCGCTCCTCCTCCTCGGCGCGGCGGCCCTCGCCGGCACCGGCGCCGACCGCTAGCCCGGCGCGCGCCGCCTGGCAGGGGATGTGCCACAATCGGGCTGGACGACAGCGGAGGGAGCGACGGCGATGTTCTACACACGCAAAGGCGACCAGGGCTACACCGACCTCCTGGGCGGCCGCGTGCCGAAGTACGCGCCCCGGCCGGAGGCCTACGGCACCCTCGACGAGGCTACCTCCTGCCTCGGGCTGGCCCGCGCGCTGGCGACCAGCCAGCGGACCAAGGACATCCTCATCGCGGTGCAGCGGGACCTCTACGTCATGATGGCCGAACTGGCCTTCACCCCCGAGATGCAGCAGAAGCGCTACCACATCACGGAGGAGCACGTGGCGCGGATCGAGCAGGAGACGGACCAGCTCGCCGCCGAGGTGCCGCTGCCGCCCCACTTCATCCTCCCGGGCGACACGGTCGCGGGTGCCGCCCTCGACGTGGCGCGGACCGTGGTCCGCCGGGCGGAGCGGCTGGTGGTGAAGCTGGCGCACGAGGGGGAGATCGAGAACGAGCAGGTGCTGGCCTACCTGAACCGGCTCTCCTCGCTTCTCTTCATTCTGGCCCGCTTCGAGGACCAGGCGGCCGGCGTCACCCCGACCCCGGCCAAGCAGGCCTGACGCGGCGGGGTATCCCCGCCGCGGCGGAGCATCGGGGCACAGCATCGGGAGGAAACGGGACCGCGTCCAGGCTAGAGGCAGCGCCACGCAGCCGCCGTGGCGGCGGTTCTTCGGGCACACAGGGTGCGATGACCGCGGTTGCTCAGTGCCGTACCACAACGCGGAAGGAGCGAGCGCCGATGACTGTGCCCGATACCGCTGCCACGACCCCGAGCCTGCCGCGGCTGAACGAGCCGGCGCCGGACTTCGAAGCCGTCACCACGCACGGGCCGATCCGGCTGTCCGACCTCACCAACGCCGGCAAGTGGGTGCTCTTCTTCAGCCACCCGGCCGACTTCACCCCGGTCTGCACCACCGAGTTCGTGGCGTTCTCCGAGCTGGCGCCCGAGTTCGAGAAGCGCAACACCCAGCTCCTGGGGCTGTCGGTCGGCTCGATCCCGTCCCACCTGGCCTGGATGCAGGACATCGAGCGGAACCTGGGCGTGAAGGTCCCGTTCCCGGTCATCGCCGACCTGGACATGAGGGTGTCGCAACTCTACGGAATGATCCACCCCGGCGTCTCCTCGACCGCGGCAGTGCGAGCGGTCTTCCTGATCGACCCGAAGCGGACCCTGCGGGCGATGGTCTACTACCCGCTCACCACCGGCCGCTGGATGCCGGAGTTCCTCCGCGTGCTCGACGCGCTGCAGACGACCGATGCGCACGGCGTCTCCACCCCGGCCAACTGGACGCCGGGCAACGAGGTCGTGGTGCCGGCCCCTGCCACGGTCCAGGCCATCGCCGCCGAAGAGGCCAGGAAGAACGACTACGACTACAAGAGCTGGTACCTGCGCCTCAAGAAGCTGGAGTAGCGGGGAGGTGGAAGGATCCCCGCGGTTTGGCTGGCGCCCGGCGCGGGTGGTGTGAGAATCCCCACGCCGTGGCGCGTGCCCGGCAATGAGCGGTGTGAAGATTCCCGCGCGGTCGTCAGTGCCGGGGGCGGTGGTGTGAGGAGCCAGCACCGAGGTCCGCGCCCGGAACCGGTGGTGTAAGGATCCCAACGCCGTGACGCGTGCCCGGGGGTTTACCCCCGGGCTCACAAGGAAAAGCCCACTGAAGGGGCTGGGGAACGCGGCGCCCGGTGGGAGGCCGGATCGGACCCGCCTGGATGTAGCCATCGCAGCCCCTTCAGTGGGCTTACCCCATTCAGCCCGGCGGCTTGAGCCCCGGGCACATACCGCGGTGCAATGAGCGGTGTGAAGATTCCCACGCGGTCGTCAGTGCCGGGGGCGGTGGTGTGAGGAGCCAGCACCGAGATCCGCGCCCGGAACCGGTGGTGTAAGGATCCCAACGCCGTGACGCGTGCCCGGGGGTTTACCCCGGGCTAACAAGGAAAAGCCCACTGAAGGGGCTGGGGAACGCGGCGCCCGGTGGGAGGCCGGATCGGACCCGCCTGGATGTAGCCATCACAGCCCCTTCAGTGGGCTTACCCCATTCAGCCCGGCGGCTTGAGCCCCGGGCCCAGACCACGGCGCAAGGATCCTATTGTCACCCGGCCGGATCACTGCCCCCAAGCCGGCTAAAGCCGGCTTCTGTTTGTGAGCCCGGGGGTGAACCCCCGGGCCCTATCCGCTGGCGCGGTGATCCGTCACATGCAGCCGATGCGCTCGGGAGAACGCCCCCTACTTCTCCTCCTCCAGCGCCATCGCGATCTCCTCGGCCAGGCGGCTGGGCTTGGGGTCGATCTGGCCGGCGTACTTGTTCCCCCGCTTTTTGCGATACGGCACCATGGCTGGGGAGGTGAGCTGCTCGAAGGTGAACGAGCAGATGCGCATGCCGGGGTAGAGGGCGACCGCCATCCGGCCCAGGTTCGATAGCTCCATCGTCGCGGTGCCGACCCAGCCGGGCTCGAACACCGCCGCGGTGCTGTGGACGGTGATCCCCAGGCGGGCGATGCTGCTCCGCCCTTCCAGCCGGCCGAGCAGATCGTCCGGCAACTCCAGCGACTCCAGCGTCGACGCCAGCGCGAAATCCCCCGCCTGCATGATGAAGGCCTCGCCGTCGGGCACGGTGATGGTCCGCATGGCATCGCCGATTGATTGAGGTTGGCGCGGGTCGATATAGGAAAACCGTGAGTGCTCGAAAACCATGAAGGTGTTGCCGAGCCGGAAGTCGATCGAGCAGGAGCCCAGGCTGCGCTCCAGGTCAGGCTGCGGAGTAATCTTGATGCGCCCTGATTCCAGCGCCTGAACGATATCACGATCGGATAGAATCATCGTCTCCCCCTCACGACCCGCTGTGACGTTTGGCCTTTCGCATGCGTTGTGTCTGATAGAAGGCGGCTTGTTTCGGTGTACGTACAGTATGCGGAGCGGCCGCCTGCTCGTCAACCGGTGCGTCCGCGTCGGGCGCCGCTCGCAATGGTACACCGGAGGCGCGTTCGGTCGCCTTCGCACACGGCGCCCGCGTCACGCGGAGGGGACGATGCCCCAGGGTCGCCGCGCCACGTCGCGACTTCACCACCCGCGCGGCCACCGCACGCGCGCTCGCGGCGGGAGGCGTGAGCGCGCGGTTCGCCTGAGGGTCCCGGTGCGCCGCCTGTGGCGTGGCCCACGCCGGGCCCGGCTGGCGAACCGGCGCGTCCGGGCGGCTCGGAAACCCTGGTGGCTGCGTCCCCGTTACGTCGTGTCGGCGGCGGCGGTTGCGCTGCTCGCGCTGGGCGCCGCCTGGCTGCTCCCGCCGCTGCTCGCGGCGCGCACCGCCTATGAGGAGGTTTTCGTGCCGGATTCCCCGCGCCCGGTGGTGACAGTTAACCCACGCGGCACACCGGAGGTTGTTGTCCTGCCCACGGAGACGCCCCCGCCGCTGCCCGACTGGGACCGGCAGGAACGGATCAACGTGCTGCTGATCGGCGCCGATACCAACAGCGCCCGACTGGAGGCAGGCGAGCCGGCACTGTCCGACACGCTCATCATCGTCACCATCGCCCCGGTCACCCGGACGGTGGGGCTGCTCTCGATCCCGCGCGACCTGCTCGTCACCATCCCGGGTGTCGGCCTCGACAAGATCAACGCCGCCTTCTCGATCGGCTCGCTCAGCGAGCTGACCGGCCCGGGGCTGGCCCGCGCCACCGTCGAGTACAACTTCGGCATCACCATCCACTACTTCGCGCAGGTGGACTTCGAGGGCTTCCAGCGGATCATCGACACGCTGGGTGGGGTGACCATCGACGTGCCGGCGCCGATCAAGGACGACGCCCACCCCGGCGAGGGGTTCAACTACACGCGCATCTACTTCCACACCGGGCCGCAGCACATGGACGGCAAGACCGCCCTGCGCTATGCCCGCACGCGGCACGACGACAACGACTTCGCCCGTGCCAACCGCCAGCAGCAGATCCTGCTCGCACTGCGAGAGCAAGCCGTCACGCGCAATCTCATCGCCAACGCTCGGGAGTTGCTGGTGGCGCTGAGCGACACGGTGCGGACCGACATTCCGCCGCTGGATCTGTTGAAACTGGCCAAGCTGGGGACGGAGATTCAGCCGCAGGACATCCACTCCTACAGCATCCTCCGTGCGACCTACGTCGAGTGGAACCCGCCCGGCCCGTACCTCCTCATCCCGGACTGGGAGGCCGTGCACGAGATCGTGCGGCAGATGATCCCGCCAGAGCCGGCAGTCGCGCCGGACCCTGCCGCGCCGGTGCGGCCTCCGGCGGTGATCAAGCCGGTCTAGCCGGGGAGGCCCGTCCAGGCAAGGAAATAGCCCGTGCTATAATCCGCGGGCGTGCCCGGCTGGCAACGAGTGAGTAGGGTACTGGTGACTGACGATAACGCAAGCCGTTCCGCAGAGAGACGAATCTCGCGCCAGCAGCCGCGGGTCGGGCCGCGTGCCACGCGCGGGATGCGCGGCCGCCGCTTGAGCGCCGCGGAGGTGCGGCGGGCGCGCCGGGCACCGGCGGGGACGCCAGAGCAGGCTGCCGCCCCCTCGACAGGCGGTGCCCAGCCGTCGCGCCAGCCACGCCGCCGCGACGCGGCCGAGATCCGGCAAGAGCGGCTGCGCGCGCAGAGCGGAGCCCGGGCCGGTGCGCCGGGTCCGCGGGGGGAAGTACCGCGACAACGACCCCAGCCCCGGTCGATCGGCCGGGCAATGCCCGCCACGGCGGAGCCGCCCCGGCGGCGCTCCCGGCTCCGCGTCGCGCTCATGACCATCCCCATCTTCGCGCTGGCGCTAGGCGCCATCTTCATCGCGCCGTCGGTCTTCCGCGCCTACCAGGCCTACGACCGCATCTTCAACACTCCGGTGCCGCGCCCGGCCATCGGCGTCAACCCCGACGGCACGGTGGTGATCATCCCGGACGCGACGGAGGAAGTGAAGCTGCCCGACTGGGACAAGAAAGAGCGCGTCAACATGCTCCTCCTCGGCGTCGACGACCGCGACGACGGGGTAGTCGCGCGCTCCGACACGATCATCCTGGTCACGATCGACCCGGCGACCAAGCAGGTCGGGATGATGTCGATCCCGCGTGACCTGCTGGTCACGATCCCCGGCCTCGGCGAGGAGAAGATCAACGCCGCCTACTCCGCCGGGGAGGAATCCGGGGTCACCGGCGCCGGGCTGGTCCGGGCGACCGTCGAGTACAACTTCAATATCCCGATCCACTACGTGGCCGAGGTCGACTTCGAGGGCTTCCAGCGCATCGTCGACACGCTGGGTGGGGTGACCATCGACGTGCCGGCGCCGATCAAGGACGACGAGTACCCGGGCGAGCAGTTCAACTACACGCGCATCTACTTCCACACCGGGCTGCAGCACATGGACGGCAAGACCGCCCTGCGCTATGCCCGCACGCGGCACGACGACAACGACTTCGCCCGCGGCAACCGCCAGCAGCAGGTGCTCCGCGCGCTGCGGCAGCAGGCTGTCTCGCTCAACCTGATCACCAAGGCCCCTGAGCTGCTGGAGGAACTGGGGAACAGCGTGCGCACCGATCTGCCGCCGGGCGACGCGCTGGCGCTGGCCAAGCTGGGGACGGAGATCGACGCGGGCAGCATTCGCTCCTACAGCCTGCTGCCCGCCACGACCGCGCAGTGGAACCCCGGCGAGCCCTACTACCTGATCCCCGACTGGGATCAGGTGGCGGCGATCCTGGCCGAGATGATGCCGAACGGCACCGGCCCGGCACAGGAGCCGGCCGAGACCGAGACGGCGCCGGAGTCGGAGCCCCAGTACGCAGCCACGATCCTGGTGGAGAACGCCACCCTGGTCAATCGGCTCGCGGCCAACGCCGCGGCGCAACTGGAAGCCGCGGGCTTCATTGACGTCAGCGCCGCGCAGTCGGCTGAGACCGGCAACGTTCCGACCTCACGGATCGTCGATTATGTGGGGGACGGGGTGACTGCCCGGCGCATCGCCGAGGTGTTGCATCTCTCACCGGCGGCCATCATCCCGGGAGACCCAGCGACGTACGTGGGCAATGACATCGTCGTCGTCTTAGGAGACGATGCCTCGGCGCAAGCCGGCTCCTAGCCCTCCCGCCCGGCCTCCCAGCCGGGCACAATGGGAACCGACACGCGTGCCCCGGCACGCGGGGCGATTCCCACACGGTACACCCGCCCCGCACACCGGCGGCCGCACCCAGGGAGAGGGAACGGATGACCAAGAGACGCTACCACTTCGCGGCGCTTCTCATCATCGGCCTCTGGCTGCTGAGCGCCTGCGGCGGGGGCTCGGAAACGGCCACGACCCCGCCTGACCGCGGGACGGCAGAGACCCCCACGGTTACCGTCAGCCCCACTGAGCCACCGGCCGAACCGGCAACGCCGGAGCCGACCCCGGCCGACTCCGACCCCACGGCCACGCCGGAGACCATTCCCGACGCCACCACCGTCAGCCCCCTGACCATCGACGGGGAGCGGGTGGTCGAGATCGCCGTTCCCGCACCGGGGCTGGACATCGTCTACGCCGTGGCCGGGAACGCGCTCTACCGCCGCGACGGCGACGAGGAGTGGACAAAGGTGTCCGAGGGCGCCACCGAGGCGCACATCCTCGCCGACCCAACGCACCCCGATATCATCTACCGCGGCGACCACTCGCCGTGCGCGCGCGGCGGCGACCCGGTTCCCTTCGAGCGGAGCACCGACGGCGGGGCGACCTGGGAGACCATCCCCACCGCGGAGAACATCCGACCGCTCGTCATCGATCCGCTCAACACCAGCCGCCTCTACGGAGAGTCGTGCCAGCTCGCGATCAGCGTCGACGGTGGGGAGACATGGGAGCTGTCGAGCCCGGTCGCCGGGTTCGACGTGACGAGCCTGGGCCTTATCGCCACCCAGCTCTACGGCATCTTCACCTCCGAAGGGGGCACCAGCCGCGTCGTCGCCCTCGACGTCTCGACCCCGACCAGCCCCGTGACCGGCCCGGCGCTGCTCGAGTTCTGGGGTGGCGGGGTGCTCCTCGCCTCGGTCGACAAGGTCATCGTCGGCGAGCCCCACGGCATCCACATCAGCACCGACAACGGCGAGACCTGGGAATTCAGCCGCGCTGGGCTCGAGGAGGTAACGCTCTCGGTCAACGCGCTGACACAGCCGATCCCCGAGGAGGAGCAGGGCCGCGGCTTCGGGATCTTCGCGCTGGCGGTGGACCCGCGCCAGCCGGAGCGGATCTTCGCCGGTACGATCCGAGGGCTCTACCGGAGCGATGACAACGGGGTGACCTGGCAGCGCGTGCCCGAGGTAGACGAGGTGAAGGTCCGCACCCTCGCCTTCGCCCGCGGTGGTACGCTCCTCTACGCCACCACCGACGAGGGCGCCCTCGTGCTCACCAACCCGTAGGCCGCACGGCCCAGTGTCCTGACATCCAGTGTGGCGCAACGGATCGCCCACCGGGATGCTCTCCCGGTGGGCGATTCTGCGACGGGAATTGGGTGCCGCCCGCCACTCCTGATGACGGCAAGGCGACGTCGTCACGCTGTTCGATCACGCCGGCCGGCGCGCTCACGCCGCCGGCTGCAGCCGCATCAGGTGGAAGATGCCAAGCAGGCGGCGCCGTGCCTTGATCGGCTGGAGCCCGGCCTCCCGCGCTAGCTCGTACGGCTCGCGGTTCCAATGGCAGCCGACGTACTGCGCGTTACGGTCCGCCCGCCGGTCCTGCCAGCGACCGATCCACCCCACGCTGCTCCGTCCGTGCTCCAGCAAGAGGATGCGCCCACCCGGACGGCAGACACGACCCATCTCCCGCAGCGCGGTGACCGGATCGGGGAAGGTGCAAACGCTCATCGTGGAGACGACGGTATCGAAGGAACGGTCGGGAAACGGGAGACGCTCGGCGTCGGCGATGATCAAGTCGACCGGGCGGCCGATCTTGCGGGCCCGCGCTCGCGCCACGGCCAGCATCCCCGGACTGATATCCACCGCCGTGAGATCAATCCCCTCCGGGTAAAACGGGAAGTTGCGCCCCGTCCCGGCCGCGACCTCCAGCACCCGGCCGGTCGCCTCGCGGACCAATCCCCGCCGCCAGCGCCGCAGGCCCAGCACCTCCATGATCGCCTCCATCCGGTCGAAGACCGGGGCGACCGCATCGTACTTCGCCCGCAGCTCCCGAGCGGTGAACTGAACCGGCATCGTGCCTCCCTCTCTACTCGCGGTCGTGTCAGGGGCTCCTAATCCCGATCCTCCGCGGAATCAAGGCGCAGCTCGACGATTCTGCTCGCCACGAAGCCCAGATCCTGGTAGAGCGGCGCGCTCATCGGTGTCGTCTCCAGCACCAGCCGCGTCGCGCCGTGTGCCGCCGCGGCGTCCCGTACCGCGCCCATCAGCCGCCGGGCGATGCCGCGCCGCCGGTAGCCGGGGATGGTATAGACGCTGGTGACGTGCCCCTGCCACTGCGCCAGCCCGCCGGGCCAGGGCAACACCGGCCAGAGCCACAGCGCCGCCATCGCCACTCGCTTCCCGCTGCCCTCATCGACCGCGACGAAGACGCGGCACTGCACATCGTCGATCCAGCGCTCCAGGAAGTCGTGCAGCGCCGCCGCGTAGCGGTCATACCCCTCCTGGTCGTCCGCGTCGGCCACCCCCTGCTCGACACACATCTCCCACCGCAGGCGCACCACGTCCGCGATGTCACCCCGCCCCGCCCGTCGAACCTCGATCCCCGCCACCACGCCACTCCGATCCGTCTTGTTAAAGAAATGGTGACCAAACGAAAATAAGAGCCGCGGGTCCGGCCACTTATTAAACCGCGCGACAACAACAGCGCGGTGCACCAGGGAGCGATGCTTGATGACGACGGAACTCACAATCATCGACCTGACGCCCGAGGACGACGAGCGGGTACGGCAGGCAGCAGAGATCCTGACCGATCAGCTCAGCGTGGGCTACCCCACGTTCGAAGAGGCGTTAGCAGAGGTGCGGGAGATGCTCGCGCCGGAACGAATCTGCCGGGCCGCCATCGACGACGACGGCAACGTGCTCGGCTGGATCGGCGGCATCCCCGCCTACTCCCACGCCTGGGAGCTGCACCCCCTGGTGGTGCGGGGTGACCGGCAGTACCAGGGCATCGGTACGGCGCTCTTGCGCGACCTGGAGGAGCGTGTGCGCGAGCGTGGCGCACTCACCCTCTGGCTCGGCACTGACGACGAAACCGACGAGACGACAGCATCGAATATCGACCTCTACCCGGATGTCCTGGCGCACGCCGCGCGCCTCCAGGTCCGTCCCGGACGCCGGCATCCGGTCGACTTCTACCGCCGCCAGGGCTTCGTCGTTGTCGGCCTGCTGGCCGACGCCAACGGCCCCGGCCGCCCGGACATCTTCATGGCCAAGCGCCTGACGCCGGTGACGCTGCCGCGCCAGTAGCGTGTGGCATGAGCGACGCGGCAATTCGGCGGTGGCTGACACGGCTGGGCCACCTGCTACACTGCTTACATACGGCACAACGAAGCAGCACGTGAGGTAGAGAAGGCAGTGTCGAAGAGCAGTTTAGGCTGGACAGCATCGGAGTGGGAGCCCATTGACGAGGTGTCCAGACGGCCTGAACAGCTGCTGATCTACGAGTTTCTCGAAACGATCACACAGTTTCGCTCGCTTGAGGAGACGCTTCAGTCTCTCGCCGTCGCGATTTGTACCCGACTGGGGTTCCACTCCTGTGCGATCCTGCTCGAGCGACCAGACGACGACTTGCTGGTAATCGAGGGTGCATCAGGACTCGGTGCAAACTACGTCGAGGCGGTCAACCGGAAACGCCCAATCCACATTGCCGACCCCCGTCTGAGCGAGGCGCCTTCCAGTGAGGCATTCCGTACGGGACGACCTGTCGTCGTACAAGACACTGAAACCGACGAGCGGTTCCGCCGATGGCGGGTGTTGGCGCGGAAGGAAGGCATTCGCTCGCTCCTATCAGTGCCATTACGGTCTCGGAATCGCGTCATCGGCACGCTCAACGGGTACCATCGTGAGCCGCACCGGTACCGACTAAGTGAGATCCGCGCGCTGCACACCGTCGCGATGCAAGCCGGCATCGCAATCGAGATTGCGCGGCTCGTCGATGCTCGGGAGCACACGATCCAGCGCCTCGCGGAGCTCACACGGAAACTGGACGAGCACCGTGCCCTGCTAGAGCAGGCTGCCGAGATCCACGACGCACTGACCCAAGTCGTTCTGACACAACGCGGCATCCCTGCCATCGCCCGGACGCTGGCTCACGTGGTCGACTGCCCGGTAGTTGTGTATGACCAGTTCTTCCAAGTACTGACCGCGGTGACCCCATCCGGGGAGCCAATCGATGATCCGCCGCCCCTCACCGCAGAGATGGTGCACCGGCGGGGACTGCGGCCGAACCAGCCCGATGCTCGGGCACCATTCGAACTCCCAGCCAGGACCGACGGGGATCCGCAGCCGGCACGTGCCGTGGCCCCCATCGTGGCCGGCCGGGACTTACTCGGTTATGTCACGATCACATTGCCATCCCTTCCCGCGCCACCCCTTGCCCTGCGCGCAGTCGGTCACGCCGCGACTGTGCTCGCGCTGGAGATCATGAAGGAGCGCTTGGAGCACGAAGTGGAGCTCCGCATGCAGCGTGGCTTTGCAGCCGAGCTCCTGACCGGCCGCTTCGACGACGTGAAACTCGTTCAGGATCGAGCCCGGTACCTTGGCTACCGCCTGCAGGAGCCGTATCAAGTGCTCGTCTTCGACATCGATCGCCCTGGCGAGGCCATCGTCGGATCCGAACGACCGGAGGCTGCCATCGATGTTCTCCGCCAGCGCTTCGCCGCGCTGCTCCAGACAGTGGCAACAAGTCGCACACCGCACGCGCTAGTCGGGGGTCGTGACGACCACCTCGTCATGGTCCTGATGGGAGTCGATGGGCCACCAGGAGAGCTGGCCGCGCAAACGATCGGCGCCGTCCGGGAGCTGATTGCCGCCCGGGTGCAGGGGTTGAGTGTCTCAGTTGGCGTCGGCCGGGTTGTTCCGCAGATCGATCAAGTGCCTACATCCTACCGTGAAGCGGAGCGGGCACTGCTGATCGCGCGCCGCTTCGGCGGCCACGATCGGACTGTTTATTACGATGACCTCGGCGTAGCGCGCCTGCTCTACCAAGTGGAAGATACGGAAGAGTTGATCGCGTTCGCCCAGCAGCGGCTGGGCCCCGTGCTACGCTATGACGAGCGGCATGGTGGGATCTTACTCACCGCGCTCGAGGCCTACTTTGCCAACGGCCAGTCAGTCCCGTACGCCGCCAAGCACCTTCGGATTCACCCGAATACGCTGCGCTACCGCCTGCGGCGCGTCGAATCCTTACTCAATGTATCGCTGAACCAGGTTGACGTCCTTCTCGATCTTCGCCTCGCCTGCCTCATCCTCCGATTGATTGACAGGCATCAAGATACCCCCGGACCTGTCTAGATGTACAAGTTCTAGGTGCTCACGTTGTCCTGTACAACATAGACACTGCGTAAGCAGCCTCCTACCATGAGTCTGCAGCCAGCTTCGTCTGGGACCGATTCTCGGGGCTGATCGATGCCGTAGTCCCCCACGTACACGCACTTCTTGGTGTAGTGCCCGTGCCACGCCTAGAGAGGATCGGACCCGAATAGGAGGGAGGGCCAATGAAGCCACCGGTCTTCGACTATTTTGCCCCAACGACCGTGGACGAAACGCATCGGGTCTTGGCCGAGCACCAGGCCGACGGGAAGATCCTGGCCGGCGGGCAAAGCCTCGTGCCCGTCCTGAACATGCGGCTGGCGTACCCCGCGGTGCTCATCGATATCAACCGCGTCAGCGAGCTCGACCACATTACCCTGGACAATGGCCGTCTGACGATCGGCGCACTGACCCGGCAACAGACGCTCCTTGAGAGCGACGTCGTCGCGGAACACTTCCCGCTCCTCGCCGAAGCGACGCGCTACATCGGGCACCGGACAATCCGGAATCGAGGCACGGTCGGAGGCTCCCTGGCGCACGCCGACCCCGCCGCCGAGCTGCCAGCCGTTATGCTGGCGCTGAATGCCGAGTTGACCTTGAGCAGCACACGTGGGCAGCGGCAGGTTCCGGCCCAGGACTTCTTCGTCGACTACATGACGACCGCACTGAACCCCGACGAACTCCTCCAAGCTGTGCAGATCCCTGCGCCAGCCCCGCGCAGCGGCTGGTCCTTCAAAGAAGTGAGCCGGCGACACGGTGACTTTGCTCTCGTCGCTACGGCGGCTCTGGTCACGCTGGATGAAGCGGGCACCTGCACCGATGCACGCCTGGTGTTGACCGGTGTCGGACCGACGCCAGTGACGGTCGATCTGAGCACGACACTGATCGGAGCAGTTCCGACTGCCGACGCAGTCGCGGCGGCCGCTGACGCTGCGCGAGAGGCGGTCGATCCACCGTCTGACGTGCACGCTACATCGGACTACCGGCGACACCTGGCGCGCGTCCTGTCGCGCCGGGCACTGACGACGGCCATCGAGCGAGCAGGAGGACGCGTATGACCGTGGTAGAGAAGCGCCAGATCACGGTAACCGTTAATGGACGGGAATATCAAGCCTCAGTAGAGCCGCGACGCACGCTTGCAGACTTCCTCCGGGAGGATCTTCATCTGCCCGGCACGCATCTCGGCTGTGAACACGGGGTATGCGGCAACTGCACCGTCCTGCTCGACGGCCGAAGTGTCCGCTCGTGCCTGATGTTTGCAATCCAGGCCGATGGCCACGAGATCCTGACCGTGGAGGGCCTGTCCTCAAACGGAGACCTTCACCCGCTGCAAGAGGCCTTCTGGGAGCATCACGCGTTGCAGTGTGGGTTCTGCACTCCCGCGATGCTTCTGACCGCCTACGAGTACCTACGGCAGAACCCAACCCCCGGTAGCGACGAGGAGATCCGGGAAGCGATCAGCGGTGTCCTCTGCCGTTGCACCGGCTATCAGAACATCGTGACTGCCGTCCGCGCAGCTGCGGCTTCGATGACCACGTCGGACCCGGCGACGGACACCCGGTCGGTGGTCGATTGAGGGAGAGGGAGTCCGTCCATGGCTGAGACGACGACCAATCGGCCGAAATGGATCGGCCAGAGCTTGAAGCGAGTGGAGGATCCTCGCTTCCTGCGAGGCAAGGGCCGCTACATCGACGACATTCAACTGCCCAATATGGCGGTTGCCGCAGTGCTACGCAGTCCTCACGCCCATGCGCGTATCGTGCGCATCGATACGAGTGCCGCGGAGCGGCTTCCCGGTGTCCATGTGGTCGTAACCGGGAAAGACGTTGCCGAGCGCATGGCGCCGCTTCCGACGTTCGCCGTGGGACCGATCTATCAGCACCTCCTGGCAGTGGACAAGGTGCGCCACGTCGGTGAGGGTGTCGCGGCGGTGGTCGCTGAGAACCGGTATATCGCCGAGGATGCTTGCGACCTCATCGAGGTCGAGTACGAGCCGCTTCCCCCCGTTGTGGATCCGTTCGAGGCGATGAAGCCGGACGCGCCGCTGGTTCATGAAGCGCTGGGCAGCAACATTGCTTATGCCCGCACCTTTACTTTCGGTGAGTTCGAACGGGATTTCGCCGACGCTGACCACATCGTGCGCGCCAAGCTCTACTGGCCTCGTTCGAGCGGGATGCCGATGGAGACGAACGGCGCCATCGGCGACTATGACGAGGGCACCGGACTCCTGACGGTCTACGCCAACTCGATGAGCTTCACCTACTTCCAGTGGTTGATCGCCACGTCCTTGAAGATCCCGGCTAGTAAGCTCAGGGTCGTACCGATCAACGCGGGCGGCAGTTTCGGCTCGAAGTTCTTCATGCATAAAGTGCCGACGATGGCTGGGTTCCTCTCGATGGTCGCGGGCCGCCCCGTGAAATACATCGAGGACCGCATCGAGCACATTCTCGCCAACGACCACTGTGGCTCCGACCGTCACTACGATGTGGCACTAGCGGTCGACCGCGACGGAACCATGCGAGCCCTCAAGATCTCCTGCGTCGACGACTATGGCGCCTATCTCCAGTTCGGCACGGGGACACATGGCAATGCGCTGGCACAGGTCACGGGGCCGTATCGCATTCCGAGCGTCCAGTACGAGCTGACTGCCGTGCTGACCAACAAGAACCAACAGGGAGCATACCGAGGCTTCGGTTCCGAGGTCAACAACTGGGTGCTGGAACGGATGGTCGACTTCGCGTCCCAGGAACTCGGGATCGACCCAGTCGAGATCCGGCGCAAGAACTTCATCCGCCCCGACGAGTTTCCCTACCGGAGTCCGACGGGGAACATCTACGACAGCGGCAACTACGAGGGCGTGCTCGAGAAGGCGCTCGCCTTGGCTGACTACGACCACTGGGTTGCCGAGCGGGAACGGGCGCGGAAGGAAGGGCGCTACCTGGGCATCGGAATTGTGACAGCGCAGGAGCGTAGCGTCTTCAGCTCTACTGAGTTCTGGTTCTGGTTCGACAAGCCGGAATTCCCGGTCACCAGCAGTCCGGAAAGCGCCACGGTCACGATTGACCCCACGGGCAAGTTCGTCGTCACGCTCCACTCGCTCGCCTTCTGGGGGAACAGCCCGGAGACGGTCGCAGCTCAGGTGGTAGCCGAGCAGTTCGATATTGATCCCAGGGACGTCGTCATCACCTATGCCGACTCTCAACGTGCCCTTCCGGGAACGGGGCCGGGTGGATCCCGCTACACAGTCATGGTGACAGGGGCACTAGTGGGGGCATCAGAGCGCCTCAAGGACAAGATCAAGAAGATTGCGGCGCACCGGCTCGATGTGAGCCCGGAGGATCTGGAATTCCGCGAAGGCAAGGTCCAGGTAAAGGGCGCCCCCGATCGCTCGCTGACGCTCAGCGAGATCGCCCTGAGCGCCTACATGTTCAAGCTCGCTCTCCCCGAGGATGTGGAGAGCGGTCTTGAGGCGAGCTTCACCTACGACCACCCTTACACCACTCTCCCCTCGCCGGACCGCAAGGACCTCGGTGTGTTCTACCCCTTCATGGGGCACGCCTGCCACATCGCGGTCGTCGAGGTGGACCCGGAGACCGGCCAGTTCATCTACCACAAGTATGCGGCCGTTGCCGACGCTGGGACAGTGGTGAACCCGATGACACTGGACGGTCACCTGACCGGTGGAACCGCGCAGGGACTCGGCACCGCACTGTACGAGGAGTACGTGTACGACGAGAACGGCCAGATGCTGACGGCCAATTTCATGGACTACCTCGTGCCGACCGCGATGGAGGTGCCGCCGATCGCCATCGATCACCAAGAGACGCCGTCACCCTACACACCGTATGGAATCAAGGGCGCTGGGGAGGGCGGCCGCATGATGGCGCCGGGCGTCATCACGTCGGCCATCGAGAACGCCCTAGCGCCGTTCGGGATACGCATTACCGAGCTACCGATTACGCCCAGCAAGCTGGTGCAGTGGATCGAAGAGAGTAAGGCTCGGGGACAATCGACGGCCAGCTAGTTCGCCGGGGCCGAGGCCGCGCGCACTCGGCCCCACCGGACCACAGTACAAGGAGCGCCGGCAGCGTGGACGGGCGTGAGCCGCCACGCTGCCGGCGCTCCCGTTTCCCGCTCGGTCCGAGTCAGCGGAGGAAGAGCGTGGCGCGTAGGTTCTCCTCGCTCTGCGGATGCTTATCCGCGAGCCGCCGCATGTCCGCCCGCACGTCGTCCGGCAGATCACTGACGTCCGGATAGTCCACTTCGATAAGGTTCCCAGCAGGGTCTCGGAGATACATTTGGGCGTTGTTGCCGGGTAGCTCATAGAGATGGTGCCCAAACGTCGTCCGATCGAGGATTCCCAGTTCCTTCGCCTTGCGATAGACCGCCGCGAAGTCGTCTACCGTCAGCCCCACGTGGTGATAGGTTGGTGCGTCCCCGGGGCGCTCGAATAGGTGAAGTTGGAGCGTGCCCACGCGGAGCCACTGTACTGGGAACCCGAAGTTCGGAGTCGGGATGCGTTCCATGCCGAACAGTTCTTCATAAAAGCGGGCCGACTCCACAAGATTCCTGGCCATGACGCTGACGTGGTTGAGACCGGTTGCTGCCATCGGCCTTCACCTCCTTCTCTGGACGGGTTCGCCCTCCTGGTGCACACACCCGCCGTCTCCCGAGGGTGCTTCTCCGCAGGCTAGCAGCGAGCGCTGAGCTAGTCCACGTCCGAGAGCACAGAATTCCGGTGGTTTCGTTGTGGACAACCACAGCGACGACGCGGTTTCCGCCGCCCAAGACAGATGGTGGGCATCGGGCTGTGTTAGTGGACAAGGAACTCGTCACTGTTTGGTGCAACCCCACATAGACTCGAGGCTCCCGACTGCCTACGATCCTGAGAGAGATGCCGGCAAGCGCATCGGCGACGACAGGAGGTGCCTGATGGCGACGAAGGAGAGGACGAGGCCGCGCGTGGTCGTGATCGGAGGGTCGATCGGCGGTCTGAACGCGGCGCTCTGGCTACAGGATGCTGGTTGCGATACCGTCGTCTTCGAGCGTGCACAGGCGCCGCTTGAGGATCGCGGCGCCGGCATCGTGTTGCACCCCGCCACCATCCGCTATCTCCTGACACACGAACGGCCCGATATCCAACAGCTCGCCGCGGCTGCCCACTGGATCCGTTTTCTTGATCCCAGCGGGGAGATCGCCCATCAAGAGCCATGCCGCTACCAGTTCACTGCGTATAACGTCCTCTATCGAACACTGCTACGCCACTTCGACCTTGCGCGCTACCATCTCGGGCAGGAGTGCACAGGATTCGAGCAGGTGGGCGATCAGGTATTCGTCTCCTTCGCAAGCGGCCGTCGCGAGCACTGTGACCTCCTCGTCTGTGCCGATGGGATCAACTCGCTGGGACGGCGCACGCTCCTCTCGGAGGTACAGCCCCAGTATGCTGGGTACGTAGCTTGGCGCGGGACGGTAGCGGAGCAGGACCTACCGCCCGACGTCTTCGCCGTCATCCATGAGGCCATCACGTACTCGGTGATGTCCGACAGCCATATCCTGGTCTACCCAATCCCTGATGGCGAGGGGAACGTCGAGCCAGGATACCGGCTCATGAACTGGCTGTGGTACCGCAATGTTCCAGAGGGAGAGGATCTGGACGACCTGTTGACAACGCGGACCGGGGAACGCTTCGGCACATCTGTCCCACCTGGTTTCGTACAAGAGCGCCACCTGCGGAAGCTCCGGGCGGATGCTCAACATCTCCCGCCCGTGTTCACTACCCTGATTGAGCGGACCGCAACCCCGTTCCTGCAGGTAATTATGGACCTTGAAACACCCCGTATGGCCTTCGGCAGGGTGTGCCTGATCGGTGATGCTGCGTTTACCGCCCGCCCGCATGTCGCTGCGGGCTCTGCCAAGGCGGCTGAGGACGGGTGGACGCTCGCTGAGGCAATCCGGGACTGTGGGGGAAACATCGACGCGGCGCTCGCCCGCTGGGAACCGGCCCAGCTCGCTCTCGGTCAGCAGGTCGTCGCTCGAGCGAGGGAGGCGGGCACCCGCTTGCAAAACAATCAGTGGGATACTGGCACACCGCTACCTTTTGGGTTGTACGCCGTCGGTGACAACGTGTTCGGAGACACCCTGGCATAACCCCGCCGCCACTCATACTGCCTGCGCGAAGCGGGCGGGGCTGAGGGGTGCGAGCAGCGGGTCGGGAGCACCGGACAGGAGGGAAGCAACCAGGACCTCGGCGGTGCCGATGGCGAGTTGCACGCCGGTGCGGAAGTGCCCGCTGGCGACCCAGAGATTGTCGTAGCCGGGGACCAGGCCGACGATCGGCTCGCGGTCGGGAGTGCCGGGGCGCAGGCCGGCCCAGGTGGCGACCACCTCGCCGTCCAGCAGTCCGGGCGCCAGCGCCTCGATCAGCCCCACAAGCGCCCGCAGCCCGGCCGGGGTCACGCGGGTGTCGAACCCGGCCTCCTCCTCGGTCGCGGCGACACCGACGGTGCCATCGGTCCACGGTACAAGGTAGCCGCCCGCCCCGCCGATGATGGTGCGCGGCGGGTGAAGAAGCCCGCCGAGCGCCAGCATCTGGCCTTTGACCGGCACCGTGGGAAGCGCCTGGCCCAGCTCCAGGCCGAAGCGCGCGGTCCAGGCGCCGGCGGCCAGCACGACCTGGGCGGCGGGGAGCGTGCCGTCCGCCAGGCGCACGCCGGTGGCGAGGTCGCCGCTCGTGGCGACGCCCAGGGCAGGGGTGTGCTCCAGCACGAGCGCCCCACGGCGGGCGGCGGCCGCTGCGAGCGCGCGGGTCAGGCGCCGGACATTGACGCTGCCGGCGTCGTTGGCGAGCATGCCGCCGAGCAACCCCTCGGGCAGTGCCGGCTCCAGGTGCCGAAGCTCGGCGGGCTCCACCCACTCGCTGTCGAAGCCCAGATCCTCTTGCCAGGAGAGGAGCGCGCGAAGGCGGGCATGGTCGTTCTCGTTGCTGGCGACCAGGAGCGCACCCCACTGGCGGTAGCCGACGTCGAATCCCGTCTCGTCCTGGAGCGCGGCGACCAGCCAGGGATAGGCCGAGAGGCTGCGCGCCGTCAGCTCCACGCGCACGGCGGGCGTGTCCTTGTTCGAGGGTGGTGCGATGATGCCGGCCGAGGCCCCGCTGGCTTCGCCGCCGATCGCCCCGCGTTCGACCACGGCCACGCGGTGGCCCTTGCGCGCCAGTTCATAGGCGATGGCGCAGCCGATGATCCCACCGCCGACGATCGCCACCTCGACCGCCTCGTAGCCCATGCCGCTCATGGCTCTCCTCCTGATCGTTCCCTGGTCGGCGGCCCCTTCCCCGCGCCGCCGCACCCGCGGCACGTGGCCGCGTCTGGCACGCAGGCGTACCAGATCCGCCCCGCGCTGGCAAGCGGAGCGTTCCGGCGGCCCTCACCCCCGGCCCCTCTCCCAACCTTAGGCGAGGGGGGTCATGTGCTGGGCCGGGCAAAGCTCCGGCCGACACAGCGCCTGGATTCAGGTGGGAACCGCCGCCCGCCCGGCATCGGCTTTGCGTTCGTCCGGCGCAGGGCCGCCGCGGGACGCGGCCGGAGTGACCATGGATCCAGTCCGGGAGGCCCACTAGCGGTAGGCAGGGGCGCTGCCGCGCAGGACGCAGGCGGCGCGGGAAAGGGAGGTTCTGATGAACCCCATCGTGCGCGGCGCGCTGGCCGGAACGGCGGCGACCGGGTTTATGTCGATTGCCATGGCTGCCGGACGGGCGACCGGCCTGCTCGGGAAACCGCCACCGAAGCACATCACGGAGCGGGTGGAAGAGGAGGCGGGCGTCCGCCACAAGCTCTCCGAGCCGGCCTTCCTATCGAGCTGGCTGCTGGCTCACGTCGGGTACGGCGCGGGCGCCGGGGCACTCTTTGGCCTGGGGCGCCGCCTGCTGCCGTCGTCGGACATCACTGCCGGGCTGCTCTACGGGGGACTGGTCTGGAGCGTGAGCTACCTCGGGCTGATGCCCGGCCTGAAGCTCTACCCCTGGCCCGACGAGGATCAACCCTCGCGGCAAGGGGTGATGATCGCCGCCCACGCCGTCTACGGCGTCGCGCTGGCGCTGATCGACCGCCGGCTCGGCGGCGAGGAGCCACGTGCCCGCATGCGCTAGAGCCCGACCAGGACCGCGATCAGCACCAGAGTGAGCAGGCTGAGCAGCGTCGAGGCTGCCAGACCCAGGTAGAAGGGGCGCAGCCCGACGGCGCGCATCTGACCGAGGTTGGTGCTCAGCCCGACGCCGGTGAGCGCCGCGAGGACGAGCAGCTTGGCGCCCTCGCTCGCCGCTTGCTCTGCCTGCGGCGGGATGAGCCCGAGGCTGTTGAGGAGCGCCACGCCGAGGAAGCCGAGCACGAAGGGCGGCACCACCGCCATGGCCCGCCGGGCACCTGACCGGTTCCTCCGGCCGGAGACGGCTCCACGCACCACGTGCGCGTAGACGGCACCGATGACGACGATCAGCGGGCCCATCAGCGTGTTCCGCGTCAACTTGACCACCGTGGCCACCTCACCAGCCGCGTCTGAGTAGGCAAACCCGGTGGCGATCACCTGCGACGTGTCGTTGACCGCGGCGCCCGCCCAGTAGCCGAACGCATGGTCGGAGAAGGCGGCAAGGTGGCCGATGGCGGGGTAGAGGAGCACCGCGAGCGTCCCGAAGAGGGTGATCGTCGCCACGGCGAAGGAGACGTCGCGCTCCTTCGCTTCGATCGTGGGAGCCGTGGCGATGATGGCCGTGTTGCCGCAGACTGCCGTGCCGACACCGATCAGCAGGCATAGCCGCGGCGGCAACCGCAGCAGTCGCCCGGCGCCGAGGGTGAAGAGCAGCGCCGTGGTCATCCCGGCCGCCACGATGACCAGCGCATCCAGCCCGGTGGTCAGCACGTCCTGGACGCTGAGGCGCGCGCCGAGCAGAACGATCCCGACCCGCAGCAGCGTGCCGACGGCGAACCGGATGCCCGGCTGCAGTGCCGCGGGCAGGTGCACGATGTTTCCCAGAGCGAGGCCGAGGAGGAGTCCGACGGTGACTTCGGCGATGACATCCGGCAGGGCGCCGGCCACACCGCGGCTGACGACCGCCAGGAGGAGAACGAGACCGAGCCCGGGCGCATGCCGCGCGCCCCAACTCAGGGCCGTACCGCGAGGTTGCCGCACGGGCGCGGGGCCAACTATCGGCCCGTGCCGTCGCTTATCCATGCTCCGTCACCGCTCCACTGTCCCGCGCGACCCCGCCATCCCGTACCGCCCCACGCCAACGCCCCGCTCGGTACGGCATGCGGCACGTGCCCATGGGGGCGTCCGGAGGGACGGCTCGGCTGGGCTGACGCAGCGGTGACGACGTGGAGAAGACGGCGCTGCAACGGCCGCGAAGCGAGGTCGGTCCCCCTGGCGCCGACCGGTGCGACGCCTGCCCGATTATCCGCTATTGCATTCGGGTTCTGCACGCCCGTTGTGCATCGGACGCGCTAGGGAGTGATGTCGCGGATGAGGGCGGCGTACTCGGCGGCATCGCGCTCACCCGGCGGGGCGATGAAGACGCCGTTGACGCCGATCTCCGCCAGTTCGCGCAGCCGCGCGCGGATCTCCGCCGCCGGTCCGACGAGGCTGACGGCGGCGACGAGCTCGGTGGGGATCAGGCGGCGCGCCGCGGCGAAGTCCGCCACCTGGCGGATGTCGATGAAGGCCCCGCCGGCTTCCAGCACCTCGTTGGTGCGCATCACCTCCCGGACCCGGGCCATGATGGCCGGGACGTCGAAGCCCGGCACCTCGATCTGGCGCGTCATGCCCGGCAGCGCGTTCACCAGTGCCATCTGATTCTTCCGCCGCTCCAGCACCGGCTCCGGGTCGTCCGTGACGACGATGCCAGTCCGCACGTAGAAGCGGAAAGAATCCGGATCGCGGCCGGCCTCGGCGACCCAGGAGCGGACCGTCGGGATCAGCCGCCGCAGGTAGGGCACGGAGGCGAAGTCGGCCACCAGCAGGCCGTCGGCCCGCTCGGCCGCCACCCGCAGGGCACGCGGCCCGAGCGCGGCGAGGTAGATCGGCACGTGGGACTGCACCGGTCCGATCGCGCGCGCCCAGTCGCGCACGTGGAAGTGCCCGGTGGAGCTGGCCCGTCCGGGCGGGCGCCACCACTGGCGCAGCAGGTCGATCGTCTCGGCCAGGACCTCGGGCGGGCGGCCGGTGCGGACGCCGAGTGCGCGGGAGTACCACTCGGCCTGGCCGCGGCCGAGTCCGAGGAAAGCGCGCCCACCGGAGAGCCAGTCCACCGTGGCCACCGACATGGCGATCAGGTTGGGGTGACGCAGGTAGGGGTTGGTCACCCCGGTGCCGAGGCGGATGCGCTCGGTCTCGCGCGCCGCGGCGGCGAGCACGGCGACGGCGTCCCAACCGTCGGGATCCTCGCTCAACCAGACGGAGTCGAGCCCGGCCGCATCCGCCACGCGGATCGCCCGCAGGGTCGCATCGACGGCCGCCACCGGGTCGGCCGCCCGCGCCCATGAATGGTGCGTCAGACCGAGGCAGAACTGGATCTCATACGTCATGCGTCATCCGTCACGCGTACTGCGTACTCCGTATTGCGTATTCCATTGCTCGCCCCTCTCCCCTTGGTGGGAGAGGGGCCGGGGGTGAGGGGGACGTATGACGCGTGTCCGCCTCACCCCACTTTCGGCCGGCGGGTGTGCCAGTCGGTGCGCGCCTGGTAGGCGCGGGCCACGGCGAGGATGGCGTTCTCGCCCCCGACGCGGCCGACGATCTGCATTGCCGTCGGCAGCCCCCGCTCGCCGAACCCGTTGGGCAGGCTGATCGCCGGCAGCCCGGCGACATTGCCGGCCGCGCCGACGGGGAGCCGCCGGACCTTGCCGAAGTACGCATCGAGCGGCATGTCCAGCGGGGCAGCGACCACGGCGTTGGTGAGGCACACGACGCCGTCGTAGCGCGCCAGCAGCCGGTCGAGCGCGACGCCGATGTGCCGCCGGACACGGAGCGCCCGCAGGTAGTCGACCGCCGGGATGACGGTGCGGGCGTAGGCGCCCCAGCGGTCCTCGGGCGCGGTCAACCCGGCCACAGCACCGCTCTCGATCAGGTCCTCAAAGGCGGCCGCCGACTCGGCGTTCAGGATGATCCGTGCCACCTCGGCATAGGGGAAGTCGGGCAGCGTGACCTCCTCGAGCGTGGCGAACTCGCTCAGCACCGCCAGCGACTGCTCGAAGTTGGCGCGCACCTCCGGCTGTGCGTCGTCGAGCCCGTCGCGCAGCACGCCCAGGCGGAAGCCTTCGGTGCGGTCCTGCTCCGGCGCGTAGCGGTACGGCTCCGGCAGCGTGGTCGGATCGTCCGGGTCGGGCCCGGCGATAGCGTCCAGGACGAGCCCGCAGTCGTCCGCCGTGCGGCACATCGGGCCGAGCTTGTCCAACGTCCAGGAGAGGGCCATCGCCCCGGCCCGGCTGACGCGGCCGTAGGTCGGGCGGAGGCCGGTGATCCCACAGAAGTTTGAGGGGGTGACGATCGAGCCCCACGTCTCGGAGCCGATGGCGAAGGGGATCGCCCCGGCGGCCACGGCTGACCCGGAGCCACTGGATGAGCCGCCGCTCCACGCCTCCGGGTTCCAGGGCGTGATCCCCGGCCCGGTCAGCGAGGCGTTCGGCTGGTTGTACCCCAGGCCCCCGGCGAGTTCGACCATGCTGAGCTTGGCCAGCAGGACCGCCCCCGCGTCCCGCAGGCGGCGGATCACGGTGGCATCGGTGTTGAACACCTGATCCCGCAGGGGCGCCGCGCCCCAGGTGGTCGGCGCGCCGACGGTCGCGAGCAGGTCCTTGGCTCCATAGGGGATCCCGTGGAGCGGCCCCCGATCGTAGCCCGCTTTCAACTCTGCCTCGGCCTGCGCCGCCTCGCGCCGCGCTCGGTCGAGCATGATCGTCACCACGGCGTTGTAGCGGCGCCCGACGGAATCCAGGCGTTCGGCGAAGTGCTCAACCAACGCGGTCGGCGTCGTCTCGCCGCTGCGCAGCATCCGAGCCAGATCGCGCACCGTTGCGAAGCTCAGGGTATCGTCAGCCGCCACCCGTCATCCCTCCCCACGGTAGGGCCGGAACAGCACGTCCGGCTCGTCGGCGTTCGTCAGCGGGACACGGCGCAGGGCCTCCGCTGCTTCGACCATGCGGCGCAGCTCGTCCGCGACCCGCTCTTCTTCCTCGGCGCTCAGTCGGTCACCGTAGCGGGCACGCACGGCATCCATCAGCCCACGGGCCATGGCCGCGTGCCGCTCGCTCCCATTCGACTCCGGCATCTCCGGCCTCCCTCGTCATCCAACGCCTGATGCCACTCTTTGCGGCACTATACGCCGCAGTCGCGCTTGTGTCAGGGGTGTGATGGGATGCGTCATGCGTCATGCGTCGGCGTTGACCCCGACCGAGGCTGGTCGCGGCTCGGTCCGTGTGGAGGAACCTGGCCTCTCCGCCACGCCGATTGCGTGCGACGGGTTTGCGTGCTGTGGTCTGTGCCCGGGGGGTAAACCCCCGGGCTGACAACGAAAAGCCGGCTGAAGCCGGCTGGGGACATCGGATTCGCGCGCAGGTGTTGGGGTGTCCGCCGAGTGGTTCGGGCCCGGGGATAAATCCCCGGGCTGAACAGGGGTAAGCCCACTGAAGGGGTTGTGATACCTACATGTCGGCGGACCCGATCCGGCCACCCACCGGATTCAGCTTCTGCAGTCCCTTCAGTGGACGTCGCCGTGTCAGACCGGGGGTTTACCCCCGGCACGAACCGCGACGCTGGGAACCTCGACCCACCCGTCCACGACAGAGACAACGGCGCGGGAACCCGCGCACCACCGGGCAGGTGTCACCATCCCGCGCCATGCCAAACCGGCGGCTGGAGCCGCTGCACGTCAAAATCGATCTCAGCCCGCTTTGGCGGGTTTTTCTTTGTCAGCCCGGGGGTGAACCCCGGGTACGCATGATCGACAGGCTGCGCGGCGCGCAGCACGAACCGAGTAATGCGCTGGTCGCCCCTCGCCTACGAGCCCGACCGGCGCGGAGCCGGAGGGTCGGGCGAGGGGGTATGGGCGGCGACGTTACGCCTGTACGTCGGCGGATGGCGGTGGGGTGAGATCCAGCGCCGGAGGGGCGTCCAGGGTCGCGTCGCCGTCGGCGGGCACACGCGCAAGCCCGTCCAGCTCTTCGGAAGCGGGGTCAGACCCGAGCGGCGCGTCCGGCCGCCGCTGCGGGTGGGGTAACTGCTCACGGTGCCGGCGCAGAAGCCGGCGCGAGCGTCTCCTAGACGATGCTAATGAGAACGCGAGAGGCTTGGTCATGGATGCACACTCCTGGGTTATGGTCGCAGAATAATAGGGTACGCACCTGGGAGGTGCGTGGCACGATGTGCGTTCTCCTGCCCGGTGGGCGCGCGGGCGTTAAGTTAATCGCAGAATTGGTGCCTTGATGTCAAGTGCCGTGGCGAGGGGGATCAGCGGTGACGAGAGCAGGTGTGGACGGCCGAGCAGTCCTGTTCGACTGGGACGATACGCTTTGCGGCGCGGTGCCGCACCGCTACGAAACCATCGCCCGCGTGTTGGAGCGCCTGGGGGAGCGGCGCACGATTGTCGAGGTGCACGACGCCTGGGTTCGTGCCGATGACCCGGTGGTGGACCGGATCGCCAACGGCTTCTGGCAGCGACTCCAGCGCGAGCTGGGCCTGACGGGGCGCGACGATGCCATCGAGGCACTCATCGAGGCCTTCGCCGCGCGCGAGCGTGAGCGGCGGTTCGAAGTCTACGCCGACGTCCACGCCGCGCTCGACCACCTCGATGCCGCGGGCTGGCGCGTCGGGGTCGTCTCGAACAACGTCGAGGCGCCGGAGCGCATCCGCGAGGTCGGCCTGGACGGACGCTTCGCCGCGGTTGTGACGCCGCGGGATGTCGGCGGCCGGGGCAAGCCCGACCCGGTCATCTTCCACGCCGCGCTGAGCCGCCTGCGCGTCTCGCCGGGGAACTGCCTCTACGTGGGCGACACCTACGCGGTCGACGCGGTTGGCGCACGGGCCGCCGGGCTACGCCCGCTCCTGATCGACCGGCTCGGCATCGGCGCCCCTGGCGATTGCGAGGTGCTTGCCACGCTGGCAGAGCTCCCGCGCTGGCTGCCGACCGGCTGAGCCGGCCCTGGCCGCCCTAACCGTAGTTGAAGACGAGCAGCGCCACCGCCGCCAAGACCTGCATCACCCCGAACACCGTCACGAGCAGCGCGATCGGGGAGACAACCGCGGTCGCCGCACGCCGGGCCGGGAGCCGGTGCATCACACGCACCCCGGCCACACCGATGGCCGCGGCGTGGACGAGGCAGAGCGCGCCGATGTAGGGCACCCAGGCACCGAGCGCAGCCACCGCCGAGTAGCAGACAACGCGGAAGGTCGCCCCGAACCCGGCCGTCCCCGCGGGCGCGACGGTGCGGACCATGTAGTGCCCGGCTCCCGCCACGAGGGCCAGGAGCAGTGCCCCGGCCAGCGGGGCCACCAGCACGGACATCAGCAGCCCCTCCGGCGTCTGGCTAACCAGCGAAGGCTCCACCCCACTCACCATCACCGTCTGGTGGAAGGGCCAGGGGATCAACACACCCCGCACCCCCGCCATGCGCAGCACCTCACCCAGGAGCGTCGCCGTCTCGATACAGGCCAGACCGGTGACCAGCGGCCCGAGCAGACTGCCGCGTGCAGGCTCATCGACGAAGAACGCCCGCGGTCGGAACAACAGGCGCACCAAAGCCGCCGGCAGGAGGTCCACTGCCAGCCGGCGCGTGGATTGTTCAACGCGCATGAGGAAACCGCTCCCATATCCCATTCCCCATTCGCGGCTGCCGTGTCCCCTGCGGCAGCCGGACCGCGCCGGGGTGTACCCGGCGGGGGAGGGCGCCGTGGGCGAGCGCCCGAGGGTGCGCCGCCTGTCCCCTGGCGGCGCCGGCACCGTCCCCGGCGCCAAGTGTAGAAAAACAGGTAAGGAAAAAGCAAAGTACTAACGACTCGCGCGCCTTGCGGCGGCCGGTATTGGGGAATGCGGGGAAGGGACGGCGGCCCATCCGAAGCCGGCCGGACCCGAAGCAGAGCACCTGCTCATGTGGGAGGAGCGGGTGTGGCGGCCGCTTAAATTGACAAGGGGCGTGCTCACTGTTCGGCAAGCACGCCCCTTATCGCCAGTCAGGTCAACCGTGAGAGAGAGGAGAGTCCTGGCTCGGTCGTGGCCGGGGCGACCAAGCCGTTTCGAGGGAATCAGAGGAAGCGAGCCCCCGAGGGGGCTGCGCGTCAAGAGGAAATCAAGGGGGGTTGTGTGAAGCCTGGCATACGCCCGAGGGCGCTGCCCAGCGGCCTCACAACCGGCCTTGACGCGGTTGACCCTCGCTCCTCACGCGTTATCGCGTGGTCGGAGTTAGTTTGTTAATGTCGATCACCCGACAAGCGGTGTGATCGTCATCCGATCTGCTCGAGTTCTTCGGCAATCTGCCGAAGACGCTGAGCGTTGATCGCGTAGTATTTCATGCCGTTGGTCGGCCGTACCTTGACGATGTCCGCGGCTTCCAGCATGGACAGGTGTCGCGACACCGCAGACTGGCTGATTCCAAGCCGACCAACGATCTCCTGCGCGTACAACTCCCCGCCCTGCAGCATCTCAATGATGCGGAGGCGCGTGCCGTCGGCCAAAGCCCGGAGCCCGGGGAGCAAGTCCGCCGAGAGCTTCGATCCCCGCGCCGGCTGTGTCGCGGCGCTGGTCCGCTGGCAGTTGAAGTAGAGGATCAACTCCGGCGGATACAGGATGAACTGCGCGAAGTTCCCCAGATGGTACGACGGGCAGATGGTCACGCGCTCGACGTGCGGCAGGGCGAGCTGCACCTCTTCGGGCAGCCGGTGGCCGCTCAGCTCTTCGAAGGCGACCGCCACACTCGGATAGGTCGTCGAGCGGGCCTGCCGGAGTGCCCGGCGCATTTCTGGCAGCGTGCGATGATACTCGTCATGGTAGCAGTCATGCCAGAAACGCTCGATCAAGGAAATTGTACGCGCTTTCAGTTGTTCAGGTGCCAGAACCAGGTCGACGACCTCATCAAGGTCGGCTCGTGTGATACCTGGTTCAAGAAACGCCCTCCAGGCCGTGCGGTCAGCAGTGTCCGGAGGTGCTACCGTAACTCCACGATCGCGATACACCCTAAGCAATGACTGTGCCATCATCGAATGGTATGCCCAGGGCGGCAGACTCCGCAGATGCGCGATATACGCGTCGAAGTCGGCATCCAGATGCTCCGGCGTGAACGGGTCGAAGGACATCAACAGTTCTTCGACGTAGTACAGCAGCCGGCCTGAACTCCCCAGCACGGTGTCCAGATCGTGCCGGGCTTCTGGATCCAGTCGCTCTCGCGCTTCGACGAGCCAGCGGTCAAACCGCCGCGGGTCGGTCGCCCGAAAAACCAGTGATAGCGCCGATGTCAGATCGAGCGGCACGGACACCGCGAATTCCAGCTTGAGCGCCGGCCGGCCCAGAATGAGTTCCCCCATGTTTGTCCCGGCTCGACTTGTCCGCTCCGCTGGAGCCTGCCCTTATCGCGGCATGAGCATATCACGTTATCACCAGAGTGTCAACAGCCTCTCGTCATGCGTCATACGTCATGTGTCATGCGTCCCCCTCACCCCCAGCCCCTCTCCCCTGGAGGGCTCCGTCCGAGAGGGGAGTAGGATGGAACACGCAACACGGAACACGTACTACGCACTACGGGTGACGCATGACGTATGACGCATCACGCATCCTCCGCCATCCGGGCGTAGTCCTCGCGCGGCGGGCTGAAGATGTCCAGCACCAGGCACCCGTCCTCGAAGGTGCGCGCCCGGTGCCGCACCCCGCCCGGGATGGTGTAAGCCATCCCCGGTCGCAACACCCGCGTCTCCTCGCCGATGGTGAGCTCCAGCGTCCCCTCCAGCATCACCCCGGCCTGCTCGTGCGGGTGCTCGTGCGCCGGCATCTCCGTGTTCGGCTCGATCCGCACCCAGTTGAGCATCAGGTTTTTGCCCTGGATCGCCTGCATGGCAAACCCGGGTAGCGGCGAGAAGGACCGCACCTCCGTCAGGTCGTAGAAGGCCGGGGCAAACTCGCGCTGCTCGCCCGTGCTCATCGGTCGTCCTCCCTTGACTATGCGTGCCCTGCGCGGCGCGCGGCGGCAGCGATCGGCAGGACTCGCCCCGCCGAACCACGCACGTGCTGTAACGCTCGAGCACCGATGAGTATAACGTCCGAGCCTCGCGTTGGCCGCGCCGAGCGGTCCGGGACCAGGTGGTAGAATCCGGGGCGGGAGGGGTTGCGCCCGCAACTCCGCCGCGATGGAGCAGGAGGAGCCTGTGGCCGACGGGATCACGGCCGCCGACCGTTTTCTGCGTGCCTGCCGGCGCGAGCCGGTGGACCGGACGCCGGTCTGGTTCATGCGGCAGGCCGGACGCTATATGGCCGAGTACCGCGCCATCCGTGCCCGCCACACCTTACTTGAAATCTGTGCCCAACCCGACCTCGCCGCCGAGGTGACGCTCCAGCCGATCGACCGGCTCGGGGTGGACGCCGCCATCCTCTTTGCCGACATCCTCCTCCCGCTGGTGCCGATGGGGATTGATCTGGAGTTCGCCGCCGGGGAGGGACCGGTGATCCACAACCCGGTGCGCGAGGCTGCCGATGTCGCCCGGCTGGTCGTGCGCGACCCGGAGGAGGCCACGCCCGCCGTGCTGGAGGCGGTCCGACTGATCCGGCGGGAATTGGACGGGCGGGTGCCGCTGATCGGCTTTGCTGGAGGCCCCTTCACCGTCGCCAGCTACCTGATCGAAGGGGGCAGTTCCCGCCACTACCGCCGCACCAAGGAGATGATGTACCGCGCGCCCGATGTGTGGGACGCGCTGATGGAGAAGCTGGCCGACATGACGGCCCGCTACCTAGCCGGGCAGATCAGGGCCGGGGCACAGGCCGTCCAGCTCTTCGACTCATGGGTCGGCGCGCTCAGCCCGCTCGACTACGAGCGGCGGGTACTCCCCTATGTGCAGCGCATCGTCGCCCACGTGGCGCCGCTCGGCGTCCCGGTGATCGTCTTCGGCACCGGCACCGCCGGGCTGCTGTCATTGATGGCGACCACCGGCGCCGACGTGGTCGGCATCGACTGGCGCATCGCGCTCGACGACGGCTGGGCACGCGTCGGGCACGACCGGGCGGTGCAGGGGAACCTGGATCCGCTGGTGCTCTTCGCGCCGCGGGAGGAGATCGAGCGCCATGTGCGGGACATCCTGGCCCGCGCCGGGGGACGCCCGGGCCACATATTCAACCTGGGTCACGGCATCCTGCCCGAGACGCCGGTCGACAACGTCCGCTATGTGGTCGAACTGGTGCACGAACTGACGGGGACATAGGACGTATTGCGTGTTGCGTGTTCCGTGGGAGGGCCCTCACCCCCGACCCCTCTCCCAAAGTTGGGAAAGGGGAGAAGACGAAACACGGACCACGCAATACGCAATACGGAACACGCAATACGTAAGGGGAACGCATGCGCATTCTGGTCATCGGTGGGACCCGCTTTATCGGACCGTACGTCGTCCGGCACCTGGTCGAAAACGGCCATGAGGTGACGGTGTACCACCGGGGGCAGACTCAGGCGCAGCTCCCTCCCCAGGTACACCACCTCTACGGCGATCGGTATGACCTCCCCACCCGCCGGGACGAGATTGCACGCCTGGCCCCCGACGCCGCGATCGACATGTTCGCCTTCACCGAGGCCGATGCCCGCGCCACAGTGGCCGGGCTGACCGGGATCGCCGGGCGCCTGACCGTCATCAGCAGCGCCGATGTGTACGCCGCGTTCGGCCGCCTCATCGGGATCGAGTCGGGGCCGCCCGAGCCAGGGCTGCTGACGGAGGAGTCGCCGCTGCGCCAGCGGATCTATCCCTACCGCGGCGACACGCCGCGCGCGCCGGATGACCCTCACCGCTGGCGGGACGACTACGACAAGATCCTGGTGGAGCGCGTGGTCATGAGCGACCCGGCCCTCCCCGGCACGGTGCTGCGCCTGCCGATCGTCTACGGCCCGGGTGATACCCAGCACCGTCTCTTCCCGTATCTCAAGCGGATGGACGACGGCCGGCGCGTCATCGTCCTGGACGAGATCGCCGCACGCTGGCGGGGCGCGCGCGGCTACGTGGAGAACGTCGCCGCGGCGATCGCGCTGGCGGCGACCGACCCCCGTGCCGCCGGGCGGGTCTACAACGTCGCCGAGCCGGAGCCGCTTAGCGAGGCGGACTGGGTGCGCGCCATCGGACGGGCCGCCGGCTGGGACGGGGAGGTTGTGACGGTCCCGCCCGAGCGGCTGCGCGGCGTGTCAACGATCCCCGGCGATCTGACTCACGACCTGGCGATGGACACCACGCGCATCCGCCAGGAACTCGGCTACGTTGAGCCGATCCCGCAGGAGGAGGCGTTGCGCCGCACGATCGCCTGGGAGCGGGCCAACCCGCCGGCCGAGTACGACCCGGCGCGCTTTGACTACGACGCGGAGGATGCAGCCCTCGCGGCGAGCTGAGTCGCGAGGGCCGAGTGAGCGTTATCGCTTTGGAGACGACGGAGACATCTCGAATGGACGAGTCGCAGCGGATGGATGAGCAGGGGCAGAGCGCGGTGACGGTCGGGCCGCGCGTTGGCGTGCTGATGATGGCCTACGGTGGCCCCAACTCGCTCGAGGACATCCCCGCCTACCTCCTGGACGTGCGCGGCGGGCGACCCTACTCGGACGAGTTGCTGGCCGAGTTGACCGAGCGCTACCGCGCTATCGGCGGGCGCTCGCAGATCGTGGAGTTGACCCAGGCCCAGGCAGCCGGTGTCGAGCGGGAGCTGAACGACGCGGCGGCCGAGGCGGCCGGCCTGACGTTCCGCACCTACGTCGGCATGCGCCACTGGCACCCCTACATCCGTGAGGTGGTGCCGGACATCCTGGCCGACGGCGTCGACACGCTGGTCGCGATTGTGATGGCTCCCCACTATTCCCGCATGAGCGTCGGCGCCTATCTGGAGCAGTTGGACAAGGCGCTGCAGGAGAACAACGCCAGCGTGCCGGTCCTGTCGATCGAGAGCTGGAAGACCCAGCCCGCCTTCATCGCCGCCGTCGCCGGACGCATCCGGGACGCGCTCGAGCGCTTCCCCGAGGAGGAGCGGGACGATGTCGCCCTGGTCTTCACCGCGCACAGCCTGCCAGAGCGGATCCTCCAGTGGGGCGACCCCTATCCGGAGGAGCTCCGCATCTCGGTGGAGACCGTGGTCGCGGAGGTGAAGCCGCGTCGCTGGCGCTTCGCGTATCAGAGCGCCGGGGCAACGGCCGATCCCTGGCTCGGCCCGGCGCTGGAGGAGACGCTGGAGGCCCTGGCAGGTGAGGGGGTCCGGAACGTCCTCGTCGTGCCGATCGGCTTCGTCTGCGACCATGTCGAGGTGCTCTACGACATCGACATCGAGGCGCGGGAACTAGCCAAGAGCCTGGGGATGCGACTGGAGCGGACCGAGTCGCTGAACGACCACCCCCTGCTCTGCCGGGCGGTGGCCGACGCGGTGCGCGAGCGGCTCGGCCAGCCCGTGCAGGCCGCGGCGACGGAGTAGCGAGCGTAGCGAAGGGGACGGGCGGATGGCAGCGGGTCGCGTCGCGATCATCGGCGGCGGCATCGCAGGGCTGGCCGCGGCCTACCGGCTGCGGCAGGCCGACACCGGGCTGGCCCTGACGCTGGTCGAGGCCGATACCCGCCTGGGCGGCAAGATCCGCACCGAGCGGATGGAGGGCCTGGTGATCGAGGCCGGACCCGACTCCTTCCTCGCCAGCAAGCCGGCCGCCGCCGCCCTCTGCGAGGTGCTGGGCCTCGGCGATCGCATCGTCAGCACCACCCGGGAGAGCGGTGGCACCTACATCCTCCACCGCGGCCGGCTCGAGCCGCTGCCGGAGGGGATCACTATGCTGGTGCCGACCAAGGTCCGGCCCCTCCTCCGCTCGCGCCTCCTCTCGACGCGCGGCAAGCTGCGCCTGGCGACCGAGTACTTCCGCCGGCCGCGGCTCGACGACGCGGATGAGTCGGTCGCCAGCTTCGTCCGTCGCCGCTTCGGTGATGAGGTCTTCGACCACATGGCCCAACCGCTTCTCTCCGGCATCTACGCCGGGGATGCCGAGCAGTTGAGCCTGCTCGCGACCTTCCCGCGCCTGCGCGAGACCGAACTGCGCTACGGCAGCCTGATCCGCGGGATGCTGGCGCAGCGGCGTGCGGCCCCGCCGCCTCCGCCCGCTGGTGGCCAGCCCCGCGGCGCGTTCCTCTCGCTCCGCGACGGGCTGGGCGAGTTGATCGACGCGCTGGTCGCCTCCCTCGATGGGATCGATTGGCGGGTCGGCGTGGCGGCTGTAGCCGTGGAGCCGGTCAACGGCGGCTGGATCGTCCACCTGGCCGACGGCTCGGCCGTCGCGGCCGACGCCGTCCTGCTGGCAACTCCGGCCTGGGCGACCGCCGACCTGGTCGCCGGGATCGACGAGGAGCTCGCCGAGCTGCTGCGCGGGATCCCCTATGTCTCCACCGCGACCATCTCGCTCGCCTACCGCCGGGAGGACGTGGGACAGGTCGGGGTCGGCCGCGGCTTCGTCATCCCGCGCATCGAGGGGCGGGAGTTGACGGCCGTCACCTGGGCGTCGAGCAAGTTCCCGCACCGCGCGCCGGAGGACCTTGTCCTGCTACGCGCCTTCGTCGGCAGCGCCGGGCGCGAGGAGGCGGTCGATCTGCCGGACGACCAGTTGCTGGATCTGGTGCGGCGGGAACTGCGCGAGATCCTGGGACTGGACGCGACCCCGGTGCTGACGTACATCCACCGCTGGTACCGCGCCCTGCCGCAGTACGTCCTCGGCCATCTGGAGCGGGTGGAAGCCATCGACCGGCGGCTAGAGCAGCATCCCGGCCTCCTGCTCCTCGGCGCCGCGTACCGCGGTGTCGGCATCCCCGACTGCATCGTCTCCGGCGAACGCGCCGCCGCCCGGGCGCTGGCGTACCTGGCCGGCGCGGCGGAGCCGTCACGCCAACCGCAAGAGCGGGCCGGGTAAGTCCCCAATTCGGGAACGGCCCTCACTCCCAACCCCTCTCCCAAGGTTGGGAGAGGGGCGTGTTGTCAGGGAACGCGCGAGGCGCCTGCGCCGCTCATGACATGCCGGAGCGCCTACCCGCAGGTGATAGGGCCACCCGCGGTATAGTTGCCCGGAGGCGAACCTCGTGCGCATGTTGAACCGGTAAGGCGGGAGGAGCGCAATCGTGCAGCAGGACGGACGCGCGCAGGTACCACGGGAGGGCGTGTCTCCCGCGATCCGCGCCGTAGGTCTCACCAAGCGCTACGGGGACTTCACCGCCGTCGATCGGCTCGACCTCGTGGTCCAGCCAGGAGAGCTCTTCGGATTCCTCGGTCCCAACGGCTCGGGAAAGACCACGACGATCAAGATGCTGACCGGGCTGCTGGAGCCGAACGAGGGGACCGCTGAGGTAGCGGGTTTCGACGTCTGGCGAGAGCCGCTGGCCGCCAAAGCACGCTTTGCTTACGTGCCGGACGAGCCGAACCTCTTCCCGAAGCTGACCGGACGCGAGTTCCTGCGCTTCATCGGTTCGGTCTTTCGCGTGCCGGCGGATGTCTTCGAGCGGCGCTCTCGTGATCTCCTGACCTTGTTCGACCTGACCGACAGCATCGACGACCGGATCGAGACGTACTCCCACGGCATGCGGCAGAAGCTGGCGATCTGCGCCGCACTGGTGCACGACCCCGAGGTGATCTTCCTCGACGAGCCGACGGTCGGGCTGGACCCGCGCAGCGCGCGTACGCTCAAGACGCTCCTCCGTCGGGTCTGCGACAGCGGTGCGACTGTCTTCCTCACCACACACATCCTTGAGATCGCGCAGCAGATGTGCGACCGCGTCGGAATCATCCAGCAGGGGAAGCTCATCGCCCTCGGCACGCTGGAGGAACTGCGGGAGCGCGGCGGCCATGCCGGCGCATCGCTCGAAGACATCTTCCTGGAGCTGACCGGTGGTGCGGAGTCGGCCGAGTTGATCGAGGCGCTGGCGGAGGGCGAGCGGAGCGGCGGGCGATGACCGGTCTGCTCCTCTGGGCTCAGTGGCGTCAGTGGGTGCACACCTGGCTGTCGCGGCGGCGCGTGCCGGTGATCATCGCCATCGCTCTCGCGGCTCTCAGCTTCGCGACTATGCTGACCTTCTTCGGCTACGCGATCGGCCGGAATTCGTCTCTCGACGCGCTCCGGCCGGTGGCCGGGCTGGCGCTGCCGGCCGTGGTCATCGTGGTTATCCTGGCCGACCTGCCCCAGGTGTACGGGCAGCTCTACGTCGCGCGCGATGTCGAGCTGCTCTTCACGCTGCCGATCCCCACCCGCAGCATCTTCCTGGTGAAGTACCTGCAGACGCTGATCGTCGGCAACCTCCTGACCATCCCCCTCATCCTGATACCGCTGATCGGCCTCGGGATCGGCGCCGGCGCTCACCTGCTCTACTACCCAGCGGTGGTGCTGGTCGTCTTTGTCGTCGTAGCCGGGGCGGTCGCGATCAGCTACCTCATGATGCTGACCCTGGTGCGATTCCTGCCGCGCAAGCGACTCAACGAGATCATTGTCGCCTCTCAGGCGCTGACCGGCCTGATCGCCGCGCTGGCGGGTCAGCTCTTCCGCTTCTCCGATCAGCTGGATCGCGCGCCCGACGTGCTCCCGGTCGCCCCTATTTGGCTTCCGACGACCTGGGGCGCGATCGCGCTGGAGCGGCTCGGGCGAGCCGATCCGTTCGGCATCCTGCCGGCGCTCGGCGTCATCGCGACCAGCGGCGTTCTGCTCCTGCTCTCGATGAGGATGGTGGAGCGCGGCTTCCGCCTCGGCTGGGTGCGGATAAGTGAGGGCTCCGGAAGGAAGCGGCAGACTCGGGCACGATCAGCGGCCTACGCCCCACCGCGCGGCCCGATCGCTGGTATCGCCGTCAAGGAGATCACCATGCTGCGGCGCGACATCCGGCAGTGGATGTCGCTCTTGCCGATGATTGTCCTTTTTGGCATCGGTCTTTTTCAGTTCATTGCCGGCGGTGGCTGGACGATAGCCCGTGAGTATCCCAGCGCGACATGGTTCGTCGTCCAGAGTGGCCTCGTCACGTTCATGATCTTCGCCGGTACGGCGTTCGCCGCGCCGGCGTTTGCCCTGGATGGTCTGGCGGCCTGGGTGCTCCGCACCGCGCCGCTCTCCGGCTGGCAGATTGCGCTTGGTAAGTTCCTGGTCTACTGGGGAGTGCTGGCCGGCCTCGTCATCGCGGCCGACCTCATCGCCGCGGTCGTCCTCAGGTGGTCACTCCTCCAAGCCGCTGGAGGAGTGGTCGTCGCCGTCGTCCTCCTCACCGGCGCGGTGGCATTGCAGGTGTGGATCGGAACGTTCGGCGTGCGATACGACCCGCAAAACCCCCACAATCAGCTACGCACCGGCATCGGGTTCTTGGTGATCGGCGTATCCGTTGTCTACTTCCTTGTGGCGCTCTTGCCGGTGCTTCTGACGCTGCTCCCGACCAGCCTGGAGCCGCTGCTCGCCGACGACGTGGCGAGCGCCTCGGGATGGGCCGCGACGGTCGGCCGTGCCCTGCTCGCGGTGGTGCGGTTGAAGATTGCGCACCCCGTGCTGACCACCGGGCTCGGTGTGCTCTGGCTGATCGCGACCGGGCTCGGGATTGCGGCGTTCGCCCTCTGGCGCACGGCGCGCCGTGTAGACGCCGGCATCCAGATCGAGATCGTCCAGCAGGGATAGATAAGCGGAGCCGCGGCCGACTTACGCCCGCACGGTCAGGCGCTGGTCCTCGCCTTCGGACTCCCGGGCGTAGGCATAGCCCGCACCGGTCACGATACCGCCCAGCACGTCGTACAACCGGTTCATCTCCTCGCGGCTGACCCCGGCCACGCCCAGGATGTCGTCCACCGTGACCGTCATGTCGAACCGGTCCTCCAGTGCCTCGGGGAGGCCGTCGCCAGGGAGATCGGAGATCAGAATCTCCCCCTCCTCGGCTGTCATGGCCCGCGATCGCACGTCCCCGCCGAGCGCCTCAGCACTGAGCTGCAGGAGGAGCGTGCTCGCCTCCACGCCGGGTGTCCCCATGGCGCCCCAGGTTTCGCCCAGCCGGGCAGCGGCATAGTCGATGAACCCGTCGATCCCGCCCTCGCGTTCTCGCACGTAGGCCAGCGCCAGACCAACCAGCGTCAATCCGGTCAGCCGGCACCAGGCCAGCAACTCCTGCGGGGTATACGGCCGTGGCTCGAGCATCCGTCGCTCCCTTCGCTACGTTTTCCCAGGCCTCGCTGGTGCCGCCGGGTCAAGACCGCGACGATCCTGCGGCCGGGATGTGGAGAAATCCACGCCTGATGTGGATAACCGCGTGGATTTGTGGAAATCCGTGTGTACACCCGCGGTGTTGATGGGGAAAGCGCCCGTCTGGCCGTGGGCGGCGTGGGGATGGTCGTGGCATTGACAAGGAAGTCACACCGGCTGTCCCCAGCCTCCTGTGGAGTCGTGGACGGCTTGTCCACACACCACCCACGGGCGAAATCCCCGTCTGGACGCGGATCTTCCCGCTTTTCCCCACCGTCCACAGTCTCTACTAACCACGACGGTTATCTTCATCCACAAAGAGATTAACACGCGAGGACCACCCCGCTCCGGTCATGTCTCAGGTGCCGGTGCATCTCGCACCGTCTCCAATCACGAGAGTGGCCCTCACCCTCAGCCCTTCTCCCAACGTTGGGAGAGGGGGTTACTCAGAGGATGCGTGATCAATAGAAGATCGTGCGGGTGCGGTGGTAGGGAAGAGTACCGGCCGGGAGGCGCTGGCCCTCGTCCCAGAGCAGCCAGTCCACCTGGTAGGCATCAAGCGCGTGCCCGCGGCTGGCCAGCGCGCGCCGCAGCTCCTCGACGCCCCAGATGGTCGCCGCGCGGATCTCAACCTCCTCCGGGCTGCCGGCGGGGATCTCCTCCCGGCGGGCCAGCCGGTCGTGCAACGCCGGCGCGTAGCGCAGGATGCCGAGGTGGTGGAGCACCTGGGGCACCTTGTAGTCGGCGAAGGCCGTCAGCTCCCCCAGGTCGTCGAATGCCCCGAGGTCGGACCCATCGAACGCGCCATAGAGGTCGCTCACGAGGATCTGGGCGCGCTTGTAGAAGCGCACCTGTTCTCCCCGGTAGGTCGCCACATCCCGGAACGAGGGAAAGGCATTGGTGACGATGTCGACCAGCGCGACGGCGCTCCTACCGGCCGCGGCGATGGCGTCCGAGAAGCGGCCGGCGAAGCGCTCGGCCAGGACACTCCCGGTCTCGCGGAGGATGCGGGCACGCTCGTCGAGCAGCGGGATCTCCCCTTCGCCGGCGAAGATGGTCGCTACGTCGTCGCGGGTAATCTCGGCCAGGTAGCTGGCATCGGTGAGCGGCACACCTTGTTCCAGTGCGCGTTTCAGCGACGCTGCCAGGGCCCAGTACCCGTCGTAGACGGCGCCGGCGTACTCGATGCGCCAGCGCGGCTCGCCCCAGAAGCAGAAGTTGACCGCATCGAGCACGAGGATGTAGTTGGCCAGGGCCTCCCGGCCGTCGCTCCAGTGGAGCTCGCGGTTCCAGGTCGGCGGCGTCACCTGCCGCGCGGCGAAGGCCTCTGCGATCTGCGCGACCGCGTCGTGGTCAATCCACACCGCCTGTGCCTGCTCCACCACGCGCCGCGTCGTCGTCAGGACTCCCAGCCGGTCGCCGGGGTCAGCCATGGGCCCTCCCTCCATTCGGGCACTGCGTTATCCGAGGAGAGAATAGCACGCGGCGGCGCGTCGGCCGGTGCGGCTAGGGCAGGTGCAGGTCGTTGGGTTCGAGGTCGAAGCCGTACGTCTCGGCGATGTCGCGCAGATGATCCATCGTGACATCCGGCTCGGAAGTGAGGTAGTACCAGACGCCGTCCCCAGAGGGAGTGGTATCCCCGCGCTGGAAGTAGCGGACCTGGCCGTCGATGGCGTTGAAGTAGTAGCCCGGCTGCTGCACGTCCTGGTCGCTGTCAAGCACGATGTCGTGCTCCTCCGGGTCGGTCTGGCCGGGGTTGGGGTGTGCCTGATCTCCGGGTCGGGGAGCGGGGTTCGGGCCTCGCATAGCGACTCCTCTCCACGGCGACCACCGGCAGGTCTCGGGGATGCCCATGCAGCATCCGTGCCAGACGCAGGCGGAGCGGGCATTGCCAATTGGGAGAATTAGGCTACCGGTCCACCGTTGAGGCAGGGCGAGGCGGCTCCCTATACTAGCCGCATATGCCGGCTGCGGAGAGAGCCGTGTGGGCGTCAGGCTGCGCGGCAGGTCAGATCAGGACGGCGAACGCAGGACGACCATCGGTCCCACGGAATCGAGGACGATATGCCCGCGCTTCTGCTGGCTGAGGCAGTCCAACAGGCACAAGACGCGATCGGCGCCGGCGACTACCGGCGTGCCGTTGAGACGTGCCGCCAGGTGCTCCACTCCTACCCCGACTGCGTAACCGCACATCGACTGCTCGGTGAGGCGTACCTCGAGCAGCGGGACGAGGCCTCCGCCGAGCGAGCCTTCACCGCGGCACTGCAGCGCGACCCGCAGTGCGTCGGGGCCTATGTGGGACTCGGCCTCATCGCCGAGACGCGCCGCGAGCCTGAGAAGGCCCTGGCCTTCTTCCAGGCTGCCTGGGAGATCGCGCCGACCCGCAACGACCTGCGCGAGCGGGTGGTGCGGCTGGCGAGCGACACCTACGGCCCGGAGGGACGCCTGCAGCTCACGCGCGCCGCGCTCGGGTCGATCCATTATCAGGCCGGCCGCTGGGGCCGCGCGGTGAACGAGTGCGCCGCCGTGCTGGCCGAGTACCCGGGCCGGGTGGACGTTCGGCTGCGACTGGCCGAGGCGCTCTGGCGCCGGGGCGAGTGGGAGCGCGCAGCCGCCAACTGCCGGGCCGTGCTGGAACAGTCGCCCGGGGCCTTTGGTGCCCTGGTGCTGCTGGCGGACATCGAGCGCCGCCTGGGGAACGACGAGGAAGCCGCGAAGCTGCGCGAGCGTGTCCGGGCCGCCGACCCCGACGGCTCTCGCGCGGCGGAGATGCTCGCGGCCGTGCCGGACCGGGTTGACTTCTTCCTCCCGGCCGAGCCGCCGGTGGTGGAGGAACTCGCCGAGCCGGCCGTCGACGTGGAGCGTCCGCGCATTGGCCCCGCGCCCGATTTCACCGCGCCGGAGATTGACGAGACGCCGCCGGCGGCGATGTGGGAATCCGTGGCGCCGGAGCCGGCGATCCCCGTCGAAGACGCGCCCGACGCTGCCGACCCGTTCGACGTTCCGCTGCCCAGCGATCAGGAGCTGGAATCCGCGCGCCCCGACAACCTGTCCACCGCGGGGTATACCGGCCTGCTCCGCTCACTGGAGGACAGCGGCATCGAGCCGTTCGACGCCGCGGCCTTCGGCGACAACGAAGCCGGCCTCCCGCCGTGGGTACTGGAGCCGGAGGAGCCCGCACCGACTGAACCGGAACCCGTCGTCTCGGAGGCGGCCGAACCGGAGCCACCCGCCGCGGCGGCCGAGCCTGCCCCAGAGCCCGCCGAGGAAGAGCCGGATCTCTCGGCGCTGCTCGGCGTCTCCAGCGATCAGGAGATCGAGGCCGCGCGGCCGGATGACGGGCCGCTTTCCGGCTACACGGGCATCCTCCGCTCGCTCGAGGACACCGGGCTGGCGCCCTTCGACCCGGAGATGACCGGCGAGCCGGCTGCGGCGCTGCCCGACGAGACACCCGAGGAGACGCCCGAGCCGGAGCCGGACTTCGCAGTGCCGGATGCCGCGGCAGAGCTTGACGCCGGCGAAACCGACACCAGCGATGTGCTGGCCGGGGACTGGGATTCGATCGACCAGGAGATCCGAGAGGCGATCCCGGGCGAGATGCCGCGGGGCTACACCGACGAACTCCGTAGCCTGGACGCTGCCGGGATTGAGCCCTTCACCTTTGACGACGAGGAGATCCCCTTCTTCCAGCGCACGCGCCAGGACGACGTGCTCCCGGTCGCGGAGGAGCTCGCAGCGGCCGAGGAAGCTCCCGTGGCCGAGGAGGCAGCCGACACCGAGACCGACATCGAGTCGCTGGGTGCGCTTGAGGTGCCGGGCGAGGAGGAGGTCCCGGCGCTGGCAGCCGATGCGGCCGACGAAGCCGACGCGGAGCGGCTGCTGGACGAGGTGGATCTGGCCGCGCTGGAGGGAGACGTCGAGCCGTCACTCGCCGAGACGGACCTGGCCGGGCTGGAGGAAGAGGTCGAGCCGGCACCGACGGAGGCGGTCGTGGACGAGGCGCCGACCCTGCCGGACCGCGAAGAGGTGGTCGATGCCGCTGCGTTCAGCAGCGCGATCGAACGCCTGGGCGTCGGGCCCGAACTCGTCGAGCGGGCGCGGGATGCCAAGGAGGAGTTGATCGCGTCCGGTCGGATCAGCGGCGACCAGCCGCTGGAGCCCGCCGCCGACACCGATGCGGCACCGGTGGAACCCGAGGGCGGCGAGCCGGAGGGCGTCGACCTGGCGGCGCTGGAGGATGCGGTGCGCGAGCAGCCAGACGCCAGCGACGCGCGGCTCGCGCTGGCCGAGGGGCTGGTGGCAGCCGGGCAGGCCGAGGCGGCGTTGGAGCACTACCAGTGGCTCTACCGCCACGCGCCGGACCAGAGTGAGGCGGTCATCCGCGGATTGACCCGGATCACCGAGCTGGCACCGGAGGTTGTACCGGCAGCACACCGGCTGCTGGGGGCGATCTACCGCAAGCGGGGCGACGTCCACCTGGCGTCTCGCCACTACGGCCTGGCGGTGTCGCGGGCGCAGGGGCGGCGCGGCGAGCGGAGGGGGTAGCGCGTGGAGAACTACCTCCTCGAGCTGCTTGACTACCGCGACGTCCTTGCCGTGGTCGCGACGACGGCCGACGGGTTGATCGTGGCCACTGCCGGGCTGAACGGCGACGACGCGGAGGTGGTGGCGGCGTCCGGGTCGGCCCTGGCGCAGCACGTTCTCCAGCAGGGCGAGCGACACGGGAGCGTCAACGTCCCGGGCGGGGCGCTGCACCTGCTGGTCGGCGACGAGCTGATGCTGGTCGCGCTCACCGAGTCGGCAGCGCCTGCAGAGCGGCTGGCGGAGGTGATGGACGGGGTGCTGACCCGGCTTGCCGAGGTGATCCGCGACGACGGAAGCGCGATCGAGTAGCGTGGAAGCTATGGTAGGCTAGCACCGCCGGCGTTGCCGGCGGTGTTTTGTGTCTGTCTGCGGCCGATGAGGGCCGAGCGGGTAAAGCGGAGGGACACGCGCGTGGAGCGAACGCTCATCATCGTGAAGCCGGATGGAGTCCAGCGCGGGCTGATCGGGGAGGTCATCGCGCGGCTGGAGCGGCGCGGCTTGAAGGTCGTCGGGCTGAAGATGATGCAGATCAGCCGCGAGCTGGCCGAGCAGCACTACGGGGTGCACCGGGAGCGACCGTTCTTTGCGAGCCTGGTCGAGTACATCACCTCGGCCCCGGTGGTGGTCGGCGTCCTCGAGGGGCCGAAGGCCATCGAGGTGACGCGGGCGACCGTGGGGGCCACCAACCCGGTGGATGCGGCGCCCGGCACCATCCGCGGCGACTTCGGCCTCACCATCGGCCGGAACCTGATCCACGCCTCGGACGGCGCGGAGTCTGCGGAGCACGAGATCAACCTGTTCTTCCGGCCGGAGGAGCTCATCTCCTACGAGCGCGCGGTCGATCCCTGGATCGTCGAGGAGTAGCCGCGGCGGGTGTTTCACGTGAAACATGGCGGAGGCACCGTGCGACGACGTTTCACGTGAAACACCCCGCGGCCCCGGACAGCAGCGAGCCGGAGAGGGGACTATGACCGGACGTGTTGTGGCCGTCAGCCGCAGTGCAACCCACACCATGAGCAAGCCGAACCAGCCGGTGATCACGCTGCTGGCGGGGCTCGGCGTTGCGGGGGACGCGCACGCCGGGATCACCGTGCGGCACCGCTCCCGGGTGGCCCGTAACCCGAACCAGCCGAACCTGCGCCAGGTCCACCTGATCCATGCCGAGCTGCACGAGGAGCTGCGCCGTTCCGGCTTCAACGTCGCGCCCGGCCAGATGGGCGAGAACATCACCACCGAGGGGATCGACCTGCTCGGCCTGCCCACCGGCACGCGCCTGCGGCTCGGCGCGGAAGCGGTCGTGGAGATCACCGGCCTGCGTAACCCCTGCAAGCAGCTCGAGGGGATCCAGCGCGGCCTGATGAAGGCGGTGCTCGACCGCGACGAGCACGGCAACCTCATCCGCAAGGCGGGCGTGATGGGGATCGTCATCGCCGGGGGCGACGTTCGCCCCGGCGACCTGATCACTGTCGAACTCCCACCCCCACCTCACCGCCCCCTGGAGCCGGTGTGACGTCCGCCGCCTCCCGGTACTTGTGCATTTCATCCTGCGCGAACTGCGGAACCTCACGCGCACGCGGCCGCACCGGCCCGCGCCGTCGCTCGACTGAGGTCGCCACGGAGACGTGCCAGCACCCTGCCGAGGTTTGATCGTCACAACGAATCGGGAGCGGGGTGCAACCCCGCCCCCGGTGAATCGCCTGGCTATCCGGCCCGCTAGCTGTCGGTTTGGTTCATCAGGAGGGGCTGGGTGTTCCAGTAGGAGAGCAGCTCCGCGATGAGGTTCCGGAGCTGGTTGTCGCTCATCCGGCTGCTGACCGGCCGGACTCCCTCGAAGGGAAGCGCCGCAAACTTCTCCTTGCTGGCGCTGGATCGGACATCGGTACGCCAACCGATGATGTTGATCTGGGCAAAGACGGACTCGCCGTCGGTCATGATGTACAGTCCGTAGCCGGGGTCGAGGTGGATGCCGAAGTAGCCGCCTTCCTCGACGCTGTCGAAGACGATCGGGTACCCCGGCTCGACGCGCGAGGCGTACTCCTGCGCCACCGCCTCGAACATCGGGAGCATACGTGCCCGCAGCGCCTTCAGTTCCTCCAGCCCGGCCGACTCGCTCGTCTCCACCTTGGTGCTGCCCGTCACCCGTCACTCCCCGTACTCGCCGGGCGCCGCTCGCGCCGCGGCCTGCTCAGTCGCCGGTCGACTCGACCTCGTCAATTATGGGCGCAGCCGCGGTGCCCTGTCCATCCACGGCCCGACGCGGCGTCCCGCTCGACGACAACCCGGTCAGCCGGAAACCCGCGCTGACGGCCGGACCCATCAGCAGCGCCGAGAGGATCGTCCCCACGCCGAAGTGGCCCCCGAGCACGATGCCGATCAGGACGGCGGCTGACTCGATGAGCCAGCGGACGACGCCGACGGAGAGCCCGGTGATCCGGATCAGCGCCAGGTTGAAGCTGTCTCGCGGCCCGGCGCCGAATCCGGCGCGGATATAGATCCCCGTGGCGATCCCGAGCACCCCGACCGAGGCCAGCAGCATCGCCACCCGCGCCGGGTAGGCCTGCGCCAGCGGCACCCAACCGGCCTCCAGGATGAGGTCCATGAACAGCCCGACAAGGTACATGTTCATGAAGGTTCCGACACCGGGCCGCACGCCGACCAGCCAGCTCGCCGCGATCATGAGAAAGCCCACGAGCTGGCTGGCCTGCCCGATCGTGAGCGGGGTACGTCGCGCGAGGCCGTCGTGGAAGACGGTCCAGGAGTTCGCTCCGAGGTTGCTTTGGAGACTCAGCACCAGTCCCAGCGCGAAGAGCGCCAGGCCGGTGATCAGGATCGCGAAATGGATAAGCCAGCGGCGCCACTCGTCGCGGGTCCAGCCTCGCAGGTTGCGCAGCGGCGGCGGCATGCTGAGCGTCGGCCTCCCCTTGCCAGTCGTTCCTCCCGCCTGGCGCGGGTTGCGCCCGATTCCCCTCCCTGTCACTGCTGTCTCCACCGGCGGCCGCTGGGGCCGACCCTGATCGCATCCGAAATCCGATCGTGTCCGGCATGGACACGCCGCCGACTATACCACCGAACGGGCAGGATGATGCTCCCAATTGCCGACCGGTTCACCGAAATGCAGGCAGGAGTTTGAAAAGGGGGCTAGCGTTTTTCGACGAAGTGTGCTAATGTTCAAAGTCGATGGCCAAGGTTTCAAAGCGCGTGTCCGCGGTGGCAGCGAGGGCCTGTCCCCGACTTATCTCGCCGAGAAAACCTGAGCCTCACCCAAAAACCGGAGCGCCGCCAACGGGGCGGCAAAGCGAAACCAAGGAGATCTCGACGAGATGAGCTTCGCAGACAAGACCCTGACCTGCCGCGACTGCGGCACCGAGTTCGTGTTCACCGCCGGTGAGCAGGAGTTCTACGCTGAGAAGGGCTTCACCAACGAGCCCAGGCGCTGCCCGTCGTGCCGGCGCGCGGCCAAGGCGGCCCGCGAGGGCGGCAACGGCGGCTACACCAGCTACAGCGCCCGCCCGGAGCGCACGATGCACCCGGCGGTGTGCAGCAACTGCGGCCAGGACACCATGGTCCCCTTCGTTCCTCGGAACGACAAGCCGGTGTACTGCTCCGACTGCTTCCAGACGATTCGCGAGCAGCGCAGCTACAGCCGCTACTAGACGTGTGATGCAGCGCCGGGAACAACCGGCGCCCTCATCCAACGACTCACACACCATCCGGTCCGCCCTCAACCGGATGGTGTTCGTGCCTTAAAGCACCCTATAACATCCAACTCAACCGTGTTCGAATGGTCCACGCGCCGTGTACGCGGTCGGCGTCGGCACGTGCCCGGGGTAAACCCCCGGGCACACGCTCATCGCGTATCCCCGACCTATTCGTCAATCACCACGAACCGGATGAGGCGTGTCTAGTACCGCGTTGTTCTTGCCGGGCCAGGCTGTCAGCCTAATCGGTTGCGGCTCGGCTGCGGGATGCTTCCCAGGCTCCCCTCGGCCGGGGGACGGATCAGGTAATGCAGCGACACCGCGCCGATGGTGATGAGGTCACCGTCGCGCAGCACGGCCGACCGGATCGGCGTGCCGTTGATCCGTGTGCCGTTGCGGCTCTCCCGGTCGGTCAACTCATGCCGGCCGTCCGGCCGTAGCGAGATCTCGGCGTGGTAGGCCGACACGGTCGGGTGATCGATCACCAGGTCGTTGTTCCCGAAGCGGCCGATGCGCACCTGCTCGCTCGTGAGCGGGAAGGTCTTGCCGCCGATCACCAGGCGTGGTGTCGCGCTGTCACGCCCACTTGCGCCGCCGAGGGAGGCGACCCGCTCCCAGAAGTCCGCCAACCGCTCGACAACGTCCGGCGCGAACGCCGCGACCGGCAGGGCCAAGACATAGAAGATGGCTGCCCCGGAGACGCGCGCGATCGGATCGTCCCCCGCCTGCACGGCGCCGCGCCAGAGCAGCACCAGCTCGATCCCCCACAGGATGGTCCCGGCCACCAGGATCAGGTTGAGCCACGACGCCCCGTCCATCGTTGCACCCTCCTTCCCCGGGTCCGTAGTGTGGGCAGTATACGCTAGACTGGCCACTCGACGCGCGTGCCCGCCGGGCATGGGGCGTGCGCCGTATCCCGCGGCGCGGACCAAACCAGCTCGAACAACAGTGGCACACGAGCGTGGCAGTTCTACTCGTTGAACGAACGACATGAGGGACGGTGAAGCCCATGGAGGACCGCGACCGGGCCGAGATTCTCGCCGAAATCCTGCGGGAGCGCCTGCCGGGCGTACAGCGGACGATCGAGGAATGGAGCGTGCCGCATGCCGACCCTGTGAACTACGCCCAACTCAAAGATCTGATCTGGCAGGTGCTGGCGCCGCTCGGCCTGAGCCTGATCGGTTTCCGAGCCGCCGAGCGTGCCGCTCTGGAGGGCGCCGACCCGGACCTCCTGCAGCACCGAGCGCTGTTCGCCCGCATCGGCGAAGACGCAGGGCGCGTCCTCGACCGCCTCCTCGCTGCCGCCGACGAGGTGAGGTAGAGACGTGTTGCGTGATGCGTGTTCCGTCGTGCGTGATGCGTCATGCGTCCCCCTCACCCCCGGCCCCTCTCGGACGGAGCCTACCAGGGGAGAGGGGGCACTACGCACCACGCAGTACGGGCGACGTATGACGCATGACGTATCACGCATGACGTCTCACTCCTCCCACCCAAAGGCGATCTGCTCCTGGATCGCGGAGATGGCGCCGGTTTCCTCGGCGCTGGTCGTCTGAAGCCGGCGGAGGGCAGGCTGGACCTCGGCCAGGATCGCTGCCGGCCGCTCGTCGTATGGGCAGCGCTGGGCGTTGTGCCAGGCGTCACTTAGGGTCACCAGGAGCGTGCGGGCGTGGGCAGGGGAGAGGTCGTTCACGATGATGGCGAGCGTTGCCCGTGCGGCGTCGTCCGGCTTGCCGTGACGGCTGTAGAGCAGGCTGAGCGCGAAGATCGCCGGGACGCCCAGATCGGCCGGAACGCGGCCAACCAGCAGCGCCAGGAGATCACGCTGGGTTGACTCGACGATGTCCCAGAAGAGGGGCGAATAGCGCAGGAACGCCTGGCGGTAATCCTCCAGCCCGGCCGGGCCAGGGAAGTGGCGCGCCCACTCCGCCGCGCGCTGTGCCCGCAGGTCGGCGGTCGTAGGCTGAGCATCGCCGTCCTCGTGGCGCTGTCGTCGTCGGAAGATGGCCACCATGGATTCCTCTTCGGGCACGCCGGGCGCCTGGGCCGGACCGGCGCGCTCGCGGCCGTCGTGCTCGCGTCACCGACCGGCAAGGATACCAACCGCCAGGGTCACGCGCTCACACGTGCTCCTCGACGAGCGTCGGCGCCGGTGGCTGGTCGGTGCGCAGGAGGCGTGCGACTGTGGCGATCGCCAGAAGCAGAAGCGGGATCGTGAGGAGGGCGGCGACCATCGGCGCCTGTGGCCTCCAGCCGTAGAGCCACCCGGCCACGAACGGCGCCACCGCCATGCCGGCGCCGGCCAGCAACTCGGCCAGCGCATAGGCCCGTCCCCGGAGCCGGTCAGGGGTCACCTCTCCCAGCGCGGCGTAGAAGGTGGACCATGCCACCATAAAGCCTCCGCGCAAAAGATAGGCGAAAACAAACCAGATGAAGCTCCGGCCTGTCAGCAGGAGTCCGAGCATCCCGGCGACGGACGTGATCCCGAGTGCGATCCCCGCCAGCGGCCGGCGGAAGGGGGCGACCCGGCTGATCACCAGCCCCAGCAGGGCGCTACCGATGGCGGCGATTGACCCGAGCCACCCGATGCGCTCGATGCTCACGGCGTGGATGTCTTGCAGGAAGTTCGGCGCCAGCGTGACGCCCAGCGTCAGTACAAAGATGGTGGCGAACATGAGCAGGAGGTGCAGTCGGATCGGCCGCTCCACGAGCGCCGAGCGGTACGTGACCGGCGGCCCCTCCTGGGTCGACACCGACCCCCGCTCGATGGTGGAGAAGATGGCAGCGCCGGTGGCGGTCAGGCCGGCTGAGATGAAGAGGAGCGCGCGCAGGTTGACGTGCTCGGCGATGAATCCACCCAGCGTCGGCGTGACCAGGAAGGCAGCCGACGGCGCCACCGTGTAGATCAGGGTGAAGGCGCGCGTTCGCGCCCAACCGTTACCCGCCCGCTCGGCGATCGTGCTGGACAGCGCTGGAAATGCGATCGTGCCGGCAGACATGATGAATACCCCGGGAATCAGGTGCCACCACGACTGTGCCAGGCCGAGCAGGAACGTGCCGAAGGCCGCCACCAGCCGGGCGCTCACGATCAGGGTGCGGGGCGGGATGCGGTCGCCGAGCATCCCACTCGGGACGAGGTACACGAGGCGGCAGAGCCCGAGCAGGCCGATGACGAGGCCGATCTGCGGCGGGCTGGCGCCGAGCGAGGCGATGTAGATCGGCCAGAGGGTCTGGTAGATCCCCAGGCCCCCCTCGTTGAAGATCATGCCGAGAAAGATTCGCGTGTTGTCCCGCCCGAGTCCGAGACTCAGCCTCACCACTCGCCGCTCCTTGCGATGTCGTGGAACTGGGACGACATCCCCCGCTGACGCGTGGAGTCGGCTTAGTATAGCCGCGTGCGCGTCGGGGAACTACTGTACTTCGGGTATGAGGGTGTGGCGCTCACCAGGGAGAGCCGCCATAATCGGGGCCGAACGACGATGAGGCCGATCCCAGGGGAGGAAAACGGAAGATCATGATTGATCTGATCAGCGATACCGCGACCCGGCCGTCACCCGAGATGCGCCGCGCCATGGCCGAGGCGCCCGTCGGCGATGAGCAACTCCGGGAGGACCCCACCGTCAATCGCCTGCAGGAGATGGTAGCGGAGCTGACCGGGAAGGAAGCGGCCCTCTTTCTCCCGTCGGGGACGATGTGCAACGCCATCGGGATCAAAGTCCACACCAACCCGGGCGACAAGATCGTGCTCGAGCGCTGGGCGCACCCATATACCTCGGAGGCCGGCGGGCCGGGTCTTCTGGCCGGGGTCATGACGGCCTTGATCGAGGGTGAGCGCGGCGTCTTCACCCCCGAGCAGGTCGAGGAAGCGGTGCAGCCCCAGGGCGGCTTCCACTCGGCGCCGGCGACGCTCCTCTGCCTGGAGAACACGCACAACCGCGGTGGGGGCAAGGTCTGGCCGCTGGAGACGTTCCAGGCTGTGGCCGAGACCGCCCACCGGCTGGGCATGAAGGTTCACCTGGACGGTGCCCGCCTGCTGAACGCCGTCGTAGCTAGCGGTATCCCGGCCAAGGTCTGGAGCCAGTACGTCGACACCGTCTGGATCGACCTCTCCAAGGGCCTCGGCTGCCCGATCGGCGCCGTGCTGGCCGGAGATCGGGAGACGATGGATCGGGCGCGGCGCTACAAGCACATGTTCGGCGGGGCGATGCGCCAGGCCGGGATCATCGCCGCGGCGGGCGTCTACGCGCTGGAGCACAACGTCGAGCGCCTGGCCGAGGACCACGCCAACGCCAAGCTGCTCGCTGCCGGCCTGAGCGAGATCCCCGGCATTGCCATCAACCCGGCCGAGGTCGAGACGAACATCGTCTTCTTCGACGTGTCTGGCACCGGCCGCTCGCCGCAGGAGCTCTACCACGGGCTGATCGAGCGCGGCGTGCGCATGGGCTCCCCCACCGCCACCCGCTGGCGCGCCGTCACCCACCTCGACGTCTCCCGCGCCGACATCGAGCGCGCTGTCGAGGTCATGGAGGCAGTCGTCACAGGGCGGGGGTAAGCGCCGCGCGAACGTCGCACGGTGTCTTGTCCGATGAAGCGGGCTGGAACGGGGCACCACTCGCGCGGCGGCGTCGGGTCCAACCGCCCGGTAAGTGCCCGGGGCTAGAGCCGCCGGGCTGAATAAGATGGGTAAGCCCACTGAAGGGACTGCGATGGCTACATCCATGCGGGCCCGTTTGACCTCCCATTGGATGCAGCGTCCCCAGCCCCTTCAGTGGGCTTTTGATATTCAGCCCGGGGGTTTACCCCCGGGCATATGCCGCGACTCCGGCTCCGGTCGCTGTTTCACTCACCCGGTCGACTCGTCGATTGGTGGCTGCCAGGCACTATCCGGGCCGTGCCAGCCGAGGAGTTCGCCGGTCTCCGCGTCGAGGACGATCACGATCGTGCCGTTCCCACAGACGGACGCTCCGGCCTCGGGGCACTCCGGGGGTACCAGCGCGTTCGTGACTTCGACGTGCCAGATCGGAGCGTTCGGCGCGAGCCCGTCGGGCGCCGGCATCCCGAGGGCGACGGGCTCCGCCAGGACCGTCAACCGAGCGTTGGCCGCTGCCTCCGACTCGTATCCGCCGAGGTCCAGCACTACCTCCCGCGCCCGGGCGACGGCCGCGTCGCTGGTGGGGAGTGCGGCGTCCGGTGGCAGGCTGGCCGGCGGCTCCAGCGCGGGCACCGGCGCCATCGAGCGGGCGATGGTCAGCAACTCATCCGTGGTCAGGATGCGACCGCCCTCCTCGACCGGACCGCTCTCGAGCCGGACCGTCGTCGGTCCTCGTTGCCACCAGACCTGGTTCATCTGGTCGCCCTCATGCACCCGTGCGATAGTGCCGTCGCCGAGGTCCACCTCCACCGCCTGGTCGAAGATCTCCGCGGGCATCGTTTCGCGCGTCTCTTCATACGGCGACGCCTGCGTGATCGTGAGGACGCGCTCCCCATTGGCATCCCGGTAGGTGAACTGCACGCTCGTGAACGCCGGCAGCCGCATCGGCGGCAGCGTTTGATCCAATTCGAGCCCTTCCGGCAGCCAGGAGGGCGCGACCAGGTCGAACCCGGCGGCTGCCTGCAGCGCACTCAGTTCCGACGTGGCAATCACCGCCACGGCGGTCGGCGTCGGGGCCGGCGTCGGCGTTGCTGTTGCCGTGGCCTGGAAGCCGGTGATCATGGGCTGCTGGCCCGCTGTGCCCTGCTCTTCCATACCGGACCGCTGCCGCAGGATCGCGCCGACTACCGTGGCGACGAGCGCCACCACCAGCACGGCCGCGACCATCTCCAGCCATTGCCGGGCCCAGCGACGCTCCCGCCGTGCATCGGCGATGTCGGATGGCAGCGCCGCGCGCTGCTCACGGTATCCGTTCAAAGGGATCAGCTCGACGTGATCGTCGCCCGTGTCGCTCCCTCGTAGCGCCGGCCGCCTCAGCTCCTGCGCCAGCCATGCAACCGCCCGCTCCGGGAACTCCGCATCGGGCCACTGCGCCTGCCCAAGCCGCCGAACCTCACGCGCGAGTGCGCAGAGGCTGGCCAGATCAGGGTCGGCAACCGCGTCGATCTCCGGCTCCTCGCCCCGCTGCAGCGCGTCGATGTAGCGGTCCAGTTGCTCGGCAGCTGACTCACCTCTCATCGTCGAACTCCCTCCTCTACGACGCGGCTGCGGAGCGCCGCCAGCGCGCGGTGCTGCAGGGTGCGGACGGCCCCAGGGCTGCGTCCCATCAGCGTGGCCACCTCGGCCACAGGCCGGTCCTCGATCAACCGGAGCCGGAGCACGGTCTGATAGTCGGGCGGGAGGGTCGCGAGGTGAGCCCGAAGCTGGTCGGCGGTCAGCCGAGTCAGAACCTGCTGCTCCGGGCCTGCCGTCACCGCTGGCAGGTGGGCCGCGTGGTCGATCGTCACCAGCGTCGGCCCCTGGCGGCGCCAGCGGTCGCGGAGGAGGTTGCGTGCAACCGTGGTGAGGAACGCGCGGAAGGGCACGCCACGCTGCTCGTAGCGGTCCAGTCCGCGCAGGGCGCGCAGAAAGACCTCCTGAGTGAGATCCTGCGCCTCAGCCCGGTCCTGCACGCGGTGGTAGATCAGCCCATACACCGGCCGCCATTCGCGCCGGAAGAGCCGATCTAACGCCCGTAGATCCCCCTGTTGTGCCCGTCGCAGCAGGTCATCGTCGCTCATCACGTCCCCCTTCTACGAGCAGGAACGTAACGGAGATCGCTGCGTTACGCGGGAGGGGCATGGGAAGCTAGACCAATCACTCGAGAGCAGGCGGTCGGTATGGTCCGGGACGGGTGGTTGTGGTTTGCGCCCGGGGGGAAACCCCTGGGATAGGACGCGAAGCCCACTGAAGGGGCTGGACACACGGCGCCTGGCAGGTTGCTGGTTTGAATACGCCTGCATGTGGCCGTCATAGCCCCTTCAGTGGGCTTTTCCTTGTCAGCCCGGGGTGAACCCCGGGCCTGTGCGCCACCGTCGGAGACCCGATTACGTCGTCGGTCTCCATGAGCACCGGCGTGTTAGCCGGTGCTCATGCGTGTCATCGTGGCATGCCTACCCCACGATCCCGGCCAGACGCCGGGCGGACTGGCGCAGGAACCAGACGAGGCGGTTCTGACCACGGGTCAAGTCGGTGCGCAGCAGGTGGTAACGGTCGCTCCCCGGCTCCACCTGGCCGAGTTCGAGCGCGGGCGCCAGCTCCGGCAGCGGTGGGATGCCCCGCGCCGGGTCCTGGCGGAAGCGGCCATCCCGGCTGTAACCCACACTCACAAGGAAGCGCGCCAGCATCCGCTGCGCCGCATTGGCTCGCCGTACCACCGGATCGTCGACCTCGCGGTCCATCAGCCCCTCGGTCTCCTCGTAGAAGCGCTCCAGCGCCTGGCCGAGGTTGCGCGCCGCTTCGAGCGACGGTCGGAAGTCGAAGGCATCACCGGCCGCGGCCTGATAGCGCCGCAGGTGCTCTTCGATCTCGCGCACTGTCGCCCGATAGTCGAGCGGGTAGATCGGCGCGTTGAGGGTGCGCAGCAGTACAGTGGCGTACACGCGCATGTCGCGAAGGAGGTTGTCCCGGTCGGCGATCTCCATCGTGTCGTCCTCAGTGTGCCACGCGATGTTCCCGCCGCAGCCGCCGACCGCGTAGTAGCCCTTCTCGCGCACCAGATCCTCGGGCATGGTCGAGGAGAGCATGAAGTAGGTGGAGATGCCGAGGTTGTTGAACGAGCAGTCCCCGGCGCGCAGTGGGCGTGCGCCGCTCGACTCCTGACCGGTGACGTCCCGGATGGCGGTCTGGCACAGGTCCGCGGCCTCGGCCATCCAGGCGACGTCGCGGTACTCCGTCGCCCAGCGGCACCCGGGGGAGTCGCAGTTGATGTGGGCGACGCAGTTCTCGCTGAGATCCTGGGCGAAGGTGTCGGCGTACCAGGTGGAGCCGGCGTAGCGCCCGTGCGAATGCCCGGACCACCAGGCGATGCGGATGGTGCGCTTGAGCCGGTCGCGATGGCGCTGGAACACCCGCGCGATCTCGAGCAGCGTGGCGTCGCCGGTGGCGTTGTCGCCGATGCCGACGTGCCAGGAATCGAGGTGCCCGTGGAAGAGGACGAACTCGTCCGCCGCCTGGCTCCCCGCGATCTCGGCGACGATGATCGGAATCGGCCGCCAGCTCGTCTCAACCTGATTCGAGAACGCGACCCGCACCGGTCGCTCGCGCAGCGCCTGGAGCAGCGCCTGCCCATCCGGCCGGTTGATGGCCAGCACCGGCACCGGCGGAACCCGGCCGACCGACGTCAGGTCGGGCGAGCCCCAGGCCGTCGTGGTGATGCCCTCGTGGATGCGCTCGCCGGGGTTGATGAAGATGGCGGCGATGGCGCCGGAGCGCTCCAGGTCGAGCCCACGGGCGGCGATGCCGAGCCCCTCGGTGATGACAACCTTGCCGCGCAGGTCCACGTCGTCCGTCCGGCGCGCGGCGCTGAACAGTTCGCCGATGTCGCTGGCCTGGCTGCCCGGCACGTAGACCAGATCGCCCTCGACTTCCTTCCCGTCGGTCGATGGCGAGAAGGAGAAGGTCTTGACCCGGAACTCCCTGCCGTTTTCCCCCAGCGTGCGCAGGGTCGCCGGGCCGGGCAGGCTGATGAGGCAGGTCGGATGGTGGACGGTGTAGGGCACGCCCCAGGCGGAGAGCCGCTCGGTGATGTATTCGACGGCGGCCGCTTCATCGTCGCTGCCGGACAGTCGAACGAGGGTACTGAAGCGCTCGAGGAGCGCCCATGGCTCGTCGAGTGAGATGTCGCGGAGGATCAGTTCCTCCGTTTCGGGGTCACGCCAGGTGGTTTGCATGGTTCGTCCCTTCCCAAGTGAGACCAGCCGTTGGTGACAATGCATCGGCACGCGTCGCGCGCCTGCCACCCTGCCCCGGGAGGGATCGCTCAAGGCCGGCAGGCGTCGCCGGCTTTGTGAAGCACCCGAATGGTAGCTCAGCCGGGCAAGGAAGAAAAAGGCGGGGCCAGGGCGCGCCAGATGCCTGTGATCCGGCGTCGCCGATCAGTCTCACCGTGTCCCCCTGTCCCGCCCGCAACCCTCACCTTGTCAGCCTGCGTCGGCGGCCAGACTCATCCGGTCACCCTTCGTTGTCGGCCCCGCACACCCTGTCCTGCTGCATCGCCGGCCGCCATCACCGTGTCATGCTGAGTGGAGCGAAGGATCTCTAACCGAAGTGGCCGCCCCACCGAGGGGGCCTTCGCCCCGCCCATACCCAGCTTGCACGACAACGTGGGTTTGTGTAGTCTTGCGATCGTGTGAATACGATATTTACAAATCCCGTGGATGGAGCCTGAACATGGGCCGCTCCGACCGTGCCACCAAGATCATCCGCCCCCTGCGGAACGGCCAGATCACGATCCCTGCTGAGTTCCGCCGGGAGTTGGGGATCACCGAGGACAGCATCCTCGAGATCACGCTGGAGGACGACGCGCTCCGCATCACGCCGCTCCAGGTGCGGCGGAGTCCCGGGTCGCAGTGGATCCGGGAGCTCTACGAGCGCTTTGAGCCCGTCCGGCGTGAAGCAGAGGCGATGGACGAGGCTGAGATCAACCGCTCGATCGACGAAGCGGTGCGCGGTTCCCGACGCACGGAGCCGTGATGAGGGTCGTCTTCGACACTGTGGTCTTCGTGCGCGGTCTGATCAACCCGCACGGGCGATGGGGCGAGTTGCTCTTCGAGCACGCCGACCGCTACGTGCTCATCCTCTCGCCGGCCATCGCTGAAGAGATTCTCTCGGTGCTGCGGCGGCCTGAGCTGACCCGCAAGTTCCGGTCGCTCTCGAACATCGGCGTCGCCGATGTCCTCACCCTCCTGGCGCAGGCGGACGTGGTCCAGCCGGCCGAGACCCCGGCGATCTGTCGCGATCCCAATGACGACAAGTTCCTCGCGGCGGCCGTGGCGGGCAATGCCGACTATCTTGTCTCCGAGGATGCCGACCTGCTCGTCTTGGGGGAGAATCAAGGGATCCCGATCGTCACCGCGTCCGCGTTTCTTCGCATCCTCCAGGAAAACAACGAGCGATAAGGGTACGTGGCTCCGTCATCGCAGCCGGACACGCATGATGCGCGGGCCGCGGTCTTCGTCGAGGGTGAACCAGACCTCGTCGTCGACGACCCAGAGAGGGTAGGAGGCCGCGGTGGCAGGTCCGGTGAGCGGGACGGTCGTGCGGCCGTCAGCGGTGAGGAGCAGTACCCGGTCGTCGAGCGCCGCCGCAAGCCAGCGGCCGTCCGGTGACCAGGCCATCCCCTCTGCGGCCTCGCCGCGCGCCGCCTCCAGGGCCTGGGTCACGTCGTGGGCGGGCGCAAGGTGGAGTGAGTCGGCCGCGGCGCCCCCGGTGCCGAAGTGGCGGACCCGGTAGGCGAGCCACGCGCCGTCAGGCGCCGCGGCAAGGTCGGTCACGGCGACGCCGCGGTCCGCCCCGTGCGCGCGGAGGGTGAGGACCGGCGTGGGTTCGGCATCGCGCAAGGTGACGCGGTAGAGCGTCACCCGCTGCGGCAGCCCCTCTCGCCACGCCTCGGGCACGGCGTAGACGAGCGTCCCGGCGTCGGTCCAGGTTGCGACCGGGGGCACCCGACCGTCGGCCTGCGTGGCGCCGGGCCAGTGGGCGACCTCGCGCGGCGGCAGATCCCACCCGGCCAGCCACAGCGCGACGTTGCCGTCCGCCTCGTCGACCACGAAGAAGGCGACGGTCCGACCGTCGGGCGCGGCCAGGGGATGCGCGTAGCGCCGGGTCTGGTCGTCGCCGATGCCGGCCGGGTCGAAGCGTTGGTATTCGACCGCCTCGAAGCCCGGCGTCTGGGCCAGCAGCGGGGGCGCGGGGTAGAGTGCCAGCCGGCTTGGCCCGTCTGGGGAGCCCGGTGTCGCGGATGCCACGCCGAGCAGTGCCGGTTCTGAGCCGAACCAATTGAGGTCGGTGGCGCCGTCCAGCCACCACTCGGGCTGCCCGCTGCGGCTGCGCACGACCGACCGGTCGCCGCCTTGCAGGATCAGGGTGTAGCTGTCCGGGCCGGGGCGGCTCACCGGGCCGGTCCGCAGCGTCGACGGAAGTCCCGGCACCGGCTCCGGCGACAGCGGCACGACCGCATCGGGCGTCGGGGTGGGTGACGGCTGGGACGGGATCGCTCCGGGCGGCAGCCAGCGCACCGGCAGCCCGCCGAACCCGGTCAGTGACGCCGCGACGACCCACTCAGTGCCGTCCGGCTCCAGGGCTGCGAGGGTCGGAACGTGGTACGGCTCGGCGTCCGGGGCGCTCGGGTCGCCCGGCAGGTAGAAGCGGCGTTCCCCGGCGAGGAGGAGTGTCCGGCCGTCGGGCGACCAGACCGCCGCGCTGCCGCTCAAGTCAACTTCCGCGACCTGCTGCGCCATGCCTCCCTCCGGCCCCGTCACCCAGAGGCTGACCGGGGTGCGTGGACCGCCGGCAACAACATCGAACAGCCGGTAGAGCACCCGCTGCCCGTCGGGCGACACGTTGACCGGTTCGGCCTGACTGTTGCCGCCGACGCGCGTCAGGTACCGCACCGTGCCGTCGCGGTGTAGCGCCGCCACGTCGATGCGCTGAACGAACCGCGGCTCACGCTGCGTCCACTCCCCACCTGGCGGGGTTACCGCGTCGTCGCTCAGCAGGCTGAGATAGACCCGGCTGCTGTCCGGTGCCCAGATTGCCGCGCCGGTGAAGCGGTAGTCAATCCGCGCGATCGGCTCGCCGAGCCCGTCCGGGCCGACCGGGCGCAGCTCCACCGTGCGCCCGGGCCAATAGGGCTGGTGCGGCAGAACGAGCAGCACCAGCGTGCCGTCCGGCGAGGCGGAGGCCGCCGTCACCGGCCCCTGGTAGACCACGCGCTGGTCACCGGTCGTGATGTCGAGGACGATCAGCCGGTTATTTTGATCGCCACCCGGCCCGCCGCTGGAGTACTCCACCCCAAGGATCGCCGTCTCCCCGAGCCAGCCGACCGGGGACGAGCGCTGCTGCGACCGCGGCCAGTTCCAGATCCGCACCTGCCGGCGCCCGATGTCGCTCACCTCCAGCGCGTTCGTGGTCGGTGTCCAGTGGGCGACGTACCGCCCGCTGTGGGACACGATCCAGGAGCTGAGGACGTTGGGGTCGCCGACGCTGACCGGCACCCGCTGCCTGGTTTCCAGGTCGAGCGCCTCGACGCCCCGCAGCGTCCGGAGCAGTAGCCAGCCCTCGAGTGCCGGCCTCGCCGGGCTTGTCACGAGCGGCACTGGTGTGCCCTCCGGCCCGCCCGCCAGCCCCAGCCGCCCGGCCACCAGCGCCGCCCCGAGGAGCACGACGAGGAGCACCCCCGCCGCAACCATCCCGGCCGGGCCGAGCGTCCGGCGTGCCGGGGGGAGTGCGGGCAATGCAGCGCGGGCCTGCTCGATAGCCGCCAGGAGGGCATCGTCGACCCGTTCACTCCCCTCCAATGCCGCGCGGCAAGCGGCGCAGCCGCCCGCGTGGGCCAGAAGCGTCGCCCGCTCGATCAGCGGCAAGGCCGCGTCCCGCTCCCGGCCGACGAGAGCGGCGAACTCCGCACACGGCCGCGGGATGGTCGGCTCGACTGCGCGGCGGGCACGCAGCAGGTCGAGTCCTACCTCGTCCGCCGGGATCTGGAAGATGCCTGCGAGCCGGTCGACCGGGAGGTCGAGCCCCAGGTGCAGCGCGAGCGCCAGCGCCGCCCGCGCTGGCAGGTCGCGCCGTGGTGCCAGTGGGCGGTCCTGTTTCGCTCCGGCCGACCCCCTGCGCAGCCAGCCCCGCGCGGCCTCCCAGCGCAGGCGTGGCAGCAGGCGTCCCAGCGCCCGGTCGTCACCGCCACGCGCCGCGCTCGCAGCCACTCGGTCGGCCGGGGCGTCGTCGAGCAGCAGGCGCAGCGCTGCCCTCAGCGACCCGGCGTCATGAGCCGTCGATGGGATAGTGTGGTCGCCGGAGGGGTGCGTCGTCTCTGCCATGCTGCTCCCACCGGTGCACCGGAGTTCTCGCCTGCTCGATAGCCGTCATCCTACCACCGCGCCACCACCCGGAGGGTGCGGGCAGGCGGACCCGCACCCTGCTACAGTTCCTACAGGTCGGGGCTGCGACTGGATGGTGAGGGAATGGTGCTGGAGGAGACGACGCTGCTACTGCCGGAGGCCACGCGGGAGGACGTTGCCGCGTTCTTCGAGCCGCGCGCGGCCGCGATCGACGCCGGGGCCGAGGACATCCGCGAGGGGCTGGTCTGGCTGCACCAGCGGCTGCTCCGGGAGGATGCGAGCCCGTCCCTCCCGGATGTGGGCGCCGCCATCGCGACGGTCGCCTGGTCCGACATGAGCTCGGCCTTCTCACTCTGGAGCCACCGCGCGGTGGTCGAGTACCTGACGCCGCTCCCCGCCGGCTCGTTCCTCGCCGAGACAGTAGCGCCGCGCCTGCACCGGGTAGCGATCCTTGGCTCGACCGCGCTCGCCCCCGCCATTGCCTACACCCTGGAGCAGGTACCGTTGCCGGTGACGGCTCGGCGGGAGGGAAGCTCACTGATCCTCGACGGGCGCATCGCCTGGGCTTCGAACCTCTTCCCGCCGGACTTCGTGCTGGTAACGGTCGTCGCCGGGCCGGACGGCACGCCCTGCGTCGTCGCCATCCCCGGCGACGCCCCCGGCCTCCAGGTCGCGCCCGAGCCGCCGCTTCTCGCACTCAAGGCGACCGGCAGCTCCTCGGTGACGCTGGACCAGACGCCCATCGGGGAGGAGTGGGTCATCAGCCACGACCTCCCCGGCTTCATGCGCCGCGTGCGGCCGGTGCTGCTCCTGCTGCAGTCCTGCTTCTCTTGGGGACTCGCCGCCCGGTCGCTGTCCGAGGCCCGCGCCCACCTGCGCGGTGCCACCCAGATCTTCCTGCCGGAGATTGACGCGATGGAGGAGCGCCTCGCCCGCCTGGGCCGCGAGATCGCGCGGGCGCTGGCGGACCGCGGGCAATCGCTCGGCATGCGCGGGGTTGTGCAGACCCGGCTTGACATCGCCCGGCTCGCCGCCGCCGCAGTGGCGACCGAGGCCAAGGTCCTCGGCGGCCGCGGCTTCCTCGCCACCAGCGGCACCGCCCGCCGCCTCCGCGAAGCCGCCTTCCTCCCCATCCAATCGCCGACCGAGGCGCAACTGCTGACGGAACTGTCCCGTGGCGCGTGACTCCGGTCGGCGCGAGAGATCCGTTCCCCCTCACCCCCCGACCCCTCTCGGACGGAGCCCACAAGGGGAGAGGGGGAGGTCATGTGGGCGGCCCGCCCGGTGCTCATTCAGGTGGCTCCCCTCTCCTAACGTTGAGAGAGGGGTTGGGGGTGAGGGCCGTTCCTGTTAGCCGGACCCGTCGGACGGGGTCGGGCTGGGCATGCCGGGAGGCGGCCCGACCCCGGTCGTGAGGTCGATGGTCAGTTCCCACGGACCCATGAGCGGGTCTGCCTCGTCGCTTGTGATTCTGCCCCACCACCATGGGATCGACAGGTGCAGCGTCCCTTTCTCGGGGAGGTTCACCAGGCGAATCGGCCTGTCCTGTACTCCGGCACCTCGAACCTCCCCCTGGCCGATGACGGTGACCGGCTCGCCGTCCACCGTCGCGGAGATGGCCGGGCTGATGCCGTGATGCCAGAGAATCGGCGCGTTTTGGATGTCCGCAAGCGAGTCTCCGTTGTCCGGGAGCATTGGGGTCACGGCACCCGGGTCCAGCACGGTCGTGCGCAGGGTCAGGGTGCTCACCGCGACGCCGCGGCGTAGCTCCGCGGCCTCGATTGTGACCCCGTTGGCCGTCGCGCTCCCGTGGGCTGGCCGAGGTTCCGGCAGGTCCGCGAGCGGCGAGAGATCGACGGTGATCGAGGTCATCGCGGGCGTCACCGGCACGCGGGACGCCGTCCCCGGGGCGACCATATTCGGGTCAATGTTGGGCTGCATCACAATGCGGACCTCGCGAGTGGCGGGGTCGAGCCCGGCGAACGACTCCCACCGTGTGCCCGGCAGTCGACCGTCTCCCGGCAGGCGACCGTCTGCGTCCATGTCAAGGTATGCAGCCAGCATCCCGTCGGATAGGAGGCCGACCGGGAGCCCGCGCTCGTCCAACAGGGTGATCTCGGCAAGCTCCGGCGGGTCGGCGGTGAACCCGAGGTAGGTCGCGTCCCGGTCCACAGCTAGCCAGTGGAGCGTGATCGTCCCAGAGCGCATCGGTGCGTCGCCGCCGATCTCGAACGTCTGCTCAATGTCGAATACCAGTCCGGCCTCGCGCAGGGTCGCCAGCACCGGTTCGATCGCTTCCAGACCGGGCAGGTGGACCTCCTCGGCAATGTCGGCCGGGACGAAGGTGAAGCGCCATTCGCCGGGGAACTCCCGCTCCGTGCCGTCCGGTTGGCGGAACACGAGACGGGTGATGGTGATGCTCACCGGCTGGTCCGGCTCTCGCAGCATCCGGAGGGACAGCCCGACGCTGTACCCGGTGACGATCGTGTCCCACCTGCCGCCTTCTCGGGTGGACTCTGCCACAGGGACGACCCACTTCGGCTTCCCCAACGGGTCCGCCAACCCGTCGAGGTGGCCGTCGCTCCCGGACCGCCAGCCGACGAACTCGCCCAGCGACTTCAGGTCCGGCATCGCCTCGGGGTCGGTCGGCTCGATCATGAGTGCAAGCAGCAACCGATCGCCGTCGCGGCCCTGGGAACTGAGGCTGATCGTAAAGTCGCGCGAGGTCGCCACCAGGGTCGATGCTCCACCCGGCTCGGCACCCTGCCCCTCGCCGCGTCCCTGGAGCACCACCACCAGCAGCCCGGCCACGGCGACGAGGACCACGGCCGCGGCCGCCATCCCCGCGCTCTCGCGCAGCCAGCTACGCCGGGGCGTCTCTGCCCGGTCGGCCGCTGCGGGTCGTTCGGGCGGCAGGTCGTATCCTCCCGGTGCATCCGCGGTCGGCAGCGGTCCGCTGGATCGCTCCACGCACGCCTCGGCCTCTGTCTCCAACTGCCGTCCGAGTCGCGCCAGGAATGCAGGGGTGGGTGCAGGAGTATCGTCGCGGTCGTGGATTGCGCGCACGGCCGCTGCGATCGCCGGGTCGAGCGCGCCGTCGTCACTGTGCTCACGCGCGGCCACCGCGTCCCAGTAGCGGTCGAGTGCGTCCAGCGTCTCGCGTTCGAGCTCATCGCGGTTCAGTCGCATTGTGCGCCTCCGCGCTGCGTGCCGTGGGCAAGGACATCCCGCAACCGCTGCGCGGCGCGGTACTGGAGCGCCCGCACGCTGCCGTGGCTCCGCCCGAGCACCTGGGCGATCTCCGCCCCGTTCAGCCCGGCCAGGCGCAGTTCGACGACCTCCCGCTGCTCCTGCGAGAGCGCCGCCAGCAGCGCCCGCACCCCGCGGTGCGACTCCGCGTGCAGCATGACCTCCTCCGGCGTCGGGCCGGGGTCGACCGGGTCCCGGGCCGTCTCCGGCAGGCGCTCGGTCCGTCGCTCACGGTAGACGTCAGTGACCACGTTGCGGGCGATCGTGAAGAGCCAGGCGCGGAACGACCCGCTCTGATAGCCCGGCAGCGCAGCCAGTGCGTTGAGGAAGACCTGGCTGGTGGCATCCTCGGCGGCCTCCGGCTCGCCCAGGCGGCGGTAGCAGAACCGGTAGACCGGATCGGCATAGCGCGCGTAGAGCGGGGCGAAGGCGCGCGGGTCACGCCGCGCCTGCTCCACCAGCGCCTCCTCCTCGGCCGCTTCCCCCGGTGTCACACCCTCGCCCGAGTGATCACGCAGGATGTTCAATCCTCTGCTCCAGAGCAATCGCGCACGATCCGCTCGACCTCGTGAACGGACGAGCTCGACAAAGTGTTACGGGTACGAGGATTCCCGTATCACGAGGGATGGATCGTGATAGTGTTCTTGGGATACGAGAGCGGGAACGGGACAGAAGCGCAGAGGGTGGCAGCTCGTACGCGGCCGGGTGGTGTGAGTGTCCGAGTACCGTGGTCGGAGGTCCGGGGTAGGTGGTGCGAGGATCCCCGGCCGTGGCATGTGCCCGGGGATAAATCCCCGGGCTGACACGGAGAAGTCCACTGAAGGGACTGGAGATTCTGAACCCCGCGGGCTGCCGGATCGGCTCTGCCCGGGCGTAGCCATCACAGCCCCTTTAGTGGGCTTACCCATTAATCAGCCCGGGGGTTTACCCCCGGGCAGCGACTGGATGGCCGGAACCTAATGCCGAGATGTGACCTCGATTCTTCCCAGCCGGCTTCAGCCGGCTTCGCCTTGTCAGCCCGGGGGTTTACCCCCGGGCACGCACCGCCGAACGGGGATCGTTACACCATCCATCCTGGGCACTAACCGCACGGGGATCGTTACACCATCCATCCTGGGCACTAACCGCACGGGGATCCTTACACCACCTACCCTGAGCACCGATCACAGCGCCAGACTCTCCGCCCACGCGGTTGAGGGCGCCTGGTCCATGCCCGCACCGTCTCCGGAGCCCCGATTGATTCAGAACGTCCGCCCCAGGATCTGGTCCCAGGGCTGGGGGGCGGCGACGCGGATGACCTCGTCCTCGCGGTCGCGCAGGTAGAGGTAGAGGTGGGCGAAGAATTCCTCGTCCGGGATCGGGTAGGTGGGGTTGATGCACAGGTAGGAGAAGGGCCAGGGAGCACGCACGCCGGGGGCGCAGCGAACTTCGACCCGGCGCCCGATGCGGATACGATAGGTGACCCCCGGGAACCGTTTGGAGGGGATGTCGAGATAGCCCTGCCGCTGCGCTTGCTCCCACAGCGCGTCGCCCAGGGTGAGGCGGGCGACCTCACGCGCGTTGGTGCGCGCCTGGCGGTAATCCTCCCGGCGGAAGTCCGGCCCGGCGCTGCGCTTGGCCACATGATGCCAGCGACGAGTCCAGGGTAACTCCAGCGGTACGTCGGCCGAATCGCGCACGCTCTCGCGACCGTGGAGGAAGTCGAGGAAGCGGTCGAGCAGGTTCATGTGGCACCTCGTCGTCGGTCACCGGCATCCATCAAGCGGGGCTGCCGTCGGGGCGACCCGCTGGGTGGTCGTGGCTCCATGTCCGGCCTGCATCCCGGACCCCGTCCATGCCGGGATCGGGGCCCGGGACACAGCCACATCTACCCGCCTGCAATCGGCGCGATGATCTGATACTCCTCAACGGTCGGATCGAACGGCGCGTCGTCGAGCACGTGCTGGTCGCCGACCTTGCGGGACACCCGACAGCCGCGCTGGCGGGCATCACGGATGATGCGCTCGGCTTCTTCGATCGCGGAGCGGGACTCCTCCGTGTCGACCGCCGGGTCCCATTCGATAATCTGGTGGCCGCGCCTGTTGGCAACGATCAAGCGTGCCATGCGATCCTCCTTGCGTTCGGTGCGCCGGCGCACACCGGTGACTACGGGTCATGCACCTTCCCTGCATTCCGCGTGCCAAAAGCCGCTACGACAGTGGAGCTGGATCCTGCCGGTTTCGCCCAGGAGCACGGGGACGGGAGCCGGCACGATACCGGCAGTCCTTCGGTGGCTCGCCAAGGCAGGACTTTCGCAACTTGACGGGCTTCGTGCTGGCGACGTAAGTTTAGTCAACACGTGTGATGATCCTGTCACCTCGGACAGGTGGGTTGCCGGGCAGGCGCAATCCCGGTGACGCGGCCGGGAGCACCCCAGCCATGGAGACCTTCTTCCTCATCTGCTTCATCTTCGGTGCCCTGTTCACCGTTGCCTCGCTGATCCTCGGAGCCGCTGATATCGCGATCCATCTTCCCGACGGTGGGGCCGACTCCGGACTAGGGCACGATGCGGGCGGCCACGGTGCCGATGGCCACCACCTCCCGGTGCTGAACCTCTCGTCGCTCCTTGCTTTCCTCACCTGGTTCGGTGCTGCCGGGTTCCTCTTGCTCCGCTTCGCCGGCTGGACGCTCCTGCTGGCACTGCCGGCGGCGATCCTCACCGGGGTCGCGGGGGCGCTGATTGTCGCCCGCTTTCTCCACGCGGTCATCGCCAGCGAGCGGGTGATGGACCCGCGCGACTACGCGCTCGAGGGGACCATGGCGCGAGTGAGCGTGCGGATTCCCGAGTCAGGAGTCGGAGAGATCATCTTCTCGCTCGGCGGCGTGCGTCGCAGCGAGGCGGCCCGCAGCGTCTCCGGCCGCGAGATCCCGCGCGGGACCGAGGTCGTCATCCTCAGCTACGAGCGGGGCATCGCGACCGTGCAGCCCTATGACGAACTCCTGACCAGTGGACGACCTGAGGAGGTAGAGGACGGTTCTGCCCCCGCGCTGCGCGACCAGAGCGGGACCATAGCGAAGGAGTGATCGCATGGCAACGGTAGCCATTACCATCGCGGTCGTGGCCGTCATCACCGTCCTGCTCATCATGGTGGTGATCGGCACGATGTACCGGCGTGTCAGCCCGAACCGTGCCCTGATCGTCTACGGTGCAGGCGGTACCCGGATCGTCACCGGCGGCGGCAAGCTCGTCTGGCCCCTGTTCCAGAGCTACCAAGAGCTGTCGCTCGAGTTGATGTCGTTCGACGTCGCGCCCTCCCAGGATCTCTACACCTCGCAGGGTGTGGCGGTGAACGTCGAAGCGGTGGCGCAGATCAAGGTCAAGTCCGACCCCGAGAGCATCCGCACCGCCGCCGAGCAGTTCCTGACCAAGACGCAGCAGGAGCGCGAGGCGCTGATCCGGCTGGTGATGGAGGGACACCTGCGCGGCATCGTCGGCCTGCTCACGGTTGAGCAGATCGTGAAGGAGCCGGAGATGGTCGCCGGTCGGGTGCGGCAGACCGTTGCCGACGACCTGAGCAAGATGGGTCTGGAGGTCGTCTCCTTCACCATCAAGAAGGTGATGGACGACCAGGACTACATCGCCAACATGGGTCGGCCCGACGTGGCCCGCATCAAGCGCGAGGCGGACATCGCCCAGGCTGAGGCGGAGCGCGACACCGCCATCAAGCGAGCGATGGCCATGCGCGAGGCCGCCATTGCCCAGGCCCAGGCCGATCAGGAGCGAGTCGTGGCGCAGACGGCCTCCGAGGCGCGTCAGGCCGAAGCCCAGCGCGACCTGGAGATCAAGCGGGCCGAGTACGAGGCCGACGTCCGGCGCCAGCGGGCGCTTGCCGAGAAGGCGTACGACATCGCGGCCAACCAGGCGCAGCAGCAGGTCGTCGCCGAGCAGGTCCGGATCGAACAGGTTCAGCGGCAGGAGATGATCAAGGTCCAGGAGCTGGAGGTTCAGCGGCGCGAGCGCGAGCTGGAGGCGACGCTGATCAAGCAGGCTGATGCCGAGCGGCGCCGCATCGAGCTGCTGGCCGAGGCGGAGCGGGAGCGCCGCATTCGCGAAGCGACCGGTGCCGCCGAGGCGATCCGGCTGGAAGGGCTCGCCGAGGCCGAGATCATCCGCGCCAAGGGGCAGGCCGAGGCGGACGCGATGCACCTGCGCGCCGCCGCGTTCCAGGAGTACAATCAGGCCGCGGTGCTCGACAAGCTCCTCACCAGCATGCCGGAGCTGGCGCAGGCCTTTGCTCAGTCGCTGGCCGGGGTCGACAAGGTCACAATCGTCTCGACTGGCGACGGCCACAACGGGATCAGCTCCATCACCGGCGAGCTGGCCAAGATGATCGCCCAGGTGCCGGAGCTGTTCGAGACGCTGACCGGGCAGAGCGTCGTCGAGTTGCTGTCGCGGCTGCGCAGCATCGAGGAGGCCAACCCGGCCACGTTCCCGCACAACAACGCTCCCGTACCGGCCAACCCCGTGGACGACACCGAGCCGCCCGCGCCCCCGACGCCCGGTGGCGAGTCGTAGGCGAGGGTTACCCCTCACCCCCTGGCCCCCGCTCCCACAAGGGGAGAGGGGGAACTTCATGCGTCACGCGCCATACTCCCCTCTCCCAACGTTGGGAGAGGGGTTGGGGGTGAGGGCCGTTCTCGATGACAACGCCAAGAAGCGGCGGCCACGACCGCCGCACTCCACGTGCGCAGCGTCAGTCCGACGCCAGCAGGGCGAACAAGCGCACCATGGCGGCCTGGTGCAGGAGTTCCGGCGGTCGGCCGGGGTCGAAGGTGAACAGGGTGGTCTCCCTGTCGCGCTGGTTCGCCCACGTCCGCTCGGCGTAGTCCCGCAAGGTGCGCCGGTAGCGCGGGTCCGCCGCTACCGCGTCGAGGAGCAGCAGGTTCTCAAAGAAGATGGCGTTGAAGGCAGGCCGCTGGGCATCCAGCCGGTCGTCGCGCGCGTAGTACTCGAGCGCCGCGGCAGCGGTCTCCTGCGCCTCCTCCAGGTAGCGCGCCTCCCCGGTCGCGCGGTGGAGCAACACCCCGGCGCCGATCATCGTGCCTTGGTTGTAGCTCCAGTACGTCTCCTCGATCTTCCCCGCCGGGTCGATGTGGTCCCAGTAGAGCCCCTCCGGGGAGCGGAGGGTGGAGTGCACCCACTCGTACATGCGCCGGGCCCAGTCCAGGTACGTCTCCTCACCGTGGATCTCGTGGAGCCGGAGTGCAAGCAGCGCGCCCGGCGCGGTGGAGACGGTGTTCCGGTCCTGGTTCCACTCTGCGCGCGTCCAGCGCACGCCGCCGGGGGATGCGTGGCTGGAATCGTCGTCCCACCCGGAGATGACGAACTCGAACACGTCCCAGGCGCGCTGGATCGCCGCGGCATCCCAGGTGAGTTGATAGGCGCGGGCGAGCGCCAGCCCCACCCACTCGTTGTCGTCGTAGAACTGATCCCCACCGCCCGCGCGCCAGGAGCGGACGCCCGAGTCGTAGGCGGGCGGGCGCGAGTCGGGGTTCCAGTAGCGCTCCAGCCCGTCGAGCCGGTCGGCCAGATCAGGCAGGTAGCGGTCGCGCACCAGGGGCAGAGCGACGAGATCGACGGTGGCGGCCAGGGCCTGGGAGAACGGCCAGAGGAAGGCAAACCCACCGGGTCCGCCCCCCGGCTCGCGGTACAGCTTGCGGCGTGCATCGTAGAAGTGGCGCTGCATCGCCGTGTAGCAGGCCACTGCCCGATCGAGGGCGGAAGGGGTATCGACATGTGTCATCAGTGCTGGGATCCCATCGTCCGTGCGGCGTTATCCGAGATCGGTGGCACATCGCTCCAGGTGCGCTGCATGAGGGATGCCGCGATGCGCGCGGTGCGCGATGCGGTGGTCGATGCTGTACTCCCAGCATAGCGGGTGAACGTACAGAGGGGAAGGGGGCGTGCTGCGTCATGCGTCATACGTCATCCGTCCCCCTCACCCCCGACCCCTCTCGGACGGAGCCCACCAGGGGAGAGGGGAGCAGAACGGAACACGGAACACGCAACACGCAATACGCAATACGCAGTACGGGTGACGCATCACGCATGACGTATCACGCATCACACCCCCTACGTCTCCCGCACCCGCTGGTCGGCGACGATGCGCCAGTCGCCGGCGTAGGCGTAGCAGATGGGTAGCGTGCGGCGCGGCAGCGCCAGGGTGACCGGCTGGCTGCGAACGGCGAGGAGGGTAAGCATGTGTCGCTGGTCCTGGCCATCGGGGCCGCGGACTCGGAGCCAGACATCGGCATGCGGGCTCCGGTGGTAGACGATGACGCGGTCCACCGCGAACGCGTGCCCGGCGAGCCACTCCGCGACCGCGTCCTCAGGTCGGTCGGCGACGAAGACGGGGTCCGGCGCGTCACGCCCGGGTTCGTAGCTGGTGGTGGCGCGGTTGAGGCACGTGGACCCAGCCAATCCCAGTACCCGGTAGGCCCGGATGCCCTTCAGCGCGCGGATCGGCGCGCTCTCCTCGGGGAGCCGCTGGCCGGCCCAGGTGAGCCCGAGGATGCCCAGCGCGCAGGTCGCCGCTACCCCGAGCACGACGACTGCAAGGCAGCCCAGGATCATCGTCCGCCATCGGGCGCGCGGCGTCACGCTGTGTCCCTTCCAGATCGGTTGGGGGAGGGCCGAACCGCGGGCGCACGGCCCACTACGCGACGAGCATGCCCACGGCCACGACGAACAGGATCACCGCGAGGGCGAACAGCGCGACGGCGCTGATCCCCAGCCAGCGCGCCTTCTTGCCCCACGACTCCCGTAGCGCCTCCTCGGCTCGGTAGCTGATGATGAAGCGCCGGCCCTTCAACGCCGCTGGCGGTCGGCCGATCGTGCCCCCCTCCTGGACGACGCCCAGCACGTAGACGGGGATGTCGACCGGCAGCACGTGCTCCTGATAACGGTAGCCGATGGTCCCGTCGTCGCCCCCGAGGTTCAGCGAGATGCCGCCTAAGGAAATCGTGGGTCCCAGTGCGCCGGGGTTCCGCTCGAAGCGATCCACGAGCTTCTGGGCGTCCACCTCTGCGCCCTCAGGATCGACCAGCACGCGTCCGGAGGAGTCCTCGACGTAGAAGGGGGTGAACTGCTCGTTGTGCGCAACGGTCTCAGAGCGACGGCTCCTCACCGTTTCACCCTTGGCGTTTCGCCGGCGGTACTCGTACTCCCGCACGACCCGCGATGAGTAGTAGACGCAGGCGCGCTGCGCCAGTTCAGCGGTCAGCGGCGTGTCGCAGCGGATCACGCCCTTGACCTCGATCATCTCGCCTGGGATCAGGCTGGCGACCTCGCTTGCGTCGACGGTCGGCACCTTGGCCAGCAGGTCGGTCTTCGCCTGAATGCGCCGACCGATGAAGAGGAGCACCGCGCCGATACCCGCCGCCACCAGCCCGATGATCAGCAGTACCCCCGACGTCCCCATGGGTCACCCGCTCCCTACTGCCCGTGGTGCCGTTGATTCACCCTGCAGCGGCATGAGCGTACGGCCACCCTGCGCACCTGTCAACGTACCAGTGGTGTGGTCAATCTTGGGAATTAAGCAGGGCGCGGAGCTGAAGAGCTAAAGGAGGAAGGTCGTACTGGATCGTGTCCCAGACGATGGTGAGGCTTACCTCGCCGTACTGGTGGATGATGACGTTCCGCATGCCCCGCATCTCGACCCAGGCGACATCAGGGTAAGCGGCTGCGACCTCGGGCGGAATTCTCCGCGCGGCTTCGCCGATGATGGCCAAGTTCCACAGGACTGCGTCGATGGTCCGCTGGTCGTGGCGGAACGTCTCGAAGGCCATGTCGGCGGTATACCGCTGGATCTTGTCGATCGCGGTGAGGATATCGGCGATCCATCTGGTCCAGGGGTCACGCGGCGCGGATCGCTTCCCGAAGCGCGTCGTCGCGAACGTGATCGCTCAGTCCATCCGGCGTGACAAGGTCGACCGGCCGACCCAGGAGCTCGCTGAGGAAATTCTTGAGCCGGATGAGCCCAAACAGGCCGGTGGGCCGATCGAACTCGACCAGGAGGTCGATGTCGCTTTCCGGGCCGGCCTCATCGCGCGCCACCGAGCCGAAGAGGGAGAGCGAGCGCACGCCGAAGGCGCGGATCTCGTCCTGATGGGCGGTGAGGATCGCCAGCACCTCGTCGCGTCGCATGGTTGTGCTCCGTGTCGTGCCTGTTCCGGTGGCCTCGCGTCAAGTGTACCGTGAATCCGATTCTGGTAGATGAAGATAACCACCCGCGCGACGACCGCGCCGTCGGAGACGATGACGTCGGACAGCTCGCCCTCGTCGTCGGCGACGATACGAAAAGGGCCTGGCTGATTCAGCCAGGCCCTGGGGGTGTTGCGCCTGTTAGGTGCTACGAGCACCCGAGGCTGTTGCCGCAGTTGAGGCACTTGTAGCAGGCGCCATTGCGGACAGTGATGTGGCCGCAGATGTCGCAGAAGGGTGCGTCGCCCATCATCTGCGACAGGTGCTCGGACAGCCCGCCGTCGGCCAGCGGCGCCTCGGCCACGGCGACGAGCGATTCCAGTGCGTGAGCCTCGGCGGCGTGCCCGTTGATGCCGTTGGGCGTGGCCTTGACCTCAGTCGCGGCCGGAGCGGCGACCGCGGCCGGCTGCGGGGCATGGGTTGCCTCCGTGGCGGCCGCCCCCGATGTGTTGTCCTCCGAATCGTCGCCCTCGGTCAACTCCTCACCGACATCCCCATGGATCGGCGGTTGCACCTGGACGAAGTCGGTGCGGCCCAGGTACTCGTAGCCGAGCACGCGGAAGACGTAGTCGATGATCGAGGTCGCCATCTTGATGTACGGGTGCCCCTCCACCATACCCTGCGGCTCGAACCGCTGGAAGGTGAAGGTGTCGACGAACTCCTCCAGGGGCACGCCGTACTGGAGGCCCTTGGATATGGCGATGGCGAAGCAGTTCATCAGGCTGCGGAAGGCCGCGCCCTCCTTGTGCATGTCGATGAAGATCTCGCCGAGCGTGCCGTCTTCGTACTCGCCGGTGCGCAGGTAGATCTTGTGCCCGGCGACGCGCCCCTCCTGGGTGAAGCCGCGGCGCTTGGCCGGGAGCGGGCGGCGCTTGGGGCGCTCGACGTAGACGATCTGCGGCTCGGCCGCCGCGACCGGCGCGGGGGCTTCGGCCGCGGCCTCCGCCTTGGCCTCGTCCTTCTCCTCCTGGTCCTGCTTGCTGGCGGAGGAGAGTGGCTGGGACAGCTTGGAGCCGTCGCGGTAGAGGGCCATGGCCTTGAGCCCGAGCCGCCAGGAGGCCATGTACGCCTCCTCGATGTCCTCCACCGTGACCTCGTTCGGCATGTTGATCGTCTTGGAGATCGCGCCGGACAGGAACGGCTGGACGGCGGCCATCATGCGGATGTGCCCCATGTGATGGATGAAGCGCCGGCCGTGCTTGCCGCACTTGTTGGCGCAGTCGAACACCGGCAGGTGCTCGTCCTTCAGGTGCGGCGCGCCCTCGATCGTCTGCATGCCGCAGATGACGTCGTTGGCCTCGGCGATCTGCTGCGGGGTGAAGCCCAGCTCACGCAGCAGGTTGAAGCCGGGCCGCTGCCACTGCTCCGGCGTGAAGCCGAGGCGGCGCAGTGCCTCCTCGCCCAGCGTCCAGGGGGTGAAGGCGTAGGTCAACTCGAAGACGCTCGGCAGCGCCTGCTCCAGCCGGTCCACTTCCTCGCTGGTCAGCCCCTTTTCCATGAGCGAGGCGCGGTTGATGTGCGGCGCGTTGTCGAGCGAGAGGGTGCCGAGCACGTAGCGCAGGATGTCCTCGATCTGCTCCTCGGTGTAGCCCAGGGTGCGCAGCGCCGGGGCGATCGACTGGTTGGCGATCTTGAAGTAGCCGCCACCGGCCAGCTTCTTGAACTTCACCAGGGCGAAGTCCGGCTCGACCCCGGTGGTGTCGCAGTCCATCAAGAGCCCGATGGTGCCCGTGGGCGCGAGCAGGGTCGTCTGGGCGTTGCGATAGCCGTACTGCTCGCCCATGGCCAACGCTCGGTCCCACGCCTCGCGCGCTGCCTGGACCAGATCCTCCGGGCAGGTGGCGGGGTCGAGCCCAACCGGGGCGACCGACAGGCCCTCGTACTCGCCCGGGTGGGCGTTGTAGGCCGCGCGCCGGTGGTTGCGGATCACCCGCAGCATGTGCTCCCGGTTCTCGGCGAAGGCAGGGAAGGGGCCGAGCACGCTGGCCATCTCCGCCGAGGCGGCGTAGGCCTCGCCCGTCATGATCGCGGTCACTGCCGCTGCGATGCCGCGGGCGCGATCCGAGTCGTAGGGCAGGCCCATGGTCATCAGCATCGAGCCGAGGTTGGCGTAGCCGAGCCCCAGCGTGCGGAACTCGTAGCTCTTCCGGGCGATGGCCTCGCTCGGGAACTGCGCCATCAGCACGCTGATCTCGAGCACGATGGTCCAGAGGCGAACGGCGTGCCGGAAGCGCTCGATGTCGAAGGTGCGCCGCTCGGCGTCGTAGAACTTCATCAGGTTCAACGACGCCAGGTTGCACGCCGTGTCGTCGAGGAACATGTACTCGGAGCACGGGTTCGAGGCGTTGATGCGGCCCGACGCGGGGCAGGTGTGCCAGGCGTTGATGGTGGTGTCGAACTGCACGCCCGGGTCGGCGCACTGCCAGGCGGCCTGGGCGATCTGGTGCCACAGGTCGCGCGCCCGCACGGTCTTGGCGATGCGGCCGTCGGTGCGCCAGCGCAGGTGCCACTCGCCGTCGGTCAGCACGGCGCGGATGAACTCGTCGGTGACCCGCACCGAGTTGTTCGAGTTCTGGCCGGAGACGGTGGCGTACGCTTCGCCGTTGAAGTCGGCCGAGTAACCGGCCGCGATGAGCGCGGCGACCTTCTTCTCTTCCTCGGCCTTCCAGTTGATGAACGCCTCGATGTCGGGGTGATCGACGTCAACCACGACCATCTTGGCGGCGCGCCGGGTGGTGCCGCCGCTCTTGATCGCTCCGGCGGCGCGGTCGAAGATCTTGAGGAAGCTCATCAGGCCCGACGACGTGCCGCCGCCGGAGAGGGGCTCACCCTCTGCTCGAATCTTCGAGAAGTTCGTGCCGGAACCGGAGCCGTACTTGAAGACGCGCGCCTCGCGCGTGACCAGGTCGAAGATGCCGCCCGGGTTGACCAGGTCGTCCTCGACCGACTGGATGAAGCAGGCGTGCGGTGTGGGACGGCTGTAGGCGTCCTGCGAGTACTTCAACTCGCCGGTGTCGGGATCGATGTAGGAGTGCCCCTGCGCCGGTCCGGTAATGCCGTAGGCGTAGTACAGGCCGGTGTTGAACCACTGCGGCGAGTTGGGCGCGGCCATCTGGTGGACGAGCATGTACTTGAGCTCGTCCTCGAAGGCCTGAGCGTCCTCCTCGCTGGCGAAGTAGCCGTAGCGCTCGCCCCAGTCCCGCCAGCAGCCGGTCAGGCGGGAGATCACCTGGCGGGCGCTGCGCTCTGGGCCGAGCACCGGGTTGCCTTCCGCATCCAATAGCGGGTTGCCGTTCTCATCGACCTGCGGCACACCCGCCTTGCGGAAGTACTTGGACACCATGATGTCGGTAGCCACCTGCGACCAGGGGGCCGGGATCTCGGCGTCCTGCATCTCGAAGACGACCGAGCCGTCCGGGTTGGTAATCCGCGAGGTGCGCCGCGCCCAGGCAATGGTATCGAAGGGATCCTGCCCCGCCTGGGTGAAGACGCGCGTGATCCGCAGCCCCTTCGGCTGCCCGCCCTTGGTTCGCGCCTGACCGCGTCTGCGCTTCTCGCGATCCGCCATGGGTCCCCCTCGATTCCATCCGTTTCAAACGACCGTCACGCCTTCGATGCCGGGGTTAGCATGAAAGCCCCCGCCCTCGTCAGTTTTCGCAGAGCAATATCACCCCTTACCGATCGGCCAAGCTCTGATATCCGATGACATGCTCGATGTATGTTCGCCGATTGGTTAGCGAATCCTGCGATTTGTGCGGGACATCAGCCCACTCCGGGGGGCGGAGTGACAATATGTAGTGTACCCCAGCCCTCTAGATACTAGATCTAGTGTACCAGTCCCTCAGTTTGCTGTCTAGTGTTGCCTTCAAGTCACAAGTTGTCAGAACATTTGACCTGTACGTACATCATAGATCCTAGTCTAGCGGCTGCGCTGGGGATGCGCAAGACCTTTCACCGTGGTCGTTCGGTTGTGCATCGCTGGCACGAAGCGCGCTGCTGGGATGCCTGTCCCCGAGATCCTGTCTGCCTGCGTAGAAGGTTACGGCGGATGCACCACTGCTTCACGTGGACTGCCATCCTTCGCTCCGCTCAGGATGACACGGGTAGGACGGTGAGATGACAGGGACGGCGGCAGTGAGTGGTGGCAAGTTGCCTTCCGGGTTGCCTGCCGCGCTTGCGCCGGCGGGTCGCCCGACGCCCAGGGCTCCGTCCTGTTGCCTCGGGCGACCCGCCAGTGAGGCGCACTGCCTCATCGCTCCTGGCCGCGCTCGCGGCCGGCGAAGCGGTCGATCTGCTTGAACATGGCGTCGATCACCGCGTCGGTGGTGTAGGGGTTAAGGAGGACGGCACGCAGCCAGCGCCCACCGCGGTACACGGGGAGCGAGAGGAAGATCTTCCCCTCGCGCAGCAGAAGCGCCTGGAGTGCTGCGTTCCAGTCGTCCCAGCGCTCCGCCGGGAGCCAGTCCGGCTCACCGCGGAAACACACGATGTTGGTGTCGATCTCCCCGGCCAGCCGGAGGAACGGCCGCTGACGCACGCCCTCCACGACGCGCTCCGCCAGTCGATACCCGTCGTCGATCAGCCGCGCGTATCCCTGCTGTCCGATGTGTTGGAGTGTCAGCCAGAGCTTGACGACGTCGGCGTGGCGCGTGCCCTGGACGCCGATCTCGCCGAGGTTGATGAAGCCGTCCGTCGCGCGCATGTAGGGGGCCGGGATGCGGAAGGCTCGCTCCAGGACGCCGGCATCGCGGAAGAGCACCATCGCGCAGGTCTTGGCGACGTAGAGCCACTTCTGCGGGTTGAAGGTGATCGAGTCGGCCTGCTCGATGCCGGCAAGGCGCCAGCGGTGCCGCTCACTGAAGACCAGTGCGCCCCCGTACGCGGCGTCGACATGGAACCACAGGCCGTGCTCCCGGGCGATCGCGCCGATCTCTGCCAGCGGGTCGATGTTGCCGGTGGTCGTCGTCCCCGCCGTGGCGACGACGCAGAACGGGTGCTGGCCCGCGCCCCGTGCCTGATCGATCCGCGCCCGGAGATCCTCCGGGTCCATGCGCGAGTCAGCCGTGGCGCGGACCGGGATGACGGCCGCCGTGCCCAGCCCGAGCAGCATGGCCGCCTTCTGCAGCGAGGTGTGGGCAGCCTCCGAGGCGAAGATGACCGGCCGCTGCGCGAGCCCGGTGATGCCCGGCTCGACCGAGTCGAAGGCGACGTTCCGTGCGACGGCCAGCGCCTGGAGGTTGGCCAGGCTGCCGCCGCTTGTCAGCACACCACCGGCTTGCTCTCCCAGTCCGAACAGCCCCGCGATCGCGCGCAGCAGGAGCGTTTCCAGCCGGGAGAAGGAGGGCGACATCTCCAGGCTCAGCATGTTGTTGTTGACCGCCGCGGCAACGAGGTCCCCCAGGATCGCCATCGTGGCCGGCATCGGATCCATGTGGCCGATGTAGCCGGGATTGGCGGGGTTCATCGAGCCGTCGACCATGTCCCGGATCGCCTGCAGCAGCGTGGCCTCCGTCGCCGCCGCCTCCGGGATGGTGATCGGCCCCGGCAGGTCGACCGTCTCAGGCATGGGCGGCCGCTCCGCGGCGCCGGTCAGCTTGGCCAGGATCAGGTCGACCACCTGCTGGACCAGCCGCTCGACCTCGTTCCGGTTGCGTCCCTCGGGGTCGATGAACGCCGTCGCAGGCAAGAACCGGCTGTCCATGGCGCAACTCCCGTCGTGCGTCATGCGTGATGCGTGATGCGTCATACATGAAGCGTCACCCGTCATGCGTCATCCGTCAATCGTCCGACGAATCGAGGGAGTTTCGAGGGGAGTGGGGTGCCCCTGGCAGGAGTCCCAGAGGCAGTGTCTACGCAACACGGAACACGGAACACGCAATACGCAGTACGCATCACGCATGACGCGTGACGTATGACGCCTATCGCAGCGCCTCTACCCGTCCTGCCGGACGCGCTCGGCTTCGAGCTGCTGGATGCGCTGCGCGGCGCGCTGGTTGATCTGGCGGAAAATCCAGGGGGGCTGGCGGGTTGCGGCCTCGGCAGCCAGCGTGGCCGGGTCGACGTAGCCCGGACGGCGGTACTCCGGGATCTCCGGCAGGAAGGGGAGCCAGTCGCGCACCGCGCCCCAGCCGGTCATCAGCCACTGCTCGCCGATGCTGAAGAGCGCCGACACGGCCCAGTAGAGGACCGGCCCGGCTGGCGCATGCCAGCCGATTGCGACGACGATCGCGGGCGAGAGGAGCGCCAGCCCGGCTCGCGCCTGTCCCTTGCCGCGCGCGGCCCCGCGCTGCCCGGCCGGGCGCGCCATCATACCGGTGAGCAGTTGGAACAGGCCGGCAGCGATCGGCAGGATGTGCAGCGGGTCGGCCGTCGCCAGATCGGGCAGCCAGAGGAACGACTCGGTCCAGGCGCCGTCGCCGGAGCGCGACAGTTCGCGGATGGCGGCGATCAGGCCGATGAAGAAGGGGATCTTGATCACGGTGGGAAGGCAGCCGGCTGCCGGGTTGATCCCGTGCTGCTGGTAGAGCTTGAGCGTCTCGGCCGAGCGGCGCTGGCGGTCGTCGGGGTACTTCTCCTGCAGTTCCCGCAGCGCGGGTTGGATGGCGCGCAGCGCGGCGGTGCTGCGCCGCGTCCGCACGGTGATCGGCAGGAGCGCGATCTTGAGCAGCAGGGTAAAGAGGATGACCGCTAGCCCGGCGCTGCCCGTAACCGCCGCGAGTCCCTGCAGACCCCCAGCGATTAGATCGACGAACTGCTCCCAGCCTGGCACGCGCTGACCCTCTTCCAACCTGGACCGACCACCATACGCTCGACGCCGGAATCCCCGGCACTTGCCAGCCTAACAGCCGCCCAACGCCTCTCCAACGGCCAATTGGTCCCGAGTGTGGTGCGAAACGCTGGATGGAACGTGACGGGTCAGTCGAACCTGCACGGTCAGTGGGTTATCAGTGCCAGCTCGATCTGGGATGCGGCGTCCAGAGCTGTCGCTCTGGTCTGTCGCGGGGCCGGATCCCCAGCGCGGCCCATGCGTGCCGAGTATGGTGGTATGAGGATCCGCGCACTGTGACGTGTGCCCGGGGCTGAAGCCACCGGGCTGACAAGGAAAGCCGGCTGAAGCCGGCTGGGGGGAGGCACGATTCACGCAGCGGCATTGTGTCCAACCGCCCGGCGCGTGCCCGGGGCTGAAGCCGCCGGGCTGACAAGGCGAAGCCCACTGAAGGGGCTGGGGACGCCGCCCCTGGCGGGCTGCCGGAGCGGATACGCCTGCGCGTGGTCATCGTAGCCCCTTCAGTGGGCTTTCCCCTCTTCAGCCCGGCGGCTTTAGCCCCGGGCACGGGCTGACCAGCGGACACCTGTCTAATTCATCAATCTGCATTACCCCCGGGCACATCCCTCGCGCCCACACCCGTGGCACGCCATCCGCACGGCGGGGAAACGGGTTCCTCCATGTGGACGGACTAGTTCCCGACAACGCAAACGCGACCGGCCCGGCGGGACACATGCCGCCGGGCCGGTGCTGGGTCGTCAGCTGTGGGGCGAGACGCGCCTAGGCGTTCGCCATGAGGCGCTTGGCGATCTCGGCCAGTTCCTCCGGGCCGATGCCGGGCGCGAACTCCTCCGGCACCTCCGGCAGGTCCGGCATCGTGCCGCCCTGCGGCGGGCCGTCAACCACCTCGAGGGCACCGCCATCATCCGGGTGGGTTCCGCTCCAGATCTTGGCGACTTCCTTGTAGTCGTCGAGGCTGAAGCGGTACAGCTTGCGGTGCGAACCCTGCTCCTCGAAGGCCCGCGCCTCCGGGAAGTCGGAGTTCTTAATGTTCGGGATCGGCAGCATCTTGGAGACGTCCACGCCGGTGATGCTCTCGAGGGCCTTGGCGTAGGCCAGCGCGTGGACGCCGCCGCGCACCAGCAGGTAGCCGAGCATCTGCCGGGCCACCGGGTGGTCGGTCATCTCATAGACGCGGATCTTCTGGGTGCGCGCGCCGTTCTCCAGGAAGAAGTTGTGCAGCAGGTCGAGGACGAGGTTCCCGCTGGAGAAGACGTAGTCGCCGGTCCAGTGCCCGCCCATCGAGTTGCCGACGAGCGCGGTCTGGCCGGTGGCGATGGCGTGGTGGGTGTTGCGCCAGTTCTTGGCGGCCGCCAGCGGCGCGGTCTCCGGCGCGCCGTCCTTGGTGGCGCCGGTCATCAGCAGGTTGATCGTGTGGGCCACCAGCTCGATGTGGCCGATCTCCTCCGTCGCGATGTTCGCGATCAGGTGATAGTAGGGCTTGAGCTTGTCACGACCCCGGAAGTTGAACGACTGGTACATGTAGTTCATCAGGGTCGACATCTCGCCGAAGCGGCCGCCGAGCAACTCCTGCACCGCGGCAGCGGCGTTGGGATCCGGCTCCTTCGGCTGAGGCAGCTCCACCTGAAGGCGATCGATACGAAGGAACATAACGCTTCCTCCTCGACGCCGCGCACCTGGCCCGGCGTCGCACGGGCGGCGGAGGGGTGGCTGGGCAATCCACCTCCCGCCGGAGATACCATGAGGCCCCGCATCCACCACCTTCATCGTCGCCCAGCCCAAAGCCAAGGTGGATGGAGGAAGTCGGCGCGGGGCCTCTGCCCGCAGCACTATCTATGCTGGGAGCAACCCTACCACGGTGGACGCTTTTCGTCCAACCGCGCCTTTCCATAATCTCTTGCGGTGGTGGGATGGCACCCTTCCACCCTGGCTGGATCGTGTGCAGATCGCGGACGGAGACGCGGGAGAGGGGTGTGTAACGCCCTACAGTTCTTCGAGGCTGTCTCGGATGACGTCGAAGTACTCCAGGGCCAGGCCGGTGCCGATGGCGACGCAACTCAGCGGGTCGTCGGCCACGTAGCAGGGGACGCCGGTGACCTCGGTCAGCAGGTCGCTCAGATGACGCAGGAGCGCACCGCCGCCGGTCAGGATCATCCCCTTGTCGATGATGTCCGACGACAGCTCCGGCGGGGTTTCTTCCAGCACCGCCCGCACGGCGCCGATGACCGCCTCCAGCGGCTCGGTGATCGCCTCGACGATCTCGTTGGCATGGATCTGGATCGTCCGCGGCAGCCCGGCGACCTCGTCGCGCCCGCGCACCTCCATGAAGAGATCCTCGTCCACCGGCATGGCCGAGCCGATGGCGATCTTGACCTCCTCGGCGGTGCGCTCGCCGATGCGCAGGTTGTACTTCCGCTTGATGTAGTTGGCGATGGCTTCGTCGAACTTGTTGCCGCCGACGCGGATCGAGCGGGCAACGACGATGCCATTGAGGGAGATCACGGCCACCTCGGTGGTGCCGCCGCCGATGTCGATGACCATGTTCCCGCTCGGGTCTGCCACGGGCACCTTGGCGCCGATCGCCGCCGCCAGCGGCTCGCTGATCAGGTAGGCCCGGCGCGCGCCTGCGTTCAGCGCGGCGTCGCGCACTGCACGCCGCTCCACACCCGTGACTCCGGCCGGCACGCAGATCATCACCTCCGGCCGGACGAGCGAGAAGCGGCCCACTGCCTTGTTAATGAAGTAGCGCAGCATCTCCTGGGTGACGACGTAGTCGGCGATCACGCCGTCGCGCATCGGGCGCACGACCTCGATCGTCTCTCGCGGCTCACGCCCGAGCATGTTGCGCGCTTCGACGCCGACGGCCTTGACCTTGCCGTCTTTTGCGGAGATGGCAACCACCGACGGCTCATTGATGACGATGCCGCGGCCACGGACAAAGACGAGCACGTTTGCAGTGCCCAGGTCGATTCCGAGTTGCTTTGCCAAGGGCTCTCGCTCCGTCGCCACCGAAAGGGCACATACCAAACGGTGTCCGGGTCGTCCCCTGACCAGACACCGCTGCCCGGGATTGTATCACGGCCGCTCGATCGGGCGCCGAAACGGCCGGCGCTGGCCCGTTCCTAAGACAGGCGGGGAGGGGACGAGTACCGTCTCCGCACCACGAATCCAGAGGAGATGCGCGCGGCCGGGTATAAGATAGCCACCAGGGCTGAGGCTCTGTGATCGTGGCCGCGCAGTCCCGGCTTGCAGCCCACCATGCCACCGCGTTCGCCGCGAGAGGATCATCGAGAGCATGCTGGTGGTCGTGCTCGATCTGTTCGGTACCTTCGTCTTCGCGCTCAGCGGCGCGATGGTGGGCGTTCAGAAGCGGCTCGACCTCTTCGGTGTGCTCGTGCTCTCGTTCGCGGTGGGCGCTGCGGGTGGGATGACCCGTGACGTGCTGCTCGGGGCGGTGCCGCCGGTCGCGATCAGCGATTGGCGCTACATCGTCGTCGCGCTCGGAGCGGGGCTCCTGACGTTCTACTGGTGGCCGGTCATCGACCGGATGCGCGGCACGGTGCTGATCTTCGACGGGGCCGGGCTTGCGCTCTTTGCCGTCACCGGCGCGCAGAAGGCGCTCAACGCCGGCATCAACCCCGTCGCCGCGGTGCTGCTTGGGGTGCTGACAGGTGTCGGCGGGGGCATGCTGCGCGACGTGCTGGTGTCGGAGATCCCCACCGTCCTGCGCTCCGAACTCTACGCCGTCGCCGCGCTGGCGGGCGCGACCGTGGTGGTCATCGGCGACCGCCTGCCGGTCCCTGCGTCCGTGGCGATGAACGCGGGCGCGCTTCTCTGCTTTGGGCTGCGCGTGGTGGCGATCCGGCGCGGTTGGCAGTTGCCGACGCCCCGGCCGCCGGACCAGTCGAGCCAGGACGGGACCGCGCCAGTCGAAGGGGCGGAAGAGCGCGCACGACGACGCTAGGCGGCGGTGCGTACGGTGTCTGCCTAGCGCGTGTCCGGCTCCACGCCCTTGGCCTGGAGCTTCGCGATGTCCGCCTCGGTCTCAGCGAGTTGGCGGCGGATGATCGGTAGGCGGTCGCGGTAGCGCGCCATGTCCTGCCGCTGGTCGTCCCGCTCGGCCCGCAGTCGCTCCAGCCCGGCGTGCACCTCCTGGCGCCGGCGCTCCAGTTCGACGCAGGCGGGGCAGCGCCCCTTGGGGTCTTGCCAGCCGCCGCAGTCCGGACACGGGCGGGTGAGATCCGCCAGGGTGTAGGTCGGCGGCGGGTCCCCTGCGTCGGCCCGCTCCAGTGCCTCCTCTGCCACGATCGAGAAGCCCTGGCGCAGGTGGGTCACCAGCGCATCGCGCTCGTCCGCCGGCAGGTCGGCCGGCACCAGGGACTCGACGTCGCCCGACGCGCGCGTGAGCTGCGGCAGCGCCACCTGGTGGCCGCGCTCGGCCCAGTCGACCTCCTCCTGGTAGTGCAGAGTGGCATCCCCGGCCCGGAGCGTCACCGCCGCTGGCCCTGAGGTGCGGACCTCAACCACCTCGATCGGCGTGGCGGGCAACTGGCGCCGGGCCACCTCCCGCGGCGTGGGCCGCAGCGCTGCAAGGTCCTGCTCGGCCTGGGCGATGGCGGCGTCGAGCTGCTCGATGCGCTCGGTCCAGGGGTTCTCCGGCTGGAAGGCGAGCTCTGCCCGCGCCAGGTCGTACTCCAGGTTGCTCTTGCGCTGCAGCAGGCGCCGCAGGCTGCGGCGCTCGGCGTCCCGGATGTACGGCTGTCCCGGCTCCGCGGACGGCGTGCCGCTCCCCTCTGCGGCCGCGGGCTCCTCGCGTCGTTGGAATGGCCACCAGGACATCGGCTCGGCCCTCCATTCTCTCTCCGGACATGGATCGCGGCACCCGCTACCGACGGTGTGGGGCGGGAATCTCCCACCGGTCGACCACATCAAGCGCGCGTGCCAGCGCCTCGGCCAGCTCCGGGGGTCGCGGGATCCCCTCGATCACGCCGAGCGGCTGCTGGTGCGACGCCCCGTTGCCGTCGATCGCCTGCAGTCCGCCGTGCAGCTCGACCCGCCGCCAGCCCTGGGTTATGGCATAGGCACCGACCACGCGGCCGTAGCCCCCGCTGACCCAGTGGAGATTGACACCGACCGCATCGCCCTGGGCGTCGGCTACCACCCGCAGCGGGTGCCGCCAGGTGGCGGCCACCTGTTCCCCCGCAGCAAGCAAGTCGCTGGCCGCCTCGGTGCGCGTCACCCGCCGGACCACATGGGGGCTGACGCCGGTGCGCTCGGCGTAGAGCCGCCGGACGCGGTCGCTCCGCCAGGCGACGACGGCCACCGCCAGCAGGCCCACATGGATCGCCCCTGTGACTCCGCTCAACACCGGCGTGTCTCGCGTGTAGATCTGCGACCAGTCACCGACGAGCCCACCGGCGAAGTCGAGGACGGGGTAGAAGACGAGCGAATTCACCAGGTCGATCGCGCCGAATATGAACAGCAGGTAGTTCACCGGCGGGGACAGCGGGCGCAGCACCACAAATGCGATCGCCGCAACCCCCATTGCCACGCTCACCAGGTTTCCTGAGAGCGCGATCCAGAAGAGGTCGGCCGGGGTGTAGAAGCCGCGATGCTCGACATAACCGAAGAAGAAATAGTAGCCGAAGCCCACGATCTCGCCGCCGAAGGCGCGGACGGCGACGGCGTGGCCGATCTCGTGGAACAGGACGCCGATCGGCAAGAGGAGGAAGAAGGCGGCCTCGGCGAGGTGCTGGCGGTCGGCGCGGGTGAAGGTGGCGTCGAACAGGGTCGCGCGATGGCGCACGGTCGTCACGAGCGTGCGGATCGCGATCAGCACCATGAAGAGGCTGAGGATGGCGAAGAGGTCGAGCGTCGGCACGGGGTAGACTCCCTGGCCTTTCCGTCGCGGCAATTGTAGCATCGGGGTGCAGGTTCAGGCGGAGCGGCGGGAAGGGGAGACAAGCACGGAAAATGGACGGCTTTCCGGCAGAGTACGTGGACACCATCGTCTACAGCGACAACCTGGCGGTGCTGCGCACGCTGCCGGATGGGTGTGTGCCACTGATCTACATCGACCCGCCCTTCAACACGGGGAAGACCCGGTCGCTCACGCGCCTGCGCACCACACGGGACCCCGATGGCGACCGCGTCGGCTTCCAGGGACAGACCTACCGCACGCTGCGCCTCGGCACCACGCGCTTCGCCGATGTCTTCGACGACTACCTGGCCTTCCTCGAGCCGCGATTGGTGGAGGCCCGGCGGGTGCTGGCACCCAACGGCACCCTCTATGTCCACCTCGATCCTCGCGAGGTCCACTACGTCAAGGTCCTGCTCGACGGCATCTTCGGCCGGGAGTGCTTCCTCAACGAGATCATCTGGGCCTACGACTTCGGCGGGCGCTCGACCCGCCGCTGGCCGGCCAAGCACGACAACATCCTGGTCTACGTCGCCTCCCCGCGCGACTACGTCTTCAACGTCGACGCGATCGACCGCATCCCCTACATGGCGCCGGGGCTGGTCGGGCCGGAGAAGGCGGCCCGCGGCAAGTTGCCGACCGACACCTGGTGGGCGACGATCGTGCCGACCAAAGCGCGCGAGCGCACCGGCTACCCGACGCAGAAGCCGCTGACGATCCTGCGCCGGATCATCGCCGCCTCCTCGAATCCAGGCGACCTGGTGCTCGACTTCTTCGCCGGCAGCGGCACGACCGGCGTGGCGGCGCGGGAGCTCGGCCGCCGGTTCCTGCTGGTGGACAATAACCCGGAGGCGCTGCAGGTCATGGCACGGCGCTTCGCCGGGGAGGCTGGCGTGCGCTTCGTCGGGTTCGACCCGGTCGCGGGGGTGCCCACGGCCCCGAGCGACCCGGCCGCCGCGGATGATGCCGCTGGAGAGTAGGCTGACCGCGCCGGGAATACCTGCGCGGTGGCGTTAGGAGTTGGATTGATGGACCCTGTCGTCTTCCCAGGGGCCAGCGGGCCGATGCGGGTGTTCGACCTCGAGCAGCCGCGCACCGCTGACATGCCGGTCATGTCCTCGCATCGCCCCGGCTACTCCTACTTCCTCTACCGTCGCCATGAGGACACCTACGCTCCGGAGGCCGGCCCGCGCAGCAGTGCCTCCGGCGTGATCGTCTGCATGGAGCACAGCGGGACGCACATCGACGCGTTCTGCCATCAGGCGGAGAACCTGATGCTCGCCGGGGGGATCCCGGCGCGGGAGGTCCAGAACGCGAACGGCTTCTCCCGGCTGGGGATTGAGGAGGTGCCGCCCATCATCGGCCGCGGGGTGCTGCTCGACGTGCCGCGCGCGCTCGGCGTGGAGGAGCTGGAGCCGGGCTACGCCATCACCGCCGCCGATCTGGAGCGCTGCTGCGCGACCCAAGGGGTCGAGATCCGCGCGGGGGACATCGTGCTGGTACGGACCGGCAACGCGCGCCACTGGAGCGACCCGGAGCGCTACCTGGCAGGCCCGGGCGTCGCCGGGGAGGGATCGGCCTGGTTGGCGGAGCGCGGGGTGCGTGCCGTCGGAGCGGACAACATGGCCTGGGATGTGATCGGCCTGGTGGACCCCGAGTACGGCTGCGCGCTGCCGGGGCACCTCCTCCTGCTGGTACGCCACCGGATCTACATCATCGAGAACCTGCAACTCGAAGCCCTGGCCGCCTCCGGCCACTACGAGTTCGGCTTCGTCTGCACCCCGCTCAAGTTCGTCGGCGCCACCGGCTCCCCCGTCAGCCCCGTGGCATTGGTGCCGCTGGAGGGGTGAGGCCGGGAGCGGCGCCGCTCCCCGGCGCCCACGTCGCCCGCCGGCCGCGCCGTGCTGTGGCGTATGTCCGGGGCCGGGCGCCAAGAAGACGACGGGGCTACGTCGTCCGCACCCAGGCGCGGTGGTGCGAGGATCGCCGCGCCATGGCCTGTGCCCGGGGGTGGAGCGACGGTTCACATGTCGTGGTGCGTGCCCGGGGGGTTACCCCCGGGCCCAAACCACCCTGCGGCGATCCTCACACCACGCGGCCCGGTCCCGCGCCACCCCCGCTACGCCACCCAGAACCAGGTGCTGAACTGGATCAGCAAGGCGGCGAACTGGACGACCGAGAGCACAAGCACTGCACCGTAGAGGACGCGGTTGCGCAGCAGCAGCGCCAGCGCGATGAAGAAGGGGAAGAGCACGATCACGAACCGCGGGATCGACATCAGCGGGTGGACTTCGGAGGGACTCAGCATCGGCAACAGGAAGGCGATCGTGGCGTACAGGCTGTAGGCCGGGCGAAGCTTGAGCAGCGTGTAGACGCACAGCGGCAGGAAGAGCAGGGTGATGAACACGTCGTACGCCTGGCTCTCCGCGAAGCGCCAGCGGAAATAGGAGGAGGTGAGCGTCTGCCAGGTCGGGTGAGCGTTGAGCTGGCTGAGCCAGGAGAGGTCGAGCTTTTCCAGGGCCACGCGCATCGTCTCCCAGGGCATGGCCTGGTAGCGAGCCCACTCCGACTGCGCGTGGAGCGTCACCAGCGGGTCGCCCCAGACCTGGTTCAGGTGCCAGAGGAACACCAGCGGTGCCATGCCGATGAGTGCCAGTTGTGCCCCGATCGGCCACCAGCGACGCGGGTTCCAGCCGTGCTGCTTGACCAGCAGCAGGAGCAGCGGCACCAGCAACAACACCCCGGTGTTGCGCGTCACCGCTGCCAGCGCCCCGAGGAGTGCCGCCCGGCCCCAGCGCTCGGTGCGTCCGCAGTAGACGGAACTGACGGTCAGCAGGAGGAAGAGCGACTCGGTGTAGACCGCCGAGAAGTAGAACGCCGTAGGGAAGAGGGCCAGCAGCCAGATCGCGCGTCCCGCGACGCGGTCACCGTAGTCGATGCGAATCAGCCGGTAGAGCACGATCAGCGCGCCGACGAACGCGACGTTGGAGATGATCAGCCCGATGACGGGCGCGGTCCAGCCCGTGAACACATAGCCCCAGCGGAGCAGCAGCGGGTAGAGCGGCCAGAAGGCGGCCGTCGCGGGGTGGACGCCGTAGCCGCGCTCGGCGATCAGGGTGTACCAGAAGCCGTCCCAGTTGCGCAGTGGCTCGAGGAACGTGTGCGCCAGGCCGGTCATCGGCTGGAGGTAGTAGCCGACCGCCGGGACGACGGGCAGGGAGTCCGCCCAGGTTGAGGCGATCCCCACGAAGGTGAGAACGAGGACCAGATGCACCACCGAAGCTGCCAGGGGGACCCGCAGGTCGCTCTCGAGCAGTACCGCCCATCCGCGTCGCCGGGCACGTGTCGCGGTTCGTGCCCGCCGTGCCGTCTGCGCCTGCCGGGGTTGGGTCAGCGTCATCAGTGATGTGCTCCTCCTCACTGCGCCCTTCGCGCCGATGCGGCGCGACCGCGCTGAGGCCGCCGCGCCGCCGACAAGGATACGCGAGGACGCCTGTCGAGCCACTGCAAGGGGCATGCCCGCCGCGTCACCCGCCTCTGCATGATGCGGGGTGTATAATTCAGAGGAAGGTTGCCGGTCGTTTGCTTCGCCGGCTCGGCCGGCGGCCATCCCGACCGCCGCGCGACGCGGCTATGTCGTCGCGTGGCCTCGTATGCAGTTCTGCATGCAAGAGAGCGATAGGTGCCATGGTCCGAGCACGGGAGAAGCGTCCCGCCTCGGAGCCGGTGCCGGTTACGGAGGAAGTCTGCGAACTCCACTTCGGCTGCTCGATGCTCCGCCGCACGCGCCTGGTGCTCAAGGGCCGCTCCCGGCCGATGATGCGCTGCTCGCTCGGCTACGCGGTGCGGACCGAAGAGGATAAGCGCCGGTGTTTGGCTGTCGAAGGACCCAGCGAGTGCTGGCATCTGACGGCGACCAAGCGCCCGGGGGTCTGATCGCCGGGCAGCGGTGCAACAGACCTGCTGGACCGTAACCGTGCGTCGACACCGCGCGGGAGAGATACGTACAGGCGGGCCACGGCCCGCCTGTTTCTCATTAAATTATCCGGCGACCTACCCGCCGGCCGTGACCGGCAGCCCGAGGAACGCCCCGTAGCGCTCGGCCGGCTCACCGGCCCACGCATCCACCTCATCCCCGGGCACGAAGGGGTTGAACGTCACCTCGACCGTGGTCTTCTTCACCTGTCGCCGCCACGTGCCGACGACCTGCCCATCGACGACGACCATCGGCAGGAACATCCCGTTCTGGCCGGGGACCACCCCATCGACGTGCTCCTTCGGCAGCACAGCGCTCCGGTCCTTGTAGCCGAGCAGGTACTCGTCGAAGCCCGGCAGGAGGACGATGCCGACCGGTTCATCCGCCACCTCGCGCGGGGTGTCGGCCGCCATCCAGTATGTCGTGCCGTCAACCTCGATCGGTGTGAGGTCCGCCTGCACCGCCGCCAGACCGGCCCGCGCGTCGGCGACGGTGAGGCCGGACCACCAGGCGAAGTCGTGGACGGTGGCCGGGCCGTGGCTGGCGAAGTAGCGCCCGGCAAGGGTGGCCAGTGCCTCCTCGCGGGAGAGGTCCCGCGATTGCGGCACCCACTCGTCCAGCAGCACGAACGTCTGCGTCCGGCCGTCCAACGGCCCCGGGCAGAGCACCCCGGTGTGCGACAGGTACCAGAGGATATGGTAGCCGCGCTGCCCTTCCGTGCGGATCCCGGCGCCTTCCAGCACCTGCAACATCGCCGGGCGCGAGAGGCGCCGGCCGCCCGCCAGCGCGGCGCGGAACACGTCCGCCGCGCACGCCAGGGTCTCGTCATCCAACTCGAGCTGCGCCAGCCGCCCGCGGTGCCGTGCCACCGCCCGCGACGCGGTCAGCATGAGCATCCAGTGGGCATCCTCCGCCGGCACGAAGTGGAGCGTGCCGCGCATCGGCCAGGTGCGGACGATCCGTCCCTCTGCCAGGGCCTGCTCGACATCGGCCAGGGTCACCCCCTGCGTGCGCACGCCGATCGCCCAGAGTGCCTGCTGGTACTCCTGTGCCTGGATCGCGCCCAGCCAGCGCACCACCTCAGCGGGATCGGCGAATGCCGGCCCCGTGATGCGCTGACTGTAGAGCCGGAGCCGGCCCAGAGTGGGACTGGTCATGGTGCGCTCCTTGCCTGTGCGCGAGTCAGCGGGTCAGTTCGCCTGGGTATGGATGGGGATGCGGAGATCGAGGTGGGCCCGCAACAGGCCCGGAACCCGGCGCCGCGCTACGCGGCGCCGGTGACCTCAGCGGGGAAGTTGGCGTTGGTATAGACCGCCTGCACGTCGTCCAGGTCCTCAAGCGCCTCGAGGAGCTTCAGCGTCGCCTGCGCCTGGGAGCCGTCAACATCGACCGACGCCTGCGGCACGCGCTGAATCTCGGCCGCCTGGATGGTCAACCCGGCCTCCTTCAGCCGCTCGGTCACATCCCCCAGTTCCGACGGGTCGGTGGTGATGATGATCTCGCCGTTCTCCGTCTCGACGTCGGTGGCGCCAGCGTCGATCGCCAGGAGCGCGACCTCGTCCGCGTCGACCCCGTCAGCCGAGATCACGATCTGCCCCACTGTTTCGAACTGCCAGGCGACGCAGCCGGTCTCTCCGAGCGTGCCGTTGTGGCGGGAGAAGGCGTGCCGTACCTCCGACGCGGTGCGGTTACGGTTGTCAGTCAGCGCCACAGCCAGCACGGCGACCCCGCCCGGGCCATAGCCCTCATAGATGACCGTCTCGTAGTTCTCAGCATCGGCACCGGCCCCGCTCGCCTTGGCGATTGCGCGTTCGATCGTGTCGTTGGGCATCCCCTCACGCTTCGCACGCTCCAACGCCATCCGCAGACGGAGGTTGGCGTCCGGATTTGGCCCCCCCTCACGGACGGCGACGTGGATCTCGCGCGCGATCTTGCTGAAGGTCGCGCCCTTCTTGAAGTCGGCCGCCGCCTTTTGTCGCTTGATCTGTGCCCACTTTGAGTGGCCTGCCATGAATCACACTCCTCACGCCGGTCATGCAAGGTAGACAGGTGGATACGTCCCGGCCCGCGGCGCAGCGATGGCCAGTCACCGAGATCCTATAGCGCATGAGCGTGAGAAGATCTCAACTCGCACGCCGAGCCCGGGCAGCGTTTAATTGTGACACACCACTCCTACCCCTGCCAAGCAGGGCCTGGACACGGCGTGCCGCGTCAGCTCGTCCAGGAGAGCGGCTATAACGGCGAGACGATCCGCTGGATGGCCCCCGCAGACCGAGAAGACTACTTTGCCGTCGCGGTGACCGGCGTGCAACAGCTCCAGGCCATCGGCCTTAATGTGGAACTGGTTTCCATGGACTGGGGCTCGGTGGTGAACCAGCGGACTCAGCCGGAGGCGTACGAGATCTTCAACACCGGCTTCAGCTTCACTCCGGAGCCGACCACCCTCTCCTTCATCCCGGATGACTGGCCCGGGTGGTGGGTCAGCGAGGACAAGACACGCGTGCTCTCGGCGGTGATGGAGGAAACCGATCCCGACAAGCGCAAGCAGTTGTGGGACGACTTCCAGGCGCTGTTCTACGAGGAGGTTCCCGTCATCAAGGTCGGCGACTTCTTCGGGCTCTCGATCAAGCGGAAGGAACTCAAGGGGGAGAACATCGGGATCTCGTCCTTCCCAGCGTTCTGGAACCAGTGGCTGGAGACGTAGCGGACGTGTGGCACGGCGTGCGGCCCGGTGTCTGTCGAACTCCTGCCGCACTGTGACTACGGTGGAGGGATGAGCGAAACCTGATGGGGGCGTACATCCTTCGGCGAATCGTATCGTTGATCCCGGTGCTCCTGCTTGTCAGCATCGTCGCATTCGCGCTGATGCACCTGACACCGGGCGACCCAGTGGCGGGAATTCTGGGTGAGGATGCAACGGCCGAGGAGATCGAGCGCGTCCGTCAGCAACTCGGACTGGATCGCCCCATCTACGAGCAATACATCGTCTGGCTCTGGAACGCGGTGCGGGGGGATCTGGCCGAGGCGTCGCTCAGTTTCCTCGGCGTAGGGAGTTCGCCGGAGGTGCCGAGTTGGGGCAACATGCTGAACGAGGCGCGCCAGCATATGCGCCGGCTGCCGGGGCTGGCCCTCTATCCCGGTCTCGCGATCATGCTGACGGTGCTCTCGCTCAATCTCCTGGGAGACGGCCTACGCGACGTCCTCGACCCGCACGTTCGCGACGACCGCGGCGCGGGCGTGTAGTGTCGCCTACACCCCCGCCCCGCGCGGGCGGGCGATCTCGACACGGACGGGGCGGCCGCGGAGTTGGGTGCGGCCGAGCGCCTGGATGACCCGGTCGACGACCTGCTCCGGGACGTCCACGAAGGTGTAGCGGTCCATGATCTCGATCTGACCGATGCTCTTGCCCGGGATGCGCGCCTCGTTGGCGATCGCCCCCACGACGTCCATCGGCCGGATGCCGTCCTTCCGGCCGAGGTTGAGGAAGAGCCGTGCCATGCCCGCCTCGGTCGATCCCCCGCCGGTGGGGATCTCCTCCTGCTCGGCCACGCCACGATCGCGCATGAGCATCCGGATCGCCGCCGCGGCGATCTCCGAGGGGTCGTAGTAGGCGGCGAGTTCGTCGACGACCATCATGGCAGCCTCGAGGTCGTTGGCCTCGATGACCTCCGCCAGCGACTCGCCCAGCAGCTCACGCTGGCGGGCAGCGACCTCCTCCGGCGTCGGTACGCCGCGGCGCGTCATGCGCACGCCGGTCGCCCGCTCGATCTCCCGCAGCAGCCGCCGCTCCCGTGGGGTGACCAGGGTGATCGCCGCCCCGGCGCGGCCGGCGCGACCGGTCCGGCCGATACGGTGGACGTAGCTCTCCGGGTCGCCGGGGATGTCGTAGTTGATGACGTGGGTAATACCCTCGACATCGAGCCCGCGGGCGGCCACGTCGGTGGCGATCAAGAGTTCCGCCTGGCCGGAGCGGAAGCGGGCCATCACGCGATCCCGCTGGACCTGCGACAGGTCGCCGTGGAGCGCCTCGGCGGCGTAGCCGAGCGACTGGAGTTGCTGCGTCAGTTCATCCACCCCGCGCTTGGTACGGCAGAAGATGATGGCGGAGGGCGGCGTCTCCATGTCGAGGATCCGGGTGAGGGCCTCGACCTTCGCCCGCTGCACGACCTCGACGTAGGTCTGCTCGATCTGGGGAACGGTGACGCGCTCCGGCTCGACGGCGACCCGTGCCGGGTCACGCAGGTAGCGCCGCGCCAGTGCCGCGACCCGATCCGGGATGGTGGCGGAGAAGAGCGCGGTCTGCCGCTCGGCCGGGACATGGTCGAGGATCCACTCGACATCCTCGATGAAGCCCATATCGAGCATCTCGTCGGCCTCGTCGATGACGACGGTTGACACGTTGCTGAGGTCCAGCGTCTCGCGGCGGATGTGGTCCATCACCCGCCCGGGCGTGCCGACGACCACCTCCACCGGGTGGCGCAGGGCGCGGAGCTGGCGCTCGATCGGCTGCCCGCCGTAGACGGCGAGGACGCGCGTGTCGCGCACGCGGCCGAGCTGGTGGAAGGTCTGTGCCACCTGCACTGCCAGCTCCCGGGTCGGCGCGAGCACCAGCGCCTGCGGGCGGCGGCCGTTGGGCTGGAGCCGCTCGATAATCGGCAGGGCGAAGGCGGCCGTCTTCCCGGTGCCGGTCTGCGCCTGCGCGATCAGATCGCGGCCGGACAGGAGCAGCGGGATCGCCTCTCGCTGAATCGGGGTCGGTTCCTCGAACCCCACTGCGTCAATTGCCTTCAGGACCGGCTCACTGAGGCCGAGGTCCGCAAATCCCTCCATCGCTCCGGTTCCCTCCCGATCAGATTCGGCCGCCATCCGGCCGTCCACCCGCCACGATCTGTCTCACCCGGCAGCACACGCCGCCCGGCCTCTCATCACGCAACCGGCGTACCGTCCCCCGTCAGGTGGCACGAACGTTTGCATGTAGCCCTTTCTCCCCTCTCCCATTGTGGCAAAGGGGTAGGGGTGAGGGGGAAAAGCTGCTCATTCCCCCGTCCTTGACCGGCCGGGCAGGCCGCACGAGAATGGGGATACCGGGCTGCGAGTTTGCAGCGATCCGTTTCCCCTAAGTGATCGGAGGGCCGCCGATGGCCGGCGATCTCCACCTCGACTCCGCGGCACACGAGGACGCTATCGTCTGGGAGCCGTCGCCCGCCGACCTGGAGCGCAGCCGCCTACTGCGCTTCATCCGTGAGCACGGGCTGTCCGACTACGAGGCACTGCTGGCGCGGGCTGTGGAGGACCCTGCCTGGTACTGGGATGCGGTGGTGCGGCACCTCGAGTTGGAGTGGTACACGCCCTACGATCAGGTGCTCGATCTGAGCCGCGGGCTCCCCTGGCCGCGCTGGTTCGTCAACGGCCGGTACAACTACGTGCATGACGCGGTCGACAAGCGTGCGACCGGACCGGATCGCGACCGTATCGCCGTCGTCTGGGAGGGGGACGGCGGGGCGGTCCGGCGCCTCACCTTCGGCGAACTCGCGGCCGAGACGAACCGGCTGGCGCACGCCCTGCGTGCGCTGGGCATCGGCAAGGGGGACCGGGTCGGGATCTTCCTGCCAATGATGCCCGAGACGGCGATCGCTACGCTGGCCTGCAGCAAGATCGGCGCGGTCTTCATCCCGATCTTCTCCGGCTACGGTGCCGAGGCGGCCGCGACACGCCTGACCGACTGCGATGCCCGCCTGCTCATCACCGCCGATGCGTTCTACCGCCGCGGGAGCGTCGTCCCGCTGAAGGCCACGGCCGATGCCGCGGCTGACCGGTCCCCGACCGTCGAGCGCCTGCTGGTCTACCGCCACGTCGGGGCGGATGTCCCCTGGAACCCGGAGCGTGACGTCTGGTGGCATGAGGCGGTCGCAGACCAGCCGGACCACTACGACACCGAGCGGACAGCGGGCGACGACCCGTACATGATCATCTACACCTCGGGCACGACCGGTCGACCGAAGGGCGCGGTGCACACCCACGCCGGGTTCCCGATCAAGGCGGCGCACGACCTCGCCTTCTGCTTCGATCTCCAACCCGACGACACGCTGTTCTGGATCACCGACCTCGGCTGGATGATGGGGCCGTGGGCCATCGAGGGGACGCTAATGCTGGGCGCCACGCTCCTCCTCTACGAAGGCACGCCCGACTACCCCGAGCCGGACCGCCTGTGGCAGGTCGTCGAGCGGCACGGCGCGACCGTGCTCGGCGTCTCGCCGACCGCGGTGCGGGCGCTGATGAGCCGGGGCGACGAGTGGGCCACGCGGCACCCGATGCCGACGCTCCGCGCCTTCGGCTCCACCGGCGAGCCATGGAACCCCGGCCCCTGGCGCTGGCTGTTCACCGTGCCGGGGCAGAGCCGCCGGCCGATCCTGAACTATTCCGGCGGGACCGAGATCTCCGGCGGCATCGTCGGCTGCGTGACGATCAAGCCGCAGAAGCCTTGCGCCTTCACCGGTCCGGTTCCGGGCATGGCGGCCGACGTGGTCGACGCCGATGGGCGGTCGGTGCGCGGCGAGGTGGGGGAGCTGGTCATCCGCGGCCCGTGGGTCGGGATGACCAACGGCTTCTGGCGCGATCCGGACCGCTACCTCGCGACCTACTGGTCACGCTGGCCCGACGTCTGGGTCCACGGCGACTGGGCCGAGGTGGACGCCGACGGCTTCTGGTACATCCTCGGCCGCTCCGACGATACGATCAAGGTAGCAGGCAAGCGGGTCGGACCGGCGGAAGTCGAGTCGGCCGCGGTGGCGCATCCGGCGGTGCAGGAGGCGGCCGCTATCGGCGTGCCCGACCCGGTCAAGGGCGAGGCGGTCGTCATCTTCGCCATCCTCCGTCCCGGCTATACCCCGGGAGACGACCTGCGGGAGGAGATCCGCGACGTAGTGACCCAGCGCCTGGGTCGCCCGCTGCGCCCGGCCGACATCCGCTTCGTCAGCGACTTGCCGCGCACGCGCAACGCCAAGATCATGCGCCGCGTGATCCGCGCCAAGTACACCGGCCAGGAGAACCTGGGCGACCTCTCGGCGTTGGAGAACCCGGCCGCGGTCGAGGAGATCGGCCGGGTGGGGTGAGGAGTAGTGCGTCATGCGTCATCCGTGTTGCGTGTTCCGTGCCGCTCCCCTCTCCCCTGGTGTGAGGGGGGGTCGGGGGTGAGGGGGACGTATCACGCATGACGCATGACGCGTGACGAATCCATCCCGAGGAGCGCCATGACCGCACACGAGCCGACATTCTCGCGGAAGCCGCCGACCGGCTTCCTTCGCTTCTTCCTGAAGCAGCTACCGCGGCTGTACCGTGGGCCGCTGTCCGAGTTGTTCCGCTGGCGCTGCGTGATGCTCCTGACCACGACCGGCCGCAAGAGCGGGTTGCCCCGCACCACCGGTGTCAGCTTCATGCCGCTCGGCGACCGCTACGTCATCTTCTCCGGCTGGGGTGTCCGCTCGAACTGGTATAAGAACCTGCGTGCCAACCCGGAGGTCATCATCCAGGTGGGGCGCCGTCGGATGCGGGCCACCGCCCGGCTGGTCGAGGATCCCGAGCGACGCCGGGATTTGATGCTGATGATGCAGCAGCGCTCGGCCCATTGCGGACCGCCCCGCTTCATGCGCCCGCTCCTGCGGCTCACGCGCACCTTCGACTACGATGCGGAGATCCGCATGGCCGTCGAGCAGGCCGGTAAACTCCCAGTCATCGAGTTGTTCCCCCACGGCGAGGTGTGACGCCGGGCCATTCGGCGGGAGCCGCGGGCGGTCCGTGCCCGGGGGTAAACCCCCGGGCTGACACGGCGAAGCCCACTGAAGGGGCTGGGGACGTAGTGCCCGGTGGGAAGCCGAGTCGGATACGCCTAGATGTCGCCATCACAGCCCCTTCAGTGGGCTTACCTAAATGTGCAGCCCGGCGGCTTTAGCCCCGGGCACCGACTGGGTTGTGGACACCTTATCGCCAGGCGTTGGCTCTCATCCGCCATCAGTTGGTTTCAGCGGGCTTTGCCTTGTCAGCCCAGCGGCTCCATCCGAGTCGAAGGACCTCTTCGCGTGGTGGCCGTCACTACGCGAGATCCTTCGCTCCGCTCAGAATGACAGGGATGGGAATGCGGACGATCCCGTATTCCGAACATGGAATCGCCCGCACTTGGGATGACACGTTCCCACCACCCGGCGTCTTTCACCCGTTGACGTAGGCAGCGAGGTGTTGGCCGGTCAGCGTGGTGGGGGCGGCGACCAGGTCGGCCGGCGTGCCCTCGAAGACGATCCGGCCGCCGTCGTGGCCGGCGCCAGGGCCGAGGTCGACGACGTAGTCGGCGATCGCGATCGTCTCCGGCTCGTGCTCCACGACGAGCACCGTGTTGCCCTTGTCGCGCAGCCGGAGCAGCAGGTCGTTCATCCGCTGGATGTCATGCGGGTGCATGCCCGTGGTGGGCTCGTCGAAGACGTAGGTGACATCGGTCAGCGGCGACCCGAGGTGGCGGACCATCTTGACGCGCTGCGCCTCGCCTCCGGACAGCGTGCCGGACGACCGGTCGAGCGAGAGGTAGCCCAGCCCGATCTCCACGAACGAGTCCAGCACGTGCTGCAGCTTGGCGAGGAGCGGCGCGACCGACGGTTCATCGAGGCTGCGGACCCATTCGGCCAGGTCGCTGACCTGCATCGCGCAGGCGTCGGCGATGCTGATGCCCTTGATCTTCGACGACCGGGCCCGCTCGTTGAGCCGCGTGCCGCCGCAATCGGGACAGGTGGTGAAGGTGATCGCCCGATCCACGAATGCCCGGATGTGCGGCTGCATCGCCTCCCGGTCCTTGGAGAGGAACGACTTCTGGATCCGCGGGATTAGCCCCTCGTAGGTGACGTTGATGCCGTCGACTTTGATCCGGGTCGGGGGCTTGTAGAGGAGGTCGTTCAGTTCCTGCTCGGTGAACTCGCGGATCGGCTTGTCCGGGTCGAAGAAGCCGCAGCCGCGGAAGATGCGCCCGTACCAGCCGTCCATGCTGTAGCCGGGGATCTTGAGCGCTCCCTCGTTCAGCGACTTATCAGCGTCGTACAGCGCGGTGAGGTCGAAGTCGGTCACGCGGCCCATCCCCTCGCAGCGGGGGCACATCCCGCCGTAGAGGGTGACTGTCCGCTCCTCGGTCTTCCCGCTGCCGGGACCGCGCTCGACGGTGATGGCGCCGCTGGCCTGCCCGGCGGCGATGTTGAAGGAGAACGCGGTGGACGGGCCGATGTACGGCTGCCCAAGCCGGCTGAAGAGGATGCGCAGCAGGGCGTTGGCGTCGGTGACGGTGCCGACGGTCGAGCGCGGATTGGCGCCGATCCGCTCCTGATCGACGATGATCGCGGTCGTCAGTCCTTCAAGGACGTCGACGTCGGGGCGGGGAATGTTCGGCATAAAGCCCTGGATGAAGGCGCTGTACGTCTCGTTGATGAGCCGTTGCGACTCGGCGGCAATCGTGCCGAAGACGAGGCTCGACTTCCCGGAGCCGGAGACCCCGGTGAAAACGGTGAGGCGCCGCTTCGGGATATCGATGTCGATGTTCTTGAGGTTGTTCTCGCGGGCGCCACGTACCCGGATGACGTCGTGGCTATCGGCGATGTGCCGCGTAGGCGACGACGTGTCCGGCCTCGGGGTGGGGGGCATCGTTCCTCCAATCAGCAGGCGGAGCCGTCACAGGCTCCGCCGTTGTTGCGTCGCTCGAACTGGAAGCCAGGTTTGGTCTTGGGAACTCGCCCGGCAGCGCGGTCGCGGGGATGCCGCGCCGCGCGTGCCGATCACGCGGGAGCGTCGGCGAGATCAGCTCTCAACTCACCGCCTTCTTCACCAGCTCGCGGATTCGCTCCTCGTCGGCGGGAGTCAACTCCTTCAGTGCGTAGGCGGTCGGCCACATGGTGCCGTCATCGAGGTTCGCCGAGTCGTTGAAGCCGAGGGTGGCGTACCGCGTCTTGAACTTGCCCGCGCTCTGGAAGAAGCAGACGACGCTGCCGTTCTTGGCGTATGCCGGCATCCCGTACCAGGTTCGCGGCGTGAGGTCCGGCGCGCTCTCCTTGATGATGGCGTGGATCCGCTCGGCCATGGAGCGATCCGGTTCGTCCATCTCGGCGATCTTCTCGAGCACGTCGCGCTCCCCGTCCGCCTTGCTGGCGCGCCTGCTGCGGCGTTGCTCCTTGGCGCGCTCCCGCATGGCGGCGCGTTCCTCCTCGGTGAACGTCTGAGCCTCCGCGTCGGTCGCGGCGGTGTTCTCGGCGTTCGTCCGTGAGTCGGCCATTGCAGGGCTCCTCTCTGCTGTCGCGAATCGGCTCGATACGTCCAGGTGATGGCGGTGGCCGCCGTGCCGGATACCGCCCGGCTAGTCCCCGGTCACGATGCTCTGCAACTGATCCAGCATCATCTGCCAGCTATACCGGGCTCCGCCGATCTCCTGCTTGGCTTCGGGTCGGAAGCCGCTCTGCTCCAAACGCAGCCGGGTGACGCCGCCTTCGTCCTCCGTCAGCGTCCAGGAGACCACCGTCGAGTGTGGGACATTGCCCACTCCCTCGGTCGACCAGGTGTAGGCAAGCCGCCGCGGCGGGTCCACCTCGATCACTTCGCAGTCGACGACGCCGTCCCAGCCTGGCGCGTCGCGGAACTGGAAGCGGTGCCCGACGACCGGCTGAAAGTCGTTGGTCTTGAAGAGCATCCACTTGGAGAGGGTCTCGGGATCGGTCAGCGCGTTCCAGACCCGCTCGATGGGGCTCTTCAGCTCGGTCTCCAGGACGACGGTTTCACTCATCCGTTGTTCTCCTCTACGAGTTCCTTCAGGCGGTCGAGCCGCTGCGTCCAGAACTGCTCGTAGAACGAAAGCCACTCCTGAATCTCGCGCAGCGGCGCGGCGTTCAGGCGGTAGCGCGTCTCCCTTCCAACCTTGCGGTCGATCACGAGTCCCGCTTCCTTGAGGATGGCCAGGTGCTTGGCGACGGCCGTGCGGCCCATCGGGAACTGAGCCACGATCTCATGGAGGGGCAACTCATCGACCTCGGCCAACATGCGCAGTATCCGGCGGCGAGTCGGATCGGCCACCGCACGGTAGACATCTCGCATGGGGCCAACTTCCTCCTTTTCTGGCGCACATCCGACGCCATTGCCCAGTCCCCGAACATGACACCATTTGGTGGCCAATCACAGAATACGACACCGAATGGTGTCATGTCAAGCCCCAAGTCCCCGGCACGAGGGGCTGGCGGCAAGCGCCTCAGCGCCTGCGCATCGCCGGTGCGGCGCCGCGGCCCCGTTCGTGGCGAGCCCTGCCGCTACCGGAGGGGGGACGGGGCCGGTTCGCGCCTTCCGACCAGATGGCGCGGCATGTCGAGTGGTTGCTGGAGCGCGGTGCGGACGCAGGTGGGGTAGAGGCGAACCTGATCGAGGTCACTCAGGGGGAACCAGCGGAACTCGAGGTAGTCGTCGCCCTCCTGCCCGGCGTGAACGGCCTCAGTATCGAGCAGGGGGCAACCGTCGGGGAGGTCGACGGCGAAGTAGAGACCGATCTGATGGTAGGGTCGGCCGTCCATGGTGAAGAAGTCTTCGACGACCCAGAGGAGCCGGCCGACTGTGACCTCGACGGCCAACTCCTCGCGCATCTCTCGGGTGAGGGCGTCGGTCGCGGTCTCCAGGATCTCGCAGCGCCCGCCCGGCAGCGACCAGAAGTCGTCGCCCACCGCGCGATGCAGCAGGACCCGGCCGTCGTGCAGGCAGACGCCGCCGACCCGGTAGAGGAAGTGTGCCGGCCCGATATCGACGCTGATCATGCTCACCGATAGGTGCTCCTTGATCGCTCCCCAGCCTGGTTCCCACCCGCCGGGTGTGTCACTCCTGGGCGCGCTCGATTGCGGCGCGGAGGTCGGTGAGGACACGCTGCTGGGTGTTGAGGACGTGCCCGACCATCTCGCGCAGGTGGCGGTTCATGTCGGCGGTGAGGTCGACCACCTCCGCGGCCAGCCGCAGCAGGTCCTCCGGCTGATCGTCCGGCGCGGCGGCGATCTGCTCCAGCAGCGCGGCCGTGCGCTCTTCGTACTGGGTCACCTTTACCCCGAAGACCCGGAGCATCTTGCGCGTCGGGTCGCGCGGCTGGCGCTCCTCCTGCATCGTGGCACTCCCTTCCATCGCGACATCGCCCGCTCGGGCAGTGGTACCCATGACCCATTGTAGGCCGATCGGATGGACCCGCGCTCGTGCCGGCCTCCCGCGACCGCAATCCGCCGGGCGGCTCGCGCGAGGCGTGGGTACGGACATGCCGCTACCGGCGGTAGGCGATGACCAGCCCGTCGTGGATCGGAATGAGGGTGGTGATCCATCGGGGGTCGGTCGTCAGCCGCCGGGTGGCCTCCCGCACGCCCTCCGTAGCCGGGGATCGGTCGGCCTCGTCGAAGATCCGGCCGCCCCAGAGCATGTTGTCGATGATCAGCACCCCGCCGGGGCGCAGTTTCTCCTCGATGACGTCGAGCGAGGCGGGGTAGCCCTCCTTGTTGATGTCGTTGAAGATCAGGTCGAACGGCCCTTCGGTCTCCCGCAGCGCCTGCACCGCCTCGCCGACCCGGTAGCGCACGATGTCGCCGTAGCCGAGGCGCTCCAGGTGCCCCCGTGCGCGCTGGGACAGCTCCTCATCCCAGACGACGTGGTAGACCTCACCGCCGCCGTTCTCCTGCACGGCGCGAGCGAACCAGGCGGTGGAGTAGCCGTAGCCCGATCCCAGCTCGAAGATGCGCCGCGCCCCGGCGATCCGCGCGATCTGGTAGCAGAGGTAACCCGCCGGTGCGCCGATGATCGGGAAGCGGTGCTCAGCGGCGTACGCCTCCATTTCCTGCATCTCCGGCGGCCGCTCCGGCACCAGCTTCTCGACATAATCCATCAGTCGTGCGCGCTCATCCATCCCGCTCATCACGCCCTCCTAACCGGCTGGCTGCTCCAACGGCGTAGCGCCGATTCTACGCGATTGAGGAGGACGGGGATCCGGCCATTCCCCACCGCCCCCTCTGTCGCGTTCCGCGGTGAGGCGTGGCGCATCGTCCCACGGACGGTGGGGCTCCGGTGCGTGCATGGGCGGGTGGGGTGAGGATTTCGTCGCCGTGGCATGTGCCCGGGTCACAACCGCTATCCGCTACGCGGTAGTAGGATCATGCGCCGTGGCATGTGCCCGGGGGTGAACCCCCGGGCTGACAAGGAAAAGCCCGCTGAAGCGGGCTGGGGACGCCGGGTTCGATGGGAGGCCGAACCACACACGTCAGGATGTAGTCATCACAGCCCCTTCAGTGGGCTTCCCTAATCAATATTCAGCCCGGGGATTTATCCCCGGGCACGTGCCGGGCGGCGGCACCTAGCGCCGAGATGTGAACTCAGTCATCCCAGCCGGCTGAAGCCGGCTTTCCTTGTCAGCCCGGCGGCGGGCACACACCGACCGGGTACACTCAACGAGGTCACCAGACTCCATACCACCGTCGTCATTCCCCACCGCATCCCTCATAGAACGCCACGACGCTGCGGGCGGTGGTGAGGACGCGCTGGCGTAGGGCAGGAGGGTCGAGCACCTCAACGGTGTCGCCGAAGCCGAGCACGTAGCCGAGGGCGACTTCCTCGACATCGGCGACGAGGTGCACGGTCGACCAGCCGTCGGCGCCGGGAGGGTCGATCCGCTCGGCGCGTACGTAGCCCGCGCTCGCGCCGAGCCGGCGCAGCGCTTCAGGCGCCGCCCGGAGCGTGAACGGGTAGCGGGGCAGCTCGCGCACGAAGCGGGCGGTGGACTCGGCCCAATAGGCGGCGAGGTCGAAGCCCTCCGGGCGCTGGCATGGCTCATCGGTCACCTCGACGTCCTGCACGCGGGCCACGCGGTAGGTGCGTGGATTTCCGTCGACAGCGGCGACCAGGTACCAGAGGCTCCCCTTGGCGACGAGGCCGAGCGGGTCCACCACGCGCTCGACCGTGGTGCCGTCGTTCCGCCGGTAGACGATGCGCGCCCGGCGATCGCGCCAGACGGCGTCCTGGAGGGCGGGCAGGCAGGGCGCGGGATCTTCACCCTGCCGCCAGCCGGACGTATCGACCAGCAGCCGCTGGCGCGCCCGCTCCGCCTCGCGTCGGCGCATGGTGGGTAGCGCTGCCAGCAGCTTCAGCAGCGCCCCCTCGGCGGCTTCCCTGTAGCCCAGATCGGCCAGCGGGCGGGCTGGCTTGGTGAGGAAGAGCGCCTCGATCTCCAACCCGGTCAGGCCGGAGAGGTCGGTGCGGTAGTCGTCGGGCAGCACCCAGCCGCCCCGCGCGCCGCGTTCGGCGTAGACCGGCACCCCGGCCATGCTGAGCGCTTCCATGTCACGCTGGATCGTGCGGGGCGAGACCTCCAGGCGCTCTGCCAGCTCGCGCGCGGTCATGCGCCAGTGGACTTGGAGCAGCAGCAAGATCGAGAGCAGCCGGTCCGCGCGCATTGGCCCTCCTCGCTCACGACATCCGCTCGCCCGTCATCGAGCATCGTACCGGGGAAATATGACAGCAGGTGTCCGGTATCCTGCCCTATGCTGGGGGAGTTGTGCAAGCCGGACCCATGCCGGGTCGAGTGACCGGGAGGATTGCGCATGAGCGAGCGGGTACCCAGCGCACGGCAGGACGAGCCGCGGGCCAGTCGGCCATGGATGAAAGGGTACGGTGTCCCGGCCGAGGCGGACGGGATGCTCGACTGGACGTTCGCCGTGGAACGGCTGGAGCGGGCCCGCAACTACTGGGTCACCACGGCCGCGCCGACGGGGCAGCCGCATGCGGTCCCGGTCTGGGGCGCCTGGGTGAACGGCGCGGTCTACTTCTCCACGGCGCCGACGACGCGCACGGCGCGCAACCTGGCGGCGAACCCGGCCGTCGCGGTGCACCTGGAGAGCGGCGATGAGGTGGTCGCGCTCGAGGGTGAAGCCCGGCCGGTGACGGCGATGGACGAGGCGACCTTCGCCCGACTGGGCGACGCCCTCCGCACGAAGTACGGCGAGGAGCCGCCCGACAGCCCCGAGGGGTTCTATGTCCTGCGCCCGCGTGTCGCCTACGGCTGGACCCTCGCCGCGTTCCCCAAGAGCGTCACCCGCTGGCAGTTCAACGGGGCGTCGTAAGTGCTTGTCGTCCGCCTAACGGTTGGAATTGGGGGTATTGCCAGACCTAGCAATACCCCCACAGAACCAGTGTTCTGTTACAATTACGCTGACCTTGTGGGAGATCATTGTAACAGGCGCACCGAGACGGCGGAGAGGGACGATGGAGCGAGCAGCGGGGTTGGGCGCACGACTGCGTGCCGCCCGCGAGTGGGCAGGTCTCACCCAGGAGGAAGCAGCCAGCGCGCTGGGTGTCACCCACGCGCTGATCTCCTATTGGGAGAACGATCGACGCACACCGGGACTGGGCCATCTGACCCGACTGGCGGAGATCTACGGCACGACGGTCACCAATCTGCTGGATCCTGCTCATGAAGAGCCCGCCGGACCGCAGCCGGCTCTCCTGTTCCGCGACCTGCGCGACCTTGCGCCGCAGACCCAGGTCAGACTGCGTCAATGGATCGCCTTCCTCGACGACTGGGCCGACTTGCTCGATGAATGTGGCGATGTGCTGCCTGGACCGGGACAGCCTCCTGTCAAGGCATGGCAGCGCGCCCGGCCAATTACCGACGTGCAGCGCGCACCGTCGCTGGCCGTCGATGCCCGCAAGTACTACGGTCTCGGGCTTGACGCGATCCCCGATCTCCAAACGTTCCTCGATCAGCAGGGGATTCTGGTGTATCGCGTCGCTCTCGACCCGCTCGATGTGCCGGGCAGCATCTCCGGGGCTTTCTGCAATCACCCACGGCTTGGGTTCTGTGTCCTTGTCAATACCAACACGACACCGGGCCGGCAGACGTTTACCCTGGCACACGAATTCGCACATGCGTTGTTTCACAGCCAGGTAGCAGCGGTATTGTGCCGCGCGGGCAGCAAGGATCCCCGGGAGCGATTTGCCGACCGATTTGCCGCGCACTTCCTCGTGCCGGAGGAGGGTCTGCTCCGCGTCATAGGACTGCCCGGGGATCGTCCGGTGACCGACCCGCGTTTGGTCATTCATCTGCAGCGGTACTTCGGCGTGAGCTATGCGACCATGCTGAACCGGCTGCTGGACGAAGGCTATCTGACCTCGGAACGGTACGAGGAATACCGGCAACTCAGCCCGGCCGCGCTGGCAGCGAGTCTGGGATTGGAGCGTGACCCCTACCAGCGCGCGGTCTTAGCGTCCAACGCCGTCACGCTGGAGAGCTTCCCACCGTCGGTGCTGGAGCGCGTGAGGGAGATGGTCGAGTCCGACGAACTAAGTCCCGCTGGGGCAGCATCGCTGCTCCGCGTCTCACAGGAAGCAATTCTGCAGCGACTCCTGGCGGCGCCGCGACCAGCAGACAAGGACGAGGAGCGGGAGTTCGACGAACTTCCCGCGCCGGCTACCTCAGTGGCGTGACGGTGTGAGCAGGATGACAAGCGCTGCTTCCGGCGAGCGGCCATGCGTGGTGGACAACATGGTGCTGGCGATGTTCGTAGACGCGGGGCAGGCGCAACTCCTTTCCGATCTCGCCAGTGCTGGCCTGAATATCACACCGACTATCCTTGAACCGGAGGAGTGTCCACCCTTCTCCAATCCACCCACGAGTGAGTTTGCGAAGGGGATCTACGAAGCACAGTCCAACCGTGTTGCTGGGATCGATGACCAGCGGATTCAGCTGCGCACTGCCTTTATCCAGTCTAACTCGTGGCAGCCAGTCGATCTGTTAGACGAGGAACTGAAGCTCGCCTACTACCTCCAGTCGCGGCAGGCGCGAGATGTTGCCCGCGCTCGGGCATCGGGCTTTCGCTACAAGCGCATCCATCCTGGCGAGGCCGAGTGCGCCGCCGTCGCAATCAATCGGGGCTGGGAATTATGGACAGACGATGGCGGCATCGTCGGTCTGGTTCGGGCGCTATACCCCGATTGTCAGGTAGTACGGACCTGCGCGCTGCTCGTGCGTGCGGTCCAGCGTGGACTGATCCCCTGCGCTGATGCGGCGCACCTCTACAATACCGTCTTTAGGGTCCAGCTTGGGCTTCGGACATCCGTCTCCCTACGCTGCGACGGGGAGCAGGCCACCTGCCGTTGATCGTTCTGGCGCTACCCCGCCCGCGCGGGCTCGGGGAGGAAGCGGGCGGCGACTTCGTTGGCGAGGAGGAGGCCGCGGCGGGTGAGGCGGACGTGCGCGCCGTCCCAGTAAAGGAGGCCGGCATCGGTCAGGTCGGTGAGTTCCCGGCCGTAGATCTCCTCCAGCTCCCGGCCGTGGCGGGCGGCGAAGGCCGCGGCGGAGACGCCCTCCTCGGGCAGCCGCAGGCCGAGCATCATCGTCTCGGCCATGGCCGTGGTCTCGTCCAACTCCTCGCGCTCGTCGATGGGCAACCGGCCCTCGCGCACGGCGGCGATGTACTTGGCCGGCAGGCGGATGTTGCTGGAGCGGACGTTGTCGAGGTGGGCGTGTGCCCCGGCGCCGAGGCCGAGGTAGTGCCCGTTGCGCCAGTAGAGCAGGTTGTGCCGTGAGCGGTGCTCCGGGGTGCGCGCCCAGTTGGAGATCTCGTAGTGGTGCCAGCCGGCCGCGGCGAGCCGGTCGAGCGCGCGCTCGTACATGTCAGCGGTCGTGTCCTCGTCGGGCACGGTCAGGATGCCGCGCTGGACGGCCCGCTCGTAGGGCGTGCCCGGCTCGACGATCAGCGAGTACAGCGACAGGTGGTCCGGCTGCCAGCGGAGGATGCTGTCCAGGTCGTCCTCCCATTCGGCCATCGTCTGGTTGGGCCAGCCGAAGATGAAATCCACGCTGAAGTTGTCCACCCCGGCCGCTCGGGCCGCGGCCAGCGCCCGCTCCGGCACGTCGGGCTTGTGGGCGCGGCCGAGCACCTTCAGCCCGCGCGCCTGCTGCGTCTGCACCCCGAGGCTGATTCGGTTCACACCGGCCTGGAGGAAGCCGTCGAGCGTCGCGGCGTCGATCGTCTCGGGATTGGCTTCGAGCGACACCTCGGCGTCGTCGGGCAGGGGGAAGCGCTCCCGTACCGCGTCGATCAGCCGCGCGACGAGCTCCGGCGGGAGGAGCGACGGCGTGCCGCCGCCGAAGAAGATCGACTGCGCCGGGCGGGGGCCGATCGCCGCCAGGGTCAGATCCATCTCCCCGATCAGCGCCTCCACGTATTCCGGGATCAGGTGTTCCTGCCGGGCGTAGGTGTTGAAGTCGCAGTAGGGACAAATGCGGGTGCAGAAGGGGATGTGGATGTAGACCCCGAGCGGGGCGTCGGCCGGCAGCGGCGCGGTCACGGTAGCGATGCTCTCCTTCGTCGGGCCTCGGGCCGGCGCAAGCCGTCCGCGACGCCATACTTCGTATCAGAGGAAGTATACGGCGCCCCGGCTACTCCAGATCGACTGACAGGAATGCCTCGGCGAGCGCCAGGCCGGCGGGGCGGCCCGCGTCTTCGGCCCACTGGCGTACCCGGGTGTGGAGGCCGCCGGGGAAGGCGGACGCCTGGCTGGCGTGCTGCTCCAGGGCCGCGACCTTCCGGTCGAAGACCGGGGCGATGTCGACGAAGGTGTCGGGCTGGTCGCTGCCGAAGAGGAGCGCGCGGCCGACGACGTGCGGCGACAGCCCCGCCGCGACCTGCTCCGGGAAGAAGGTCGCCAGCCGGCAGGCGGGGAAGGCGGCGGCGAGCGTCGCCGCGCCGACGGCGCGGTGGTCCGGGTGCTGGCGGTAGCGGCGCGTCAGCGGGTCGTGGGTCACGATCAGGTCGGGGCGGAAGCGCCGGATCTCGGCGGTCAGGAGGGCGCGCAGCTCCAGGGTGTCGAACACCTCGCCGTCGGTCAGGCGCAGGAAGGTAACGTTGGTCACCCCGAGCGTGCGAGCGGACGCCTCTTGCTCGGCCTCGCGCATGCGGCTGAAGGCCACCGGATCGAGGCTGGGGTCGGGCATGCCCTTGTCGCCGGAGGTGACGACGACGTAGCTGACGGTTGCGCCGGCCGCGGTCCAGCGCGCGACCGTCCCGCCGCAGAAGAAGTCGGGGTCGTCCGGGTGCGCCCCGACGATCAAGACCCGGGTGGCGTCAGGTAGATCGGCCATTCGTCTCCCCCTCCCACTCGTGCTTCGCGGCATCCCGGCTCTCACTCTACTGCGGCCCGGCACCGCGAGCCAGAGGTGAACGCGGGAACGCACCTGCTCTGACCACGGCTGCGCGGCGGCGTACATTCTGCGACAATACGCCGCCGGGTCGAGGAGAGGAAACTGGCATGGGGGCACGACCAGGCGCAGACGTGGTCACAACCGAGCCGGTGGACACGGGCCGGCGGGTGCTGCTGGGCGCGAACGCGATCCTGGCCCTGCTGGCCGCGGTGAAGCTGGCCGCACACCTGGCCGTGGCGGGGAACTACGGCTACTTCCGGGACGAGCTCTACTACATCGCTGCGGGGCGGCACCTTGCCTTCGGGTACGTTGAATTCCCGCCGCTCATCGCCCTGCTCGCGGCGCTGGTCCGGGTGACGGTGGGTGAGTCGCTGGTGGCGCTCCATGTCGTGCCGGCGCTGGCCGGGACCGCGCTGGTGGTGGTAACCGGGTTGATCGCGCGGGCGCTGGGCGGCGGGGCCTTCGCGCAGGGGCTGGCGGCGCTGGGCGCGCTGGTCGCCACGGTCATGCTCGCCATGGGCTCGCTCTTTTCGATGGACTCGCTCGATCAGCTCTGGTGGGCGCTGGCGGCCTACGTCCTGGTGCGGTTGATCAAGGAGGAGCGGCCGCGGCTATGGCTCCTGTTCGGGCTGGTGGCCGGTATCGGGTTGGCGACCAAGGTCACCATCGCAGCCTTCGGCTTCGCGGTCGTCGTCGGGCTGCTGCTCACACCTGCTCGCCGGCTCCTCTTCACGCGCTGGCTCTGGCTGGGTGGGCTGGTGGCATTCGCTTTCGCCCTCCCCTACATCATTTGGAACGCGGTCAACGGCTGGCCCACGATTGAGTTCTGGGGCAACTACGGCGGCAAGCTGACCGAGAGCTCGCCGGTCGGCTTCCTGCTGGAGCAGGTCCTTTCCGTGAATCCCGTGACGCTGCCGCTGTGGCTTGCCGGACTCGCCTTCTTCCTGCGCGCTCCGCAGGGCCGCCCCGAGCGCGCGCTCGGGCTGGCCTTCCTCATCCTCCTCGTGCTGTTTGCCCTCACCGGCGCCAAGCCGTACTTCCTGGCACCGGCCTACCCGATGCTTCTCGCCGGGGGCGCGGTGGCCATCGAGCAGGCGACGCGGCGCGGGGGTGTGCGCAGTATCCGCGTCGCCTACCCGGCCCTGCTGCTCCTGAGCGGGGTGCTGACGGCTCCGATCGCCCTGCCGATCCTCGCACCGGATACCTGGGTCCGCTATTACGGCTTCGTGACCGGCGCGACGGCGCAGGAGCAGGTGCATGAGGGCGGGGCCCTGCCCCAGTGGCTCGGCGACCGGTTCGGCTGGGAGGTGATGGTGGAGACGGTCGCGGGAGTCTACCAGGGGCTGCCGGTCGAGGAGCGCGCCCGCGCCTGCATCTTCACCGCGAACTACGGCGAGGCCGGGGCCATTGACTTCTTCGGTCCGGCGCACGGGCTGCCGCGCGCGATCAGCGGGCACAATACCTACTACCTGTGGGGGCCGGGCGACTGCACGGGCGAGGTCGTCATCTCGGTCGGCTACACGCCCGCTGAACTGGACGCGATCTTCGACGACGTGACGCAGGCGGCGACGGTGACCTGCGAGGTATGCATGCCGGAGGAGGCCAATGTGCCGATCCTGGTCGCCCGTGGGCTGCGTCAGCCGATGGATCAGATCTGGCCGCAGGCGAAGCACTTCAACTGAGCTGCGCCGTGCCCTACCGCCCAGCGGTTCTCCGCCCCGTGGAGGCGTGCCATGTCATCCCGGCTCGTCCGCACCAGGCCACGCGGTCTCGTGAAGCGCCTGTTACGCCTCCCGGCCCTGCTGTACGAGCGTGACCTCGGCTGGCTCCTCGGCCACCGCTTCCTGCTGCTGACCCATCGCGGGCGGACGAGCGGGAGGACCTACCGGACGGTGCTGGAAGTCCTCCAGTTCGACCCGGCGACGCGGGAGAGCATCGTCGTCTCGGCTTGGGGGCGGCGTGCCGACTGGTTCCGCAACGTGCAGGCCGGGCAGGCGGCGGAGGTGCGGACCGGGCGGCTCCGCTACGTGCCGGCCCACCGGGTGCTGTCTCGCGACGAGGCGGAGGCAGTCTACACCCGCTGGGAGCGGGAGCACCCAGTAGAGGCTCGCATCTTCCCCTGGGTGCTCGGCTTGGACACACGCGGCCCGGCCGCGCGGCAGCAGGCCCTCGACACCGTCCTGTTCGTCGCCTTCCGCCCACAGGACGTCGCGGAGGATGGCCGGTCGGAACACTGAGGGCGGCCGCCGTCGGCTACCACTGCTCCAGCACGGCCGGGTCGAACTCCTCCAGCGAGGGGAGGGTGAGGTCGGCCCGGCGCAGCACGTCCGGGTCCGGCGGGTAGCTCCGGTTCGGGACGGCGATGACACGCAGCCCGGCGGCGAGCGCCGCGGCGATCCCGGCGGTCGAGTCCTCGAAGGCCACCGCCTGTTCGGGCGCGACGCCCAGGCGCTCGCACGCGAGGTGGTAGACATCGGGCGCGGGTTTCCCATGCGCGACTTCGTCCGACGAGGTGACCGACTGGAAGCACTCGGCCACGCCCATCTCCGCCAGGACGAAGCGGATGAGCACGGGCGGCGATGAGGAGGCGACCGCCAGCGGGTAGCGATCGGCCAGAGCCCGCACCGCCGGGATCGCGCCGGGCAGCAGCGGCAGGTGGTCGTGGTAGAGCTCCTGCATCCGAGCGATGACCGCGGCCGCGATCTCCTCCTCGGTGAGCGGGATGTCGAATGCCTCGCGGATGTACCGCGACCACTGGCGGGTATTGGCGCCCATCACTGCCTGCTGTGCGTCGTCACCCCATGTCCCGCCATAGCGGGAGACGAACTCCCGGCGGGCCTGCTCCCAGTACTCCTCGGACTCGACGAGCAGCCCATCAAGGTCGAACACCACGCCTCTGACACCCTGGCTCACAGCTCGCTCCCATCCCTGCCTCTGCTACGTAGCCGCGCCGCGCGACTGCTCGGCCCGCCGCGCACATCCCGCGCCGCGAGGCGGGGTGATGATTGATACATGGGCAGCGTGTGTGCGGGAACCCCTGTGGCAGTAGAACCGGACATCTTCGCCCGTCCCCGCGGGAGTGGCCCTCACTCCCCGCCCCCTCTCCCAACTTTGGGAGAGGGGAGCTCTGTCCGACGCCCGCGCTCCTGGTGTGTCGCGCCGTTGCGTCATGCTCGCCCGAGCACCGTAGCCCCTTCCCCCGCTGCGCTATGATGGGGGTAGGCTCGGCGGTGGATCGGGAAGGACGGCTGGATGCGGATCGTCTCACTCTTGCCAAGCACTACGGAGATCTGCTTCGCGCTCGGCCTGGGCGACCAGCTCGTCGCCGTCACCCACGAGTGCGACTATCCCCCGGCGGCACAGAAGCGGCCGCAGATCACCCGCAACGTTCTGCCGCCTGACATTGACGACGGGGCCGAGATCGACCGGCTTATCCGCGAGCGGGTGCTGCGTGGGGAGTCGATCTATGAGCTGGATGTGGAACTGCTGGAGCGGCTGGAGCCGGACCTGATCCTGACCCAGGAGCTGTGCGCTGTCTGCGCCGTCTCCTACGAGGACGTGCAGGCCATTGCTCAGCGGCTGCCCAACCCGCCCCGCGTCGTCTCGATCGAGCCGCGCACGGTCGAGGAGGTGCTGGACTCGATCCTCACCGTCGGCAGCCTCACCCGGCGCACGGTGACGGCCAAAGCGGTGGTCGCGGCGTTGCGGAGCCGGATCGCGTACATCGGCGGACGGGTTGATTCGGGTCAGGCGCCGCGCCGTGTGGTGTGCCTGGAGTGGCTCGACCCGCCGATGGTCGGCGGCCACTGGGTGCCGGAGATGGTGGCGCTGGCCGGCGGGCAGGACGTGCTCGGCCGGGCAGGACAACCGTCGTTCGCGGTGACCTGGGAGCAGATCCGCGACGCCGAGCCGGAGGTGCTGGTGCTGATGCCCTGCGGCTACGACCTGCAAGGGACGATCGCCGAGGCGGAGCGTGTGTCGCGCACGGCCGGCGTGCTGCCGTCCTTCCTCGACGACATCCCGGCTGTGCACGACGGGCAGGTCTACGCGGTGGACGGCTCCGGCTACTTCAACCGGCCGGGCCCGCGGATCGTCGGCGGGATTGAGATCCTGGCCGGGATTCTCCACCCGGAGCGGTTCGCCCGGGGTGGGCCGCCGGGCACCGTGCAGCAGATCCGGCTGGGGGCTGCGGAGCCGGTCCGGTGACCGAGCAGGCCGACCTGATGCCCGAAGTAGTGGTGCGGCGGCGTGGCTCACCCGTCATCTGGGCGGCTAGCCTGGTGGGCCTCCTCACCTTCACCTATCCCTTCTTCCTTCCGGCGTTGGGTCGCCCGGAGCGACTGACCGGCCGTGGCACCGAGGTGGCGCTCCTCTTCGCCGTGCTGTCCGTGGTCTGCCTGGGAACCATCCTGCTAGAGGTCCAGGCGGGTGCCACCGCGCGCGGCGCAGCGACGTCGAAGATGGTAGCCTTCCTCGGCGTCCTGGTGGCCGTGAACGCCGCACTGCGCCTGATTCCGAGCCTGCTCGGTGCCTCGCCGATCTTTCTGCTCATCATCCTGGTGGGGTTTGCCTACGGGGCCGACTTCGGCTTCCTGATGGGCGCACTCACCCTGCTCGTCTCGGCCTTCATCACCGGCGGGCTGGGCCCGTGGCTCCCCTTCCAGATGCTGGCTGCGGGCTGGGTCGGGATGAGCGCCGGCTGGTTGCCGCGTCGAGGGGGACGGCGCGATGTGGTGGTGCTGGCCGTGTTCGGCGCCGTCTGGGGGTTCCTCTTCGGTGCGGTGATGAACCTCTACTTCTGGCCCTTTGCCGCGCCCGGGCTGGAGCAGCCGGCCGGGTTGTACTGGGTGCCGGGGATGAGCGCTGCCGAAACGCTGCGGACCTACGCTCGCTTCTACCTCGTGACCTCGCTCGTCCACGACCTCTTCCGTGCCGCGGCCAACGTGGTGCTGGTGCTGCTGCTGGCCCGTCCGATCCTGGCACTGCTCGATCGCTTCCACGAGCGCTTCACCTGGCAGCCGTGGGAGGAACTCCCGGCGGAGGGGTGATGCGTCACCCGTAGGGCCTGTTGCGTGTTCCGTGTTTCGTGTTCCGTGCGGCTCCCCTCTCCCCTGGTGGGCTCCGCCCGAGCGGGGTCGGGGGTGAGGGGGACGGGTGACGCATCACGCATGACGCAGGATGCGAGACTGGTGGTGCGTAACCCACCCGGTCTGGCATAGAATGTGCGGCAATCGCGCGGGCGCGAACGAGCTCAGGGGGGAGCCTGTCCGGCTTTTGGCCGGACTACGGATGCGCCCATTTACCGAGGGGAGAGGATTGTGCTGGAGCGTCCGGTCGCGGGGAATGAGCAGCCGGCTCGCGATGCACGTGATGAGCCACTGCGCTTCCTCGCCGAGGCCGGGATTGCCCTGGCGCGCACACTCGATTACCGGGAAACCCTCGCCGCCGTCGCACGGCTCGCCGTCCCGGCCCTCGGTGACTGCTGCGCCGTCTATCTGCTCGACGACCAGGGTTTTCTCCAACGCGTGGCCATCGCGCACGCCGACCCGCAGAAGCAGGCGCTCGCCGTACGCATGACGGAGCGCTTCGGCGGCCGGCCCGATGCCCCGCATGGCCCGGTGTACGTCCTCCGCACCCTGCGCACCGCCTTCTACCCCACTATCACGGAGGCGATGCACCGCGCCGTTCTCCAGGACCCCGAGCACCTGGACATCGTGCTGAGGTTGGGCTTCCGCTCCAGCATCGTCGTCCCGCTTATCGCCCGCGACCGGACACTCGGGGTGATCTCCTTTATCCTGACCGAGCCGGGCCGTGAGTACGGCCCGTCGGACATCGCGCTGGCCGAGGAACTTGCCCAGCGCGTCGCCATTGCCGTCGACAATGCCCTGCTGCACAGGGAACTGGCGCGGGCCGTCGAGCAGCAGGCCGCATCTCTTGCCCTGTTCGACACCCTCTTCGCCAGCGCGCCGGTGGGCCTGGCCCTTCTCGACCGCGACCTCCGCTACGTCCGGGTGAACGATGCCATCGCCGCCATGAACGGCCTCCCTCCGGAGGCACATTTGGGCAAGACCGTCCGCGACCTCTTCCCGCACCTGGCGCCCGAGATCGAACCCCGGATCCGGCACGTGTTGGAGACGGGGGAGCTGCTGGCCAATACGGAGCTCACGGGGACGCTTTCTGCAGGGGAGAAGGATCCCCGTACCTGGCTCGTCAGCTACTTCCCTGTCCCCGGTCCGGACGGCCAGGTGAGCGGCGTGGGCGTTGCTGCCGCCGAGATCACCGAAACCAAGCGCGCCGAGCAGGAGGGGGAGCGGCTGCTGGCCCAGTTGGAGGCTGAGCGGGCGCGCCTGGAGACGGTGCTGCAGCAGATGCCGGCCGGCGTCATCCTCGCCGACGCCCCATCCGGGCAGCTCATCCTTGCCAATGCGGAGGCGGAGCGCATCTGGCGCCTGCCGCTCCGGCCTGCCGACAGCATGCAGGAGTGGGAGACGATCGGCTACCGGGCGCTCCATCCGGACGGCACGGCCTACCGGCCGGAGGAGTGGCCGCTCGCACGCGCCATCACCGACGGCACGACCGTCTCTGGCGAGGAACTCGACATCATACGCGGGGACGGATCGCGAGGCAGCATCCGCGTCGACGCGGCGCCCATCCGGGACCGGGATGGGCGGATCGTGGCCGGCGTCGTCTCCTTCGTCGATATCACCGAGCGGCGCCGTGCGGAAGAGCGCGAGCGGTACCTGGCCGAAGTGCGGGACGTGCTGACCTCCTCGCTCGACGTCGACACGACCCTGCAGCGCATTGCCGAGCTTACCGTGCCGAAGCTGGCCGACTGGTGCGCCATCCTCCTCGTCGATGACGATGGTCACGTCGAGCGGCAGGTGATCGCCCACCAGGATCCGGAAAAGGTCCGGTGGGCACTGGAGATCGAGCGGCGCCACCCGTTTGCTCCCGATGCCCCGCACGGGATTGCCCGCGTGATCCAGACCGGCCAGCCGGAGTTCTACCCGGAGATCACGGATACGCTGCTGGAAGCGGTCAGCCGGAACCCGGAGCACCTTCGTGCTCTGCAGGAGGCGGGCTTCTGCTCGATGATCGTGGCGCCGCTCCAGGCGCGTGGGCGCATCGTCGGCGCGATCATGCTGGCCATGGCCGAGTCGGGTCGGCGTTACCTGCCCGACGATCTGACCCTGGCTCGGGAGGTGGCCCGTCGCATCGGACTCGCCGTCGATCACGCCCGCCTCTATGCCGCCGAGCAGCAGGCACGGCGGGCGGCGGAGCAGACCGCCACCCGCATCGCCCAGCTCCAGGCGCTAACCGCGGCGCTCGGTGCCGCGCTGACACCGCGCGAGATCGCCGCGGTCACTATCAGCCAGGAGTTCGCCGTACTCGGCATCCGTCGCGGGATCATCGTCCAGGTGACCGACGATGATGATGTGCTGGAGGTCCTGGCCGCGGTCGGCTGCCCCGAGGAGTGGGGTGAGTACGGGCGCCGCTTCCCGCGTGAGGTCCTGGCTCCCCTGGCCGACGTCACCCGAACGGGCACGCCGATCTTCCTCGAGTCGCGCGAGGCGATCGCGGATCGCTACCCGGCGTGCATCGCCGATCCGCACTGCGCGGAGGACGCGGCCCTCGCCGTCCTGCCGCTCACCGTCGACGGCCGCGTGCTCGGGGCAATGGCACTGGCCTTCACCACGCCACAGCCCTTCGATGAGGAAGACCGTGCATTCCTGCTGGCGCTGGCTCGCCAGAGCGCCCACGCGCTCGACCGCGCCCGCCTCTACCAGGCCGAGCAGGATGCGCGGGCGGCTGAGGAGGCCGCGCACCGACGCCAGATCTTCCTGGCGCAGGCCAGTTCAGTCCTCAACTCGTCGCTCGACTACCAGCAGACCATGCGCACGATCGCCGAGATGGCGGTACCCGACTTCGCCGACTGGTGCATCGTCCGCATCTTCGATAAGCGAGACGGGCTCCGGCACGTGGCGATCGCGCATACCGACCCTGAGCGCCGGGATCAACTCCACGAGGCGTACACGCGCCGTCCACCACACCACGTCCACCCCCATCCGATCGCGGAGGCGCTCGGGAGCGACAAAGCGGTGCTGCGCCCCGCGCTCGAGGAGGCGGACTGGGTCACGATCGCCAGCAACGAGGAACACCTCTCCATCATCCGACTCGTCGCTCCGCGCTCGATCATCGTCGCGCCGTTGATCGCGCGCGGGCACCGCATCGGGCTGATCTCCTTTATCTGCTCGGATTCCCGGCGGCACTACGGCCCGGACGACCTCGCGCTGGCAGAGGATCTGGCTCAGAGAGCGGCCATCGCCGTCGACAACGCGCTCCTCTTCCGCGCCACCCAGGCGGCGGAGGAGAAGAGTCGCCGGCAGGCCGCCCGCATGACCGCGCTGGCCGCGGCCTCCCGCGCCTTCGCGGAGGCGAGTCTCGACCTGAACGCTGTCCTGGAGACCGTAGCCGAGCGGGTCGCTGAACTCGTGAGCGACGGTTGCTTGATCCGGCTCATCCCCGGTGATAAGGAGTCGGAGCCAAGCCTGCGGCCGGGGGCGATCTACCACCCGGACCCCGAGGCGCGAGCGCTGGCGCGCGACCTGTTCACCTCAAATGACCGCTCGGCCTTGGAAGACCTGCACCGGGATGCGCTGCAGAGCGGCCAGCCCGTCATCCTGGAGGTGGCGGATCCCGAGTCGCTCCGCCACACGATCCACCCGGAATATCTCGCGTATCTCGATCGCTTCCCGCTCCGCCGCCTGCTGGCAGTGCCCCTCTCCGTGCGCGGCAACACCCTCGGCACGCTGGTCGTCTGGCGCGACCTGACGGACCAACCCTTCACCTCAGACGACTCGACCCTGATCCAGGACCTGGCCGACCGGGCCGCATTGGCCATCGAGAACGCGCAGCTCTACCGGGAGGCCCAGAGCGCGGTGCGTGTGCGCGAGGCGTTCCTGTCCACTGCCTCGCACGAGCTCAAGACGCCGCTCACCACGGTGAAGGGCTACGGCCAACTGCTCCTTCGCTTCCTGAAGCAGCCAACGCTGGACCGGGAGCACCTGATCAAACTGGCGACGCACCTGCGGGATCAGACCGATCGCTTCGAAACGCTCGTCAACGACCTGCTCGATGTCTCCCGCATCCAGCAGGGCCGGCTGGCGCTGCGCCCGCAGCCCACCGAACTGACGGAGCTGGCCCGGTCGGTGCTGGCCCGCTTCGAGCAGTCGCCCGACCGGACCCCTGCCCACCGCCTGGTGCTCGACGCGCCGGAGCCGATCCACGGCGTGTGGGATCCGGTGCGGCTCGATCAGGTGCTGACTAACCTCATCTCGAACGCGCTCAAGTACTCGCCGGACGGCGGCGAGGTGCGGCTCAGCGTGCGCCGGCACGGTGACGAGGCGGAGCTGGCGGTGAGTGACGAGGGGATCGGCATTTCCGCCAGCGAGCAGGCTCAACTGTTCCAGCCCTTCAGTCGCACGGTGCGGGCGCGGCTGGAGATGGGCGGGACCGGCCTCGGCCTTTTCATCTCCCGGCAGATCGTGGAGCAGCACGGCGGCACCATCACGCTCGAGAGCACCGAAGGCGTCGGCTCGACCTTCACCGTTCGGCTCCCCTTGACCCCGCCGGATCTCCAAAGTCACCGGGAGAACGACGCCTAGTCTCAGGTGGCCCGGCGTGCGCTCGCCCGATGAACCGCGCAGGGGCTGCCGTCCGTGACGATACAGCGCGCCGATCGTCGGCGCGCTGCCATTCGATGTCCCGACTTTAGTCAACGCGATGTGGTGCCCACCGTGCGGCCTTGCCGGTGACGGCGAGCACGCCGGACCCGTCCCTAGATCGGCGGCTCGATCGTGATGTCTTCGTTGTAGCCGGAGTACTCCACCGTCATCGGCCCCTCCGGCGTCTCAAAGACCATCCGCCGCGGCAGGTTGTCGTCCGCTCCGACCCAGATGCGCCCGGTCATCGTTCCTGCCTCCTCGTCCGGAATGGTCAGGTCCCAGACGGTACAGGTGACGCCGTCGATCGTCTCGGTGCCGCTCTGGACCACGGTGACATCGGGCGCGCTGACTTCGTCGATCGGCTCGTCCGGCGACAGCGCCCCGTACGTGCTGAGATCCTGCGGCCCAGGGAGTTCCGTCCAGGTACCGCCCAGGTTCATGTAGGTCACATCCCCGATGATGATCATCTCGAAGGTGCCCTCGGCCGTTTCCATGCTCACGCGCATCCGATCGGGGCGGACCATCTCCATCACCATCTGGAGCGTTTCCCCGGAGGCATCGGAGCCTGGCATCGTCATCTTCATCCGCAGCGACTCGACCTGCTCCCAGGCCGCGAAGGTCGGCGCGAGCACCTCGGCAGCCGCCGTGCCGGTAGCAGGCGCCTCGGTCGGGCTCTCTGTTGCCTCGGGGGTGCTTTCGGGCGTAGGCGTCTCGGCCGCGGTCGTGGGCTCAGCGGTCGGACTCGCCGCCGCTACGGTCGCCGGCGCGTCGGACGCAGTCGGTGCAGGGGTTTCCGAGTCAGTAGCCGATCCGCCGCAGGCCGCGAGTGCGAGACTCCCGGCCAGGAGTCCGAAGACGAGGAAGCGCAGGGGTCGATGTCGTCTGGAACACAACATACGTCACCCTTCTCCAGCAGGAATCCCTGCTGAAAACGCCCGATCCGTACGGGCTCCAACCACGAACATGATCACGGAAAGTACAGGACGGTGACCGGTGCTGTCAAACCGTTTCGCATCATCGCGATAGTCGCCCATAGGCTACCGCTCTGGTGCTGGCATGCCGCTGGCGACGGGGTGCCGGGGGGCGAGCGCACCGTGCAGGATGGGAGTGCAGGGTCATGGCAGCGATCGATCTGGCACGGGAGTACATCTCGCGCGTGAACGGCCGGGACGGCAGCGGGGCGGCCGCGCTCTTCGCCCAGGACGGCGAGATCATCGCCCCGGTCGGGCGCGTCTATCGCGGCTGGGACGCCATTGCCGCCTTCATCGAGGCTGCGCCGCCGGCCACGACCGCCCAGATTGCCGAACGGACAATGGGGACCCACCGGGTCGTCCTACACGGTGTCGTGCAAACACCGCGGTTCGCACCCGCTCAGATCGAGTGGATCTTCGACGTCGACGGCGACCGCATCCGCCGCCTGACGATCAACCACCTGCGGGATTGAAGGCGCACGGGCGGCACCTCCCCGGGCCTGGCATGCCCTGAATACTGACGTGGTATGAGGCCCCCCGCGTTGTGGAGTGTGTCCGGGGCGAGTGGTGCGACGGTTCCCACACCGTGGCGCGCGCCCGGGGGTTATGATGTTTCACAACTAATGCGGATCATGCTCGCCGGGGCACATCGGCGCGTGCGGAGCGCTCAGCGCAGCGGTTGCCGTGTCCCGTCGCACGTGGCAGCGTTCCTCGGAGAGGTTGTCCGACTAAGTTGTGAAACTCCATTACCCCCGGGCTCACAAGGGAAGCCCGCTAACGGAGTTTCACAACTTATTCGGGCAGTGGTAGGCTGGGGCGATGCCCACTGGCCCTGCGGACCGATTGGAGCCATCCCATGCCACGCCGCACCCTCAGCCTGACCGTCGACGAACGCGCCGAACTCGAGCGAACGCGGGATCGCGATCCCCGCCCCTATCTGCGTGAGGCCACTGCCGCCCTGCGCACGATTGCCGCCGGTCAGAGCCCCCATGCCGTGGCCCGCCATGGCCTGCACAAGCCGCGCAAACCGGAGACGGTCGAGCGCTGGCTCACCACATTTGAGCAGCATGGCCTGTCTGGCCTGGTGCACCGCCCCCGCGGGCACCGGGGTTGTTCCCCCGCAGCAGGGCGCTGAGCGGTGCGAGATCGTGCGCCAGGCGCCTGAAGGATGTGGCCTGCCCCGCCCTCGCTGGCGGCTGGCCGACCTGCGGGCGGTGGTGCCCTGGCTGCGCACCTACCGTCTGTCCGGCATCCGTCAGGCGCTGACCCGACTTGGGGGGCGCCGCACCCGTGGGCGCTTTTCCCTGCACAGCCCCGATCCCGACGAGCAACCGAAGCTGGCTGCGATCGACCAGGCGGTGGCCCGGGCCCGCGCGGCCCCCGACCGGGTGCGCGTGCTGTATGCCGACGAGCTTACCCTGGTGCGCCGGCCGCCGCCTGAGTGGTGGAGCTCTTCTCAGCCGGCTTTGGTTGTGCGCCCGGGGGTTTACCCCCGGGCACGAACCACGCACATGGCCCCGATGAACAGCGGGCTGGAGCCTGATCGCCGCGGCGCACCCGGCACGCCCGCCGCTACTCCTGGCAGGCGGTCTCCAGCAGGGAGGGGACGTCGGCGTCGTTGGGAACCTGGTCGATGCTGGCTGACCGGATGCCCATCGGGCGGAAGGGCGGCTCGCCCTGCGCCGCCGGGTTGGCGAGGTGAAGCTGGTAGCAGCCGACGAAGGTCTGCGTCGTGCCGTCGGTCTGCTCAGCTCCGAGTGCTACCGGGACGGCGTAGTAGAGCTGACCGGCCCCGGCGTCGGACGTCACGGTGCCGATCGTCAGGTCCACCGAGACGGTCTGCGCGTATCCCTCCTGGAACTCCTCGAACGGCGGGAGCTCGGATTCGGCAGCTTCCGGCTCCCAGTAGGAGTAGGCCCGGACGTACTCCTGGCGGTTGATCGCGTTGTAGTACGACTCGATCACTGCCTCGGCCGTGCTGCGGTCATCGCGGTACTCATCGCCCGCTCCCGGGTTTGGCTCGGCGATCTCCTCCGTGGCCGATCCCTCGCCGGAGGCAGTGGCGGCTGGAGGCGACGGGTCGGCCGGGGCCGAGGGTGCGGCCGCACTGCTGTTGCTGCAGGCGACCAAGAGGAAGGCGACGCTCGCGAGGATGAGAACGCCTGCGAAGCGCCGGTACGCGCGGCGTGTCTCGGTGGGGAGATTGAACATGGGGATCCCTTCCGTGGTGTGCGGCGTCCGCCCCGCAGGGCGAGCGCATCGAGAGAGGTACTCCACTAAGGCAAACGTCGCCGGAAGAGTCCTTGTTTCATCTGACGGCGTACTCGCACCCGATTTGGTGGAACGCGCACCGGAAGGGTGCGGCGTGGACTATCCTTAGGCATAGAAGTCATGAGGAGCGACGACGCAGGCTGGGCAGGATCAAGCCGCGGCGCTCGACTCGCCACCACAGCGCGGATGGGAGGAGACCACGATGCAGCGACGAACATTCCGAGTCGGGGATGACCCGGCGGCCCTCTCCGGTGCGGTTCTCTGCCGCGACCTCACGCTGTCGTCGGTCCGGCCATCGGTGACGATCCGCCGCGGGACGCCGCTGGTAGAGGCGATCGACCGTCTGCCAGCGGGAGTCGACGGTGTGACCTTCGAGGTCGTCGTCCCGGCGCCGGACGACGTGGCCCAGCCCGACGCATCGCTGGCGCTGGCCAAGGGCCTGGTCGGGCCGGGGATCGACCTGGAGGGGCCACACCAGGGACAGGTGAACCTCCACGCGGCGGGCTTCGGGCTGCTGCGGGTCGATGCCCGCGCGATCGAGCGGGTGAACCGGACCGGCGCCGCGCTGGTGGCGACCGCGCTCGACGGCCGCGTCGTGACTGCCGGGGAGACGGTCGGCATCGTGAAGGCACCGGCTCTCTACACGCCCGAGCGGGCGATCCAGCGGGCACTGGCGCGCACCCGGCGCGGGCCGCTTGCCCGCGTGGCGCCGTTCGTCGCCGAGCGGGTCGCGATGCTCGCCGGGACCCGGATCCGCCCAGCGAACCTGCGCGTCGCCGAGCGCCAGATGGCGGCCACGCTGGAGCGCTTCGGCGCCCGGCTGATCGAGGTGCGCCACCTGGATGCGGATGAGCCTGCGGGAATCACCGCGGCCTACCGGGAGCTGCTCGCCGCCGGGGCTGAGGTGATCCTGGTCGCCGGGTCGATCGTGCTCGACCCCACCGACCCCTTCATCACCGCGCTGCGGGGCGCCGGCGCGCGCCTGGTGCGGCGCGGTGCGCCGGTCGATCCCGGCACGATGTTCTGGGTCGCCTACGCGGGAGACGTACCGTTCTTCGGCCTTGCCTCGTGTGAGCTATACGGCCGCACCTCGGTGCTGGACCTGCTGCTCCCCTACGCCCTGGCAAAGGAACCGATCGACCGGCGGCTGATGGCCGAGATCGGCTACGGCGGCCTGCTGGTCACAACCCAGGTCGCCCGCCGGCCGGACGACTGGGACCGCACGTCAGAACAGGAAGCCCGGGAAGACGCCCCGACCGCGGCGCACTCGTAGAGGCTGTGGCTCCCCACTCCCAAAGTTGGGCGGGTACCCGCGCGCGGGTGCGGCCAGGGGTGAGGGCCATACCCTGGGGTGCGACCTCCCTACGTGGTACGCTCAAGGTGGCGGCGTCGCGGCCCGCCGCCCCGTGATCCATCGCCGCCTACGTACTGGAGGTCCGCACTTTCCATGGCTCGCATCCTCGTTGCACTCTCGGGGGGCGTCGATAGCGCCGTCGCCGCGCTGACGCTCCAGTCCCTCGGCTGGGAGCCGATCGGGATTCACCTGCGCCTGTTCGATTCCGATCCCGAGTCGATTGCCGAGGGGGTCTGCTGTGGCGATCAGGCCGCGTTCGACGCGCGCCTCGTCGCCAACTGGCTCGGTATTCCCTTCTACGTCCGCGACCTGCGGGAGGAGTTCAGCCGCGAGGTGGCGGGCATGACGGTCGAGTCCTATGCCCGCGCCGAGACACCCAACCCCTGCATCGCCTGCAACCACCGGGTGCGCATCCCCGCCCTGCTGCGCCTGGCGGACAGCCTGGGCATCCCCGCCGTGGCCACGGGCCACTACGTGCGCAAGGTGCGCGTCGGCGACCGCTGGTACCTGGCGGAGTCGCGCGACGGGCGTCGTGACCAGTCGTACGCCCTCTACCGGCTCACCTCGGAGGATCTGGAGCGGCTGGAGTTCCCGCTGGGGGAGCTCGACAAGGAGACCGTGCGCCAGCGGGCCCGCGCCGCCGGGCTGCCGGTGGCGGACAAGGCCGCCTCGGTCGACCTCTGCTTCGCGAAGACGGCCGGCGGGGTGGGGAACCTGGTCGCGGCCGCTCGACCGGAGACGGGGAAGCCCGGACCGCTGCTGGACGAGCACGGCCGGGTGGTCGGGCGGCACCCGGGCATCGCCTACGTCACGATCGGCCAGCGCAGCGGCCTCCAGTGGGACAAGACGGTCCCCGAGCGCCGCTACGTCGCCTCAATCGACCCGGCTACACGCACGGTCGCGGTCGCGCCCCGCGCGCGTCTGCTGACACGCAGCGTGACCCTGCGCGACCCGATCTGGCACGGCGAGCCGCCGAAGCGGGCGCAGGCCAGGATCCGCTATCAGGGGCCGCGCTTCGAGGTTACCTGCGACGGCGAGCGGGTCGAGTTCCTCGATCCCGGGCCACCGCTGGCGCCCGGGCAGGCGGTCGTGCTCTACGACGGGCCGCGTGTGCTCGGTGGCGGCACCGCCGCGAGCGTGGAGCGTGGTGCCTGATGCGTCATGCGTCACCCGTCCCCCTCACCCCCGGCTCCTCTCGGACGGAGCCCACCAGGGGAGAGGGGAGGGATACGCAGTACGCAATGCGCAGTACGGATGACGTATGACGCAGAACTCCTACTGCGTCAGACCCTGCTCCTGGGCTGCTTCCTTGGCCGCCTGTTGGGCCGATTCTGCGACCTGCTGAGCCTTGCCCATCGTCTGCTGCGCGGCGTCCTGCGCCTTCTCCATGACCGTGTCGCGTGCCGGGCCCATCATCTCCCGCTCTCGCTGGGTCCCGGGGATGGCGAGCCCCACCGCGGCGCCCAGGCCCAGAGCGGCAACCGTGACGGCCAGCGGGTTCTCCTCGATGAGCCGGTCGAGCTGGCTCCGCGCGCCGCGCATCTGGTGCTGCACCTCGCCGGTCCACTCCCCGGTGCGCTCCTGCACCTGGGAGGCCATCTCTCCGGCTCGCTCCTGCGCCTGGCTCACGGCCTGACCGGCGCCACCGCGCGACTCGGCGCGCTCGTAGTCCTCGTAGGTGCGGGGAACCGGGCGCCCGTACTGATCGTAGCGGACGTGGCGCGTTCCCGATGACTGCTGGGAAGCGCTCTGCCGGTTCCGCCAGAGCATGCCGATGCCGACTGCCGCCAGCGCCGCGGGGATCGGGTTCTGCTTGATCGTCTCGATGATGCCGCCGCCGGTCTGACGGGCCGTGACGCCCATGTCGCTCGCCATCTGCTCGGCCCTCCCGATCGTGGCCTCTCGGACCGACTCCTTCGCCTGGCCCATCAGATGATCCGGGCTGAGGCGTTCCTGGATGGCATCGATCGTCTCGCTCATGTCGGCCCGTGTGTCTTCGATGTCGTCGCGGATCTCCTCGGGTGTCTGCTCTGCGTCCGGGGGCTGGACGTCGTCCGGGCGATCAAACGGGTCTCTCATGCCTGCTCCTTCAACCAATCACGGTCCTCCTTGAGCGACTCGACCGTCTGCTCCGGCGCGAGCGGGGTGCGCTGGAGCGCGTCCCGGCCGCGGTCGATCAGGAAGTACCCGATTGCCGCCACCACGATGCCGACGATGAGTGCCGACAACCACCAGGGCATGAGCTCGGCCAGCAGGATGATGATCGCCGCCAGGATGGCCAATGCCCCGGCGTAGACCACCGCGCCGCCAACCGCAAGGATTGCGACGTTCTTGCCGACCTCGCGCGCCGTCTGGCTCATCTCGGTCTTGGCCAGCGCCACTTCCTGGCGCACCAGCACGCTGGTCTGCCGCGACAGGTCAGAGAACAGCTCGCCGAGCGAGCGCTCGCCTCTGCTCTGCTCCATCAGTCAACTCCTGTACTCCGCGTCTGCCCGGCACGATAGCCCGGCTCCGAAGACGGGCGATAGCTCGGGCTCTCCTGGACCATCGAGTCGCCGTAGCCGGTCCGGCCGCCCATGCCGCGTCGGGAGGTTCGACCCGAGGACGGGCTGGAACTCTTGAGGAAGCGGGCCGTCAGCACGCCGAGCGCGAACGCCCCGCCCAGCACCAGAGCCGGCTGGCGGCGGGCGAAGTCCTCCACGTCGTCCATCAGGTCCCCGACCTCGTGCCGGCGGAGGTAGTCCGACATCTGCCGCACGCGATCCGCGGCCATGTCGGCGACGTTGGCGATGGTGTCCTGGTGGCTATCGTGCAGCTGACGGCTCATCTGCGTCAGGGCATCCGCCGCGCTCCCCAGCCCCTCCGCCAGCCGGTCCTTTTGCCCAGCCGCCCGCTCCGCGGCCTGATGCTGGATCTTGCTGACCGCCTGACCGGCCTGCTCCTGAGCCTTGCTGACGGCTTGTCCCGCCTGATCCTGAACCTTCTCGGTGGTTTCCCCGCCCGGACTCCCGCCGGGCTCGGGCGCACCGTAGCCGGTCGGCTCCGATGCCGCGCGCAGCTCATCGCTGTCGGTCAGATCGTCCATCTTCCGCTCGGGGTAGGACTCGTGCATTCCCGCACCTCCCGGTTCCGGTCCGCTGGCGACCCGGCATCCGCCCGTCTGCATCCTTGCATTAGAATCGGGTCACACGAATAGTTATGATGAGGCAATGCATGGATGGTGCCAGAGTGTGCCCAGGGGTCACGGGGCGGGGCGCGGCGCGGCCCACGACAGAGAGCGGCGGACCGGTGATTGTCGTATTATCAGCCGGTCTCGTTCCGGATGCGGCGATGGTGAACCCTGCCAGCCTGACTCATCGGGCACACGATCTGCTAAACAGGGGAGCGGCCGGGAGGATCCCGGGCCGTAGTATACTTACCGGGGGGACCAAACCCACCTGGAGAGCTAGGGAAGACGAGCCAGCGTGACTATGACGCATCAGTTGCTCCTTTTGCGCGCGGCGCTCGACCAGTTCGATGAGGCGGTCCTCGTCGCCGACCCGGCCGGCGTCATCCAATACCGGAACCAGGCAGCACAGCACCTCCTCGGTGGCCCGGAGACGCTTGAGAACGTCGTCCAGCTCGGCGGCCCCGCCGATCTCTGCCAGCGGGTCGCACGGGGAGAAACGGTCTTCGGCATTCCGTTGCCGGGCCTCGGCCCGGATATCCGGCTGTCGGCGTCACCGGTACGCGACACAGGCGGGGCAACCGTCGGGATGACCGTCGTGCTGCGCCGCGAGCCGGTGCGAGACAACACCGGCCTCGACGCCTTGCAGTTGGATGCCATCGCCCACGCCATCGCCTCCGGTCGCGACATCGACACGCTTCTCGAGCACACGTTCGGATTCCTGCAGCCGCTGATCGGCTGCGACAACATCTCGTTGGCGGTCCCGTCGCCGGAGGACGAGGACGGACGGCTGCGCGTTCTGGCGCTGCGGCCGACGCCGTTTTCGACCATCTTCTCGACCGGAGAGGTGGCGGAAGCCGTCCAGCGAGTCGCCACGAACGGCGTCCCGGTCGTTGTCGACGACACCTTCTCTGCGGCCTTTCAGGAGGATGCCCTCCTCCGGAGTCTCGGCATCCGTAGCTACGCGATCTATCCGCTCCGTGGGGAGCACGGGATCCTTGGGACGATCAACCTCAGTTCCCGCACGCCGGCCGCCTTCTCGGACCGTGTGCTGGCGGTCATCGAGCGCGTAGCCAGCCATGTGGCGCTGGCGGTCGAGAAGATCCTCCTGCTCGAATCGACCGAGCGGCACCGCGTCTTCCTGGAGCAGGTGCTGCAGTATGTGCCCGCCGGGGTCATCGTGGTGGGTCCGCCGCCCGACCTGCGCGTGCTGACGGTGAACAAGCACTACCGCGGCTTCCTGGACGAACCCTACCGCTCAGAGAAGGACCTTGTGGGGTTGCCCCTCCGAACGATCATTCCGAATCTCGACGAGGTGGGCTTCGGCGCCGCGCTCGCCAAGGTCTTCACCACCGGTGAGACGGTCGAGGTGCGGGATGTCGTCTACGAGGGACTGGAGCGAGGGACCATCCACCTCGATTCCTGGTACGTCCCGCTGCGCGACCGTCTCGGCCGGGTCGAGGCGGTGATCGGACTGGTGACGGACACGACCGAGCGGGTGCGCTACCAGCGGCGGATCGAGGAACTCGCCAAGAGCGCGGCCCAGCAGGCGACCGCGCTCAGCACGATCATCGAATCGATGGTGGAGGGGGTCTACGTCTGCGACGGCACGGGGCGAGTGGTGCTCGTCAACGAGGCCGGTGCCCGGCTCTTCGGTATCACCACCGAGCAGGCACTCCAGCCGCTCGCAAAGTATGCCGAGTTCAGCCAGGCACGCTACCCGGACGGCCGGCCGATCCCGACTGAGGAGATGCCCCTGGCACGCGGGCTCCGCGGGGAGACGAGCGCGGACTGGGAGCAGATCGTGCGGCGGGCGGACACCGGCGAGGATATCCACCTCCGCTTCGCCTACTCCCCGATCGTGGACGACCGCGGCACCATTGTCGGCGCCGTCGCCGTCGCCAACGACATGACCCGGACCCGGCAGCTCGAGCGGCAGCGCGAAGAGTTTCTCTCAATCGCCGCCCACGAGCTGAAGACACCGGTGACCAGCGTCAAGCTCTTCACCCAGGGCATGCTCCGCACCCTGCAGCGGCGCGGCACCCTGGCGCCGGAGCGGGCCGAACGGGATCTTCAGACGATCCTGAGCCAGATCGATCGGCTCACGCGCCTCGTGGACGATCTGCTCGACGTGAGCCGCGTGCGGACCGGTCGCCTGGAGTACCACTTCGAGACGGTCGACCTGATCGCGCTGGTCGAGGCGGTTGTCGATCGCTTCCGGCGGCAGATCGACGAGGACGATCGGTATGAGCTGCGCCTCATCGCGGCGCCGGACCTGCCCGCGACCGTCGTCGACCCCCACAGGATCGATCAGGTGTTGACCAACCTGCTGTCGAACGCGATCAAGTACTCCCCGACCGGGGGCACGATCAGCGTGCAGGTGGGCCCGGGGGCGGAGTCGGGCTGGATCCGCATCGAGGTCAGCGACCCGGGAGTCGGGCTCGACCCACCGGAGATCGCCGGGCTGTTCGAGCCGTTCGCCCGTGCTGCCGGTAACACCACCGTGCGCAACATCAGCGGCATCGGCCTCGGGCTCTACATCAGCCGTGCCATCGTGGAGCGCCACGGCGGGCTCATCTGGGCCGAGAGTGAGGGCCAGGGCTGCGGCTCCACCTTCATCGTCGAGCTGCCCGTCCGCCCCGCGTCGCACACCCCCGGCGATGACGACTGACCTCGCGTGTCCACGAGCACGCCCCGCACCTACCGGTGCCCGTTCGCTCGCGTACGTTCGAGCAGCCCGGCCATGCCATTCGGCTGGAATGCCAGCGCCGATGTGCGATGCGCGTCCACCGGGCAGTACGCGCTCGGCAACAGGGAACAGCGGCACTGATCACTGTCGATGTGACTGCCGTCCTCCTGGACATAGCACCAGGCGGAGGTCCCATGCTCGGTGCATGGGATGACCCGCGGCCAGGACCGCCCGCTCTCCAGCACGGACGGCTGTCGCCGCGACGACTGCGAGTCCCCCATAGTCCTCCATCCTCCTCAACCCTCGTTGGTCGAGTCACCGCCCCGCACGGTTATGGCCCGCTCACAATCGACAGGGTGATCGTCGTTGTGTAGTGGCCGGCATAGGCGTTCGCCGGGATGGCGATCTCCACCGTCGGCGACACGGTGAAAGCGCCCATGCCGGTGCCGGGCGCGTCGGTGAAGAATGGCACCGGCGGCACTGCCGGGCCTGTAGGCACGGTCAACGGGTAGGCAATCGTGTTCACCGGATCCGTGCAGGTCCCCGCTGCGCAGGATGTGACCACGCCGGTGATCGTCATCGCGTCGGCCGGCAGCGCGCGGGAGGTCGGGCCGCCAGTGGTGAACGGCGTCGCGCTGATCCCCAGGCTCCAACCGGCGCCGGACCCGGTGGCGTCGCTGACATCGAGTGTGAAGGACGACGTCACGCGGCGGTCCGTCCCATCGAGCTGGCTTGCCACGCTCGGACCACTCCGGGCGGACATCGTGAGTGGCCCTCCAGTGACGACCGCCTCTCCGGCCACCGTCTCCTCCGCCAGCACGGAGGGCGCACCACCCAGTGCGAGCAGGGCAGCCAGACCGAGGCAGATCCGGATCAGTCGCGAGGTCAGCGTCACCATTGCGTCTCGCCTGCCTAGTCGTCACCGTTAGGCTGTTGCGTCCGGGCCGTGCTCACACGGGACGCGGGAACGAACGGCCGGATCGTGCTCATGCCGCTGCCCTGCCCTGCTGCAGGCGCCTCCGATCGGCGCACCGCCGCGCGGCGTCGCCAGATCAGCAGCCCGCCGCCAGCCAACAGGAGACCGGCGAATAGCCCCGCGCCGGCGACGGCGACGATCATCCAGATCGACAACCCCTGTTCCGCCGGGGCCGTCACCGTCGCCGACTGCTCACCCGGCGTCGCCCCGTCCACCTGCGCCGCCTGCGCCTCGGGGATGGTGAAGGCTCCCTCGTAGCGGGCCGCGCCCTGCGCGCCGTACTGCAGGTCCACCACCACCCGGTAGTCCCCGGCCGCGAGCGCCTCACCGGGGATCATCAGCGGGTACTCGATCGCCGTGTCGGGGAGGAACGTGTGCACCTGCAGCGGGATGCTGTGCAGCTCGCGCCCCTCGCCGTCGGCAATGGTGACCGTGCCCTGCGGCTTCACCATCTGGTTCCCATCGTTGCGCAGGGCGAGCAGGAGCGTCTGCTTCGATCCCTGCACAGAGGGGGTCACTCCGTCGATCGTCACGTGCTCGACCGCCGGCCCCGGCAGATTGACCTGCACCGCGGTCACGACGCGGGTCTGCACGTTGACCTGGAATTGCCCGCTGCCCTCGTTCACCGCGGTGCCCTGCGCGGCGATGCCGCCGACGTGGTGGCCGGCACGCAGCTCACGCGGCACGGTCACGGTGAAGCCGACGGTGCGCGACTCGCCCGGGCCGAGCGTCACCTCCGTCTCGTCGAGCTGCACCCAGGCGCCGACCTGCGAGCGAGGGGCGTCGGCGTCGGGAAACACGATCCCACCGGTCGGACCGGTCATACCGTCCAACGCATAGAGACGGGCCGTGCCCGGCGCATCGCCGGTGTTGGTGACCAGGACCTCGTCGTGAATCACCTGACCCAGTTCGGCGTCGTAGACGAAGTACGCCGCGTTCGTCGATTGCGTGGAAGCGGGCTGCACGCTGAAACTCGCCTCCTCGGCGGCCTGCGCCGCGCCCGCGGTTGTGAGCGCAAGCAGGAGCAGGAGCACGGCGGGCACGACCCGCAGTGCATTGGACAAGAACCGCATCGTAGATGGCCTCCTCGAGGCGAGCGATCGCTTCATGAGATGCTGCAGACAACCAGTTCGCCGGGTGGGCGCGGCCGGGAGAGGTCCGGCCGCGCCGCTCGGCCGATCGCTACGGCGTCACCGCGAGCGTGAACGTCACCGTGCTCTCGTAGGTCCCGGCGTAGGCATCAAACGGGATATCCAACGAGAACGTCGGGTTGACCTCGAACTTGCCCATCCCCGTGCCCTCGGCTGCGGACAGGATCACCGCGGGCGTGCTGGTCAGCGTTGCCTGCGTCGTGGTGGCCGGCAGCTCGCTCTCTTCGCCGGTCACGCCTGCCACTGGCGACTCGTTGATAGTCAGCGCATCCGCCGGCAACTGGTGATTGCCGTCTCCAGTGGAGAACTGGGTCGCGCTGGCCGACAGGCTCCAGCCGGCACCGGAACCGGTTGCGTCCGTGATGGTGATCGTTGACGCACCCGGGGCGGTGGTAAGCGTCTGGTTCTCCCCGTTGAGCGTGCCGCTAAAGATCACCGGGCCAGTCGCATCGAGGTCCAGCGGTCCCGCGTTCAGACTGGCAGTCCCATCCAATGTCGCCGAATCCGCCGCCAGCGTGGGCATCACCGCGCCGACGGCCAGCGCTGCGGCCAGACCCATGCTGGCGAGCACGCGCGTCAGTCGAGACTTCCGTGTATCCATGTTCCTCCACTCCTGTAGTAGGTGACGTCTGCCCGGGAGCTTCCCTCCCGGGATGGACGCTATGCATGACGTTCGCAGGTGTATGAGCGGATCTGCTGCCGATGGCCTCCCTCCAGCGTAAGTTCGAGGTGAGGGCCGACCGGCTTGCGGGAGCAGAGCGGGACGAAGCGTCGCTTGACTGTCCTGCCTGACCGAGGCCGGGTACGCCACTCGCTCGCCCGGTGGCACGGCGTCCATGCTCACCACAGGGGTCATCACGTCCGCAGGTCAGGCGGCTCCTCGTTAGTTATCGTGCGCCGAATTGTTCCGGTGCTGATGCGAGTCTACAGCGGATGCTCAGCCGCAAGAATCCCCCAGACGTCATAGCGCCGGCCTATCCATCCGTATCGGGGTAGGTGTCGGAAGGTATCGTCGCCGCCCGTGCGAATGGATAAGTGGGCCTACCCCGAGGGGCAGGTCTGCCCTACGCGATCCCTCCTCAGCACGCGTCTTTGTGCATCGCGCACAAAGAATTGGGTCCAGATTGGGGTTGAAGAACGTAGTTTGGCCCCGCCCTCGGCCGTAGGCTAACGACTGTGATGGGGAGGACGGCTCCCCACCGATCCACAAAGCGCGGCCCGCCAGGGCGAAGGAGGTAAAGCCGTGGTCCTCGAGATGGTGCCGACGATCCGGTCCGCCATAACACCCACCGCGGAGGAGGTCTTGAGCCGCGCGGAGGAAGCGGGCGTCGAGTTCGTCAACCTACAGTTCACCGACGTGATGGGGATCGTAAAGAGCGTGTCGATCCCCATCGACGTTTTTCCGGACGTCATTCAGAACGGGCAGTGGTTTGACGGCTCGTCGATTGCCGGGTTCGCCCGCATCGCCGAGAGCGATATGTTCCTGATGCCGGATCTGGCCACCTTCGCGGTGATTCCCTGGGAGCAGGGGCGCAACGCTACCGCTCGCGTCATCTGCTGGGTGCACAACCCGAACGGCGATCTCTTTCCCGGAGACCCGCGCGCGGTCCTGCTCCGGCAGTTGGAGCGCCTCGCCCAGATAGGCTATCGCTACCACACCGGGCCGGAACTGGAGTTCTTCCTGTTCCGCAAGGACAACGGCAGCGTCCGGCCGCTGCCCCACGACCAGGGGGGCTACTTCGACCTGACCACCGACCTGGCTGCCGAGGTGCGCAAGGACATGATCCAGGCGCTGAAGGCCTTCGGCATTAAGGTGGAGGCGGGCCATCACGAGGTCGCCATCGGCCAGCACGAGATCGACTTCGAGTACAGCGATGCGCTGACGACGGCCGATCATGCGGTCACGATGAAGTACACGCTGAAGGCGATCGCCCAGCAGCACGGGCTGCATGCCACCTTCATGCCCAAGCCGATTGAGGGCGTCAACGGCTCCGGCATGCACACGCACCAGAGCCTGGCCTTCCTGGAGTCGGGCGAGAACGCCTTTGTCGATACCTCCGACGACTACGGGCTGTCGAAGCTGGCACGCCACTTTATCGCCGGGCAGCTCGCCCACGCCCGGGGCATGGCGGCGGTGCTGGCACCGCTGGTCAACTCCTATCGACGGCTCGTCCCTGGCTTTGAGGCGCCGGTGTACGTGAGCTGGGCACGGCAGAACCGCTCGGCCCTCATCCGCGTGCCGGCCATCCGCGCTGGGCGCACCGCGGCCACTCGCATCGAGCTGCGTTGTCCGGATCCGGCGGCCAACCCGTACCTCGCCTACGCGGTGATGCTGGCTGCCGGCCTCGACGGGATCGAGCGCGAGCTGCCGCTGCCGGAGCCGATCGAGGAGAACCTGTACCACTTCACCGAGGACGACCTGCGCCGCCGCAACGTCGCCACACTGCCCGCCACCCTGGGCGAGGCGATGGCCGAGCTTGAGCGGGACGAGGTCGTGCGCGAGGCGCTCGGCGAGCACGTCGTCGAGAAGCTGCTGGAGGCCCAGAAGCAGGAGTGGGACAGCTTCCGGCGCCACGTCAGCACCTGGGAGCTCGAGCGGTACCTCGAGATCTATTGATGGGAGCCGGCCCCGGGTGCCCCACGCCGCCGTGGGGCACCTCTCGGGCCGACCCAGACGCCGAAGTGCTCCGTCCACCACGCCGGGCGCGTGGGGACGGAGTCACCCACCGGCACCATAACCCAGCCGTTTCTTCTTCCCCGCCCTTCCCCGGGCCGTGGTCGAGCGCACCCCCCGCATAACGGTGCGCCCGGCCACGGTACCGGGGCGGAGTCAACCCCGAGGTCAGCACCCCAAACACCGACATCGAAGACATCGCGGGCATGGATAACTGCCCGCACGCCCCTCACCGCGGCGGTCCGCCGTCAGTGATGCAACATGTACTAGTCCGAGGTGGAAGTTTCGGCCGCCGCCTGGCGCGCCAACCGCTGGCGGAACTCCTTGATCTCCTGCTCGAACCCCTGGTTCGCGATCGTCAGGCGAACTTGATTGTTCGACGCAGGCCGGATCGTCAACTCGACGAACCCACCATCCCCCTCGAAACGGAGATGGCCCGGCTCATCGACAGTGAGGTCCAGTCCCTGGTGCTGGGGGCCGAAGAACTTGCGCGCCTGCCGGTCCACCTCCCCCTGCCACAGCCGGATCGGAATGGTCTGCGTCATCGCGCGCTCCTCGCGGTCGTCCAATCGGGTTATCCCCCTGCGCACCGCCATACCGCCAGCCCCGTGCCACGTGGGCCGCAGGGCTGCAGGGCGGTCTGCGAGCGGTACATGCGCCCGGCGCCCCGGGCTGACAAGGAAAGCCGGCTGATGGAGTTTGACGAATGAACGTGGTGTACCCGCCAGCCACCCGCTCCCGCGCGCCTGTCATCCTGAGCGCAGCGAAGGATCTCGCGTCAGACCGGCCACGCACCGGGGAGATCCTTCGGCTCGGACGGAGTCGCCGGGCGCGGCTGGCCGCGGCCCCCGGCACCGCTCAGGATGACAGCATCCGGGCGGCTCCGGTGTAGCACGGTAATTCATCAAACTTCATAAGCCGGCTTGGAAAGGTTCGGCCGGTTACGTTCGTCAGGGCGAGAGGCGCTCGATGCGCCAGGTGCCGTCCGGTTGGCGGGTGTAGCGCAGGCGGTCGTGGAGACGGCTCCTGCGGCTCTGCCAGAACTCGATTGCGGTGGGGCTGACCCGGTAGCCGCCCCAGAAGGGGGGGAGCGGCACCTCTTCGGGGAAGCGCTGCTCGATCTCCCGCAGGCGCTCCTCCAGCGTCGCCCGGTCGGGGATCACCGCGCTCTGCTCGGAGGCCCAGGCGCTGAGCTGGCTGCCGCGCGGGCGAGTGTGGAAGTACGCCTCGGACTCCTCACGGCTGACGCGAGAAACCTCCCCGGTGATCCGCACCTGCCGCCCCAGAGCCGGCCAGTGGAAGACCAGCGCAGCGCGCGGGTTTTCGGCCAGCTCCCGGCCCTTTTGGCTCTCGTAGTTGGTGAAGAAGACGAAACCGCGCTCATCGAAGCCACGCAGCAGTACGACGCGCGCCGAAGGGACGCCATCGCCGGTGGCCGTCGCCAGCGTCATCGCGTTCGGCTCGGGGACGTCGCGCGCAAGCGCCTCGGACAGCCAGCGGTTGAACTGTGTGAAGGGGTCGTCCGCCAGGTCCGCCTCGTTCAGCCCGACCTCAACGTCTTCCTTCCGCAGCGTCCGCAGGGACCGGTTCGTCTCGACGAAGTCACTCATACCTCGATCTCACACGCTCCCACGACCCGGCAGCCGTCGCCTGGCGCCGGTCCGCCCACATCTTACCGCGCTACCCTGACCATGGCATGGATCGCCGCGGTCGCCGCCTCCACGTCGCTCAGGTTGGGCAGCACCGCGTCGGGTGCGTGCGCGGCCAGATCGTCCACGCCGTAGCGGCCGGTTGCGACCGCCAGGACGCGGGCGCCGGCTGCCCGCGCCGCCTCGATGTCGCGCGGCGTATCGCCGACCAGGATGGTGCGCGGGCCGTCGAACGACGCGCGGTAGTGCTCCCACGCCTCCCGCTGCCCCGCTTCCACCAGATGCCCGCGCTCGCGGGCGGAGTCGCCGTACGCGCCGATCGGGAAGAGGTGGGCGACCCCGGCGGCCTCGAGTTTCGCCCGGGCGACGGCCCGCGCGTTGCCGGTCAGCACACCCAGCGCAAAGCCCTCGTCGCGCAGCCGCTCCGCCACCGCGACGACGCCCGGCAACAGGTACTCGACTCGGCTGTCGCGAGCCACCGCCGCTGCGTAGTGCTCGCCCATGCGCGCGACCATCTCGGCCAGGCGCGCGTCGATCTCGGCCGTGGAGAGCCCATGCCGCTCTAGGGCCAGCCGCGCGATCTGGCTGTCGAGCATGCCCGCCAGCGGCACACCATCGAGCGTCGCCTGGACGCCGTAGACCTCCTGCATGGCCCGGACGAAGGCCGCCTGGTGGGCGCGATCGCCCGCGCGCAGCAGCGTGCCGTCGATATCGAACAGGACCAGCCCGCGCCAGGCGCGGTGTTCGTTATGCGTCATGCGTCATCCGTCACTCGTCGTGCGTGTCGCGTGTTCCGTGATCCGTGTTCTATTCGTCCTCCCCTCTCCCACAAGGGGAGAGGGGTCGGGGGTGAGGGAATCCCTCACTCACCACCGATCACGCTTTCCTTGGATACAGGATGAGCTGGGTGCAACGGAAGAGCGCCAGGAGTTTGCCGCTCGCGGCGTCGGTGACACGCGCGTCCCAGACCTGGGTGGTCCGCCCACCGTGGACAAGTGTCGCCTCGCAGGTGATCTCTCCCTCAGTGACGGTGCTGATGAAGTTGGTCTTCAATTCGATCGTCGTGAAATTCTCCGCCCCCTCGGGGAGGGAAGCCAGGCAGCCGACCCCGCAGCTACTATCGGCAAGCGCCACCACCGACGCCGCGTGGAGGTACCCGTTGGGCGCGAGCAGTTCCCGTCGCACCGTCAGCGACGTCCGCACCCGGCCCTCGCCCACCTCGTGGTAGGTGATCCCGATGAGGTCGAGCAGTGTCCCGGCCTTGCGCTTCTCGACCTGCTCAAGCGTGATCCGGTTCCCCTGTCCCATGTCCCCTCCTACGATCCGTGCCCGCCGTCGCCGGTCGCGTCGAGTGCCGGCCGCGCCGGGGCGTCAGCGACCGGGAGGCGCAGCAGCACCACCGCGGTCAGGATCGCGAGCCCGCCCAGCGCGCGCATCAGGCCGATGTCCTCCCGCAGGACCACCGCGGCCAGGGCAACCGCCATCACCGGCTCCAGCGTAGCGATGATCGACGCCCGCGCCGGGCCCAGCCGCATCACGCCCGCGAGGAACGCCAGGACGGCAACCACCGTGCTGGCTACCACCATCGTGGCCAGCACCAGCCAACCGCGGGGCTGGAAGCTCAGATCCAGCGAGCCGCTGAGCAGGGCGAAGGCGGCGAACATCAACGCCATACCGCTCATGATCCAGGTGCTGGCCCGCACGACCGACAGGCCCCGGACAACCCGGCTGCTGACCACGATATGCCCTGCATAGAAGCAAGCCGAGGCGAAGGCCAGCAGCATGCCGCGCCCGTCAGCGCCCTCAAAGTCGAAGCCCAGGGTCAGCAGGCAGCCGATCATGGCCAGCGCGAGCGCGATCGCGCGCACCAGGGTCAACCGCTCACCGAGCCAGAGGACCGCCAGCAACGTCACGATCGCGGGGTAACTATAGAAGATGGCGGCCACGGTGGAGGCCGGCGCGTAGCGGATGGCGAGAAAGAACGTGCTGGTGTTGGCGACGAACAGGGCACCGGCGAGCGCAAGGCCACCCAGGTGCGACCGGGGAAGGCCCGCCTCGCGCCGCAGCAGCAAGAACGGCCAGGCGAGGAGCGCCGCCGCCCCGAAACGCAGCGTGAGTGTCGTTGGGACGTTGATCCCGGCCTCGTACGCCAGCGCCGCGAGTGTGGGCGTTCCGGCGTAGCCAATCGCTGAGAGGACGACCAGCCCGATGCCAATCGCCTGCCCCCGCCGCTCCATCTTCCCCCTGCCGCCGCCCGCTCCTTGTGTTGTGTCCACCCAGCCCGCCGAATCGTACGGGCTGGTGCCCGAGCCGGTCAAATGTGAGGCGAACCCCCAAAAAGTACTAGGGATTTAACCCATGCGGGTCATGCGAACTGGGCGGTTCGGCTCTATCCTCAGAAGTAGTGATGCTGCAATAGCAGCGGACGCGAGAGACAACTCACCTGCCTACTAACCGCTCCACTGATGGACGCCGGCCGTCCCACCGGTGTCCACCCAAACCCTTGAGGGCCGGCTCTCCCCGGCCCTCCCCCCTTTAATAACCCTGCTTGCCCCGATACACCGCCGACCGGTCGTGATACGCTCTGCCTATCGCGTTCCAGAGGATGGCACGAGCGTTGCTCTCGCGTGCGCGGGTTGCTGGGGGAGAGAGGAGGAGACGGGTGAGCGAATTCGAGGCCCTGTTCCGCGTCGGCGTGGCGACGGTGCTGGGTGCGTTGCTCGGCCTGGAGCGGGAAATGACGGGCAAGCCGGCCGGGCTCCGCACGCACATGTTGGTGGCCGAGGGGGCCGCCCTCTTCATGGTCGTGTCGATCCTGCTCACAGAGCAGTTCGGCGTGTTCGACGCGGCCAATGTACGGGTGGACGTCACCCGCATCGGCTCCACCATCGTGACCGGAGTCGGGTTCCTGGGCGCCGGGATGATTCTGCAGTCGCGGGACCGTGTGTATGGGCTGACGACGGCAGCCGGCATCTGGGTCGCAGCCGCGATCGGCACCGTGGCCGGCTCGGGATACTACGTCGTTTCGGTGTTTGGGACGGTTCTCGGCCTGCTGACGCTGGTCGCACTGCGGGTCGTCGAGCGCCGCCTCGGTCCCGAGGAGTCCACCCATAGCCTCGAGGACATGGAAGACGACTAGAGTTCGGGGCTGTTGGAGTGTACGCGGTCGGCACGTGCCCGGGGGTGAACCCCCGGGCTGACGAGGAAAAGCCGGCTTTAGCCGGCTGGGGGAATTGAGGCTCACCCCTCGGTGACACGGTGTTCATCATCCAGATGTGTGCCCAAGGGTCAATCCCCGGCTAGGAAGCGAAGCCCACTGAAGGGGCTGGGGACGCGGCGCCTGGTGGCAGGCCGAACCGAATACGCCTGCATGGAGGCACCACAGCCCCTTCAGTGGGCTTTCCCTTGACCGACCGCGTCAACCCGGGGGTGGATACGAGCAGGGATGGGGGGAGGCTACTCCAGCACCCGGCGCTCGCGCTGGAGCCAGCGCACGAGCCGAGCCTGACGCTCCTCGGCAGAGAGCTTCGGCCGGTCGTAGGCGCCGACCGCGCGCCGCTGGCGCAGTGCCTCGTAGAGCGACACCGCGCAGGCGACGGAGATATTCAGGCTCTGGACCATACCCATCATCGGGATGACGACCGAGCCGTCCGCATTCGCCACGGCCTCGTCCGAGACGCCCCGGTGCTCGTTGCCGAACACCAGCGCGACCGGCCCCGTGAGGTCCAGGTCGTAGAGATCCCGGCTGGCGGCCGACAGGTGCGTGGCGTAGATGGTGAACCCCTGGGCGCGCAGCGCCTGGTAGCACGCCTCGATGCTCTCGTGCCGCACGATGTCGAGCCACTTCACCGCGCTCGCCGACGACACGCGGCTCAGCTCCGGCCACTCCTCGATGGTGTACACGAGATGCACCGTCAGCAGCCCCACTGCATCGCAGGAGCGGAGGACGGCGCTGATGTTGTGGGGATCGTGCACGTTCTCGATGACAACCGTCAGGTCCGGCTGGCGGCGCGCCAGGACGTCGACCATTCGGCGACGGCGCCGCTCGGTAATCGGGCGGGCATCCTGCGTCTCCATGCCTCGATTCTACGGGCCGCCCGCGGGTAGCGACAACTCACGGCGGGCGGCACCCGGGTTGCAGGGTAGAATCCCAGCATGAGCGAGCAGGGCGCCGGCGGGCGCGGGTACTGGGACGAGAGCAACGAGGCGCTGGTCGCGATCATCCGTGACCGGATCGCCGACGAGGGACGCATCACCTTCGCCGCGTTCATGGAGCTGGCCCTCTACCATCCCCAGTACGGCTACTACCGGACCGATGCAGTGCGCGCCGGGAGGGCGGGCGACTTCATCACCGCGCCTGAGGCGCACGCGATCTTCGGCCACGCCATCGCCCGCCGCCTCGCCGCGATGTGGCGCCAACTCGATCGGCCCGAGCCGTTCACGCTGCGGGAGTACGGGGCCGGGGCGGGCACGCTCGCGCTGGCAATCCTCGATGGGCTCCGCACCGATGGCGACGACCTCCTCACCGCCCTCCGCTACGAGCCGGTCGAGATCAACCCGGTGCGAGAGGCGGAGCTGGCCGAGCGCCTGGACGCAGCCGGGTTCGCCGACGTCCTGCACCAGCCGGTGCCCGGCGAGCAGATCACCGGCTGCGTGCTGGCGAACGAGTTCGTCGACGCCTTCCCGGTGCACCGGGTGGAGATGCACGGCGGGGAACTGCGGGAGATCTACGTCGTCTGGCGCGACGGCTGGTTCGCCGACGAGCCAGGGCCGCTCTCCACCCCGGAGATTTCGGACCGGCTGGCGCGCGAGGGCATCACGTTGGCCGAGGGCCAACGTGCGGAGATCGCGCTCGGCCCAACGGGCTGGATCGCCGAGGTAGCGGCCGCGCTGGAGCGCGGCTACGTGCTGGTGATCGACTATGGTTACCCGGCCGCCGAGCTGTACGGGCCGGAGCGGCGCGACGGCACGCTCAAGGCCTACACGCGGCACACCGTCCACGACGACCCGTACCGCGCCGTCGGCGAGCAAGACCTGACCGCGCACGTGGACTTCACCGCCCTTATGGACGCGGCGCGGGACCACGGGTTGACTGTGCTCGACCTGACCACCCAGGCCGACTTCCTGGCCGACGCCGGCATCGGCGAGATCCTGGTCGCGATGCAGCGGCGCCCGGGGATCACCGCCGAGGACTACCTCGCCGCCCGCGCCGCCGTCATGCACTTGATCGACCCGGGCGGCATGGGCCGCTTCCGGGTGCTGACTCTGGGGCGTGAGGAGTAATGCGTATTGCGTGTTGCGTGTTCCGTGCTCCGTGTTGAGCGATTAGCCGGGAGAAGCGACGGGCGCTAGGCAGGACACGTAGGACGCCGTACGCACCATCTACTACGCACTACGCACTACGAAAGGAGCCCCCATGACGACCACCGACACCAAGCGGCACGCAATCCCCGGTCGTGGGGACCAGATCGACTACTTCACCGCCACCGGCTCGGACGGCGAGACAATACGGACGCGCGACTACTACATGCGGCGCAACCTGGCCCTGGTCTTCAGCCACGGGCCGGACTGCGCCGCGTGCCGCGATCTGCTGCGCGGGCTTGCCCGGCAGTACGCCGCCGCGCGGGCGGAAGACGGCCAGGTGATCGCGGTCGTTGCGGGAGAACCTGCCGCGGCGGAGGCGCTGCGCCATGACCTCGACCTCCCCTTCCCCGTCGTGGCCGACGCCGACCTGGCGGTACATGCGCGCTTCGGTCTGGTGGAGGATGGCGCCCCGCTGGCCGCAATCTTCGTCACCGACCGCTACGGCACGATCTACGACGCCTCGGTCGCCGACGCGACGCACCAGATGATGGCACCCGAGGAGGTGCCCGGCTGGCTCGAGTTTGTCGCGTGTGAGTGCTGATCCGGATCTGCGATACCGCGCGCCATCCCCGGGAGCGCCGGCAAGCCACGTGGTTCACCGTGTGGCGCGTGTCCGGGGCCAATGGAGTTTGACGAATTCGTCGGGTGTATGCGGTCGGCATGGACCCGGGGGTGAACCCCCGGGCTGACGAGGGAAGCCAGCTATAGCCGGCTGGGGATGGGGCATGGCTCACAGCCCGGTGACACGGTATTCACCGACTGGTCCGTGCCCGGGGCTGAAACGCTTGGTGTGAGTTAGCCGAGGGCGTGTCGTGCCCCCTTGACAGCGAAAGGTGTCCACCGCCATACCAGCGTGTTCTCCCGTCGCTGCCACGAGCGGAGCTCCCGATGACGGTGGACACCTTCCTGACCCCAGTCTCCGTCCTGGTCAACACCTGCTGCCAGACCGAGCTGGAGCCCGAGACGCACCCCGGTCCCGCGCCCGCGCTGAGCCGCAGTGAGGTGCTGACCCTGGCCATCTTTGGGCAGTGGATGAGGTTCTCCCGTGAGCAGGACTGCTCTCGCTCTGCCGAGCGCCACCTGCGCCCCTACTTCCCGACGCTCCCCCATCGCAGCCAGTACAACCGCCTGCTGCGGCGGCATCAGGCCGCTCTGGCCCAGTTCGCGCTGTATCTGGCCGAGCAGCTCGGACGGGGTCCCGTCGCCTGTGACGTCCTCGATGTGGCCCCGGCCCCGGTGCGCACTACCAAGCGGCGGGGGCGAGGCTGGTTGGCCGGTGAGGCCAACATCGGCTTCAGCTTGCGCCTGGGCTGGTTCGCCGGCTTGGCAGTGCTGACCACCGTCAGCCTGGAGGGGGCGATCACCGGCTGGGGCGTGGCCCCGGCCAGCACCAACGAGCGCCCCCTGGCCGAGACCCTGATCGCTGCCCGCGCCCACCCCGATCCCCGCCTGCCCAGTGTCGGCAGCCCGGTCGGGATCGAGCTGGCCGACAGTGGCTTTGGCGGCGAGGACGACGAGGCGCACCTGGTGGCCACCTATGGCGTGCGGCTGGTGGCCACCCCGCAGCGAGGCAGTCGGCGGCGCTGGCCCACGGCGGTCCGCCGCTGGGTGGCCCGCCATCGCCAGATCGTGGAGACGGTCATCGGGCGGCTGCGGCACACCTTCGGGCTGGCACGCGAACGGCCGCACACCCTGGCAGGTTTCCAGGCGCGGCTGGCGGCCCGGGTGGCGCTGCACAATCTCTGCTGCTGGCTGAATCGGCAGCGGGGACGGCCGCTGCTGGCCGTGGCCAACCTGATCACCTGGTAGCCGCGGCGCCCTAACTCACACCAGGCGTTGTAGCCCGCGAAGGCGGGACAGACTGCCCGCAGGTCAGCCAGGCGCCAGCGGGGCTGCGGCAGCCCGGAGGCCGCCGGAGGGCGGTGCAGCGTCTCGATGAGCGCCTGTCCGTCCGGAGGGGGAACAACCCCGGTGCCCCCGGGCCGTTGCCGCAGTCCCGCGAGGCCATGCGCCCGCTCGGTGACCAGCCAGCGGCAGACCGCCTCCGGCTTGCACGGTGTGTACAGCCCGTGGCGCGCCACCTGGCGGGCCGACTGCCCGTCGGCGATCTGAAGCATGGCGCTGGCGCGCTCGCGCAGGGAGGGGCCGGGGATCGCGGTCGCGTGTCCGTTCCAGGGCGACGCGCTCGGCGGGGGGCAACTCCAGGGTATGCCGGCGCATCCGGTGGCTCCGTTCGCTCCTGTCCCCCAGCACCGCCCAGTATAGCCCGACCAAGTTCTGAAAGATCATAAGCCGGCTTTCCTTGTGAGCCCTGGGGTTTACCCCCGGGCCTTCAGCACCGCACGGAGATCCCCGCACCGCCCGCCTTCGCGGCTGGGCATGGGACCGAAGTTGTGAAATAATGTTCAGGTTGGGGTGAACTTCCGAGACGGCCGGGCCGTGCAATGACCGCCATGGGGGACGATGTGGAGGCCGGCCGGCTCACTGAGGAGGCGCGAGGTGCACCTCGCGATGGAGGAATGACGACGATGTCGGATAGTCCGCTAACCTGTTCCTGTAGCCCGGAACAGGGTGTCCGTTGTCCCGAGGGGCAGCGGCTATACGACAGCGCGCGAGAGCTCCACTTCCGTGCGTTACGCGATCCGCTAAGTCTCAGAGCCTACCGCGAGGCGTGGGCTGCGTATCTGGCGCACGTCTCCGCCCGGCGTGCGCAGTCGGAGCCGGAACCGGATCCATCCCTCTCTCCCAAGGCCGTAGCCTGGCTCCGCTTCCATCGCTGGCTCTACCAGCGCGGGTACTACGCCGACGACGCCAGCGCCGCTTGACCGGCGTGCTTCAACCCGCGTAAGCGCGTGATCGTTGCGCTGGGCACCGCAGCGGGTGTTGTCCCGGTCACACGAGTAGGTGCTCCTGGCAGCGCCCACCCAGCGCAGGCGCAGATGCCGCGCGGCAGAACAACAGGTGCGCTAGCGACGACGCGAGGAGGGGTCGAGGAAATCCCGGATGCCGTCGCCGAGGAAGTTCGATGCCAGCGCGACCGACAGAATCGCGAGACCCGGTCCCGCGGCGACCCACCAATGGTAGAAGCGGGCCGCACCTTCGCGGATCATCGCGCCCCATTCGGGCTCCGGCGGCACCGCCCCCAGGCCGATGAAGCTCAACGACGCGGCCAGCAGCACGACCTGCCCAAAGTCCATCGTCGCATTGACCAGGACTGATGACATCGAGAGTGGCAAGATGTGGCGCGCCATCAACCGCCTGGGGGACGCGCCCATCGCGACCGCGGCCAGCACGTGATCCTGTTCGCGCACCACCAGGATCTGGCCCCGGAGGAGCCGTGCGTAGACCGGCCACCAGACGATGATCATGGCGATCATGGCATTGCCGATACCCGGGCCGAGTGCCGCCGTGATCGCCATTGCCAGCACGATCGGGGGAAATGCCAGGGTGATGTCTGAGATGCGCATGAGGACCTCATCGACCCATCCCCGGAAGAACCCGGCGATGGCACCGACGAGGCAGCCCAGCCCGGCCGAGGCCGCGATCACGATCACGGCAATCCGTAGCGATATCTTTGCCCCGTAGAGCGTCCGGGTGAAGACATCGCGGCCGAGCGCATCGGTTCCGAATGGGTGCTTGAGGCTGGGGCCGCTCAGCCGGGTGCTCGTCGGGTCGAGCGGCCCGAACGGTGCCCACCACTGAACGGTGAGCGCGACCACGACCCACAACGCCAGTACCGCTGTACCCACCAGCACCGGGACGGGCACACGCCGCGAACGAAGACGCAGCGCGGGGAACCAGTGCCGTGAATGCTCCTCAGCGAGCGTCGTGTCAACCGTCATTCATCCCACCCTGGTGCTTCGTTCCGCCTGGTAGGCGGGACTCTGGTGCGTTCCGTTCCATGACCCGCCGGGTGAGGCCGCAGCAGCCGAGTCGCGTGATCACGAGAGGCGAACACGTGGGTCGACCAGCGCATAGGCCACGTCGGTCACGAGATTCGTGACAATGTACGCCGCGCCGACGAAGATCGACACGCCCATGATCGCCGGGAAGTCGAGCGTCCGCGCAGCCTCCACGGCGTACGATCCGATCCCCGGCCAGGCGAAGATCGACTCGGTGAGGACCGCACCCGCGATCAGCGAGGCGAACGAAAGCCCGATGATGGTCAGAACCGGGATCAGCGCGCCACGCAGTGCGTGCGTCACGATGACGCGCGTCTCCGTCAGTCCTTTCGCCCGCGCGGTCCGCACATAGTCCTGGCTGAGCACCTCGATGAGGCTCGCCCGGACCAGGCGCGAGATGATCCCGAGCACGAGCCAGCCCAGGACGACACCCGGCAGCACGAGATGTCTCAGCGCATCCCAGAACAACGGGAAGTCGAGCGCGACGAGGGCGTCGATCGTGTAGAGCCCGGTCAACTCCGGGGGCGGGTTTCGCTGCGGGTCCAGGCGACCGGGGCCGGGGAGGATCCCGAGCTTGCCGTAGAAGATGAAGAGGGCGATCAGTCCCGCCCAGAACACCGGGATCGATGATCCGATCAGTGCGACGAGCCGGGCGACGTGGTCGACCCAGGAATCGCGCTTCAGTGCCGCGACCATCCCGAGCACGACGCCCACCGACACCGCGAACAGCATGGCTGCCAGCGTCAGCTCCAGCGTGGCCGGGAGCCGGCGCAGGAGATCATCTGCCACTGGCGACTTGGTACGGAAGGAAGTCCCCAGGTCTCCGCGCAGCAGGTTCGTCACATAGATCACGTACTGCTCAGGAAGGCTCTTATCCAGCCCCCAGCGCGCTTTGGCCGCTGCCACCACCTGCTCGTTGTGCAGCTGCCGTTCCCCCACGATCGAGGCAAGCGGGTCCGCCGGCACGGTACGCGAGACGACGAACGTCAGGGTGACGATGCCAAGTAGGAGCACCGGCATGAGGAGTAGCCGGCGCATGACAAACCGCGTCACTCCGCCTCACTCTCCGCCAGCCAAGGCGGCGCCAGGCCACGGACAACGCGTGGCCTGGCGCTCGGGGCTACTTCCAACTCAGCTTGGCGATCTCCAGGTTGCAGCACCCGCTGTAGTGCATCCCCTGGACGTCCGAACGGTAGGCCAGCACCAGATCAGGGTTCATCAGGGCGATGATGTAGGCTTCCTCGATCATCTCGCGGCCGATCTGTTCGTAGAGCTCGGCCCGGGTTGCCTCATCGCTCGCCGCGAGCGCCTGCGCGTAGAGCTCGACAACCGTGTCGTTGACCACATCTCCCGCGTCGGGGCCGCCGACGCGACCAGCCCACGCGCCGCCCGGGATCATCGCGAAGTACTCGATGTACTGCGACGGATCGGTATGGTCGGGCGCGTAGTAGCCGGCGGAGACCGGGATGCCCGGATCCACCCGCTCCTCAAGCCAGACCGCGAACTCGATCGGCTGGAGGTTCAGCTCGATGCCGATCTCCTTCAGGTCGGTCTGGATCTTCTGCATCATGATGTTGAAGTCGACCCCGTAGACGTTCATGTTCGGGTAGCGAGCATCGATGGTGAACCCGTCCGGGTAGCCGCCCTCTGCCATCAGTTGCCGCGCCCGATCGAGGTCCCGCTCCGGCAGCGGGAGGTTTTCCGTGCCGAGGAAGCCGTTGGGGATCGCCGTAGCCTGCTTCCGGCCAGCCCCACCCAGCGTCACATCGATCAACCCCTCGTAGTCGATGGCGTAGCGGATCGCCTGGCGGACCTTCTCATTCAACTCATCGCCCAGGCCCCGCGCGCCTGGCGACAGCACCAGGTAGAGGAAGTTGAAGGAGGGGACGTTCTCGATGATGATATCGCCCCCAGACTGCATGTCCGCGGCGACGTCCGGGCTGATCTGCATCGCGATGCTGACGTCACCGCCCTCCAGCAACTGCCGCTGCGCAACAGCGTCCATCACCTCGCGGATGGTCACGTCCTTGATCGCCGGGGGATCGCCCCAGAAGTTCTCGTTCGCGGTCAGCACGATCTCGTCCCGCTCTCGATAGCTGACCAGGACGTACGGACCGCTCCCGGCCGAGTTCGACATGAACCAGGCTTCGGCGGTATCCGTGGTATCTGCGTCGGGGTCCGCCGTCGCGCCATTCTCCATGGCCAGGTCGCTGTTGACGATTGCGGCGTAAGGCGACGCCATCTTGGCCAGGAAGGCGGAATCCGGCTTGGCGAGGTTGATCACGACGGTTCGGTCGTCCGGTGTCTCGATGCTCTCCAGGCCATCCATGAAGAAGGAGGGCGACCCCTTCAGGTTATGCAACCGTTCGAGCGACCACTTGACGTCCTTCGCCTCCACTGGAGAGCCGTCCGCGAAGGTCGCGCGCTCGTCCAGCTTGAACGTGTACTGCGTGAGGTCCTCATTCGAGGACCACTCGGTCGCAAGCTGGGGGATCAGCGTCCGGTTATCCGACAGATCCAGGCCCACGAGGCGCTGGTAGGTCGCCGTGATGACGATCTGGCAGGTGTCGCAGAACGCTCGGTGCGGGTCGAGCGAGTTGATATCGGTGTGGCGAGCGATGACGAGACGCTTGCCCGACTGTTCGCCATTGCTCGGCGCGTCCGTCGGCGCCTCTGTCGCATCTCCGCTTTCCTGCGGGGCCGAGCTGCCTGATCCACAGGCCACCGGGAAGATCAGGAGCAGGAACACTAACACCAGATACGGCCAGCGACGTGACGTGCCGAGCATGCCCACCTCCTCCACTCCCCGGCGACTCTCACCAGGGGATGAGCCAATCCCTGCCCCCACGAAATGGGTGCCCCGCGAGCGAATCGTCGCCGAACGGCCGGCCGGTGCCGGTGTGAACCGACGGATCACGGCCGGGGTAGCCGGCGAGCCTTCACGCACTGCTAAGGGCCGCGGCGCTCTGAGCTGCTTTCTTCTCACGCACCGCGCGTTCTATTGCCGATTGACGCCTTAGACAGGAGTATGCCTCCCGAGAGCTGTCAACCCTGTTAATCAGCATCCGGGCATCATCCAGCGCGTCTCGAGCACGCGCGAGTGGGTGCATGTCGGGGGGAGGGTATGGATCGTGTCGCGGACGGTGTCCTGGTCCAACTGGTCCGGCGGAGTCTCGTGCACCCCGCAACGGGTCGAGGTGCCCGAATCCGAGGCGCACGTTATCGACCTCGTGCGCGCCGCGGAGGAGAGCGACGCAGTCGTCCGGGTCGCGGGAAGCGGCCACTCCTTCGTGCCGCTCTGTGCGACCGACGGCGTGGTGCTCTCGCTCGACAACCTCCAGGGCGTGATCGACACCGATCCAGATCGCCAGCAGGCCGTGGTCTGGGCCGGGACCAAACTCCACCAGCTCGGCGAGCCGTTGTGGCGGGCAGGCCTCGCCCTGGAGAACCAGGGCGACATCGACCGTCAGTCACTCGCCGGGGCCATCAGCACCGGCACGCACGGCACCGGCGTGCGTCTGGGCAACCTGGCGACCCAGGTCGCCGGCGTGCGCCTCGTGCTTGCCTCCGGCGACATCCTCGACTGTTCCGCGACCACAGAGCCGGACGTGTTCCACGTCGCACGCCTCTCGCTGGGCGCGCTCGGCGTGATCACCCAGTTCACGCTTCGCCTGGTCCCGGCCTATCGTCTCCGTGAGCGGACCTGGGCCGCCTCCGTGGACGAGTGCCTGGAACAGCTACCCACGCTGATGCAGGCGACGCGGCACTTCGAGTTCTTCTGGTGTCCCAACACGGATACCTGCGCGATGAAGGCCCTGGACCCCACCGATGACGAGCCAACCCCGCCTCACGAGTGGCCGTACGCGCCACCGGGGCATGTGGACCGCTACGTCGGCCCGGAGCGCGTCGATTGGAGCTACCGGATCTTCCCATCGGAACGGTCCGACCGCTTCAACGAGATCGAGTTCGCCGTCCCGGCATCACTTGGCCCGGATTGCTTCATTGAGATTCGGCGCCTCGTGCAGGAGCGCTACTCCGACGTCACCTGGCCGATCGAGTACCGGAGCGTAGCCGCGGACGACATTCCGCTCAGCCCGGCCTATGGGCGGGAGACCGTGACGATCTCTGTGCACCAGGGGGCATCGCTGCCGTACGAGGACTTCTTCCGCGATGTCGAGGCGATCTTCCGCGCCTTCCAGGGTAGACCCCACTGGGGCAAGATCCACTGGCTCACGGCGCGCGATCTCCGAGACCTGTATCCGGAATGGGATCGGTTCCAGGCCGTCCGCGAGCGACTCGACCCCAACGGCCGCTTCCTCAGTCCCTACCTGCGCGAGCTGCTCATCGACTGAGGTCTGGAGCGGGCGGCCAGGACGTCATCTAGCGGCAAGAGCACCAATCGGCAGGAACTCAGCCACCGGCGCGATCACCCCAGGCGCCGGTGGCAATGCCTGCTTCCAGGGGGCTTCTCATTGGCGCCCTGCTTACTGCTCCCATTCCCTGGAACCGTGGGACGCTACCGTGAGGCCTTTCCTCACCTGGCAGTGTTTCTGCTAGGCGTATACTGTACGGTGGAGCATGGGCCGGCGGGATGCGCGATGCTGGCGGGCTGCTCCGGCGGGCGTTGGCAGCGTCTCTGCCCGGCCGGGTACTGGCCCCCTCCGCGACCGTCCGGTCCACACCGGACCGGTGGCGACCCCACCACCGGGAACCATTCACGACGGGAGGGACCCCACGTGGCCAATCCACTGCAGCGCCTCGCCGACTTCGGACAGAGCTTCTGGCTTGACAATCTGAGCCGGGTCCTCATCACCACCGGTGAACTGGCCCGGCTGATCGAGCAGGACGGCCTGCGCGGCATCACATCGAACCCCACCATCTTCGAGAAGGCGCTCGCCAGTACGCACGAGTACGACCAGGACATCGAGCGCCTGGCGGCGGAGGGCAAGAGCGATGAGGAGATCTTCGAGGCCCTGGCCATCGAGGATATCCGCATGGCGGCCGATCTGCTGCGCCCGGTCTACGATGCAGCCGGGGGCGGTGACGGGTTCGTCTCGCTGGAGCTGCCGCCATACCTCGCCACCGACACCGAGCGCTCGGTGGCTGAGGCCAAGCGCCTGTTCGCAACTATCGACCGGCCCAATGTGATGATCAAGGTGCCGGGCACACCGGAGGGGATCCCCGCCATCGAGCAGCTCATCGCCGACGGGGTCAATGTCAACATCACCCTCCTCTTCTCGCTCGACAACTACCGGCAGGTGATCGAGGCCTACCTGCGCGGGCTGGAGCGCCGGGCCGCGGCCGGGCAGCCGCTGGACCACGTCAACTCGGTCGCCAGCTTCTTCGTCAGCCGGGTTGACACCGAGGTGGACCGCCGGGTGGAGCAGATGCTGGAGGAGACGAGCGACCCGGCACGGCGGGAGCTGCTCCAGTCGCTCCTCGGGAAGGTGGCGGTGGCCAACGCCAAGCTCGCCTACCAGGAGTTCCGGAAGGCATTCCTCGAGGGCGAACGCTTCCGGGCGCTCCAGCAGCAGGGCGCGCGGATGCAGCGGCCGCTCTGGGCCAGCACCAGCACCAAGAACCCGGCGTACAGCGACGTGGCCTACATCGAGCCGCTGATCGGCCCGCACACGGTCCAGACGATGGCCCCGGTCTCGGTGGAGGCGTTCCGCGACCATGGCGTGGTGGCGGAGACGGTCGAGCAGGGGGTGGAGGAGGCCCGGCAGACGCTGGAGCGACTGGCCGAGGCGGGCATCGACTACGACGAGGTCACGACGCTGCTCCAGGAGCAGGGCGTGGCGGCCTTCGCCAAGTCGTACGACAACCTGCTCAAGGGGATCGCCGAGAGGCGGGCGCTGCTGACCGGCCCGACCGGGGGGAGGTCGGCCAACCTCGGCCCTTTTGATGATGCGGTCCGCTCCGCCCTCGACCGGCTGACGCGCGACCGCTTCGTCGAGCGAATCTGGCAGCGTGACCCGAGCCTGTGGAGCGATGACTCGGCGGTGCAGGCGGCGATTGCCAACCGGCTTGGCTGGCTCGATGTGCCCGCGGCGATGCTGGGCGAGATCGAGACCTTTACCGCGCTACAGGAGGACATCCGCGGCGCCCAGTTCGAGCGGGCGCTGCTGCTCGGCATGGGCGGCAGCAGCCTCGCGCCGGAGGTGTTCCAGCACACGTTCGGAAACCAGATCGGCTTCCCCGAGCTGGTGGTGGTCGACACGACCGATCCGGACGCGATCGCACGGATCACCCAGGAGCTGGACCTCGAGCGCACGCTCTTCATCGTCAGCTCGAAGTCGGGCACGACCGTTGAGACGCTGTCGCTTTACCGCTACTTCCACAAACTGATGGTGGATCGACTCGGCGCGGCGGAGGCAGGGCGCCATTTCATCGCCATCACCGACCCCGGGACGCCGCTGGCTGCGATTGCGGCGGAGCAGGGCTTCCGTCACACGTTCCTCAACCCGCCCGAGATCGGCGGGCGCTACTCGGCGCTCTCCTACTTCGGGTTGGTGCCGGCCGCGGTGATCGGGCTCGATGTGCGTGAGCTGCTGGAGCGAGTCGGGCCAATGGCGGACCGGCTACGGCAGCCGGGCGCTGATAACCCGGGCCTCTGGCTTGGTGCGGCGCTCGGTGGGCTGGCGCTGGCGGGCCACGACAAGCTGACCTTCGTTTTCGAGCCGGCTCTGGAGCGCCTCGCTGACTGGCTGGAGCAGTTGATCGCCGAGAGCACCGGTAAGGAAGGCACCGGGATCATCCCGGTTGCCCACGAGCCGCTGGCCAGCGCCGGGGACTACGGGGCGGACCGGGTCTTCGTCGGGCTGGACCTGGTGCCCCAGCCGCACCCGCAGACCGACGCGGTGCTGGAGGCGCTGGAGACGGCTGGCCAGCCGGTGATCCGCCTGCGGATGCGGGACCAGTGGGACCTCGGCGCCGAGTTCCTGCGCTGGGAGTTCGCGACCGCCGTGGCCGGGGCCGTGCTGGGGATCAATCCCTTCGACGAGCCGAACGTGCAGGAGAGCAAGGACAACACCAAGCGGCTGTTGGAGGAGTTCCGCAAGCGCGGCGGCCTGCCCGAGCCGCCCCCCGAGGCGTCGGAAGATGGTGTGTCGGTCGTCGGAACCCCGGCGGCAACGGTGGGCGAGGCGGTGACCCGCTTCGTCGACCAGGTGCGCGTGGGCGACTATGTGGCGATCATGGTCTTCCTCGACCCGACGCCGGAGGTGGAGGTACCGCTGCGGGAGATCCGCGACCTGCTGCGCGACCGGCTGGGAGTGGCGACCACGCTCGGCTACGGCCCGCGCTTCCTGCACTCGACCGGCCAGCTCTACAAGGGCGGACCGTCGAACGGGGCGTTCCTCCAGATTGTCGCTGCGCCACAGCACGATCTGCCGATTCCCGAGGAAGGGTACACGTTCGGGACGCTCTTCCGGGCGCAGGCGCTGGGCGACTTCGAGGCGCTCCGGCGGCGTGGGCGGCCGCTGCTGCGGCTGGAGCTGCATGGCGATCCGGTCCACGGGCTGAAGCGGGTCCTCCAGATGCTGGCGCCGGCCGCGCTGCGCTGATCGGGGTTGATGGGACGGGCACGACGGGCAGGGTGCTGCGTTTCGCCCTGATGATGACAGGAGAACGGGCGCGCGGGCGTTGCACGGCGCCTTGCGCGGCCCTCAGTTCCCGCCGGGCGGACAGGATCAGGAGCGCGCCCGGCCCTTGGACCTGGTTGGAATGTAGGCGGGGACGCCAGCCACAGGACGGGAGGGCGTGATGCCCTCCCTGACCGCTTTGGCGCCGGAGGACCGTACCGTCGAAGGAGTGAGTGCATGGATCTCGCGATCATCGGACTGGGCCGCATGGGCTCGAACATGGCGCGGCGGCTGATGCGTGACGGCCACCGGGTGGTGGTCCACAACCGGAGCCCGGAGCCGATCAAGGAGATGGAGCAGGAGGGCGCCGTCGGGGCGTACACCCCGGCGTCGGTGGTGGACCGGCTGGCGCCGCCGCGGGTGATCTGGATGATGATCCCGGCGGGCGACCCGGTCGATGACATGATCAACAAGCTGCTCCCGCTGCTGTCACCGGGCGATGTGTTGATCGATGGGGGTAACTCGAACTGGAAGGACTCCGTGCGGCGCGCGGCCGCGGTCTCGGAGCGGGGTATCCACTACCTCGATGTGGGTACCAGCGGCGGTATCTGGGGTCTCGAAGTGGGCTACTGCCTGATGATCGGGGGCGAGGAGGCGGCCTTCCGCATTGTCGAGCCGGCCTTTAAGAGCCTGGCGCCCCCGGATGGGTACCGGCTGCTGGGGCCGAGCGGCGCGGGGCACTTTGCCAAGATGATCCACAACGGGATCGAGTACGGCATGCTCCAGGCCTACGCCGAGGGGTTCGAGATCCTGGAGTCGTCACCCTTCGAGTACGACCTGGCAGGACTGGCCGCCCTCTGGAACCGAGGAAGCGTGGTACGGTCCTGGCTCTTGGAATTGGCCGAGCGGGCCTTCAAGGAGGATCCGCATCTGGAGTCGATCCGCGGCTACGTCGAGGACTCCGGTGAGGGGCGGTGGACCGTATTCCAGGCGATCGACCAGGACGTACCGGCACCGGTGCTGACACTGTCGCTGATGACCCGCTTCCGCTCCCGGCAGCCGGACTCGTTCGCGGCCAAGGTCGTCGCCGCGCTGCGCCGCCAGTTCGGAGGCCATGCGGTGCAGCCGAGTGGCGGCGAGTGAGTACTTGGCTCTCATCCCCTGCCCCCCTCTCCCGATCGTAGGGATAGGGAGATGAGGCGAGAAGCATCTCCCCTCTCCCAACCTTGGGAGAGGGGCCGGGGGTGAGGGCCGACGCAACACGCAACACGAACTACGCAGGGAAGAGGCATCGATGCAGAGCGCCACAGTTGCGAACCCGCTGCGGGAGGGTCTGCCGCAGGAGCGGACCCCCGCTCCCTGCGCCATGGTGATCTTCGGTGCATCGGGTGACCTGACCCGCCGCAAGTTGATGCCGGCGCTCTATAACCTGGCGTTGGAAGGGCTCCTGCCGCCCGGCTTCAGCGTGGTCGGCTATGCCCGGCGTGATCTGGAGCACGGCACGTTCCGCGACCAGATGCGCGAGGGTGTCAACCAGTTCTCACGCCGCCGGCCGGTCGACCCCGATATGTGGGAGGTGTTCGAGCAGGGGATCTCCTACGTCCAGGGGACCTTCGAAGATCCGGGCGACTACGAGCGGCTCGGCCAGGAACTGCGCCGCCTCGACCGCGAACGCGGCACGCAGGGCAACCGCATCTACTACCTGGCGACGCCCCCCGACCAGTACGAGACGATCGTTGACAACCTCGGTCGCGCCGGATTGAACAAGCCGGGCGAGGCGGGGGGCTGGACGCGCCTGATCGTCGAGAAGCCATTCGGACGGGATCTCCAGAGCGCGATGGTGCTCAACGACCGCGTGCTCCGCATCTTCGAGGAGGAGCAGGTCTTCCGGATCGACCACTACCTGGGCAAGGAGACGGTCCAGAACATCCTCGCCTTCCGCTTCGCCAACGGGATCTTCGAGCCGATCTGGAACCGCAACTACATCGACAACGTGCAGATCACGGTGGCCGAGAGCATCGGGATCGAAGGCCGGGGCGCCTACTACGACCAGTCCGGCGCGCTGCGCGACATGGTGCAGAACCATATGCTGCAGCTCCTCAGCGTCATCGCCATGGAGCCGCCGATCGCCTTCGAGGCGGACGCCGTGCGGGACGAGAAGGTCAAGGCGCTGCGCGCCATCCGGCAGGTCGACCCGGCACGCGTGGATGAGATCACCGTGCGCGGGCAGTACAGCGCCGGCTGGGTCGGCGGCCAGCCTGTACCAGGCTACCGCGAGGAGCCGAACGTCGATCCCAACTCGATGACTGAGACCTTCGTGGCCCTCAAGCTCTTCATCGACAACTGGCGCTGGGCCGGGGTTCCCTTCTACCTGCGCACCGGCAAGCGGATGCCGCGCCGGGTAACGGAGATCGCAATCCAGTTCAAGCGCGTGCCCCACCCACTCTTCCGCGGCGCGGCTGCCGAATCGCTGGAACCAAACGTGCTAGCCATCCGAATTCAGCCGGACGAGGGCATCTCGCTGAAGATCGCCGCCAAGGTGCCGGGGCCGCAGATTCGCCTGCGCTCGGTCAACATGGGGTTCCTGTACGGCACCTCGTTCCTGGTTGAGTCGCCCGACGCGTACGAGCGGCTGCTGCTCGACTGCATGCTCGGCGACTCGACGCTCTTCACGCGCCGGGACGAAACCGAGGCAGCCTGGCGGCCGATCACGGCGATCCTGGAGGGCTGGGCCGAGGCGCCGCCGCCGTTGTTCCCCAACTACGAGGCGGGGACGTGGGGGCCGCCCGAGGCTGACGAGTTCCTGGCCCGAGACGGCCGCGAGTGGCGCCGTCCCTAGGACACCGGCCGGGATCACCAGGATCGTCGGCATCTCGCCGGCTCTTCATGGATATGCGGCGAGACGGGAGCCGGCCAGAGTCCAGCGCTCCATATCAGCGTAGTAGCCGCGCAGGGTGCACGGGGGAGGGTACATGGCCGAGGTCGATATCAGCCGGGACGTCATCGGGTTCCCTGGACCCGCCGTCGATGTCGAGGCGATCGAGCGAGAGCTGTCGAACCTGTGGAAAGCGCCGGACCTGGTCGCACTGACGCAGATGGACGTCGTGCCGACCCGGACGAGCGTCCTCAATCTGGTGCTCGTCGCCCCCGACCGGGTGGCGGCCGTCCGGCTCGCGCGCATGATGGGCCAGCTCTCGGTGCACCATCCGTCGCGCGTCGTCATCTTCGTGACCGCCTCGGACGCTGCTGACCCGAGCCGCGCGCTTGAGGCTCAGGTCACGACCCAGTGCTCCGCCATCCCCGATGCGCACATCGCGCCCTGCTTCGAGCAGATCATCGTCCCGGTCCCGCCCCGCGCCTCGCACGTCATTGCCAGCGTGATCCCCGCGCTCGTGTTGCCGGACCTGAGGACGTTCCTCTGGTGGCCGGGGTTGCCGCCGCTGCGCGATCCTGGGATGGTCCGGGTCGCCCGCGCGGTCGATCGTCTGGTGATCGACTCGCTCGACTTCACCCACTGCCTGGTCAACCTGACCCGACTCTATGACCTATGCCGACACCTGGACCAGGGGTGCGCCATCAGCGACCTGAACTGGGCCCGCATGATGACCTGGCGCGAGGTGATGGCCCAGTTCTTCGACGCGCCCGATCACCAATGGGCGCTCGATGCCGTGTCGCGGATGACGCTGCGCTACGGGCACGCACGTGGCGCGGCTGACAACCCCGCGCAGGCGCTGTTGTTTGCCGCCTGGATCGCGAGTCGATTGGGCTGGCAGGTGCGTGGCGCCGAGCGCTGGGGGAAGGAAGCCATGGTCTTCACCGCGCGCCGCCCCGACGGGCGGGATCTGACGGTCGTGGTGGAGCGCGCACCGGTGCCGCGCCGCTTCAACGGGCTGCTGCTGGCAGCCACGCTCACGGCGGACGACGGCCGCCGCAGCAGCGAGTTCCGCGCCGCCCGGGTCGACGAAGACCTCGGCACCATTCGGGTCAGCACGCTGGTCGACGGCGCGCCGCGGCTCGAGTACGCTACCCGCTGCACGCCCTCGGACGTCGGGGAGCTGCTGGTGCACGACCTGCGGCGACCCGGGCACGATACCCTGTACGAGGACGCGCTCGACGCAGCGCGGGGCTTCGTCAGTGCGCTGCGGAAGCGGGAGGAATTATGAGAGAGCAAACGGTCGTCGTCGTGCCCGACGCGGAGGCGCTGGCCGAGGCCGCGGCGCGCCGCTTCGTCGCCATCGCGCGCGAGCAGATCGCCCAGCGCGAGCGATTCACCGTCGCACTCTCCGGCGGCTCGACACCGCGGGCGCTCTACCGCCTGCTGGCCGAGCCGCCCCAGGCGGACGCGATCGACTGGTCGCGCGTGCACGTCTTCTGGAGTGACGAGCGGTGCGTGCCACCGGACCACGAGCAGAGCAACTATCGGATGGCGCGCGAGACGCTGCTGGACCACGTACCGATCCCCCACGATCAGATCCACCGGATCGAAGCCGAGCGCGAGCCCTCCGATGCCGCTGCGCACTACGCGGCGACGCTCACGCGCGTCTTCGGACTGGGAGTCGGTGAGATGCCCGACTTCGGGCTGATCCTGCTCGGCATCGGGGCCGATGGGCACACGGCGTCCCTCTTCCCCGGGACGCGGGCGCTGACGGTCCGGGGCGTCCCGGTGGTGGAGAACGTCGTGCCGCAACTCGACACCATGCGGATCACCCTGACCGTGCCGGTCATCACCGAGGCGGCCAACATCATGGTGCTCGCGGCCGGAGAGGATAAGGCACCGGCGGTGCACCGGGCGCTCGAGGCCCCCTACGCACCGGAGCAGACCCCGGCGCAGTTCATCCGCACCGCCTCCGGCACCGTCATCTGGCTGCTCGACGAAGCTGCCGCCAGCCAGCTCACCGGCCGCGGCCCGGCGGGGTAGGGGCATACGCGCCCAACTCCCGATGATACGGTGTCTACCATCCGGCGGGTGCCCGGGGGTTCACCCTGGTCTGACAACGAAAGCCGGCTGAAGCCGGCTGTGGAATGCGGCGACCCGAGCCGCCGCTTTCGTATGGCGCGGCATCAGGCCGCGCCAGGGTAGGGTTCGTACCGTGGTCGGAACGGGGGATAGACGGCGTGCGGATCCCCGCGCCGTGGCGCGTGCCCGGGGCTAAAACGCTTGGTGTGAGTTAGGGCGCCGTGGCTACCAGGTGATCAGGTTCGCCACGGCCAGCAGCGGCCGCCCCTGCTGCCGATTCAGCCAGCAACAGAGGTTGTGCAGCGCCACCTTGGCCGCCAGTCGCGCCTGGAAGCCCGCCAGGGTGTGCGGGCGCTCCCGCTCGAGGCCGAAGGTGTGCAGCAGTCGTCCAACGACCGTCTCCACGATCTGGCGATGGCGGGCCACCCAGCGGCGGACCGCCTTGGGCCAGCGCCGCCGACTGCCCCGCTGCGGGGTGGCCACCAGCGTCACGCCATAGGTGGCCGCCAGGTGCGCCTTGTAGTCCTCGCCGGCAAAGCCACTATCCGCCAGATAGGTCGCCACCGGCGTGCCGACACTGGGCAGGCGGGGATCGGGGTGGGCCCGACAGGCAATCAGGGTCTCGGCGAGGGACCGCTCATTGGTGCTGGCCGGGGCCACGCCCCAGCCGGTGATCGCCCCCTCCAGGCTGACGGCGGTCAGCACGCGGAAGCCGGCAAACCAGCCCAGGCGCAAGCTGAAGCCGATGTTGGCCTCGCCGGCCAGCCAGCCCCGCCCGCGGCGCTTGGCGTTGCGCACCGGAGCCGGCGCCACATCGAGCACATCCACCGCCACTGGCCCCCGGCCAAGTTGGTCTGCCAGGTAGAGGGCGAACTGGGCCAGGGCGACCTGATGCCGCCGCAGCAGCCGGTTGTATTGGCTGCGGTGGGGCAGGGTCGGGAAGTAGGGGCGCAGGTGGCGCTCGGCGTAGCGGTAGAAGTCCTGCTCACTGGAGAACCTCATCCACTGCCCGAAGATGGCCAGGGTCAAGACCTCGCTGCGGCTCAGGGCCGGCGCGGGGCCGGGGCGGTGGGGCTCCGGGGGCAGGTGGGTCTGGCAGAAGGTGTCGACCAGGACATAGACTGTAATCAGGAAGGTGTCCACATCCATCGGGTGCTCCTTTCGTGGGAGACGGATACGAGCTATCTCCCGTATGGAAGTGGGCACCTTCCTGTGTCAAGAGGGCACAGCATGCCCCGGCTAACTCACACCAAGCGTTAAAGCCGCCGGGCTGAATAATGGGTAAGCCCACTGAAGGGGCTGTGATGGCCACACCCAGACGTAACCGGTTCGGCCACCTGCCAAGTCCAGCATCCCCAGCCCCTTCAGTGGGCTTCGCTTTGTCAGCCCGGGGGTTTACCCCCGGGCACTAACCGGCGGTGGGAACGTAACGCCGAGACGTGCCACCGCGGCTCTCAGCCGGCTTTTCGTTGTGAGCCCGGGGGTTCACCCCCGGGCACGTGCCACAGCGCGGGACCTATCCCGTGTCCCGACGCCGGTGCGACACCGACCCCGGGGCGCGGCATCAGCCGCGCCATACGAAAGCGGCGGCTCAGGCCGCCGCACTCCAAGGTGCCCGGGGGTGTGGCACTACGCAACTGTTACCCCGAGCTGGTCGCAGACGAAGGTCCAGATGTCGGTCTGCTCGGCGATCTGCTTGCCGAGCGGCTTGCCTGCGCCGTGGCCCGCGGCGGTCTCGACTCGCAGCAGCACCGGGAGATCGGAGCCGGTCGCAGCCTGCAGGCGCGCGGCCATCTTGCGCGCGTGCAGCGGAGCGACCCGCGTGTCCGAGGTGGCTGTCGTCAGGAGCACGGCCGGGTAGGGCGTGCCGTCCTCCACCCGGTGATAGGGCGAGTAGGCGTACAGGTAGGCGAACTGCTCCGGGTCGTCGGCCGAGCCGTACTCCGGGATCCAGAGGCGGGCGATCAGGAACCGGTGGTAGCGCAGCATGTCGAGCAGCGGCACCTGGCAGACGACGGCGCGGAAGAGGTCCGGCCGCTGGGTCATGGCCGCGCCGACCAGCAGCCCACCGTTGCTGCCGCCGAGGATCGCCAGGCGCTCGGGGCGGGTGTAACCCTCGGCGATCAGGTACTCCGCCGCAGCGATAAAGTCGTCGAAGACGTTCTGCTTGCGCTCGCGCATCCCGGCGCGGTGCCACTCCTCGCCATACTCGCCGCCGCCGCGCAGGTTGGGCAGCGCGTAGACGCCGCCCTGCTCCAGCCAAAAGAACATGCGACGGTCGAAGAGTGGCGTGCGGCTGATGTTGAAACCGCCGTAGCCGGTGAGGAGCGCCGGGGCGCTGCCGTCGCGCGGCGTCCCTGCCCGAGCCACGATGAACATGGAAACGAGGGTGCCGTCGGCCGAGCGGTACCAGACCTGCTCGGTGGTATACGCGGCCGGGTCGATCGGCGCCTCGACCGCGGCCCACTCGGTGATCCGACCGCTGGCAGTGTCGCACTGGAAGACCGTGGGTGGTACCGTGAACGACTCGAAGCGGAAGAAGGCGCGATCGCCCTCCGACTCGGCATTCAGGCCGGAGACGGTCCCTAACCCTGGCAGGTCGAGGGTGCTCACCGGGCGGCCGTCCAGGTCATGCAGCGTCAGGCGAGAGGTCGCCCGCACCAGCGTCTGCACCACCAGCCGGTCACCTACCGGGACGACTTGCTCGATGCGTGCTTCCTCCGGCTCGGCGATGATCTCCCGCCAGTGCTGGCGCTCCGGGCGCTCCGGGTCGACCGCCAGCAGCCGGTAGCGTGGCGCATCGAGGTTCGTCAGCAGGTAGAGCTGCCCGCGGTGGACGAACCCCTCGACCAGCGCTTCCTCCTCCACGAAGACGGGGATGAACCCGGCTTCGGGACGGGTGCGGTCGTGGAGGTAGAGGTCGGCCCGCGCCCAGCCGTGGCTCACGGTGACGATCAGCCAGCGACCGTCGCGCGACAGGCGGACGTGCGGCTGGGCTTCCGCCGGGAGCCCGTCGCCGAAGACGAGCGGATCAGCCGCCGGGTCGTCTCCGAGCCGGTGGAAGAAGACCTTGCGGTGGTAGCGCTCCTCACCCGGTGGGACCTCGCCGGGCTGGGGATAGCGCGTGTAGTAGAAGCCGGATGCGTCGGGGAGCCAGGCAAGGCTGCAGAAGCGGGTCCGGTCGATGCGCTCGGCGAGCAGCGTGTCCCGCGCGACGTCGAGGACCTGGAGCACGCTCTCCTCGTCGCCGTCCTGGGAGTAGCCGAACGCGACGAGCGTGCCGTCGGGCGAGGGGTACCACCAGTCGAGAGCCGTCGTCCCCTCGGCGCTCTCCTGGTTCGGGTCGAGCAACACCCGCTCGCTGTCCCCCTCGCGCAGGTACAGCTTCGGCTGGTTCTCATATCCCTCCCGGCGGAGGAAGAAGGCGCGCTCGCCCCGCATTACCGGCGCCGAGATGTCACCGATCGAGAGCAGCGTCTCCAGCCGGGCGCGGATGCGCGCGTGGGAGGGGGAGGCGTCGAGTACGCGGCGGGTGTACGCATTCTGAGCGTCGACCCAGGCGCGCGTCTCCGGTGACTCGTCGTCCTCCAGCCAGCGGTACGGGTCTACGATGGTGTGCCCGTGCAGCACCTCGGTTACGGGTTCGACTCTCGTGGCAGGCGGCGACGTCAACCGTTCGGTCATGAGGTCCCTTTCCTCCCTGCATCCTCGACCGAGTGTCTGCCTGCCGATTATTCCATGGGCACGCCGTCGGTGTCTGGATTGCGTACCGACCAATCCATGCTGATGAAGCATCACGGCATGCCCCTTGCGACCAGCTGCTACCCGGAGGGGTATGCCGCGTCCTAAACGCGCGGCCCGTGTGCTTGCGCCTATGCGGCAGGATTGGGTGTCAGGGAACGCGCAATACGCAGCATTATCCGAGTGATCTAGTGAGACGAGGGAATGGCGCCAGCGGCCGCTTCGATCCTTGTCGTTGACGACGATCCCGCGATCGTCGATATCATCACGCAGGTGCTGGCGGCCGAGGGCTACGTCACGCGTGCGTGCCGGAACGGGTTGGAGGCGCTCGATGTGCTCAACGAGTGGCGCCCCGATCTGATCCTGCTTGATCTCTGGATGCCGAAGATGGACGGCTGGGAGTTCCGGCGCCGCCAGTTGACGCTCGACGTGGCGCGCGACGTGCCGGTGGTGCTGCTGTCGGCCGGGGGACGGTTGGAGGAGCACGCCCAGACGCTCGATGCCGCGGCCGCCATTCCCAAGCCGTTCGACCTCACCGACCTCCTCTCCGTCGTCGACGCCGTCTTGACCCATCCCAACCCGCGGTAGGGGCAGGTTGCTGCCCGCCGAGCACGCGGGCAGAGCCTGACGCACCCCTACGGCACGCGCGCGGCCCAGATGGAGTCGGGGAAGCGCGCGCGCAGGATGTCCCAGACCTTGTACATCTCCGGGTCCGAGCGGGTCTTGAGATAGACGGCGATGCCCAGGCGATAGAGCACCTCGGGTGCGAGCGCGCCGTCGGGGTCCCGCTCGTAGGCGCCGCGCAGCAACTCGATAGCGTGGTCGGTGCGCGACCAGTGCAGGTCCACCCAGGCCTCGCCCAGGTCGAGCAGGGTGAGGAACAGATCGGGGGGCAGGAAGTTCAGACTGCGGTAGTGGACCGTGCCGCGCCGGTCGGCGAAGAGGATCGTCGGCGTCCAGATCACGTTGAGCGGCCGCACGACCTCCCGCGGGTCGCGGAAGAGGTCGAGCCTGAGCGGCACGAAGCGGCTGGTGACCGCGGCCACGACACGGGCGTCTGGATACGTCACGGCATCCAGTTTGGCGCAGCCGCGTCAGGGGTCTTTCATGACGTCGATCAGGAGCGGCTTGCGCTCGCGAGCGGCGCGCTCCGCGGCGTGCGCGAAGTCCCGTTCCCACTCGATGGTGGTTGTCATGACTCGGGGCCTCCTCTGGCGTAAGGAGCGCGGGCGTCCTCCCCGTGGGAACGGCTCTCACCCCCGACCCCTTTCCCAATGTTGGGAGAGGAGAGTCTCTTCGCGGGGGACGGGCGAGACGCCTGCGCTCCCGTTGCTCACCCGAGGCGCAGACGCCATTCCCCCACTTGCGCCGCGTGCTCGTCGACGTGCTCGACCATCTCCTCGATCAGGCGGTGCAGCCGGCCGACCTCTCCCCAGGGGAAGGGGCCGATCGCGCCGAGTTGCTCGGGCGTCAGCCGGTCGAGGAAGGCGAGGGCGCGGTCGCGCGCGGCCTCGAGGTCGGCCGCGACCTGCTCCCAGGGCTCGGTGCCCCGTACGGCGGCGGACATGGTGTTGAAGCTCTGCGTGTGCTTGATCGGATGGTGTCGCGGCTTCGGTCCGCCCAGGATGTGCTCAGCGGCGTCCAGCATCTCCCGATGCCAGTCGGCCAGGTGCCCCGTCACGTCCCGCACGGACCAGGAACCCACCGCAGGGTTTGTCTCCAGAACGACTGGGTCGATCCCGGCCACCAGGGCCGTGAACCGATCGTGCGCGCGGACCACCTCCGCGCGCAGCCGTTGGACCTCGCTCCCTTCAACGCGCTCGCCCATCGTCTCCTCGACTCCACTCTGCATCGCCTGCTGCCGTCCGCTAATCGTAGCAGCTTGCGGACGGGTCCGGGGCCGGCGCGGGCGGTGGTATGATGGGCGTATGGGAATCCTCGCGACGGTACTGGTCCTGAGTTCGGCCAGCCTGCACGCTAGTTGGAATCTGCTCGTCAAACGCAGCCAGGACACGCTCGCGTTTCTCTTCCTGGCGAACCTGGCAACGCTCGTGATCTACGCACTGCCCTTTGCAGGCTTCCTGCGCGCCCACCCAATCCCTGCCGATGGCTGGCCCTTCGTAGCGGCCACGTCGACGATCCACGTTGCCTACTACCTCTGCCTCTCCGCCGCCTACAGCCACGGCGCGCTCTCGCTCGCCTATCCGATTGCTCGCGGCACTGGAGTGGCGCTCGTGCCGCTCTTGGCCCTGCCGCTCTTGCACGAGCGCATCTCGCTCGCCGGCGGGGTCGGAATCGCGCTCGTCGTCGCGGGTATCCTGGTGATGCACCAGGAACCGCTCCGGGCGCTGGTCCGCCAGCCGCTCGGCATCGCGGCCGGTCAACGGAGCGGTGTCAACCTCGGCACTTTCTTCGCGCTGCTGACCGGGCTGGCGATCTGTGCCTACTCACTGGTCGACAAGGCGGGGGTAGCCCGGGTCCACCCGGTCGTCTACGGCTACCTGCTCATGGCGGGGATGACCCTCGGCCTGTCGCCCTACATCCTGACCCGCCGCCGGGCCGGGCTACGCCGCGAGTGGGACGAGAACCGCGTTCCGATCCTCGTGGTTGGCCTACTGGTACTGGGGACCTATCTGATCATCCTCACAGCGATGCGGCTCACGGCGGTCAGCTACATCGTGGCCCTGCGTGAGGTGAGCATCGTCATCGGCGCAGTCCTCGGCGTGTGGGTGCTGGGTGAGGGCGGCGGCCGGGAGCGTATCCCTGGCGCCGTCCTGATCCTGGCCGGGGTGCTCGCCATCGCGGTGATGGGGTAGCCGGCGCCACAAGCGGGAGGCGACGGAGATGATGCGGGAGCAGAGCCGGGAACAGGTGGGACAGCAAGCAACCGGCGGCGCTGGAGGCGTCCCGGCGAGCAGCCGTCTGAGCCGGTCTCTCGCGCGGACGTTTGCCTCATTCTCAAACCGCAACTACCGGCTCTTCTGGTTCGGCCAGCTCCTGTCGGTGACCGGCACCTGGGTCCAGCGGGTGGCTCAGGCATGGCTGGTGTTGAACCTTACCGACTCCTCCTTCGCCCTCGGGATGGTCACCACGCTGCAGTTCCTGCCGATGACGCTCTTCTCACTCTTCGGTGGCGTCTTCGCCGACCGGCTACCAAAGCGGCAGGTGCTGCTGGTCACCCAGTTCGTCATGGGGATCCAGGCGCTCATCCTGGGGTTGCTGATCTCCTGGGATGTGGTGGAGATCTGGCACATCTACATCCTGGCCGCCGTGCTCGGGCTGGCGACCGCCTTCGACAACCCGACGCGGCAGGCATTCGTGGTCGAGATGGTCGGGCCGAAGAACGTGCCCAACGCGGTGGCGCTCAACTCCAGCCTGTTCAATACGGCCCGCATTGTCGGCCCGTCCATCGGCGGTGCGATGATTGCCGCCTTCGGCATCGCTGTCCCCTTCTATGCCAACGCGGTGAGCTTCGTGGCGGTCATCGTCGGGCTGTTGATGATGCGCCCGGAGGAGTTCTACGATGTGCCGCCGCCGGTGCGGGGACCGGTGCTGGCGCGGCTACGCGAGGGGATCGCCTACTCCGTGCGCACGCCCGCGGTGGCGTTGGTGCTGATTCTGATGGCCTTCCTGGGCACCTTCGGCTACCAGTTCACCGTCATCCTGCCGCTCATTGCCCGCTACGTCCTCGACACCGGCGCGCTGGGCTTCGGTGGCCTGCTGACGGCCATGGGGATCGGCTCACTGGTCGCTGCGCTCGGGGTGGCCTATGTGAGCAGCCCCACCGAGCGGCTGCTGCTGATGGGGGCGGGCAGCTTCACCGTGCTGCTCGGGCTGCTGGCGCTCTCGACGTCAGCGCCGCTCACGGTGGGGATCCTGGTCTTGCTCGGTGCGGGCAGCATCGTCTTCACCGCCACCGCCAACTCGCGGCTGCAGATCCTGGCGCCCGGGGAGCTGCGTGGGCGGGTGATGAGCCTGTACATCTTCCTCTTCATGGGCACGGCCCCGGTCGGCTCCCTCTCACTCGGCTACCTCGCTGAGACGCTGAGCGTGCGGATCGCGGTCGGGATCATGGCCCTCCTCTGCGCAGTCGGCTTCGTTCTCGGCTGGCTCTACCGCGCCCGCCATCCGGAGCACGGCCCTCGGACCGCTACGCGACGCCCGGTGCAGGAGTCGTCGGTGTCCGATTGAAGGAGCGCCGGCGCTTCCTAGAAGACCGCTTACCCTTCGCGGCGCCAGGTACCGGAGCGGCCGCCGCGCTTCTCCTCCAGGCGGATCTGATCGATGACCATGCCCCGGTCGACCGCCTTGACCATGTCGTAGATCGTTAGCGCCGCGACGCTCACCGCCGTCAGGGCTTCCATCTCGACCCCAGTCTGGCCGCGGGTTTCGACCCGCGCCTCGATCACAACCGCCCCGCGCTCCTCGTCGGGCGTGAAGTCGACGGTGATCGCGGTCAGCATTAGCGGGTGACAGAGCGGGATCAGCTCGTGAGTCTTCTTGGCGGCCATGATCCCGGCGATCCGGGCCACGCCGAACACGTCACCCTTGGCGGCGCGCTGCTCGACGATCATCCGCAGCGTGTCCGGCTGCATCCGGATCTCGCCCCGGGCGATGGCGACGCGGTGCGTCTCCGCCTTGTCCCCGACGTCAACCATGCGCGCCTGACCGCGCTCGTCGAAGTGCGTCAACTCACTCATCGTGCCCTCCTCCGGGCGCGCTCGCCGTGCTCGACCGGGCCGCGGCGCGCCGTGTTGGTCAAGATCACACCGAGCAGGATCAAGGTTCCGCCGAGCAGCAGGTAGATGGTGATGTGCTCTCCCAGCAGAAGCCAGGCCCCGAGCGTGCCGAAGACTGGCACCAGGTAGATATAGACGGCGATCTGCGTCGGGCTGAGCACCCGTAGGCCACGGTACCAGAGCGCATAGGCCAGCACCAGGGCGAAGACGACCATGGTCAGCACCGCCAGCCACTCCGCCGGGCCGAACCGAAGGGCTTCGCGCACCACTCCGGGACGGGTGGCGAACAGCGGCAAGAGCGGGAGAGTACCGAGGATCGTGACGGTCCCCGCGAACTGCACCGGCTCATAGCGCACGAGCAGCGGCTTGCTGAGCACGGTGTAGAAGGCCCAGGCCAGCGGCCCCAGCAGCGTGATGAGGATGCCGAGGGCGTTGCGCACGCTGAACTGCGCCTCCGGCCCGCCGTAGAAGAGCACGACCAGGAAGCCGGTGAACGCGACGGCGATCCCGCCGAGCTTGCGCGGGGTGAGCCGCTCCTGGCCCAGGGCGCGTGCAATGAGCGCGGTGAAGACCGGGTTGCCGGTCACGATCAGGCTCGCGACCGCCGCGGGAATCATCTGGACGCCGTAGGCCACCGCGCCGGTGTTGATCGTCACGCCGAGCAGGGCCATGAGCGCGGCTTTGCGCCAGTCGGCGCGGGAGAAGCGGGCGAAGCCGCGGCCGGAGAGGAGCAGAAACCCGGCGTAGCAGAGGCTGGCCAGCGTCAGCCGGATCATCAGCACCTCGGTTGCGTCGACGCGGCGCAGCAGGTACTTGATCGAGACGAAGTTCGAACCCCAGGAGACGGCCACGAACAGGAGCGAGAGGTGGACGAGCAGCAGCGCGCGGGTCGAGAGCGCACGCTGTCCACCTCGCCCGGCCTGCGGTTCCTCCGACGCCCGCTCGCTTGCCGCGCCGGTGTCGAGCGCTGTGTCCCGTTCCATCCCTCGCCGTCCTGTTGCTGCTCGGACGCGACGGGCCCGGATGCGCGACGCATCCGGGCCCCGCCATTCCCGGTATCGCTTCCATCTCCACCGGTCGCCCCGCACGCCGGTGGGTGACGTCTCGGCGGTTAGCCGAGCACCTCGGTCAGCGAATCGGCAATCGCCTCAACGACAGTGCTCGCCTCCTCCTTGGTCAGGATCAGCGGCGGCGCGATAGCGATGGAGTCGGGGTTGCAGCGCACGATGATGCCGCGCTTGCGCGTGGCGGCCTGCAAGCGCCCGCCGAGGTTCTGCGCCGGGTCGAACTTGGCCTTCGTCTCCTTGTCGGCCACCAGCTCGACCAGCATCATCAGCCCCTTGCCGCGGACGTTGCCGACGTACGGGCGCTCCAGCAACTTCGACAGCTCGCCGATCATGTAGGCACCGACTTCCCCGGCGTTCGCCGCCAGGTTCTCCTCCTCGATGATCTGGATGTTGCGGAGAGCGACGGCGCAGGCCACCGGGTGGCCGGAGTAGGTGAAGCCGTGCATAAAGACGCGGTCCGGCTCGGCCAGCACGTCGAAAATCTTGCTGCTGACGCCGACGCCGCCGAGCGGCACGTAGCCGGAGGTCACCCCCTTGGCGAAGGAGACGATGTCGGGCGTGATGCCGTACTGCTGCATGCCGAACAAGGTGCCGGTGCGGCCGAAGCCGGTGATCACCTCATCGAGGATGAGGAGGATATCGTGCCGCCGCAGCACCTCGGCGATGGCCGGCCAGTAGCGATCTGGCGGCACCACGACCCCGCCCGCGCCCTGGATCGGCTCGCCGATGAACGCGGCGATGGTGTCGGCACCCTCTCGCTGGATCGTCTCCTCTAGCTCCCGCACGAGCGAGTCAACGAACTCGTCCTCGGTCATGCCCTCACCGTGCCGGTAGTAGTAGGGCGGGGTGAGATGGATGAAGCCGGCAGGGCGCGGGCCGAAGTCCTGCCAGTAAGCCGGAATACCAGTGGCCGACAGCGCGCCCATGGCGATGCCATGGTACGCCATCATGCGGGAGAGGACTTTCACCTTGTCCGGCTTGCCGCGCAGCGCCCAGTAGTAGCGCGCGATCTTGATGGCCGTCTCGTTGGACTCAGCCCCGCCGGAGGTGAAGTTGAAGTAGTTCAGGTCGCCGGGGAAGAGGCTGGCCAGTTTGGCCGCCAGCTCAATAGTCGGCGGGGTAGCGAGGCCGAAGAAGGTGGGGCTGAAGGCGAGGCGCTCCCCCTGCTCCCGCATCGCATCTGCTAACTCGCGGCGGCCGTGACCGACGTTGACGTTCCACAGCCCGGCGAAGGCGTCGATGTAGCGCTTGCCGTCGGTATCCCAGAGATAGACCCCCTCACCGCGGGCCATGACGAGGGGCCCGTACTCTTGAAGCTGGCGCAGGTTGGACACCGGGTGGAGCATGTGCGCCTTGTCCTTGCGGACGAGATCGGCAGTGTTCCAGGTCTCCTGCGCCGCGCCAGTCTGGTTCATGCCACACTATCCCTTTCGTCGTGTCCACGTCCGCTGACCGCCAGCCTATTGTCGCCCAGCCCGCGGTGCGCGTCCACTGAAGCATACCGTCCCCAGCACACCCACGCGGACATCGCGCCGGTGCATCCGCTCGTGGGTGAGACTTTCGGTCTTGATGAGGCTTGACGACTTATGGTGTTGCAGTGGGGCCGTGGCTCGGTCGCTGTCAACCTGAGCGGAGCCGGCCGGAGAGCCCGTGCCGGGCGGCGGCTCCGTCCGAGCCGAAGGATCTCGGAATGGCGTGGCCGCTCCCGCGTGAGATCCTTCGCTTCGCTCGGGATGACACAAGGGGAGCGGACTGTTGGCGGGTATACCACGGTAATTCGTCAAAGTTCATGAATGATGCGACGGCGCGCTCAACACACGGCACCGCGACAGGTCCGTCTGGTGGTAGCATCGGGCTGCGGAGTGCGTACAGACGCATCCCGCAGCCGGACCATTCGCAACGAGTCGGAGGAGAGAAGGGTGATCCTGACGACAACCACAACGATCGAGGGGCAGCCGGTCCGCGAGTACATCGGCATTGTCCATGGCGAGGCGATCCTGGGTGCCAATCTCTTCCGCGACCTGTTCGCGAGCATCCGCGACATCGTCGGTGGGCGCTCCGGCGCCTATGAAGAGGAGTTGCGACGGGCGCGGGAGATCGCCCTGGAGGAGATGGCCCAGGAGGCGCGGGACCGCGGCGCGAACGCCGTCATCGCGGTGGACGTCGACTATGAGGCGATCCAGATCGGCTCCGGCGGCGCGATGCTGATGGTCACCGCATCGGGGACGGCCGTCCGGGTCTAGGTGCTGCCCCGGGGTCAGCGCGTGCGAACGAGCCCGCGAAGGAAGGAGCGCCGGCAAGTGGCCGGCGCTCCTCTTCGATGGCGCAGGACGTTGCTCGCGGGGGCCCCATGACGTACCCTGTCAGCCCGGGGGGTGCCCGTGCGACCCCGTCGCAACCCAGCCTGGGAGGAGCCATGACACCACAAGAGCCTACCGCCGATGAGTACTACGTTGACTCTCCCGTCGTGCGCGAGTTCATCGCCGCTGTGCAGGCCGCCCGCGCCGCAGAGCCGGACCCGGCGCGGCTCGTCGAGCAGCTACGCCCGGCTTTCAGCCGCCTGCTGCAGACCGACGGCTGGCTGCCGGACGAGTTCGCACGGCCCTACGAAGCGAGCGGCATGGGAGGCGGGATCGGCCAGTATTTGCTCTACCGCTCGGCCGATCGGTCGCTGAGCCTTTTCTCCCTGGTAGTCCCGGCCGGGTCGACGACCCCGGTGCACGACCACCTGGCGTGGGGGCTGGTCGGGCTCTACCGCGGCGAGCAACTCGAGCGGGTCTATGCTCCCATCGCCACCGACTACGACGCTGGGCAGGCGAATCTGGAGTTGATCGAGGAGCGAACGGTGCGGGCGGGTGAGTTCTACACCCTGCTGCCCCCGACCGACGACATCCACAGCGTGACGACCACGTCGAGCGAGGCGTCGATCTCGATCCACCTGCTGGGCAACGACACCGGCTGCGTGGTGCGCCATCGCTTCGACCCGGAGACCGCGTCGGTTACGCCGTTCCGTTCGGGCTACAGCAACGTGCCCTGCGAGGACCAAGCGAGGAGCTGAGGAGCTCGCCCGCCTCAACGCGGGGAGTAACGAGGAAGACGTTGTTGCACGCAGCATGCGGAGTGTAGGCTGTCTCGGCGTGCGCGCCGCGCGGGCGGCCGAGAGCACTCCAGGAGGGAAAGCCTCGCATGCAGAGATGGTATCCGCTCATTCTCGCCATACTCGCGCTGGTGCCGGGCATCGCGCTGGAGCTGGGGGTCTACCACGTCTCCCCGCCGGTCGCAGCGCTCATACTCGGTATCGCCATCGTCGGCGCTGCGTTCCTGCTCTCCTGGGCCGCCGAGGTGATTCAGCTCGACATCTCGCAGGGACTGGCCCTGGCGCTGCTTGCCCTGATCGCGATCCTGCCCGAGTACATCGTGGACGCCACCTTTGCCTGGCTGGCGGCGAAGGACCCCGCGTACTCCCACTACGCGATCGCCAACATGACCGGCGCCAACCGGCTCCTCGTCGGCGTCGCCTGGCCGCTGGTGATCGTGCTCGTCTGGCTCCGGACGCGGAAGACCCGGGTGTCGCTCGAGCCGGCGCACGGACTGGAGCTGATCGCGCTACTGGCGGCGACGATCTACGCCTTTGTGCTCCCGATCAAGGGGACGCTGTCCCTCTTCGACTGCGCGATCCTGGTCGGGATCTTCGTCGTCTACGTGTTGCGGCTGGCGCGGATGCCGGCCGAGGAGCCGCACCTGGTCGGGCCGGCGGCGACCATCGGAGCACTCCCGACCCGGCCACGCCGGTTGATGGTCGCAGGGCTGGGGCTGCTCGCGGCTGTTGCGATCCTCCTGGTGGCCGAGCCGTTCGCGCACGCGCTGATCGAAACCGGTACCCAGATCGGTGTGGACGAGTTCCTCCTGGTGCAGTGGTTGGCGCCGCTGGCCTCCGAGGCGCCGGAGTTCGTGGTGGTGAGCATCTTCGCCTGGCGCGGCGCGGCCAGTGCCGCCCTCGGGGCGCTTGTCTCGTCGAAGGTCAACCAGTGGACGCTGCTGGTCGCCATGCTACCGCTGATCTACTCGATCGGCCTGGGGCATCCCGGCGCGCTGCCGCTCGACGGGCGCCAGCAGCACGAGATCCTGCTCACGGCGGCGCAGTCCCTCTTCGCCGTCCTGCTGCTGCTGGATCTCCGGCTGTCGCTGATCGGCGCCGGATTCCTCTTCGGGATGTTCGCAACTCAGTTCGTCTTCGCCGACATCCGGGTCGAGATGTCGATCGCCTACCTCGTGGCCGGGGCCATCGTGATCTTCATCAGCCGCGCCCACCTCGGAGCGGCGTTCCGCGGCGCTCGCTCGGCCGGGCAGAAACACTGACCCGGCCGGATTCCCGGGAGGAGGTGTGCCCACCGTGGCCGAGCCGGTCCAGGTCGCGCTCTACGCCGACCTCTCCTGCCCCTACGCCTTCGTCACCGCGTTCCGGCTGCGCCGGCTGCGCGACGAGTACCGCGGGCGCATCGCCATCGTGCACAAGAGCCTGGCGCTGGAGTACGTCAACCGGGAGCCGACACCCAAGAAGGTGCTCGACAACGAGCTGCCGCTGCTGGCCCTGGAGGAGCCCGACCTGCCCTACCAGCCGTGGCACCGGCCGGCCAGTGAGTGGCCGGTCACCTTCTGGCCGGCATTCGAGGCCGTCAAGTGCGCCGAGCGGCAGGGCCTGGACAAGGCCGACGACATGGCCTGGGCCATCCGCGTCGCCTTCTTCCGCGACAGCGCCTGCGTCTCGATGCGCCACGTGCTGATCGACCTGGCCGAGCAGGCCGAGCTCGACCTGGACCGCTTCGTGGCCGACTTCGACGCTGGCGTCGGCAAGGCGCAGGTGATTGAAGAGGCGCGCGAGGGCTGGGAACGGCTGCGCGTCCCCGGCAGCCCGACCTTCGTCCTGCCGTCGGGCAAGCAGTACAGCGGGCTCGGCCTTCCGGAGATCGACCTCGACGTCGAGCAGCATCATCGTGTGATCGGCATGACGCCCGCACCGTGTCGGGGCGATGCCTGCCTCGACCTCTACCGCCGGATGTTCGACGAGGCAGTGCAGTCGTCCTGAGCGGCAGCGGGGCGCAGGGTCACCACCGGCCCCAGGGCCAGATCCACCCCAGCCGACCCGTGCGGAGCGCGACGGCGTAGGGTGCCGGATCATCGTCGACCGTGAACCAGAGCGTGTGGGTGCCGGGCGGCAGGCCCCAGGTAGACACCATTGCCAGATACTCCCCGCCCTGCCGCTGCCGCCCGACGTAGACGAGCCGTACCAGTGGCCGGGGATGCGCCGCGCCGTCCTCCGTGGTCAGCCCGGTGACGCGCAGGCGATGCGCCGCTGCAGAGTGGTTCACCCCATCGGCATCCACGAGCCGCAACCGCACCCAGACCAACGGCCCAAGCCCGAGCTGACCGGTCTGCTCGACCCCGTAGCGGACCTGGTACGTCACGGCCTGGCTGGCGGTATTGCCGGCGGCGTCGCGCGCGTCCACTCGGAAGGTGTGGCTGCCCACCCGGCTCGTGTCGATCGGCGCGCCGGCCGGCACCGGGCCTTGGCAGCTTGCGACGCCCGAACCTCCGTCGGCGCACGCGTACTCGGCCGTGACCTTCTGGTTGAGCAGGTAGGTCCCCGCCGGAGCGACGATCTGGATCTCCGGCGCCGCCGTGTCGACCGGGAGGCTGACCGGCCCGGCGACGGTGCAGTTCCCTGCCACATCGCAGACCGTGCGTGTCCTGTCCCCGGCGGTGCTTGCCACCTGCATACCCTGCGGGATCGGCGTCAGGGTGAACTGCGCATCCTCGGGGTCGCGCAGCCCGGAGACCGTGTCGACGGCCGTGCAGGCGACGGTGGCCCCCTCATGCCAGCCGTCCGGCTCCTCGCAGGAGACAACCGGCGGGGACAGGTCGATCCGGACCTCGATGGTCTGCGCCGTCTCGATGTTCCCCGCGACATCGCTGCTCCAGACGGTGAGCCGGATGGTGCCCTCAGTGTCGATCGCCAACGGCTGCTGGTAGAACTCCGGCGCGCCGCCGTCGATCTGGTACTGAGTACCCGCCACCCCGGACCCGGCGTCGGTCGCGGTCAGGGTCACCGTGGCTGTCCCCCGGTACCAGCCCGCGTCGCCCGGCGGTCCGGCGACCGCCGCGGTCGTCACCGGCGCCGTCCGGTCGATGTTGATCCCGTCCACGACCCGGCTCGCCTGATTCCCAACCCGATCGACGCAGGTGCCGGTCACCGACTGGCCGCCGCCGTCGTCCTCGAGCGTCGCCGGCGCGGGCGGGCTCCCGGTCGCGAGCCCGGCTCCCTCATCGACACAGGTGAACGCGACCGTCACCGGTTGGCTCACCCACGTGCCCGGCGTGTAGGGCGCACCTCCCACGGTGGCCGTCGCGGTAATTTCCGGCGCCTTCCGGTCCACGCCGAACGTGTACGGTCCAGCCTGCTTGCAGTGGCCGACGAGGTCGCAGACCTGGCGGGTATCGGTCGGCGCGGCCACGCGCTCCTCGCCAGCCGGCACATCCGTCCGGAGGGTGAAGCTCGCGTCCTCCGGGTTGGCCAGCCCCGCCCCATCGTCACGCGCCGTGCAGGTCACGGTGCGGTTGTCGTTGGACCACTCCTGGTCCGGCAGCTCGCAATCGATCGAGGGCGGGGTGAGGTCGACATGGACCGGCCTGACCGTAATCTCAGTGCGCTTCCCGGCCTCGTCGACGGCCACACCGGTCACGACATGGTCCGCCCCCTCGCCGAGCGTCACATCCGGTCCGCAGGTCACGATCATCCCCGTCCCGCCGCTGCAGATGAACCTGACGGTGACGGGCCGGTCGTACCAGCCGGAAGGGCTCTCCGGCAGCGGCTGGCCGGCGGCATCGACCAGCGCGTAGGTGATGCTCGGCGCCGGCCCGGCCACGTTGATGCCGTCGATCTCGACCGGCGTCTGGTTCCCGGCATGGTCCTCCGCAACGTCGTGCACGCGCTGCCCCACCCCGGCGCCGAGCGTGCGGTTCGCCGGGCAGGCGCGGACCCCGGAGCCCTCATCGGAGCAGGTGAAGACGATGCGCAGCGGCTCGGGGTACCAGCCGTCCCTCGGCTCGACCGGCTGGCCGTCCATATCCTGGAAGGCGAACGTGACGGTCGGCGGCACGGTGTCGACGTTGATGTCCTCCACCACCGCGCGGGCCGTGTTCCCCGCACGGTCGGTCGCTATTCCCTCCACGCGTTGCCCGGCGCCGTCGGTGAGCACCGTCGACTCGGAGCACTCATGCACGCCCGACAGCGCATCGGCGCAGGTGAACACCATCGTGACCGGCTGCGAGAACCACCCTGCCGCGTTCGGCTCGATCGGCGCACCATCCGGCCCCTGCAGCGCGGCCGCGATCGTAGGCGGCGTGCGGTCGATATTGATCCCGTCGACCGTCACCTCGGCCCGGTTCCCAGCCCGGTCGACTACCTCTCCCCGGGCAGACTGGTCGCGCCCCTCTTCCGAGAGCGTGACCGGCGACGGGCAGGCGTCCTCATCGAGACCCGACGTATCGTCGTCGCACGTGAAGACGATGTCGACAGGCTCTCGATACCACCCGTTCGCATTCGGCGGCCGATCGGGCGCGCCGTCGATCCGGGGCGGCGTACCGTCGATCCGCACCTCACGGAGCTGGGGCTGCTCGGCGTTGCCGGCAGTGTCGGTGGCGAAGAATTCCAGCTCGTGAACACCGTCGTCCTCGATGGCGAAGGGCTCAACGTAGTCCTGCCATTCGTCACCATCGATCCGGAAGTGGATGCCCTGCACCTCGGACTGTTCGTCCCGAGCCCTGAGCGTGACGGTCACCGGTCCGGTGAACCAGTCATTCGTCCCCACCGGGCCATCCAACTCAGCCGTCGTGACCGGCGGCGTGCGGTCTCCCACCGGCACGGTGACGAAGCGCTCGGTGGAAGAGACCGTGCTCGTGTTGTACCCACCCACGGCGTAGATGACCCCCGCCGGGGTGATGGTCACCCCCATCGCGTAGCGGGCTTGTTTGAGAGGCGCACCGGCCTCCCAGATGCCACCGCGAGGATCGAGCATCAGGACAGTGTTGGTCGCATTTCCGTCATAACCGCCGATGACGTAGATCCGTCCGTCGGCTCCGGTGACCGCGCCCATCTCCCGCCGCCCACTGGGAAGTGCGGGTCCCTGTTTCCACTCGTCGGTTGCTGGATCGTAGATGTCAACGAACGAGATCGGCTTGTTGGAGGCATCCGCTCCGCCGATCACATAGATCCGCCCATCGGGCGCCATCGCTGCTGCCGCACCCCAGCGGGCTCGCGGCATCGGCTCGATAGACTCCCAGGTTCGACCGACCGGATCGAACACCTCGGCGGTGGCAACGGGAGTCCCAGCACTCCGCCCTCCGAAGACGTAGATTCGCCCGTCCTTCCCGGTCGCTACGGCGGCGTTTGCCCGCGCGGTGGACATCGTGGTCGTCAGCAGGGTCCAGGTGTTCTCTGTCGGATCGTAGACCTCGACCGAATCCAGCTCCGTTGAGGAGTAGCCCCCGATGACGTAGATCTGGCCGTCCCCACCCCGCGCCGCGACCGGGCTCCGCCGGGCAACGTTCAACGAGGCGATCGTGCTCCAGGAATTTGTCTCCGGATCATAACGCTGGACCGTATCGAGGTTGGAACCGGCATAACCCCCGATGACATAGATCCGGCCGTCGCTATCGCTCACAGCAGCCAGATACCGGCGCCCGGACGATGGCAGATTCGCGACCGACTCCCACCCCGACTCCGCCGCCACCGGCAGCCCCGCCAGCTCCACGCCCAGCAGCCACGCGACCAGCAGGCAACGGAGCACCCCTCCCCGACCCCTCATGGCCCTTCCCCCATCAACGGCAATGCCGGACCCACCCGGCGGCCGCGGCCCGGCACAAGCACCGGCCCCCACGACTCACCAGGGGCCCATCTCCACAGTACTGTTGTAGGAGAAACGTACTGGTCCTCAGTATAGATGAATAAGACTTGCTTGTAAAGAGGGGTTTGAGGTCGAGGGGTGTAAAGTGTGCGTGTAAGAGTAGAGATAGCGTACGTACACATGACGAATAGTGGCTGATGGGATGAGGACGTGAAGCGGGCAAGGAGCGCATTCTCGGTCATGGCACGGAGGGAACCTGGGATCACTGCCCCCCTCGCCGTGCGCTGCCTTGGGAAGGCGACTGGGGCCCACGATCGCGCGGCCAGATGGTGAGCGGGACGGAGTGTGAAGGGTGGGGTGGTTGGCGTTGGGTGTGCTCTGCGGTGGGGTGGATGGGTAGAATCGTGCTGGTGACGCCGGGGGGCGTGGGTAGGAGGGTATGTGACTGAGCCGGACCGTGAGCGAAGTGTGACCGCGGCGGAGCGGACGGGGTCGCTGCTGGAGCGGCTACCGCCGCAGATGCGGGCGATTACCGCGAGGCTAGGGGATGCCTTCGCCCAGCATGGGGCTGAGTTGTACCTGGTCGGCGGCAGCGTGCGCGATCTGCTGCTCGGTCAGCCGGTCACCGACCTCGACTTCGCGACCTCGGCCGAGCCGGAGTTGACGAAGGCGGCGGGAGCGGCGGCCGGGGCCGATAGTGTCTACACCGTCGGGGAGCAGTTCGGCACGGTCGGCTTCGTCTTCGACGGCGTGAGTGTCGAGATCACCACCTACCGCGAGGAGCACTACCCAACGCCCGACCGCCGACCGAAGGTCCGCCTGGGGACCGACCTCGTCGGCGATCTGTCACGCCGCGACTTCACGATCAACGCCATCGCGGTTGATGCCCGCGACGGCACGGTGCACGACCCCTTTGGGGGCCTGGATGATCTGGAGCGCCGGATCATCCGCGCTGTGGGCGACCCGAAGGCTCGCTTCGCTGAGGACCCGCTGCGCATCCTGCGCGCGGCCCGGTTCGCGGCCCAGCTCGACTTTCGCGTCGACCGGCGCACCCTGGCGGCGATGCGGGCGATGGGACCGCAGTTGGAGCGGATCAGCCGCGAGCGCATCGCTGCCGAATTGAACCGCCTCCTCATCGCGCCCGCGGCTGCGCGGGGGTTGGCCCTGCTGCACGAGACGGACCTGCTGCGCTGGGTCCTCCCCGAGGTGGTGCCGATGGCGGAGGACACCGGCGCCGGGCGCCACAAGGACATCTGGCTGCATACCCTGCGTGTCGTCGAGCAGTCGCCGCCACGGCTGGCCGTCCGCTGGGCGGCGCTGTTGCACGACGCGGCAAAGCCGATGACCCGCTCGGTCGATGCGCGCGGCGAGGTGCACTTCTTCGGGCACGAGCGGGTGGGGGCCGATCTGGCGCGGAAGGCGCTGCGCCGCTTGAAGCAGGAGCGTGCCCTGATCGACCGGGTGGCCGGGCTGGTCGAAATGCATCTGCGGCCGGCGAGCTACGACAGCACCTGGACCGACAGCGCGGTGCGTCGCCTCATGCTGGAGGCCGGCGACCTCTGGGACGACCTGCTCGACCTGGCCGCGGCCGACGTTACCAGTGCCCGCGCCCACCGCCAACGCGAGGCGGCGCGTCGGATCGCTGCCCTGCGCGAGCACGCTCGCCGGCTGGAGGAGGAGCACGCGCTTGCCCAACTCCAGAGCCCGCTCGACGGCCATGAGTTGATGGCGATGTTTGGGCGCCCGCCCGGCCGCTGGATCGGCGAGGTGAAGGACCACCTGCGCGAACTGGTCATTGACGGCGTGCTCGCCCCGGACGACAAGGAAGGCGCACGGGCCGAAGCCCTCCGCTGGATGGCCGAACACGGGGACGTCTAGAGCGCGTCTCGCCGGGTGAGGGGGTTGGGTGAAGGATCTGGCGCCGGAACGGCTGTGCGGCGGAGGGATCCTTCGACTTCGCCGTGCGCCGCTCTGTGGCGGCCGGCTCCGCTCGGGATAACCAAGGCTCACGCGACTAACCGAGCGTGCATCGTTCGCGACGTTCCATCGTTTCCAGGACTCTCATGCAACGAGGCGGGCCAGATGGCCCGCCTCGCGCGATGTTACCGCTCCACCACTCCACCATATGAACGATGTTGAGTGCCCGGTGGCGTCGTGTACGGGGCCACGCCGCTGCCGGGCGGATAGGCTACGGAGCGTACACCTCGACCCGGTTGTTCCGGCCCATGTGCAGCGCCTGGAACGTGTTGTAGGACAGCTCCACCGCCCAGCGCGCACGCCAGGCGGGCTGGTCCCAGGCCGCGACCGAGTCGCCAATGGTGCACCACAGGGTCACCCCGTTGGCCGTGAGCCGCAGCCGCTGGCCCGGACGGAAGTCCGGATGGACGCAGTAGTAGCCGTTCGGGTCGGGCGCCCAGCCAGGCACGGCGTTGCCCCAGCTCGCGTGTCGCTGGAGGGTCCACTCCCACCAGGCAACGGTGTAGCCGGGCGCGTAGTAGGCGGCCGGGCCGGTGCCGATGTGCCGCAGGGGCGGCTCTGGTGCCGGCTCCGGGGGAGGTGGTGGTTCGTGAAGCAGGTTGGCCGGGCGGTTGAACTCGGCCAGCATCCACGCCTGGGTATCGAGCACGTTGCTGACGAAGGCGTGGAGCGCCGGGTCGGACCAGTCAGGGTGATCCGAGCCGGTGTAGTAGACGGCGAGGACGTGGCGCATGTCGCTGAACCGTGCGGCCAGCGGCGCGATGACGCTGGCCGCCAGATCGGCGTTGATCTCAGGGTCGAGCGCATTCTTGTCACCGGCACTGGCAACGACCTCGGGTCGGACGCCGAAGAACCCGGTGCCGCCGTTCTCCATCTGCCCCAGCGGTTGGAAGTTACTGGCGACCTTCGCCAGGGCCGCGAAGAAGAACGGGTCGATGCCGTGGTCCAGGGCCGTGCCGACGATCAACTCGCCCAGGGGCACGCCGGCCGCGAGCGAGATGAGCTGCGGATCGTCGGGCATCTCCAGCCCCCGCCAGACGCGGTAGTGCAGACCGGCGTTGCCGGATTCCGTCTGCCAGCCGGGCGGGTTTGCCGGGTCGTAGGTCAGGATGCGGCGCTCGAACGCCTGCACCAGCACGCGCCGCTGCGCCCCGTTGACCATGGTATCCACCCAGTACGCCTCGGTCAGCGGGTGGCCGACTACGTACTCCCAGGCGTACGGCTGGTCCTGGATCCAGCGGACGAAGACGTCGGGGATGTTGTGGCCCAGGGCTTGGTCGTAGCCGGCGTTCCGCACGGCGCTGTCGGCCACGCCGTCCTGCTCCACCGTCCCGTCGGCGCGCAGCAGCGCCGTTACCGGCTGACCGAGCTGGGGCGGGCGGCGTGCGCGCTCCGCGTCATCGCCCACCGAGGCGAGCTGTGCCAGCGTCGCGTAGGTCGGCGAGAGCGGGTTGTTCTCGATATCGCCCGTCACCGGGATGTCGGCCGGATCGGTCTGCACGAAGCTGCCATCACCCACCTGGATCCGGCCGGTGATCAACTCCCCGACCAGCAAGCCAGGGGTGACATACCACAGGGAATTGCGATCACCATTTGGATTGGTGATCTCCAGCCTGGCCTTGTCGAAGTAGAAGACCTGCCGTGACCCGTCCGGCGCGCCGCCGTACGGTTCGCGGGTGATCGAGCGGATGTGTGGTCCCCAGAGCCAGGACTGGTCGTGCCCGGTGCGGGCTGCGGGTCCATCGGCGCGAGACCAGATGGACGGGATTGGGGGTTCGGCATACTCGGGGTTGAGGGCCAGGTCGGCCCCGAGGGTGGTGGTGGGCGCGGCGAGCATCGCGGATAACAAGGCGACGACGACGGCGACTCCGCCGAGCAGTCTCCACCTATTCAACTGTGCCCCTCCCTTGCCGTGTGTCGCTCCACGGCGGTGTCCCATATAGCGCGGGAACATGCCGGGCAGTGCGGCGCCAGGGATTCCCCGTCTCCCTGAGGATTGCCGCACCCGATTCATGAGAATCGGCAAGCATCCTGTCACATGTCCCAGGCTCAGCGACGAGCCGGGGCGAATCCTACTGTCCAGCGAGCAAGAATGCAAGGAGAATGAACTAATTGTGACTCAATCATCACGCCTGCGACAGACTTTCGTCAGACGCAGTACATGTTGACAGGGAGAAACGGCCCGAACGGTTGGCTTGCCTGCGGTTTGGGCCGGGCGAAGGCTTGTAGACGGGCAATCCACGGCGTGATCGTCACGTTCGAGGGGCACGCGCAACACGCGAATCCGGTGGGGAGTGCCTAGCTATCGGGGGCGACGCTGTGGCGGATGGGGAGCCGCAGGGTCACGGTCGTCCCCCCGCCGTTCCGGCTCTCGATGTCGATGGTGCCGCCGTGGCGCTCAACGATGGCGCGGCTGATGGTCAGGCCAAGCCCGAGCCCGCTGGCCTGCACTTGACGGCCAAGTGTGCCGCGGAAGGATGGCTCGAAGACGCGGCCAAGCTCCTCGACCGGGATGCCGATCCCGCGGTCCGCGATCGAGATGCATGCCGTATCCGAGCGGCGGAAGAGTCGCACGGTGATCGGTCCGCCACTTGGCGAGTACGTCGCGGCATTGATGAGCACGTTGTAGATGACCTGCTCCATCTGCTGCGGGTCATGGCTGGTTTCGATCGGCTCCGGCACGTCGAGGGAGATCTCGTGCCGGTCGGAGAGGCCGGTGCGTTCGACGCGCCGGATCGCGCCCTGCACCGTGCCGGAGAGGTCGGCCAGCACAAGTCGCGGGACGAGTCGGCCCCGCTCCAGCCGGCTGAGGTCCTGCAGATTCTGGATGACCCCGGTCATCGTGTCCACCAGCCGCATCGCGGCCTCCAACCGGGCGGGGACCCTGGTGTAGTCGCCCTTGCGGGCGGCGATCGCCGCCAGTTGGACGTTGCCACGCAGGCCGGTCAACGGCGTGCGCAGTTCGTGGGCGAGCTGCGCGACGAGTGTGGTCATGGTCGTGCTGGGTGGCCTGCCTGACTCCATCTGCCCCATCGTGATCTCGGATGCGACCTGCCGCCCGAGGACGGTCAGGAGCGCGATCTCCTCGCTCGTGAGCTGGCGGGTGGTTAGCAGCCCGAGGATGCCGAGCGGTTCCTCCACGTGGGTTACGGGCACGCCGACAACCCAGCGGAGTGCGTGGGGCGCAGCGTCCGGGGTCAGGATCTCAGCGACCACTTCTCGAGCCGGGATCTGCGCCGGTCGCCCTCCGCGCATGATCCGGCCGAGGACCGAGTGCTGCACGTCGAGCGTTCCGCCGCGCGGGATGGGAAGGTCGTGCTGCCCGCGGAACGCACGGCGCCGCAGGGTCGCGCCGTCTGGCGCGACGAGCCACAACCCGGCACCCCAGACGTCCGGCACCTGCCCCAGGTAGCGCACGAGCAAAGGGATCGCCTCGTCCCCCCGACCGGCGATCTCGCTGCTGCTCCGGGTAATCGCAACGATCAGCGACGGTACGCCCTCTGCGAGGTCGCTCACGTCCGCCGCGTCCGCCGCGAGCGGATCGCACGCCCTGTCGCCGACGTGTTCAGTCATTGTGAGTATCTCCCCCTCGTGCTGCTTTCGGCTGGTGTAGCTGCCTAGACGCTCTGCAGCCCGCACATAGGGGACGTCTCTGCAACCATTGTGCCGCTGTGTATGCACCCACTTGTGGAGCAGCCCAATGGTGACCAGGGAGCGGCAAGTGAGAGGAGCAACCATGGCACGATTGTCAGCCGAGGAGTCCCGCGGAGCCCTGGGAGACCTCCCAGGGTGGACGCTGGCGGCCGATGGCGCCGCGCTGGAAAAAGTCTTTCAGTTCCGCACCTTCCGCCAGGCGATGGCCTTCGTCAATCGGGTCGCCGAGCTGGCCACCGAGGCGCGTCACCACCCGGACATCCATATCAGCTACAACCGGGTAACGCTGACGCTGACCACCCACGACGAAGGGGGCCTGACTGAGAAGGACATCGCGCTGGCGCGCCGCATCGAGGAGGTGGGAGAGGGGGAATCTGGTGGGTGACCGGAAGGAGCCCATCGAGCTGCCGCCCGCGCCGGTGCGCCACGCTCTCGCCGTCGCCGCGCGTGCGGCCGGGGTCGACCCGGAGCAGGTGACGCTGCTCGGCTACGAAGCTGTCACCTGGCCGGACGCCGCGCTCGGTGCGCCCGAGCCCGGCCGGCTCTACGCGCAGGTCCTCACTCCTGGCTACCGCGTCCACCTCCGTGTCGACGGGCGAGCCATGACCTACCACACGGACCAGGGCCAGCGCGTCGTTCCGGCCCGGTAGGGAGTTCTTGGGTTGACGGCAGACCCAGGTTCGCGAGTCCGTTCTGGTGTGGGCACTAGCGATCGACGTTGGGGACGCGGTCGGCGCGTGCCCGGGGTAAACCGCCGGGCTGACTAGGGGTAAGCCCACTAAAGGGGCTCCCACGGTCCATACCTGGGCTGACTCGATCCGGCATCCACAGCACGTGGCCCCCGAACCACCACCGTAGGTCCGACGCCTCCGTCCCGGTACCCGATGTCGGTGCGCTTCAGGTGCGGTGCTCGGCCAGCGCAGTCACCGCGGCTGGGGTGAGCTCCGTAACGACCTGATCGGCCCCGGCCGAGCGCAGGGCCTCGGGATCCCCGGTGCGATCGACGGCCAGGCAGCGCATCCCGGCGCGCTTGGCCGCACGGACTCCGGCCGGCGCGTCCTCGATCACCAGACACGCCTCCGGCGCGACTCTGAGCCGCTTGGCGCCCAGCAGGTAGGGCGCCGGGTTCGGCTTCCCTTCCGGCACCTCGTCGCCGCTGACCGTGGCCTCGACCCAGTGGCCGAGTGCGAAGCGCTCCGCCACCATCGCGATCTCGGACGCCAGCGCTCCGGAGACGATCGCGATCCGGTACCCTGCCTCGGCCATGGCGCGGAGCGTCGCCTGGCCATCCGCCAGCGGCCGGACTTCGTGCGGGAATCGCCGGGCGAAGGCCGCTGCCTTGATCTCCAGCACCTCGTCCAGGTCGATGTCCTCTCGCCCGGTCTCTTGCAGGTAGTCGCGGAAGCCCAGCCAATCGGTGCGGCCGAGGAAGGCCCGCTCGTAGTCCCCGGGGGCCAGGGGCGGTAGACCCACCGCTGCGAGGGCATCGGCGACCGCGGCTTCGTGGACCGGCTCGCTATCGACCAGGACCCCATCCATGTCGAAGAGGATTGCCCGAATCATCCCGTGTCCCTCTCTCCGCGCCGGAGCGCCAGCTCGGCGCGGCTATGGTACAGTCGCACCGCGCCGAGCCGGCAGCGGGCAATCGCTGCGCCAAGCATAGCAACCCACTCCTTGCGGCGGTGCTTGCCCTGACTGGCGTGCCGCCGAGGGATCGTGGTATGGAGGGAGGACCAACCGTGACCGCGATGACGCGCTGGGAGCGAGTAGAGGCCGCGCTGGCGGGCCGCGAGGTGGACCGGGTGCCGGTCAGCCTCTGGCGCCACTTCCCCAACCAGGACCAGTCGGCCGAGGCGCTCGCCGATGTCACGCTGGCCTGGCAGAACCGCTTCGACTTCGACTTCATCAAGCTCATGCCGCCGGGCGACTATGCCACCATCGATTGGGGTGCGGAGAGCGAGTACCAGGGCGCGCCGGGTGGCACCCGGCAGACGACCCGCTTCCCGGTGGTGGAGCTCGACGACTGGCGGCGCATCACACCGGTCGCGCCCGACCAGGGCATGAACCGCGAGGTGGTCGAAGCGGCCCGCCTGGTCAACGAGCGGCTGGGCGGCGAGGTGCCGGTGCTGCAGACGATCTTCAGCCCGCTCACCGTCGCCATGAAGCTCTCGGACGGCAAGGTTCTGGCCCACCTGCGCGAGCGCCCCGACGTGGTCCACGCGGCTCTGGCGGTCATCACCGAGGTCACGCGCGGCGTGCTCACCGCCTCCCTGGAGCGCGGCGCGGGCGGCATCTTCTTCGCGACCCAGTGCGCGACGACCGATCTGATGACGGTCGAGGAGTACCGCGAGTTCGGCGTGCGCTACGACCTGCCGGTGCTGGAGGCGGCGGCCGGCTCACGCTTTACCCTGCTCCACCTGCACGGCACCAACATCATGTTCGACGAGCTGAAGACCTACCCGGTGCATGCGCTGAACTGGCACGACCGCCGCACCTCGCCTTCCCTGGCCGAAGGTGAGCGCGCCAGCGGCCACTGCGTCGTCGGCGGGATCGACGAGAAGGGCATCGTCGACACGACCCCCGACGCGGCCGCCGCCCAGGCGCGGGACGCCATCGCCGCGCTGACGGGTCGGCACGTCATGGTCGCTCCCGGCTGTGTCATCCCCGTCGCGACTCCCGAGGCCACTATCCAGGCGGTCGTCGACGCCGTTCGGCAGTAACTCAGGACCTGACCCCCGCCCCGGCGGCGCGCCAGCTCAATTCCGTACCGGCGCGGTCGCCGGGGCAAGCTCTACCCCGCGGCCGCATCGGATTCGTCCCCTACGGACTGCGCCAGCGGGCGCGGATGTCGCCCGGCTTTTTCGAGCACACCATCGGTGTCCCCTTGCTGGTCACGCCGCGGGCGCCCTCCGGTGAGCAGAACGCGCCGGGTCTGACGCCTTGTTGGACTTCCCCTGACGGTGCGGCCGGTGCAGCGGCGGGGATCGGCGTGGGAGTCGGCGGCACCGGAGTTGGTGTCGGTGGTTCCGGCGTAGGAGTAGGTTGCTCTGGAGTAGGCGTCGGCGGCACCGGGGTTGGTGTGGGCGGCTCCGGTGTTGGTGTCGGGGCGAGTGTCGCAGTTGCCGTGGGGGCAGCCGACGCCGTCGGTGGGGCATCGGAGCTGACGCCCGGCGTGGGAGTAATGGCCGGTGTTTCGTTGTCGCTATAGACGGCTGCACCTGCCACGCCGGACAGTGGGATGAGCACCAACGCAGCCACGATAGCGAAGCGCAGCGGCGTCTTACGCACCCACTGCGGCGTGCGCGCAACCCAGCGGTGCCGCATGAGACGGTCAACCGTCTCCGGTCGCTTCCACGCCAGCCCCAGCAGGGCCACGGCTCCGGCGATGACCAGCGGGAAGAGATAGCCGACGATGGTGATCACCGCGCCGAACACCAGCAGCCCCACCAGGATGGTCAGACACCCACGACCGGCCCCCGGCGCACAGCCGGTCGGGCGCTGCCCGCCACCGCCTGACGTCTTGGATGACGGCTTCTGAGTGCGCCGGGTCCGCCGTGTGCGGCCGCCCGAGCTGATGTTCTTACTGTAGGAGATTCCAGTACCCGGGATGCTGGTCGTGGCCCGGACGCCCCGGTTGCTGAGGTTGATCTTGGCGCCCCGCGGTCCGATGCTGGTACTGACGCCGCTCTTGCTCACATTGACCCGGATGCCGGGCGCGACCTTGAAGCTCTTGCGAAAGCGGAAGCCCATGGCCCTGACTGCCCTCCAATGAACGTTTCGGGAGCGCCCCGCGATGTGTCCGCGGCCCCTCGAAGCGGGCTAGGGCAGCAGAGTGCACTCCCAGGTGATGCGGTGTTCACCGTCCGGTTGGTGCCCGGCGGCTTTAGGCACGGGCACGTGCCACGATGCGGAATCCTTCCACCACCCACCACGAGTACCAACTACGACGCTGGAGTCCTGCGCCACTACCGGATCCGATCGCGGAGTTTGTCGGGATGAACCCCGGGGATGCGGTCCCCGCGGCGATCCCGCGGCCCCGTACGGACGAGATCGTGCTGAATTGGGTTCCATTGACAGTGTAGGAAGTCGACACATGGGCGTCAATCGGGCACGGATGGGCACGAGGGCCCTGCCGTTTGCCTTGACCCGGGGGATCACTGGCCCGTGGTGCTGTTGCATGGGAGGCCGTGTCTCCACACGCCCTGGGGCGGGGTAGAATGCCTCGCGACGACGGGTAGTCGCGAACGAGGTGCGGGCTGGGAGACGGACGGCGGGGTGTGGACCTCAAGCCGGGAATGGCTCGCGCTAGTCGGGTTGGGTATTCAGCCAGTCCGCGGACACCGTGGCGGCTGCCGGTGACGAGCGATCGGTGTATCCCCATCCCGGCCCGCACGTGTGCCTGGGATACTTAGCGACGAGAGGGTGAGGCAGTGCCCGACATCGTGGTAATCGGCGGCGGGATCGTGGGCGCGGCCGCTGCGTACCGGCTGGCGCGCAGCGGGGTGCAGGTGACGCTGGTGGACCGGAATGATCCGGGGCAGGCGACGGCGGCCGGGGCGGGGATCATCGCGCCGGGGACGAGCCTGCGGCCGCTTCCGGCCTTCTACCCAATCGCTGCTCGCGCGATGGCCTTCTATCCGGAGCTGCTCGCCCAACTTGCAGAGGACGGCGAGACGGAGACCGGCTACGAGGTGGTCGGCTCTCTCTTCGTCGCCAGCGATGAGCAGGAAGCGGCGCGGCTCGATGAGGTGCAGCGCCTGATGGAGGAGCGGCGAGACCAGGGGATGCCGGGAATCGGCGAGGTGCGGCGCCTCGACGGGCGTGAGGCCCGCGAACTCTTCCCGGCGTTGGCGGACCTACCGGGCGCGCTCCACGTGCCGGGGTCGGCGAGGCTGGACGGCCGGCTCATGCGAGACGCGCTGCTGCGCGCTGCCGAGAAGCGTGGCGCGACGGTGCTGCGAGGCGATGCCCGGCCGGTGCGGGACGGCGAGCGGGTCACCGGCGTCGAGGTCGACGGCCGGCGGATCGCGGCCGATGCCGTGATCATCGCCGGTGGGGCCTGGTCCAACACCCTCGGGGAGGCGATCGGCCTGCGGATCCCGGTCGCGCCCCAGCGGGGACAGATCCTGCACCTCGACCTGCCGGAGACCGACACGAGCCGCTGGCCGATCATTACCGGCTTCCACTCGCACTACATGCTCACGTTCCCGACCAGCCGCGTCGTGGCCGGCGCGACCCGGGAGGACGGTTCGGGCTACGACTATCGCATGACCGCTGGCGGCGTCCACGAGGCGCTCAGCGAGGCGCTGCGCCTCGCACCGGGGCTGGCCCCGGCCACGCTGCGCGAGGTCCGGATCGGCCTTCGTCCGGCCAGCCCCGATCACCTGCCGATCCTCGGCGCGGCTCCGGGGCTCGCCAACGTCTACCTTGCGACCGGGCACGGGCCGTCCGGCCTGCAGCTCGGGGCATACTCCGGGACCGTCGTGGCTGACCTGGCTCGCGGGGAGGCGGTCGATATCGACCTTTCCCCCTTCGCCCTGGAGCGCTTCGCCTGAGTATCGACGCGGTCCATAGGGGAGCTGGCGAGTCGGGCGTGATCGCGCGGACCTCGATTGCTGTCATCCTGAGCGCAGCGAAGGATCTCGCGTCGGAGCTGCCTCGCAGCGGAAAGATCCTTCGACTTCGCCGGAGGCGGCTCTCGCCGCCCCGGCTCCGCTCAGGATGACGTAGTCCCAGGTTCCGAGCGGAGATCCGCTCAGTTCGACGAGGGCGTCCTGGCGGGACGTTGAGCGGGGCCGGTGCGACGGGCGTGCTGTTGCAGGGAGAGTAGCCCCTCGTCTTACACCCGAGTCGTGACCGGTTGGCACATCTTGCACCGGGCGCGGCGACGTGCTACCATCTCCGATGCTGGGTGTACGTACACT